>JACHLS010000002.1 GCA_014204635.1 Sporosarcina luteola | reverse complement strand
AAATTCATGATGAGTCCTCCTTGGTATTAAATTAGGGGTCAATTCGTGCAGATTTGACACCCCGCATCATACCAAGAGGGCTTTTTCTATTCAAGTCCCTGAAAAGCTTCTAACAGGAATGCTCCTTACTGCCAATCTACTTTTCATTGTAGATGTAGTGTGAGTAGTTTGCCAGATGACACGGTATAAGTTATGCTTCATAAATTAATCCAGTTAAATACAAGGGGAGTAGAGAGGACATTCAGCCAGCAGGCAGACAAAAGGTTTTTTAAGAACATCTGGTTTTATAGGGAGTAAGTTACCAAGCAAGCGTTGCCCCTATAGATTACAGCTCCCTATACAAAAAGCCGTTCTCCAAGACACTCTTCCCGGAAAACGGCTTGTACTTATGTTTTGCATGAACTTCAAATGTCAAACTGAACGCAGTGACGACATCAGAGCACTTTTTTCAGCTTGACGACTTCCGCCTGCGTATCGAGCAAGCCTTTCGTGAACACGTCCATCTTCGCATCAATTGTTTCAAGTCTCTCATCTGTTTTTGCCATCCATCCCTTGATGCTATCCACGTCTGCTTTCAACGTTTCCACATCCGCTTTCAACGTTACAATATCCGCTTTAATTTCAGCGATGTCTGACTTTATTTCAGCGATGTCTGATTTTAACTCATCCCTGTTTCCCTTTACTTGAGCGGACAGCTCAAGAATGGCTTGTAAAATGGTTTCTTGACTGATTGGTTGACTCAATTGCACCCCTCCTCTACAGTTTTTTGCTCTATATGAAGTTCATGAGTTGCGTTTGATACGGGTCGACATTTCCCTCTATTATGATCCATTCTACCATTTCCAGAAGGCATACTCTAGCATCTTTTAATTCCAGTGCCTTACCCACTTCTGCCAAGGTTCCCTTCAATTCCACGAAACGTCTTGCCTCGCTACCCGGATCCTGGACAGAATTGCTTCGAGCAGATCATCACATTTTTTTCTAAAAACAGAGTGGGGTAGTAGCTTTGTCAATCAGTTCATTTATTACTTCGTGCTGCGTTTACAGGGAGAAAATATAACAAAAAGCCAGTTACATAGCCTTTTACTCGACTTCCGCATACGCTACTTATCCAAGAGAGGCGACTTTGCTCATCCGGCAAAGTATTAATCCCTCTAAACAGGGAGCGACGATCAATATCATCAAATGTCACTTTTGTTCGGGAATTTCAATCCACGCCCCCTAAACAGGGAGCGAACGCAATATTTTGTATTTCAATTATACAACATTCTACATATACTATCTAAATTAAGTTAAAAGTAAATACCTCGGTAAAATATCAACTAAAAAATGTGAATTCATACCTCTATTTTGTGCGAACCTCCCCGGGTTTTCGTGTGCACTTCAGGTTCGTGCATTAATTCCTCGGTCCTTTTTATATTCGCCAAAGTATAGGGAGCGTTTATTCCTCTCCAGGCCGAATGACAAACTCTATCACTTCTGAATTGGCCCGGACGGGGACAAGCGAGCCTTTAAACACAAATGCCAAACTGGAAAGGTCATCTGGAAGTGCAGGACTTATAATGAAAACATTCGTTATATGTCCATCTGAACCACTGCCTCTAGTCTGCCGGCAATAATAGTCAGGTGCAATGGAAAGCGTTAATGCGTAGTGACGGTAGAGATCCACTTCAGAGGAACCATTTGACGCATCATAATCAATGTGCAACAAAAGAACACTCGAATTCTCATACTGGCGTATGAACGTAACAGAGAACTGGACATCTCCCAACTCCACTGATTTCATTATAGGCACAAGCTTTTTGAATTTCTCAGGTTCTGGGATTGGACGATAAGTCTCCTCATCCATTAGCAGACTGAAAAGATGGTTCAAATAATCCGGGTACAGAACAAATTGCTTGGACCATTGCTGAATCAATGTAAGTGGCGGGAAACCTGGCTCACCGCCGGACAATTCTTTTCGCTTCTTTAGCAAATTCACAATTTGTTCGTCAATTGGCATCATGTCATCGTGATAAAAATCAGTCGGCGGTTCAAATGGCAGTCTTGTCATGACACTCTCCTTTTTTGTTTTTTTATTCGGTCACCTGACAAAATTACCTTACAATCAGACTAACTATATATCAACGTACTTTTTTCAGCTTAACAACATTGCTTGCGCATCAAGCAAGCCTTCGCGAACACATCCATCTTCGCATCAATCGTTTCAAGTCTTTCATCCGTCTTTGCCATCCAGCCCTTGATGCTTTTCACATCTTCTTTTAAAGCAGTTACATCCATTTTTAATAAAACAATCTCTGTTTTCATGTCAGCGATGTCCGCCTTAAACACATCCCGGTTTTCTTTTACTTGAGCAGACAACTCAAGAATTGCTTGTAAACTGGTTTCTTGACGGATCGATTGGCTCATTTACATCCCTCCTCTTGTATTATTTACTGTTCTAGATGAAGATCTTACGCTGCATTTGATTTTCATCGACACATTTCACTCTATTATGATTCATTCTATCATAAGAATAACCATTTTTATAAACCTCACAAAGGAGGTGAGGTTTGGTATAACGATAAGCCTAATCGTTCCAACCCATACGCAACATAATTATGTATAATAAGTAGTCCTAAGATTTACTAAAATACACTACATCGCCTTAAACTAGTTACACTCGTCTTCAGTTGTCAGATTGAAAAGGCATACGAAAGGCGAATTAGAGAGGAAATTAAAAGCGGATGGCCAACCTGGCTGTCCGCTTTTACTTGTGAATGAGAGGCTATACTCATTTGCTTATTTTTCTTTTTAAAAAAGCTGCATCTGTTCCGCGTCTTCACCTGACGCACTATTTCCTGTCATATAGCCCATGGAAGCAAAGCCCTTCTGACGTTTTTCATGCATTTTGACTAACATGGGAACATAATGATCTAGATAATCAAACACCCGCACTTCCATCTTTTCAGGATGATCGCGGTGCAGACGTCCTACATATTGCTGGAGAATCCCTTTCCACGAAATCGGCATGGCAAGGAATAGTGTATCTAAACGAGGGAAATCAAAACCTTCGCCAACATATTTACCTGTCGCGATGATTAGAAACTCATCCTTGCCGCTGAGAAGCCTTAATTTATCAAGCTCCTTTTCCTGTTCTTTTTTCTTCATACTCCCATGCAAAAATATGATGTTTTTAACAAATCCCTTAAATTGATCATACAGTACCTCAGCATGCTGGACTCGTTCCGTCAGGATTATCGGTGCCCTTCCCTCTTCCAACTCAAGCAGCACATCATTAAATAACAGCTCATTCCTTGCTCGATCTTCAATTAATTTATTGCAAATTTCTAGATAGTGCTCTGCTTTTGATTTAAACCGGGTGTTTCGCTGAATGACACGATGATTAAAAGAGCGTATTTTTGCTTGCACTTTGGCATCCGTTTTATAAATAACCGGGCCGCATTGCATCGTAATAATAGGATGCAGCCCATCCTTGCGGCTCAGAGTTGCTGTAAGTCCATAAACGTATTTTGCTCGGATTTGCTTCATGACGCGTTCGAAACTGACGGCTGATAGGTGATGGCATTCATCCACTATCACTTGGCCATATTGCGCAACAACCGAATCTACGCCATCTTCCTTTGATAAGGATTGAATCATGGCAATATCAATGATACCAGTCGGTCTTCGCTTTCCCGCCCCGATTTGTCCAATTTCGCTTTTCTCTATACCTAGAAATATCGATAACTGCTCCATCCATTGATCCATCAGATGCTTTCGATGTACGATGATTAACGTGTTAATTTTCCGTTCGGCGATTAACCCAGCCGCGGTTACCGTTTTGCCAAAACCCGTAGCGGCCAATATTACTCCATGTTCATGCTTCATCATTTGGTGAACAGCTTCTTGCTGTTGCAGCCTTAGTTCTCCACAGAAACCAACATGGATCGGGGTCCCTTCATTGCGAAAGTCTTCCAGACGAAGCTCCAACCCGTATGAATCAATCGATTCTTTAACAAGATCTAAACTTCCACGAGGCATGATCAGATGAACATCATTTTGATCTGCACATTCAATTCTCTTCGGCACGCCGTAGGTTGAATAGCGTTTTGCCTGCAGACGATAGTATTCCGGATTGCTAAATGACGTCGCTTCCTCTAGTTGCTTTGTCAATAAAGACGAAAGGCAGGATTTTTCAATATGAATTCCATTCTTCCAAAGGGCCCGAACTCCTCCTCCATTACTGACAACTGTATTCTCTCTTACTTCAGTTTTTATTCCCTCCTGTGCTGCAATATCGGGAATAGTTAACTTATGGATAAGTTGTTCAACTTCTTTTTTATCCAGCTTGCCTACAGTTGATAAATATAGCCATTGGTCAGGATACGGATGAAATGAATCATCGACAAACAGACTATTCTTCTCCTTTCGTGCTCGTCCTTGCAAGGGCAACGCAATGAGATTCCCAAACCCTTTTGCAGGCAACTCATCCTGATTCGGAAACATCCGGTCAAAGGAAGACAGACTAATATTCGTTTTGTCCAATAAAGCTTGCCCAAGTCTTCGGGCTATTGCAGCAGGAATCTGGTTTTGAAAAAACAGCCAAACATGCGCCCCGTTTCCAGAACGAGAGCGCTCTATTGAATGGGGCATATTGACCGCTTTGCAGACATCGGTTAACGCAAGAACATCTTCCTGCCATGTTCCCTTATCCAAATCAATTGCCATAAACCAGCAGGAATTGTCTCTCAATAAAGGATACAGACCGACAGTTTGCTTACCGCATAGATGATCATAAATATCCTGATCGGTTAAGCGAATGAGGTTACGGACCGAGCAGTCACTACATTTCAACTTAGGTTTCTGGCAAACTCCAGGCTTCCAATCGTTAGTACATACAGGTGAGTAGCCAGACTTGCCCGATTTCGATTCCCAGCGTTTAGCAAAGAACTCCGTTTGTCCTTTAAATAAACTATTGAAAAGCTGTATCTTTTCATAAATGCTGGACTCGTTTGTAGTGATAACAGGAGTATTAAAATGATTGGTAACCGGAGTCGAGTGTAATTGATGCCGAATCACTCTTTTTAAAAAATCATTTTCCCTTCGCAAGGCATCGCATTCTGCTACCACTTTATTAAATTGATCCTGAAAATCCATTCCAAACACATCCCTTTGGAATTTTGTTCTTCTCATATGAGAAATAAATTATTCTTCTTTCAAGCTTTTTTATATGTATTTTATTTTAGACCATTTTGGACTTTTCTATTCTATATCACTTGCGAAGGTTATTGGCAGGAAAGAAGAGGCAGTTGGCAGCATGCAGAAGGAAACAAAAGTGCCCATAAATCGATGACTATTGACTTACGGACATCTTCTATTGAATGGATGTTCGTAAACTTGTATATAATACTTGTCCAATTATAATTTTAGGTCGCCTGCCTTCATAAGAAGTTCCTTATACTCTTGTTCACTCAATGGGCAATCAATTAACTCTAGCAGTCTCTCTTTTGTTAATTTCACTTGCTTAGCCATCTGACCAAGCAGGTGATCATCATATTCTTTCGCACCGTGACTTAGGCGTGTTCGAATAGAGGTTTTCTTCCCGTTAGCATATAATACATACAAGCGATGGTGCGATTGAATTAAACGAAATCCCTTTTTTCCTAAAGATGATTCGATATCTTTTACTTTTCTTGTCGCCATTACATCGCCACCACACTTTCCACATAATTACCTAACATATTTTTCAATTCAATTGCATCAATCGTTAACTCTTCATCAGTCGCTTTCATATATTCATTTACAAGAAATTCAATTTCCACATATAATGCCTCGACAGCATCGTTCAATCTGCTCTCGCTTATAAATATCCCAAGGTCTTCGTGTTCGATTCCCCAATACTCATTTATATAGTCAAGTTCCACGAAAAATCCTTCACACATCTTATATTGATACCCATTACGAATGAAGCTTTCTATCGGTAACTTGCCAGGGTCAGCTATAAACACATCTTGAACTGTTACTAATTCTTTAATTGTGCCATCTTGATTTAGAAGGGCTTCACCTCTTAAGATCGCTTCTTTTCCTATGGATTGAAAGGCTTCGTTTTCTATATCAGGTGAAGAGCATTTTATAATTTTCGAGTTTTGATAAACGCCAATATACGAGTCACCGAGAATTTTCAACTCCACAATTTTCCCTACCACTTCCCGAACTTCTTCAAGAGGTTTGCTCAACAACCGTTTAATATCTGGTTTAGCGGAAGCGGAAAGGGGAGTTGAATAATTGTTAGAGCCTTGCGCGAAAGTGATTGTATATTCATCATTCAATGGCAGCATTTCAAGTACAGACTTGGCAAAACGATCTCGAAGTGTTCGATCCGGCAATATCGCAACCATCTGCTCGTGGTTTGATGAGCTGACAGCGGTCATAGCACGATAAAAAAGGGAAAAAGTTTTGGTCTGAGTCATATCTTGAACTACTGCCGGCAAGTCAAGTTCTGCAGTAAATGATCCCTTTGCAGTGTTTATTAATTCAAGGGTATATAAATCCCGTATCTTCTTTGGAACCGGTCCGCGTTGTCGAATCGAACTTCCCCCGGATTGTTCATATTCGCCAATCGCATATATGGCAGATTGAACAGACTTTAATACCTTTGCAAGTACATCAACCGGAATCCGCCCATTTACTAGGCTTTCCCCCTCTAATTTGACCTTCAAATTGTCAGCCATGCCTTCAAACCCTCCTTTCCACAGCCATTAGTGGCATACCGTTCATGTTATTACAAATAGTATATAATCTTACCCATTCTTATGCCACCGATTATGTATGCAACAGTCAATCTTCACAATATACTTAGAACGAGGTCAATCATTCATTTCCTATCCAAAAAATTATTCTCTCTGATTGACTCTAGCCATAATCTCCTTCTCCAGCTCTGCAAGAAGTTGTGTTGACTCTCTTTCTGAATCCCTGCATACAGCGAAATAAAATTTACATTTTGGTTCAGTACCGGATGGACGAATACAGATCCAAGATCCATCTTCTAACACTAATTTAATCACGTTTTCTTTCGGTAGATTTAACTGCGAAGATTGTCCGTCTACCTTCCGTGTAATGCCGGTTAGATAATCCTCCACAGCAATGACCTGTGAACCAGCTATCACTGTTGGAGGAGCATCTCTAAAGGTGGCCATAATATTGGCGATTTTTTCTTTTCCTTCAATACCAATTAATGTGATTGACTGTAAAGATTCCTTATAATAGCCAAATTGGTTGTACAACTCAATCAGCTTCTCATAAAGGCTAATGCCTTGTTTATGATAATGACCAGCCATTTCAGCTGTCAAAAGAGCAGCCTGTACAGCGTCCTTATCTCTTACAAAATCGCCTATTAAATATCCATAACTTTCTTCGTAGCCAAATAAAAATTTGAACTCACCTGAGACGTGAAATTCTTCAATTTTCTCCGAAATATATTTGAAACCTGTCAGCGTATCAATGGTAGAAACACCAAAACTTGCAGCAATCGCACGTCCCATTTCAGAAGTTACAATTGATTTCAATACAACGCCGTTATTCGGCAAAGTCCCTTTTTTATGTTTCTCATTCAATATGTAGTGAAGTAATAATGCGCCTAACTGATTGCCAGATATTAATTGATACCCAATGTTCGTCCTGACTGCAATTCCAAGGCGATCTGCATCAGGATCTGTCGCGATCAATAGATCTGCATCATTTCTTTCTCCCAGTTCAATCGCCAACTGAAAGGCTTCGCGCTCTTCTGGATTCGGGTACAAAACTGTCGGAAAGTCGGGGTCCTGTATTGCTTGTTCATTCACCATGAAAACATGACGATAGCCATATGCTTTTAACCCTTCAACAACCGGAACAAGCCCAGCTCCATGCAACGGTGTAAAGACAATTTTTAAATCGTTGTCAGTTTGTTCCGTTTCTTGAAGTGTCAATAAATGCTTGTAATATGCACTATCCAACTCACTTAACACATATGTCATAGTACCTGATTGGAGCAGTTCGGATACTTCAGCTAGTTTAATAGAAAACAAACTTTCCCTATTATCCATAAAACGGGTAATCTCGCTTGCTGCTGTCGGTGTCAACTGACCTCCATCTTCCCCATAGACCTTGAAGCCATTGTATTCCTTTGGATTATGACTCGCTGTAATGACAACTCCGGCAAATGCTTTATAGTAACGAACCGCGAAAGAAAGTTCAGGAGTCGGTCGGCTTTCCTCAAAAACGTAAGACCGAATTCCATATCCTCCAAGGACTTTAGCCGTTTCAATTGCAAACTCCTTTGAAAAGTGGCGGGTATCATAAGCAATGACCACACCTCGTCGTACCGCTTCCTCGCCGACCGATTGAATATACAAGGCAAGTCCTTCCGCTACTCGGCGAATTGTAAAAATATTGATACGATTTGTTCCAACACCGAGTAACCCACGCATTCCACCCGTACCAAAAGTCACGTATTGGTAAAATCGTTCTTCTATTTCTTTTTGATCGTCTCTTATTATGGATAGCTCTTCTTGTAAATGGGGAAGCATCATATTAGAGGTCGCCCACTCCTTATACACCGTAAGATAATTGCTCAATAGCTTTCCTCCACTTTCTGCTTATTCAAAAGGGACAACATTTTATTTTTATATGCTTCCACTCCTGGTTGATCGAATGGATTGACGCCGAATAGATAGGCACTCATCGCACAGGCTGTCATAAAAAAATAGATCAAGTAACCGATATGAAATTCATCCAGCTTTTCCAATTCGATTTTGATAACAGGTACTCCGCCTTCAGTATGCGCTAAAGCCGTCCCATCTTTTGAAATACAGTTGATGTTATTAAACGTTTTATCAATTAAAAAATTCAACCCATCACAATCTGACGGATCAAATGGAATCGTTAAATCATCCGTAATTTTATTAAAATGGACCAGAGTTTCAAATAGAATTCGTTGTCCATCTTGTATATATTGACCGACCGAATGGAGATCTGTTGAAAAGGAAACAGCAGCAGGAAAAATACCTTTTTGCTCCTTTCCCTCACTTTCTCCAAAGAGTTGTTTCCACCATTCATGAAAATAAGATAAGCCCGGCTCAAAGGAAGCGAGCATTTCAATTTCATAACCTTTTTGATGAAGAAGTTGGCGGATAACCGCATATTGATAAGCGTTATTTTTTTCTAGTTTACCATCTTGCAAATCTTCTGCTGCTGCCCTGGCACCTGCTAGAATTGCCGCAATATCATTTCCCGCGACCGCAATCGGTAAAAGTCCAACAGGCGTCAAAACGGAATACCGACCGCCAATATCATCATTGATCACAAATGTGCGATAACCTTCTTCATCCGCAAGTTCTTTCAATATACCTTTTGCAGCGTCTGTCGTCACAATGATCCTCTGTTTCGACTCAAAGCCATATCGTTCTTGCATATAATTACGAAGAACACGAAAGGCAAGAGCCGGTTCCATTGTACTTCCCGATTTCGAGATGACATTGATATAGACTCTTTTATCTTCTAAATAGCGAAGAAGCTGGCTCAAATAAGCGCCGCTCATATTTTGGCCACAATAGACCACTTCAATGCCATTTTCATGTAAACCGAAATAAGGAGTTAATGCAGTTTGCACAGCCCGCGCACCGAGAAATGAGCCTCCTACACCAATGACAACTAAAATATCAGCCCGCAGGCGGATTTCTGTCGCTATTTGTTCAATCGATTGCACCATTTCAACATGATCTTTGAAAGGATAATCATGCCAACCCAGAAAACGTGCAGCTACTCCCTCTTTTCTTTTCAAATGCTGATGGATTACTTCTACTTGGTTTCTATATCCATCCATTTCACTAGGTTGTATATAATTAAGAAGTAGACTAGTATCTAAACTGAGTGGCTTCATTAGATTAATTTCCTTTCGCTTTCAATTCAATGAAACAATCATGATAACATGGACTATTAACTGCAAATCTATGCAATTGAATCTCTATCGCACACTTGCTTGATGGCATCAACGACATACAATACATCCTCATCCGTCATCCCCGGATAGATTGGCAACGTCAAAGCTTGTTCATACCAATTTTCCGCCTTTGGACATAATCCCTTTTCGTACCCTAGCTCTTGATAATAAGGATGCCAATACACCGGTATATAGTGAACATGAACGCCAATATTCAATGCCCGCATTTCTTCGAAAATCTGCTTACGTGATTTTCCTATTATCCCGCTATCCAACTGAATCATATATAAATGCCAGCCAGAATCCGTTCCTGCCAATTGTTCAGGCAAGATAATACCGGGAAACCCTACCAACTTTTTGGTATACAAGGCGGCGATCTCACGGCGTCTTGTAAGGAATCCTTCAATTTTATCCATTTGGGATAACCCTAAAGCAGATTGTAGATCTGTCATCCGGTAGTTAAACCCAAGCTCGGTCATTTCGTAATACCAGTCACCTTGTTCTACAGAGTAAGGTGTCTTGCTTATTCCATGGCTTCTGAACAGCTTCAATTTCTCATAGAACACTTCGCAATTAGTTGTGATGATTCCGCCTTCTCCGGTCGTAATTGGCTTTACCGGGTGAAAGCTAAACATGGTCATATGCGCCTGCGAGCCAACTTTCCTTCCTTTATAAGTTGCTCCAAGTGAATGTGCCCCATCCTCAATCACGATTAGGTTATGTTCTTCAGCGATTTTCAGCATTGCATCCAAATTGACTGGCTGTCCGGTAAAATCAACCGGTATAATCGCTTTTGTCTTAGCCGTGATCCGCTTTTCCACTTCGGTGGGGTCAAGATTATATGTCCCCGCATCAATGTCCGCAAAAACTGGGGTCCCGCCACAATACAAGACGGCGTTCGAAGTCGCTGCAAACGTAATGGGTGTAGTAATCACTTCATCTTCGAAACCGATACCAGCAGCAAAACAGGCACCATGCAAGGCAGCCGTTCCATTTGTAAAAGCAACCGCATAGTTAGCACCCACATATTCCGCTACTGCCTGTTCGAACTCTTCCACTTTCGGTCCCTGCGTTAAATAGGGCGACCGTAAAGTTTCTACCACAACTTGAATATCATCCTCGTCGACGGATTGTTTACCATAGGACAGGAATGTACTTCTTTTTTTCATAGGAGTTGATCCCAACTCAGTGGCGTTCCTTTAGCTGCATCTTCTTTAAGTGTTTTCCCCATTACTAGCTCCAAATGCTTCGGAGCAAGCCCGTGTCCTGGACGAATAACCCGTATATTGTCCTTCGTCAACACATCTCCCGCTTTCAAATCCGCACCAATATAAAGCGAACGCCGATGGTCCAATGACGGTTTTTCCGCATCTGTTGGACCATATTTTACAGTCCCCAAGCTACTCCAAGCTCGTTCTGTCTCTTCAACTAACAGCTTTAGCTCATGAGGTTCCATAGAAAACGCAGCATCTACGCCCCCTTCGGCCCGAGATGTCGTAAAATGCTTTTCAATGACTGTCGCACCAAGTGTCACGGCCGCTATCGCAGTTCCAACACCCATCGTATGATCCGATAACCCTACTTCCGTTCCAAACAATTCTCGCATATGTGGAATTGTCGCGATATTCGAGTTTTCAGGTGTTGCTGGATACGTACTTGTGCATTTTAATAACACCAGCTGATCATTGCCTTGTGAACGAACTGCTTGTACAGCCTCTTCAATTTCTGCAACTGACGCCATCCCGGTCGAAATAATAACCGGTTTTCCTGTCGCAGCTACTTTTTTAATCAGTGGAATATCCACATTTTCGAATGATGCGATTTTATAGGCAGGCACATCTAGTGCTTCTAGGAAATCAACTGCCGTTTCATCGAATGGTGAACTGAAACCTAGTATTCCATGCTTCTTACAACGATTAAAAATCGTCTCATGCCACTCCCATGGTGTATATGCCTCTTTATACAAATTGTACAACGACTGCCCTTTCCATAGATTTGTGTCACTTTCAATAAAAAATTCTCCTGTATGTATATCAAGTGTCATCGTATCTGGCGTGTACGTTTGCAACTT
The DNA here is from genome assembly GCA_014204635.1 of Sporosarcina luteola. Taxonomy (GTDB): domain Bacteria; phylum Bacillota; class Bacilli; order Bacillales_A; family Planococcaceae; genus Sporosarcina; species Sporosarcina luteola_A. The sequence continues at coordinate 447,717 of JACHLS010000002.1, read as the reverse complement.
CACTGCATCGGCGCCGGCTTCAGCAGCCAAATCGACTATTTTCAATGCTCGCTCCAGGGAATGATTATGATTTCCGGACATCTCTGCGATAATAAACGGCTTTTCGCTCTTCCCAATATTCCGATTCCCAATTTTCATTTTTCCATCAACTCCATTATTTTTTCAATCCATGGATTCGGACCATCTGGACTTTCCGTCAACTTTATCCCATTTTCGCTCATCTCTCGCAATTCTTTCTGATGATTTGGCAAGTCAGATAATAATTGGAGATATGTTTCAACCGTTACCTTCTCGTGCCACCCCATATTCCAAACAGCTCCTAGAGAGGCAGCTGTTTCAGTAGACACAACCTGATTCGCTGCGACAATTGTACTCGAAGATGGTAATCCAACATAACAGCGCTCCCACGTCGCACTCCCGCCAGCTCCGATTGCAAAATCTGCTTGCGCCATCAATGATGCCATATAATCAATTTGGCAATGAAAATGAAATTTCTCCTTGTTACAAATCTTTTCAATCTCCACTCGCTTCGGATTGCCACTACCAACTATTACATCGACATATGCAAACTTTGTAGTTGTCTTTTGCAAGGCACTCAATACTTTCATCGTTTCGTTCGTTGGGTCGGTACCTCCCATAAATAGAAGCAATCGCTGGACATGAGCTCGTCGTTTACTCATTTGTTGTCGTGCACTCACAAACTCATTTCGCATGATGAGATTCGCTGGTCCCAACAATTTCACACAATGCCCTGGCACTAGCGCATTGTAACGAATTTTAAAATCAGGCACGATGTTTTGATCCAACAACATATCGCAATCATGTCGTCGATTCGCTAAATCATCAATGACTACAATTTTGTCCACAAATGGACGAATCGATCGCTCCCATCGCTCATCAATCGTGTAATGATCAATGATGCACAGATCAGCCGGCTGAAAATCGGAGATGACTTCAAAACCTATAGAGCGGACATATTCTATCAAATCCCCCGGCAGCGCCTTCATCATGAATACCACACGGCATCCTCGTTCCCGCAGTGCTTCTGCAACCGTCAAACATCGCATGACATGTCCACTGCCTATTTCAACTGAAGCATCCGTACGAATCAATACTTTCATATCAAACCACCGGCTTCTGTTCAATATGTGCATTCAACTTCGCCACATCGGGATGCCCAATCAAAAATTGAATGACGTCTGCACTCGATACAAGTGGATTATTGAAATGACTGGCAACTGCCTTGCAGAGAGCATAATCTTCTTCTGTATCAAGTGTGATTCGAAATTCAGGATGCAGCCGATTTGACGGTACATCATAGGAAACTCTCTTAAACTGTTCCCGATACTCATAGGCATAATATGTCACGTGCTCGCGATGTCTGTTCTCCTGGCCGTTTTTATCAATAAAAAGAAGAGCTTCGTACGAAATAAGTTCCACCGTAAGCCCTCGTGGCAAACCTCCTACTACATCGACAATATCAACACGCTCTCGTTCCATTAACGCCAAGATTGCATTCGCCATCTCATAATCGACAAACGGGCAGTCCGACGTTACACGCATCACATAATCAGGCTCATATTGCTTCGCACACTGCACATAACGGTCCAATACATCCTCTTCAGAACCACGGAAACAAGTAATTCCATTGTCCACACACCATTGCTCCACTGCATCATCCTGCTGCAGTAGCGACGTTGCTACAATGACCTCACAAACACCTTGAATCTCCTTGCAACGTGACGTCACATAGGTTAATACATCTACCTCGCCCAGAGGCTTCAATATTTTACCTGGCAGGCGGGATGATCCCATACGGGCTTGAATGATTACAATTGTTTTCATAAAGTCACATCCGCCACATATTTTTTGTATTTCTGGCCTACTTCTTCCCATCGTTCTTTCGTCATTTCAAATAGAAACACATCATGCCATTGCCCATTTTTCAAAATATGTTGCTCCATTTTTCCGACTTCACGAGCACCTTGTTTTATATGCAGTTTTCGGACACCTTCATTGATATCCATCACTTCACCCATTAGTTTCTTTAGACTAAGCTCATTAAATGCATAATTGTACATATAGGCGCCTAAAAACCCAGCCAACATCGTATAGTTCATATTTCCAATATAAAAATTCCAAAATCCCCGTTTGCTTTTCCAATCGATTGCCGTAATGGAAATGAACCCGATCAGCTCTTCCCGATAAGAAATTACCCAATAGTATCCATGTTTGTCCTGCCGGATCGCATCCAGCCATTTCCGCTGATTGTCCAGGCTATATGGAATATCCGTATACATATAGCGTGTCACAACTTCACTTGTCCGCCAATCTAAAATCAGCTGTAAATGTTCTTCTTGAATCTGTACCCATTCCATCACAAAATCACAACTTCCCTCGTAAAAGACTGCAAGAAACTTTGCCCATCCCAAACGCCATTAAAATCCAATGCCTGGCCCACAGGCACAATTCGATCAATGCCTCGTGTCGGTATCATTTCTACAAATTCAACCAACTCTTCTTTTGAAAAGCCAAAGTAACTCAGTGTCTGGTCTTTATCTACCATCATCGTACTTACTTCCGGCAAGCCATTTGCCTTACATTCAAAAAACAAACCTCCACCACAATGTCGTTCACGTATATCTGCTGGAATGTGTTCGAATGCTATTCTGGAAAATGTGGTTCCATGCTTGAATGCGTTCGCTTGCACATCCGTGGCTAACGCTAAACCCGTTGCAAGCTTCTGCACTTGGATTGCTGACATAAGATCTGCTTTTTTAGCTCGGATCACTTGGTCAAACAAAGACCAAAACGCTGTCTGTGCCATCTCAATTATTTCATTCGGCCCCGTCCAAACAACCAGCCTCGGTGAAGAACAAGCCATTTGATCAAACCAGAATGAATCATTATAAAAATGTTGCAGCAGCAACTCTTTTTCTTCGGGTGACGCGTGTACTACCGCCTCAGCATTCAATACAGCCAGCGAAAACCTATCAGGAAATGTGAGTTCATTTGCAAGCGGTGCAAGCGGAATACGACGAATGGCATTCACCGTATCATCTCCGCCCCATATAACCCGCGTATGGCATTCACCACTTAAAAAAGCCGTCACTTGTTCATCATGATCATATGTTAATATAATAGTTCGTTCAGCAATCATTGTATGTGCTGCATCTTGTAACACATCAATGATTGCTGAAAGCAGCGCATTCGTTTGCAACTTTTCCTTCCCTGAAACACGAATGATATTCCGATTTCCCGCTAACAGCGACAGCATCCAAGAATAAATAAAAATTGTATCAACATTCGACGGTGCCAAATGGAACACCGTACCACGGGATTTCACAAAACGATTTTTCGTTTCCTCCAACCATGCTTCTCTCATCTGATGAATATGTGCTTTCCGCAGCCAGTAGCCAAGCGCGACAACTTCTGGATAGTCACGCATACGGACAAGCCGCATCGAAAGAGACTGAATAAATGACAATACTGCTGAATGAAAAGGAGTGAGCGTCTCTTTTTGTTGTAAATCAACAACAGCTTGGCGCCAATCCTCCGTTTCTGGCCAAAATAAACGCATCAGCCATTCGCTCCTTTCCTGTCATACGCAAACGTATCACTGCATCCACGCAGTTCAGCTTTTGGGATCCGTCCAGCCACAGAAAAATATTTCCCCATCCAGCCGCAAGGACAATCATCCTCACCTAGAATAGTACCTAGATCTTCAGTCAACAAACTATGTCCCGGATAACTTTTTGGCAAAACACTCATCACTTGAATCAACCCTTGCTCTCCATTAGCTAGTGGTTCAAACGTAATCGCATCACGAATCAGTACGTCTGCATAATTCGGCGTATGTAGATGCCCCTGCTCACACTCCACAAAGATGGAACCGACCTGCTCAACCATTCCATAATAATTATGAACACGCTGAATTCCAAACTGTTTTTTTAACTCTCTTTTAAATATATCGGCATCTACAGCCTCATCCTGAAGCTTCTTCCACCCGCCACCATGAATTAAAACACTTTCACCTATTTTCAGTTGAATATTATTTTTTACAGCTTCTTGATAAAAATATTTCCATACCATAAAAGTAAAACCGAACAATATAATCGTAGTCCCAAGATGCTCTTTCAAATACCGATGCAATCCATCCCAATCAACCGTCATATCATCATTCAGTGCATAAAAATGTTTCCGTCCAAAATTAGAAAATCCTAAGATTCCAGCCCCACGTGCGCTAAATGAATTTCGATCTTTCAATACCGACTTGGTATCCAAAATAATCATCGGCAGTCGTTGCCGGCCTAAAACTGGTTTCATCACTTCCACAAGTGCACGTGTCTGACTAGCTGCCGTTTCTTGATCTAAATAAATCTTCGACACTTGCTGCCCCGTTGTACCACTTGAAGTCAGTACTTTCACAACTTCTTCACGTGGTACAGATAATAAATCCATCATTTTAAATAGTTGGACCGGAAGGAACGGTAATTCATTCAACGACTGTGTCTGTATAACCCCTCCGCTTTTTTCAATCATTGCATGATAATCCGAACAACATTCAAGATGGTGGAGCGTTACATCATTCAGTTGTTGGATTAGAAACTGCTCTTTTTCTTGTTTCGCTAAATCATATGGATACATCATACTAAACCATCCTTTATTGCCTGGTAATCCATCTTTCCATTGCTCAGCCGTGGAATTTCTTCGACAAGTATACGAAAGGAGGATTTATGTAGCTGATAGGCGGATTCCAAATAAGCTTTCGCAATCGTTGCTGATGGCTCTGATTCCACCACCACAATCATGCGGTCATCACTGCCTGTACATGCGACGGCATTTTGAAGCTCCTGCTCCAGTTTTCTCTCTACTTCATCCAAATTGACACGTAAACCAAATAATTTCACAAATCTTTTCAAACGACCCGTGATAGAATAAAATCCATCGTCGTCCACCGTTGCCAAATCACCCGTAGGCAACACACCATTCATTTCATCGCCTTTTGCCAAATCCTCTAGTGATTCCGCATACCCCATCATGACATTCGGCCCTTTGTAAATCAGTTCGCTTGTATTAGGATCGAGACAAAAGGTCCCCCCCGGAATAGCTATTCCTATTGAACTCTCCTTCTCCAGCAGACGATTTGGAGGAATATACGACATTCGTGGCGCTGCTTCCGTCTGACCATACATAACAAAAAACTGTTTCCCTTGGTCCTCCGCATATTCTCCAAACAACTTTACTAATCGGTCATCTAATCGACCGCCTGCTTGTGTGAACATCTGCAAATATGGCAAATTCATTTTCAAAAACCCGATGCGTTGCAGCATTTGGTATGTGAAAGGTACACCACCAAACGAAGTCGCCCGCTGTTCGTTCAAAAATACCCAAAATGACTTGGCCATCACACTTTCATCCGTCAATAAAATCGTTGCTCCTGCTTCCAAATGACTATTAACAATGGACAGGCCATATGAATACGACAATGGTAAATTCGCTAGTCCACGTTGTTGTTCATCCAGCCGCAAGTAACTGACAATCGAAACGGCATTCGATTGAAGATTTTCATAAGATAACCGAACAAATTTCTGACTGCCTGTCGTTCCAGAGGTGCTTAATAAAACTGCTAATTTGGGATGAATCATCAGTGTTTTCGAGCTGCTTTTCCTCCATACAGACACTTCCACTTGTTCATAGCCGGCTAGCTTTCGAGATCCAATAATCCACTTCGGTTGATACCTTTCCATAATGGTCGTTAACAAATCTATATCTAAATCCCCACTTACTAACATGACCGCATGTCCTGCTCGAAGTGCCGCTAAATAAGCGACTAGTAATTCATACGTATGTGTGCAAAGAAGAACAACCAACTCTTTTTCTCCTGATTGCAACTTTTTGCCGAATACTTCTATATCTGTATTCAATTCTTCATATGTATACGTTCGCTCTAGTGTCACCACAGCCGGACGATCGCCTAAATTCCAGTTCTCATAAAACACGGTACTCACACCTTTCCTCCATTTACTATAACAAAAAAGACATGGTTATATCACCATGCCTCCATCCACACCAATCACTTGTCCTGTTACATATGAAGCCAAATCGGATAATAAAAAAGCAATCACATTGGCCACTTCTTCCGCTCCTCCAAAACGATTCATTTTAATCGTCTGCAGCACAGCTTCCTTCCGTTCACCTTTGTAATGTGCCGTCAAATCTGTATCGATAAATCCGGGCGCCACAGCATTGACGCGAATGCCTTTAGCCGCCCACTCCTTGGCCGCAGACTTTGTCAAACCGACAACCGCCGCTTTACTAGCCCCGTAAGCAGCACTTCCTTCTGCACCGTGCAATCCAATAATTGAACTCATATTGACGATAGAACTAGAATCAATTTTCCCCATCAACTTTGCTGCGTACTGCATTTGCAGTAACAGAGAAGTCACATTCACATCCATCATTTGCTGAATGGTTTCCGTTTTCACCATCCCAAGCAAACCTTCATGCATCATGCCTGCGTTATTGACAAGGCCATCAAGCTTGCCAAATTCCTTTCGAATCGCCATTGCAGCCTTCTTCATTCCGGCTTCATCGGTCATATCATATTCCACAACAAACGGTTCACCGCCAAGCGATTGAACGTGTTGAATGGTTTCTGCCAAATCATCAGCGTTACGCCCATGCAAAACGATACGCGCACCATACGCTGCCAGTTTGATTGCTGTTGCTTCTCCGATACCGCGAGTAGCACCTGTTACAAGAATCACTTTATCCGTTAGCATGATGCGGCCCCTATTCAAACTCGATATCGTATTTTGATAATATTTCCTTTGCCTTTGCGTAGGAACTCATGTCAAGCACATCGTCCGTGTCAAGCATGATATCGAATTGGTCATCAATCTCCGCTACTAACGCCATATGTGCAATTGAGTCCCATTCCGGTATCGAGTTGTATGTTAGGTCGTCTACCACTTGAGATGCATCAATGCCTAGTGCTTCGGTGAAAACAGATTGTAGTTTTTGATTGTTCATTTCTATTCTCCATTCAAATAACCTAAATATCAAAACTTTTAAATTACATTTTTTTATTGCGAACGATTAAATCTTGTCCTGCTAAACATTGTGTTTCATCGGTTAACAGTGTATAAATTGTGTATGCTACATCTTCCGGCTGCATAATCGTTGTTGGATCTTCTTCAGGGGCAAGCCGTTTCCTTAAGTCTGTCGCAGTTCTTCCTGGGGAAACACAATAAACTGCAATATGATATTCAGCCAATTCTTCAGACAACGTTTCGGAAAAATTAATAACGGCCGCTTTTGACGCGGCATAAGCTGACCAACCGGGACGCGGTGTAGATCCGGCAGTCGAAGCGACATTAACAATTTGGGATTGCTCATTCAACTTCATAAACTTCACAACTGCTTTTGTGAGAATTGCCATCGAGAAGAAATTAACTGTAAATGTTTGGGATAAATTATCAATTGTTGTGTCAAGTAGCAGTTGAGGATCGGCGTAACCAGCAATATTTAACAACCAATCTATAGAACCGTACTTATCATAAATCGACTGTACCATTTGATCAATATTCCACAACTGAGATAGATCGAAGACAATTAATTCACTATGTACTCCGCTCGACATTTGCCGCTGTGTCTCGAGTAACCCATCATAATTTGTCGCGATCAGTACCATATTGTCAACTTGCGAGCAATGGCTTAACTTGACTGCAGTAGCTCTTCCAATCCCCCGGCTGGCACCCGTGATGATGACGGTGGTCATTCGTTATTCCTCCCGTCCGACAATATATTCTCTATAGATCACTTCACCAACTAAAAAATCAATCGGATAGGTCACTTTTATATTATATTGTAAACCTTTAAGTACCTTAATTTTCTCAGCTTCACAATATGTATAGAAAAGCCCCGCATCCTCTGTAAACTCTTGTTTATTAGCTAACGCTTTCTTATAGGCTTCTTTTAATCTACTCGTTACAAACTTCTGTGGCAATTGTACATTTACAAGTTCATCTCGTTTCAAAACATCTTCAACAAACTCTTTACCTTTTAATACCGTAAAAGGAATGTCAGCACCGTAAATAACATTGGGCATTTCATCTTGAATCAATCTCAAAAAATCTTTAGTTCTCACGAATGGCCGTGCCGCTTCATGAATTACCACGGTTTCGTTTTTACAAACTTGCAGACCATGCCAAACAGATTGTTGTCGGGTCGCTCCACCTTCAATGAGTTCATATGCCAACCCTGGATAATGATTCGCTATCATAGTATCAATCAGCCCCGAATACTCTAACTCACAGCAAATAATTAATTGATCGATTTCTTGTATTTTGGTGAGCTTGTCCAATACATGTAAAAGTAAAGGTTTACCCGCGATTGATACATATTGCTTTGGCATCTTTTGTTCTACTCTGGAACCTTTTCCTGCAGCTAATAAAATAAAGGATACCAATACATCTCACCTCAATCTACTGTATGAATCTTCATATTGCCAGGCTCATTATACGTTGTTGTATTATCCATAAAAGAAACGTTCTTCTTAACTGTTTCCCAATCATTATATACATACGTTAAGTATTGTTTGCTAGGATAAGGAGCGAATAATGGAACGCCGTCTAAATATATTGTATCTTTTTGTTCGAAATACTGAGACGGTATTTTATCAATCGGAAGATGTATATATTCACCTTTCACTCTTGCTAAATCAATAGAAATTGTGAATGGTAATACTATTTCACTTTCCAAGTCAATGTCTATGCCAACCAATTCCTCATCGGATACTTTCATGTGGAATACAGCATCTATTGCATACTGCTTAAAAAAATGCTGAATTTCTGCACGAAACGCATAATCAGTTATATCTTTTGCAAGTACCGTAATATCAATATCATCATCCCACGGCAAAAGTCTTCCTTCTCTCACAATGCCAAGAAGCGTGCCGAAGTTCAAATAATATGTATAGTTTTTTTCATCTAAAAAATGAGCAAGCCCAAATAATACTTTTTTTGCAAACTTTACCGTCTCTTGATCTTCAAAGCTAGATACCAAAGTTTTCATCAATCGCTTGGGGGCATATTCAATACATTCCGGCTTCACGTTAAGTTCATGCACTAACTGTTCCGTTATGCCCTCTATGTACATACTCGCAACCACAATACGATCATAATTATAATTTTTAATATCTGACGGCAATATTACATAAATACCATCCGCAATGTCCATACCTTGTTTCTTCTGATCATTATCCGCAACAGCTAACACCTTATACGTCGTCTGATTTTTCATGTAATTCAAGCCACCAATACTTGCCCCAAAAACGATAATTTCCTCCAACTAATCATCTCCCTACATTCGCGGATGAATAATTTTTGATTCTTCGATTCCATGCTCTAGCAGAGTTTCGTATATTTCGGCCATTTGTTGGCTCGCAATTAAAATAAAACTGTATTTATTTCTGTATTCTTTCAACTTTTCAATATCCCACAACGGAAGCCCATTAAAACTATCATTATTCGGGAAGGTACTGACAAACGCAACAATTTGCCCAGATTCTTTCAACTGCTCGTAATAATAATTTCCTGCATACCCTGTGCCATAAATAACATAGTTCCTCTTGTCATTAGGACTAACTTGTAATGAGTTATACATACGTTGCGTATAGATTAGCACATGATCTTCATGCAAAGGCAATTCACAACCATACTGCTCATTATACTTTTTTAACGCATCATTTGTTGCTTGTAACACAGTATTTAAATGGCGGTTTTTATTATTGAAAAATTGATTGGTTGAATGTGCTCGGTAATAGCCTAAAGCTTGATCAATGCTAAAGATATCATTGTGTATTAGGAATTGGGATCTTATATAAGCATCTGAACAGATTATATAGTCTTCCTCTGGTACTGGTAATATATTTTTTCTTAACTCATCCCTACTGTAGGAAAGTCCTGATGTAGGAATTGTTCCTGTAAATCCATCATTTAAGAATGCATTTCTCGTATTCGTACCGTCTCTTAGGAAAACGTATTTGTATTTACCGTTAATCAATAGATTATGCTGTACGCCTTTATACTTCAGATGATAAGGTACAATTACTTCCAACTTTCTAGGATACCAAAAATCATCTGCATCTAAAAAGGCGATAATCTCTCCGTTAGCATTTTCAATTCCAGCATTAAAAGCCGATCCTTGCCCACCATTTTCTTTAAAAATAACTTTAATCTTATTGGGGTATTTCAGATAATAAGATTGAATAATTTCTTTAGAGTCATCTGTCGAACCATCGTCAACAATAACCAATTCAAAATTTTCATATGTCTGGTTTAAGACTGAATCTATCGCTTCATGTAAATATTGGTTGTAATTGTAATTCGTCAATACAACCGAAACAAGAGTCTCTATAACAGCTTCCCTCCCTTCTTCATTATAGATACAATCCAATATATTTATCTTTCGGAAAACCTTTTTTCTTTAACTCCGCAATAATTTCAGTTTGCGCTGAACTGGCGATTATAAGTAAATCGTAATCTTCTGCTCGTGCAGCTACGAGACGAAAAGGTATAACAGGCAGTCCATTAAAAGTTGTCCCTTCTGATTCTGTTCCGCTGTCTGTAAAAAAGGTAACTGAATAATCCTTAGCTATTAATTCTAAATATAATTCTTGCGCAATTGCTCCCATGCCGTATATGCCGATTCTCGTCGTACTATCATTAATTTTTCGTAAATCAAGTCCCGCTTTTGTATACATCTTTGCGGGATTAATTCTATATATCATTTTCTTGTTTTTCCTGTATCTATTTTTGTTGATATAGTTTAATGTAATTTCATTATAAGAAATCGTTAAACTTTGATTGTTAAACCATAAATTATTGTCGTGGTGTCGATAGTTTGCAAAGGCTCCGTTCAAAGAAAATATTTCGTTCCCTTCATTTAAAAAGAACATTTTCATATACAAATCCGCACATATTTTATATTCGGTCGGTATAGGAAATACCTTTTTCAGCTTTTCATATGTAAAGGATAATCCTGAGGTTGGGATCGTTCCAAAAAATCCATATTCCTCCAACAACCTCCGTTGCTTTCCAACCTGATCCTCCAATAAAACAAAAGGAATTTCATTATTAATTAACAGATTGTGCTGAATTCCATCATACTTTTCATGATACTTAACGATTGTTGACAACTTATTTTCATACCAATAATCATCCGCATCTAAAAAAGCAACAATATCCCCTGTAGCCTTTTCAAAACCCGTATTAAAAGCTGAGGCTTGACCGCCATTCTTTTGGGATATGACAGTAATTTTATCAGCATAGCTCTCTTCATAATTTCTCAAGACAGTGGCAGATTCGTCAGTTGAACCGTCGTCTACAACAATGATTTCAAAGTTTTGATAGCTTTGATTTAAAACTGACTCAATTGCCTCGCGAACATATTGTGCATAATTATAATTTGTGATAATTACTGACACTTTTAGTTGTTCCTTCTTCAATTTCAACATTCTCATCCCTTTGCACTTCTGCCTTCTAAATCAGGTATACAAACTCCCTTATACCTTCTAATCTCAAATTATGCATTTCGCTATGTGGATATAAAAAAAATCATACAATTAACCACATTCTACAGTTGATTTGCGAAAACTTGTCTCTATTGTTATATACTTAGTCTTTTTAAAAAATCATTATTTAAATACTATTCAGTTGCTACATAGTAATCTAATAAAGGTTTACAGTTATACTTTTTTAAATAAACGATAATCTCTTCCTGACCATACGAAGATTCCACTAAAATTTTGTATTTTTCTATATTTCTAGGAGCAACAATTTCAATTCCCGAAATATAGCTTCCTTCCTTTTTTTTATCTGAATCAAAAAAAAGAACCGGCTCTATATCAAATTCTTTTTTTATATAAAGTAACGTGTCTTTTCCCTTTTTTCCAGCCCCCCAAATAACAATTGGTCTATTATCTGATTTTAAAAAGCTTTCCAATCCAAATCGTTTGACATTAAGATTAGCTTCACTAATTAAATGAAATTGTCTCGCCGTCAAAGATTCATTAGAAATTCTAATTCTAACCAAGTTTTCACGTATTTTATAGAATTTCATTCCCGATATGTTCATCTTATAAAAAAGAAGATAGTCCTCCGCCAACTTTGTCTTAGCAGAATATCCAACAAACTCTATACTTTTTCTTCTCCCCATCATAGCCCCATTAACAACTGCACAGTGCCAGTACAGATTTTCCGCTATTTCTTCGCTAGACCAGGGTTTATTAACCTTATTATCGTAATAATTTTTCATTGAACAAAATCTCGGTGAAATTTCACTATCAAAATCGGCTGCAAAATATTCCACATATGAATCCACCACATCTATATCAGGCTGAGCATTCAAAACATCAACTTGTTTTTCAAACCTTTTTGGTTTACTAATATCATCCACATCTACCTTAGCAATATACTCACCTTGAGCTAAGGACAAAGCAAACCGATTGGCATACCCGACCCCTTTATTGGTATCCAACTTATAAAGTCTAATCCGCTCATCAAATTTTTGATACTTCTTCAGTTTTTTCCATGTATTGTCCGTCGATCCATCATCAACAATTATCCATTCGAAATCTGAAAAAGTTTGAGAAAATACACTTTCGAACATATCTTTCAAATACTTTTCTCCATTAAAAATCGTAGTAAGTACACTTAATTTAGTCATCATAACCTCCTGTGTATTTTACAATGTTTTATCGATATCAGTTCTTCCTTTATTTAATTATAAGACACACTGAATCTTTTATACATCCGGCTATCTAGATGAAAAATCATGCATTCGCAACTTTTACATCCATAATGAAATAATCATGTATTGTTTTAAACTACTAAATAAATTTGAACAGTTTTATTCCTATGAAAATCATAAAATTAATTTTTAATCATAAGTTAATTCCTAAAAATATTTCACTCTTTTATTTATTGGTGTTTTCAGAAAGTAACAGTCTTATATTTCGGTTTACCTTTTAACGTAAATCATCAATTAAATAAATACTTTTGTTTGGAACTCCCATTTGTAATAGTTGCTCTTTTATTTTATAACGGCTTTCAGATAATACAGAGACAACAACAATTTTATCTGAAAATTTAACGTCTTTTGGAGAATTTATCATATACTGTTCAATATTTTCCCCTCTATTCATAGAATTGTTATCTACGAAGCACTCTATATTAATACCCCCAAGTTCCAAAGCTTTCAATATTTTGTATGCCATATACTTTGCACCAAAAATTATAATTTTTTTTTCATTCATTTCCCTGGAAATCAACTTGACCTTTTCCGGATTATAGTTAAAACTATTATCATATATTTCCACATTAAACAACGATTGATGCAACATATTATATATTTTAGAGTTAAAGAAAGGTGCATTGATAAAAAGATTCCTTAATTTCCTAGAAAGTATTTCATCTAAGTATTGTTGACTAAAATGCATCTTACTGTCGTTTGCTTTTTTTATCTTTTCACACCATTTAATTATATCATTCCATGTTTTTTCATCTATATCAAAATTACTCTGTTCCTCGATTAAAATATGATGAACACTAAATTCATCCTTTGAAGGCTCTAGCCCTATTAGTTTTAACTGTTCTAACCTAATTTGATCTGCATATGATTGTTGTATGCTGTAGCCATCAGTACTAATTTGCTTCTTATGTCGTCTATAATAATAAAGAACTTCCTGCACGCAAGCTATGCGAATTGATTTAGGTAAAGCTGTGTACCATTGATAATCCACTGCAGCAACGTATGTATCGTTATGAAATATTAAATTTTGTCCTTTTAGCTTTAGTCTTCTGAACATCATAAAAGATGTAACATTAGAATTAAATATCCATCCAGCCCTGATTTTTTCATCAGTTTCGTCACATTTATATATTACCTTTTCAATTCCATCACCAAAGCTTTGACACCAACAACTTACTACATCTACGTCATGATGTGTCTCCAAGTACTCTACTTGCTTCAATAAGCGATCCTCATGATTTATATCATCTGAATCTGCTATTGCTATCAATCTCCCCTTTGCAGTTCGATATCCCATGTTTCTTGCTGCCGCAACCCCCTTATTTTCCTTATGTTGAATCAAAATAATTCTGGGATCCTTAAAACTATTTATTATTTGTACTGTTGAATCTGATGACCCATCATCTATAATAATTAATTCAAAGTTCTCAAATGTCTGTTTCAATATACTTTCTATAGCAGATGATATTACTTTTTCTCTATTATATACGGGCATTACGACGCTAACATGTGGAAACATATCTTCACACCTCTCTACCTCTAGATACTTCATAGGCTACATTTTGTTAGACAGAAAAATTTGGTTTTTATGGAAACTTATATCAAATATGACGCGTTTTACAATGACAGCAAAAGGAACAAGAAGAACCTATACCCAGAGATCAAGAACAGATTGTTCAACTTATTAAAAGCGGTTAGCCGAGGGCAATATAATTTGTGATTATTTGATGCACAGAAAAGCAAAGTCTCTTTAATCAAATATCATCCTAACTATTAAACTTTATTTTACGCCCAGATAGTACTGTGTAGTTAGCTTTAAACGCATTTCAAAATCACTGTGTAAAGAGAACCCTAATTCTGTTTGTAGTTTCCTATCATCAATCGCATATCGGAAATCATGACCTGGACGATCTGCAACAAATGTAATTAATTTCTCATATTTGCGTATCCCTCTTTTAATTTCTCCTATAGGTTTAAAATAACTTCGTACTAGCATGTCAGAAGACGCCTTACTAGCCGATATGGACTATTCGGCGCGTATGGCGACTCCTCAGTGAAATTACCTTCAGTGCCTAAGGATCCGTACACTTCATCGGTGGAAATATGATGGAAACGGGCATTTTGAAAGCCCTCTTTATAAGCTCACTCATCCAAAAACTTCTTGCTGTCTCTAGTAAATAGAATGTCCCCATAACATTTGTTTCTAAAAAAGCTCGTGGAGATTCAATAGAATTATCAACGTGAGATTCTGCTGCAAAATGAATGACACTCTCGATTTGGTATTTTTCAAAAGTGTTTTGAACAATATTTAATTCACAAATACTTCCTTGTACAAATGTATATCTTGGATGTTTTTCAACTTCCTTGAGACTTAAAAGATTCCCGGCATATGTTAAATTATCTAAGTTTATAATATTCACTTCGCGATTCTTCTTTAGTATATACTGAATGAAATTTGATCCAATAAAGCCAGCACCACCTGTGATTAATAAATTCAAGTTTTAATTACCTCCCTCTATAAATGTTGATGTATCAACAGTTTAAGCCGTTGTAAGGGTGCCAAAAATATTTTTTTGACACTCGTTTTAACAGTAGTGAATTGATATTTGAATCTCCAAACGTCCTCGGGTGCGGTGGTTGTCAATATAGATGTCGTATTTAGCCAAGTTTACTTTTATTGTTGTAAAATCCCTAGTTCAGTCAAGGCTACCGCGCTGCGCTTGCTGGTTTGTTGATTAGGATCGAAAGGCAAGTGCGTTCCTTTCGATCCTAATCAACAAGTACAGGGAGGTTACCCTACTTCGTTTGTGCTTTCCCCGGTTCCTCATCTCGCATCGGATTAAGCGTTACTTTTTCGTGGGGACTCCAATTTCTTGTTCCACGTGCCCAACGCTCAGGGTGTCTCTCTTTTGCCTGTTCATATACCCCTTTACGTTTCTCCAATATTGCCACATGTGCTCCGGTATGACATTGCACCGGTGTCACGAAATTCAGACCGCTGTGTAGATGGATCTCGTTATACCAGTGGACAAATTGCCGACCCCATTGTCTTGCCTGCTCCAGTGTCTCGAACCCTTTATGGGGGTAATCAGGGCGGTATTTCAGCGTCCGGAACATCGCTTCAGAATAGGGATTATCATTACTCACTCGTGGCCTGGAGAACGAGCTGTGAATACCCAATTTTTCTAGTAAGGATAGAAATGTCGAGGCTTTCATTGGACTGCCATTGTCGGAATGAAGGACGAGAGGCCTTCCCTGGATTTTCTCATTGATGACTGACTTTTTTATAAGAGATTTCGCGTATTTTGATTCCTCAGTTTCCCAAACTTCCCAACCGACTACCTTTCTACTAAACAGATCCAGAATGAGATACAAACGATAATACAAGCCCTTTACAGATCCACCAAGCCAGGTGATATCCCATGTCCTACTTGGTTAGGAGCAGTAGCGAGGTGACTTTCCGGTAACCTCCGTTCCGGTTTTTTACTACGCCCACGGTGATTTTGCATCTTATTTTCACGCAAGACACGATAGAAGGTTGATTCGGAAGCGATGTAAGTACCTCGATCCGCTAGTTTTGGAACGATTTGTGTCGGTGGTAAATCCGCGAACTCCTCTTGTTTCACAACAGTGATGATTTCTTCTTTTTCTTCATTAGATAGCTTGTTTTTAGGAACAGGTCCTTCATTTGATTTATTGTTTCCTAGGTAGTTTACTGAACCAATTAGTATCAACAGCTGCGGGAAAAGATTCATCATGAAATAATAATCCTAGTTTTTCTATTTTCTCTTTGCGAAACATGGATGCAGGTGCCTGATCATTTCCAAAAACTTGCATACATCTAATATACTCATTACTTTCGGAAAAAGGATAAATTGCTCCAAATCCTTCTTCATTAAAAACCTGATACTGACAACCTACAACATCTATCTCTGGATTCGTATCTAGCAAATTTACTTGTTCCTCGATTTTTGTAGGTAAATTTATATCATCTGAGTCAGAGATGACAATATACTCGCCTCTAGAAATTCTATAGCCAGTATTCCTCGCTGTAGCTACTCCCTTATTCTTCTCATGTTGAATTATCCGAATACGTGGATCATCATATTGTTTAATAATCTTTGCTGTAGAATCGGTTGAACCATCATCAACAATAATTAGTTCGAAATCTTTGAATGTCTGCATCAATACACTATCAATCGCACATGCAATGTGCTTTTCTCGATTATAGACGCATTACCACGCTAACACGCGGATTCATCATATATATCCCTCCAAATTATTTAATCACACCCTAAATTAATTTTGCATGCATGCATCATATATGGTGTATGTCCCTAATATTCTAGTTACTCACTTTATTCGTAAATAAGATTTTTTGTATAATAGATTCGATTGCAGTGAATGCGTTATTTTCAAAGTCCTTGCTTGAGTGACAGGTATTTCTTATAACTCGACCATTAATAATTCCAAAAGAGGAAAGAGATATCTCCCCCAACACTGAAGGATCAGATTTTGCATCTCTGCTATATCTACATATCTACAATAATAAAAGGTTTATCTAAAATCCTATACACGCTGCTAAATAGTGATTTTTAATATTCAAAATTGCTAAGTCTGATAGGTTTACTAGAATATCAATATCCAAATAAAGTACATAATCAATTTCTTCAGGTAATAAGTAAAGTATTCCAAATTTATTTTAAGCAGAAAGACTTATATGTAGTGGGGTATAAAACCCTTCATATTTCTCAACCTTTGAATAGACTATAGTTATCTTAGAATTATAATCTCGTTTGATCTTTTCTATAAAAAAATCTGAGTTATCTAATTCGTCTTGAGATATGACCCATATGTTAAACCTTTCAGGAAATGAAGTGTTTGAAGTGTTTTCTATAGCACTTATAAGAGTTGTTTTTGTATAGTTGAAATACCGGTTTTCCGTAACAAAAACAATTTCCATATACATCCTCCAGTAAATTCTGATAACCTTGTCTGTCAGTAGCATTTTGCCAAACCCCTACGACTTGCATTATTATTACTCGCTTTATTTACTTTGTTTCTCCATTAAACTCACGAAAGAACTGCTCTGGATTTCTTATTAAATTAATGTCTTGTATTATTTTCTCGTTCTCCCAATCCCACCAACACACAGTATTCAATATTTCTATTTGCTCATCTGTAAATCTATATTTTATTATACGAGCCGGTACTCCACCTACGACCGCATAATCAGGGACGTCTTTAGTAACCACAGCACCCGCTGCTATTATGGCTCCATTTCCTATAGTAACTGAAGGTAATATAACAACGTTAGTTCCTATCCAAACATCGTTCCCTATAATAATGTCACCATTATTACCAAACTCATATAGGGACACTGTCTCAGATTCTTCTAAGAATCCTGCTACCCCTTCTTTACCAACTAGATGATTTTTAGGTAAATATGCAATGGGATGAGTCGTTATCCAGTTAGTAGGGTGATTCATTTCTCCAATAACAACATTGTCATTAATCGAACAAAATGCTCCTACTTTTTTTAGTACGCCACCATAAAGACAATGCTTACGCACACCATACGAAAATTTCCCAACCTCCACCCCATTTATTATTTCGGTCATTTCTCTTCCTTCATTTTCATACTCATTGTATCTGAAAGTCTTAATGTAATTTTTCTTTTCAAGAAGTCCATATCCATTCAATTGATGGCTAATTTCTTCATGATAGCTAGAGGCGATTAAAATAAAAATTTCATCTTGATTTTCATTGTACAGATAGTTTGGGGGCATTACCTTCTTATTGAAATAGACTGTTTTCCACTTTTCACTATCATTGTCTACAAAATAGGAAATCTCCAAGCCGTAAATATTTACAGCTATAATTGTATTTAATGAACCTATTCCCGTACCAAAAACTATAATTTTTTTATCGTGTGCGTATTTGGCAATTCTCTTTGCTAAAATTAATATTCTTGAGTAATCCATTTATCCTCACCTACTTTCCCGAATTTTTTCTTTTTTAACTTTACTTTTTATACATCTTCAAATACGCTTTTGCTTTTTCATGTTGACCCCTCATCAGTAGATTGCATTGTTCAAAGTAATACCTAGCATCTTCAAATTTATGCATATTAAGATTGGCTTCCCCTAAATAAAAGTAAGCAGATGCTTTGTAATTTCGCTGAAGGGTTTGCCCAAACATTTGATTATTTGGTTGGATAGATTTTTCCAAGTAATTTAATAATTCTTTTATCCCCTCCTCTGTATCTCCTAATGCCAATAGAGCTCTTCCAACATAAAAGCTGGTATCTATACTTTTTTCTACTTTATCTTTCCATTCTTTTATTTCATTGTAACGACCACTTTGCAAAAGTTGCTTCAAAAATGAACTTTTCAAGTTTTCGTTTTTGTTTATTATTTTATTTATATAGCTATCTACAATTTGCACTTCTTTAGTTGAGTTATACTTCTGACAAAAATCTTTCAAGTGCAATAATTCTTTTAGATTTATATTCTTTTGATTATTATTAGATAAATTACTGATATATTCATCGTAACAGCTTATTGCCTTTGTTATATGATTTAGCTCTTCATAAGCTTTACCAACTATAAATACTTCATTACTTAATGGATTCGACTCATATTCATTAATAATCTGTTCATACCTTCCATCAGCCATGTAAATTTCTTTGTGATTTCGGGAAATATTTAAATTACTTACTATCTTCATTACTTTTTTTGGACTATTTAAAATTAACTCTAAACCTTTATCTAATCCTATTATATCCGAATGAATAAGTGTGAGTTTTTTCTCATTCCTTTTTAGAATGAAACTTTGCACTTCTGTTAGTAATTCCTCAGTATCGGTAGCTTGGATAACCCATCCAGAAGCAAGCTCCTCTTTAAAATAGGCTTCGGCTCGATCATGAATTGTAACGGATGGAACATGTAAATTCATTGATTCAATCACACATGTTGAGAAAGCCGTGATATGTACAGTCATTTTTCTCAAAATGGCCATTAATGGTTCATGGGTCGCTTTTTTTGTCTCGACCTTTCCAGAAGAAATATAGGGTGCTAATATTGCTTCGCATGATTCCATTTCATTGCGATAATTTCCTAGCATTTGCGGATGATATCGGATATACCATTTCCAATTGGCAGGAGATTTTTGTATTGCTTCAACTACCCAATCTGGGATATTTGAATTCCAATTAGGTAACCCATATAAAGGTTGCAGTGTTACAAGTATATTCACTTGATTTTCATCAATATATTGTTTTGTAGTTTGATCGTATTGGTCAACGATCGACTGATTGTTATCTTTCCACATTTCAATCCATGGATTCCCACCATTAATAGCTTGATGACTCTTTGTCAAATCTGCCCAGTTATTAATAGTTGAGGCATCTTTCTTTTCCCAGCACCAAAAGTAATCAGGTAAGATATTATAACCATTTTCGGGAACATTCAACCAGCGATGATAACAAATATCCCGCTGATTTCCATGTTGGATATCAATCGACGGTATTCCCACTCTTCTAGCTGCTAATATAAAAGCATAACTATTTTGTTGATAATAATTCACCATAAAAGCAGCTTTTGTTTTCTTTTCCAAGAACAATGTTTCAAAAACATTACTTAGCTTCTGAATATACATAGCTGATGTGGTTAGATACTCGATTGTCGGGAAGTCAAACTCCTCCCCATATTCCAGTAAAAACTCTCTTTTGACCTGTTCATATTTTTCTAAATGGACAATCTTATTTATCTGTATATTATTTTGAATATACTTCAACTGATTAGTAATCGAATAGGACTCATCAAAAACGGGAAATCTTTCGATATTATGATAGCTGAATTCCAAATTGACAACATTCAATCCTTTATTTCTTATTTCCTCATTAAACGGTCCAGATAGACGGTGATACCAACTTCCATTCAATTTAATTCGAGGAAAGGAATCAATTAAAACAAATACGTCTATTTTTTCATTTTTCCTTAACAACGATGATAATGTAGGTAATTTTCCCGGAGAATTATTTTTAGTGTCTTGATTGCTGATGGGTCTTAGAACATTAGCCAACTTAAGTCCCAGCATAATTCTTAAGAAAGGCCATATATCTACTTTCTCTATTCTCCATTTATTAACTGGATAATTGATTTCAATAGAATTTAAAAAGTCAATTTCTTTTCTCGTCATTATGTATACCTTCCAACCCCTAAATTCTTAATTCTACTTTTGAATACTAAAAATAATATAATTAGACCTGAGACCATTTCGTCCTAATATATTGATAAACTTTTGTTTTCTTATACCAAATCCAATATTACAACTTTTTAAAGACCATATAATGTGAAATACATAGATTCTTTGATTTTGGAATGGCTGAATAACATTTAAAATAGAAAACCTAAGCAATTAGGATTATTATCAATAAACGAGACAATTTTAATACTGTATGAATTAAGTATTGAATAGGTTATTTTTCCAGATTTTCCTACACAAATATATAAATTTGCTTATCTTTTATGTTATTTATATTTAAAAGAATATTATCCTCAAATATAGAACGAATAATACGATTCCCCTTCTTTTTTCTGGATATTTTCCATTTTAATGTTCATGGAGAGCAGATACAGATAGGAAAACTGCATCTAAGCAAATTAAATTACCTTTACCTCAGATATTATTTGGATTAACTATCCATATTTCACAAGAATTGAGTCATTGATTAAGTTGTATCTATATGAATGGTCTCATTGCGAATCGATTATCATTATGCCGATGTTCAGCCTTCAGTGATGGAATAGTTACTTTACTATTTGACAAGTTTCCGAAAATCATAAGCAAGCCGTAATATACCGATCTAATATACCGTTCTATTGTATTTGCAGATGCATTATAATTTCGTTACAACACTTCCCCATTTCTTATCAATTATCTTAAAAGTTTACAATCAAACTAAATAGTAATTTCCGCAAACAGAGTGTCACACTTTCCTATAGCGGAAAGTTGCTTAGCATACTCCGTATTTAACTGCGAACTATTAAAAAAATCCCAGTTTTCATGTCCACCAGGTAAATTATTTGTCATCCAATATAAATGGTTACTTAATGAGTATCTTTGGACTTGTTTTATAGAACTTATTTGAAATCCGGCTTGAGTACATACTTCGGCTAATGTAGTCGAATTGTATAAATATAAATGACAACTCCAATAAGTAAAATCTGCAAAAGCATCATTATGATATAACGTTAATAAAGCATCATCCGAATTAGGCACTTCTATAAAAATCTTTCCATTTGGGTTTAAGTGTTCTTTCAGTTCTTTTAATATTTTCATTGGATCTGGAAGATGCTCAAGGACATGAAACAATGTAATAAAATCATACTTCTTGTTAATTTGTTCAATACTTGTATAACATTTAAACCCTTCATTATTTATATATTCATTTATTGTTTTATCTATTTCTAATCCTGCTATAGAAAAAGTTTTGTCTTTCAAGAGATGTAGTAATCCTCCAGCACCGCAGCCAAAATCTAACAAAGATTTATTAGAAACTCTTTCTTCTATAAATTTTGCTCTTCTTAAATCATCTTGGTAAGATTTATTGCGATATGTTTGAATATCGACATTACCTCCTAACATTCCTGATTCTTGATAAAAACTATTACTAATATGTTTAAATGAAGATAAAAAAACCAAACCGCAACTTAAACATTCCAAAACTGAAATGTCTTTGGAGTCCCTGACTCTATTGTGCCTAACTTTGGATTCTGTTGAATCACAAATGTAGCAATGACTATTTATAATAATCAGACCCTTCCATATTTATCTAGATATCTTATGATATCATCTTCCTCAAAGTAGCTACCCAATTGAACTTCTGAAATCATTAGCGAGGAATTATGAGAATTATTTTTTATTCTATGTTTACATCCTTTTGGTATAAAAATATAAGAACCTTCATCTACAGATTTCATGCTTTCACCGACAGTTATTTCTCCTTTTCCCTTTACAATTACCCAATGCTCCTCGCGCTTTTTATGTTCCTGAAGGCTTAGTTCCTCTCCAGGGTTTACTTTAATAATTTTCACTCTCGAATAATCACTTAGGAATACTGTTTTATAGTATCCCCATGGCCTATTATATATTTCTTGATTAATAGTCTTTTGGTCTAATGTAGTGAAATCATAGTTTAAATCCCATTGTATATCTTCTAATAGTATAGAATGCAATTGATCCTTCGTTAATATATTCAATAACTCTCCGTTTTGTTTTAGTATTGGTAGAAAATTAATCTTTGATGATTTAAATAAATCAATTACTGTATCAAAAGTGCTTTCCTGAGATATGAAGGTAAAGTCCTCTAAAAGCAATTTTTTTATCGGTTGATCTACACTATAGCCACTTATTATAGCCCGACGAATGTCTCCATCTGTTATAGTACCTCTAACTTTCATGTTCTCATGAATTATGACAAAACCTTTTTTGTTTTTCTCAATTTGCTCTAGAGCTTGAAGTATTGAAGAATTGAAATCCAATGTATACAATTGCAACTCCATTTATTTCACACCTTATAAGATAAAATTAAATCGGCTATTTCTCTTATGGCCCCCATACCACCATTCTTCTCCGTGATGAAATCTACAGTCTTTTTAATTTCTTCAACAGCATCATTAACCGCGAAAGAGACTCCGACTTTTTTTAACAAATTTTTGTCATTAATATCGTCACCAATGTATCCTACATCTTCATAAGTTAAGTTATATTTTTCAAGTAGTTCATTCATTGCATTAACTTTATCTTTACAACCAAGAAATACATCTTCAATACCTAGCTTCTCAGCACGCTTGCTAACTATTTCTGAATTTTCTCCAGTAATAATTGCTAGGATAACCCCATGCTCTTTTAGCAAAGCAAATCCCATTCCATCCTTTGTGTTAAACTTTTTTAAAGCATCACCTTCCTTAGAATAGTACATCCCAGCATCAGTTAATACTCCATCACAATCCGTTGCAAACAATTTTATATTTGAAACCCTTTTAACAAATTCCGAATTACTGTTTTTCGATTCTTTCAATAATTTTTCTACAATTAACCAATCTGTTGGATCATCAATTTCAACATAAGACTCTTCCGGCATTTCATAATAACCAATTTGACCAGAAACCCTTACTTCAGTTTCAAATAATGCTTTCGTTTTAGTAATATAAAAAGAACCATTTTCAACTAAATACCCTTGAAAATCTTGTCGTCGAGGACGATTATTCAACGAATAATTTACGGGAATGACCACTCCTTTGTCAGTTTCTTCCCATATAAACCTTTTTTGCCTAACAACCGAAATCATACTGTCTAAAGATTTTTCTTTATATCTTTGTATAGCATCATCTAGATGCTTATTACTAATAAGAGGGCTTGTTGCCTGGATTAAAACTATTGTTTCAGAAGTGATTTTGTTGGAAAACTCCAACAAAACTGATTCCGTTGAAGCAGTATCTGTGGCATTATCTGCAATTCGATCAATACATTTCAACTTTCCAAAACTTTCTTTATCGTAATTTAATACAGTACTACGGATTACTTCATTATCAGTACTAACATACACTTCATCAATCCACTTACATTGAACTGCAGCATCAATAGACCAATAAACAAGTGGACGCCCATTTATTAGTTTTATATTTTTTAAGGGAATGGATTTACTCCCTCCACGAACAGGTATAAGAGCTATCGTTTTCATAGTACCTTCCTAAATTTCAATTTTTCTCGTTGAACATATTCGATTTCTAAAATTTCCTCAGATTTATACTGCAAAGCTTCTGATACATTATTCACATCTTCCACTAATGATTTCAGGTCTTCAGGTTCAAGTGATGCAGAGTGATCTGTCCCTTTCCATGTACGGTCTAAAGTAAAATGTCGCTCTATCCATTCAGCTCCTAATGGAATTGAAGCAATATCCACCGCTGTACCCAAATGATGCCCTGAGAAACCAATAGCTTTCACAGTATCACCATACTCTTCCTTTAAGCGTGCAATTTCCATTAACCTAATATCTTGGTATGGCACTGGATACCCAGAAGTACAATTATATAAAACAATATCATTATTTCTTTTTTTCGAAACAAAGAATGTAACTAATTCATCGATCTCTTTATAACTAGTCATTCCAGTCGATATATGAATTTCTCCTTTATAATTATCACATAACCACTCAAGCATTTCGTAATTATTATTTGTTGCTGAGGGTATTTTGATTAATGCTGGCTCTAAAGACGTAATTTCTTTAGCTGAAGTTAAATCCCATACAGAAGTACTATAAAGAACACCGAATTCTTCACAGTATTCTTTAAGCTCCTTGTGCTGGTGGACAGTGAATTCCAAAAACTCACGGTGCTCACCATATGTAGCACCAAATGAGTTTAATTGATTGGGATGAGGCGCATTATACTGTTCTTTTGTTAATAATTCTTGGTTATTTCTCTTTTGAAATTTCACGACATCTACCTTGCACTGTACAGCCGCAATTTTAATTAATTGTTTTGCTATGCTTATATCTCCTTTATGGTTACACCCTACTTCAGCAATGATTCTTGGTTTCATTTTCTCTACTCCCTGACTAAAACTAATGTATTTTTTGCTTATCAATATTTTTTCAAAGTTATTACAGGTCTAAATCCACAAACCTTAATTATATGACTTATGGTACTAGGGAGCCACGCAACTAAATCATCCACAAAAACACCATATTCTATCCTTTTTTTTCCTCTTAAAGGTACCATTTTTATTCCTTTTGGGTTTTTATCATTTATATTTGCATTTGTCCACGAACCTGTTGTAACTGCCCAATTCCACGTCAAATCACTTCCTGGAACAATTTTCCCTGCTAAATTATTGTGAATGATGTACTGATTCCATTCATTTGTTATATCATGAGCTGATTCTCCGCCATATAGCAAGTTCATCTTTGATTGATATGATTTGTTGCTCAAAGATTCAATAACAACACCTTTGTTCAAACTGAAACCAAACTGGTTCAACGTCACCCACGATATATAATTCTGCACATTCCGATCTGCAATCAACTTCTTCTCGCCATTAATCTCATCCACCATAATAAAATAAAAATCCCCAATCGGTTCAGCAGATGCATCTACTGGTAGGAATGCCCCCCTCTCTTCCCCCAGTTCAGAAAATTTACCAACAGTATTATATGTCGCTTCGTAATGGCAACGAATTCGTTTTCCAATCTCAAGCTCATCTACAGTGGTCACTTCATGAATATGGTATGCTCGTCCGTTTTTGTCGACCTCAATACCTTGGAATAAGAAGTCGGGATGATCAGATAGCACTTCTACGGTAACGTCGTGCAAGCCTTTTTTTAAATTAGTCGTTTGGAATAGCTGTTGCCGCATAAATGAGCCATATAGCTTTTCATCCACGCTGTCTTTAATTATGACGTTCGTAATTTTATTATCAATAATAACTCTTAATTTCAAAATTCCTTTTGCATGATTCGTTCCATATAAAAACAGCGAAGTGCCGCTAATTTGGAAAGTAAAGGAAGCGTTTTTTCCAGTCGTTCTAACACTTGAAATCGGCAATTCTATTCTGTCTTCCTTGCGCTCCCTGTCATGCCATTTTTCTTTTTCTTCTTCGGTTAAACCAACTGGCATTTGTTCTATAAGTTGAGGTTGCTTCTCCCATTCACCCTCATACTGAAACACCCCACTCGTAGCAACCAGTTCTTTCTTATCTGTTTCCTTTAAATGAGCTGGGAGTACCACTGTTTGAATGATCGGTGCGACTTCTTTGTAGACGTTTAGGCAAATATGGAAGTAGGGAACGAACAGATTAACGACAGCAACGAGTTTTTCTTTTGTTGCTTGTTGTTTTCGAATGACTGCCACTTCGGTTTGCAATTTTTCGAAGTAGTTTCGTGTAATGGGTCGAATGACGTTCTCATACAGTTTATTTGCGGTTAGTTTCCGTGTAAGATCGTCGAATGTTTCTAACCGTTTTTGAATTTGATGTTCTTTTAATCGATCAAAGGAATATTCCACACTTTGAACAAAATTGAAAATAGCTTCGTATTGCTTAATAAAGGCGACCGTATCTTTTTGGAGTGCTTTTAGTCTTTTGGTTGCTTGGGCGGACATCGGTAATACGGACCCTTTTTCATACCATCCTTCCATGACCACTCGCCCTTTTAGTTCTTCTTCTATTAGCTGTACTAGCGGAACAAATTTGGTTCCTTCAATAGCTGCACCGCCGAGTGTCGTGTTGACGACCGGGATTTGCGGATTAGCCCTCAAATACTTTTCCATTAACAGGCGCATGTTATTAAAACCTTTGTTTGTTAAGATGTCATTTCCATAGACATCTTGGACATAAAAGGAGTCTTCCAAATCACTTTTTTGAACACTAGCATCCGATAATTTTTTTGTCTCTTTATCATAGCGGTTAATTTCTTGCGCATAAAATAAATCTTTTTTAAAGGCAAAGTTTTGACCAACAAGTATTATTTTTTTCACTTGTACATGAAATAGCAATTGGAGAGTCACAATCGCAATCGAGTAAGCATCATTTATGACTGGCAAGTCTGTTTTATGAAATAGTTGCGTTATGGTATCTTGCGATGTGACAAAGTGAAACTTCGGACCCGGGTAACGTTGTATGGTTTCAAAGCCGACACTTGTTCCATAAACTATTGGAATCGTTCTAATTCTTTCATCAATAATTGGTTGAAAAACAGTGTAGTTATGTGCTTGCGGATCATAGGTAAAGACTGCGTCAGGGTGAATGCCTTGTGCGATGAGTGCTTTATTGGCGGAGCCAACTGCAAAAATGTAGGCAAGTCCTTTCTCTTTTATCAAGCGCAAGTTTTCCATTTCTTCACTTAGAGATGGACCTGCTGCTACTAAAAGGACGGGCTTATTTTGGAACGTTTCCGCATGCTCAAGTAAAAAATTCGGATGTTCAAACGTCGAAGGCAGATTCATTAAGGAATTGACTGTCCAGCGTTTTGAAAACACCATATTTGTGCCAATTGTAGTTTTCTTTTCATCGACAATTTCTTTAAACTTCTCAAGAAAACGTAGCGTATCTTCTTTTAGGATACGTTCATATGCAGGCAAAACAATGACTAATAATTTTTGCGTTAAATGATTGGATAACGTATACAAATTCTGTTCCAGATCATCTGCACCTTCTTCTACAAATGTATGCGTCAATTTAGATACGTCTAGTTTTGTCTCGTCCAATGAAGCTGTACAAGCAGATGCTACCTCAATAATAGGCTCATATGTTGAAGCGAGCTTTTCTGGATACTGTTCCAGAAAAGCTTTGACATGATAGCCAAGGCCAACCCCGTAAAAAAGAATATGATGAAAATCTGCCATTTGTTTTTTATAGCGATCAATCATTTGTTCAGCTTCTTTTACAGGATCATATTTACTATGAATAAGTATCATTTTTCCTTCATGCTCAACTTGGAGCACAGGTAATCCACTCTTACTGCTGATCTTCTCTATTTTCCTGGAAACCACGACTTTGCTTCCTTTCTCTTCCGACCCCGATATATGTCCAGCCCAATTGTTTTAACATATCCATCGGTAAAGCGTTGCGACCGTCGAAAATATTTTTTTCTTTTACCTGTGTACCGATAATCGCCCAGTCAGCGGCTAAAAAATCTTGCCATTCGGTGACAAGCAATATGGCATCCGCGTTTTCTACACAGTCTTGCAAGGTGACCGAACTGCATTCGTTCGTTACAATTGGATCGTATGCCCTGACAATGGCACCATGTTTTTGCAGTTCACTGATAATGGTTACAGATGGGGCTTCCCGCATATCGTCCGTATTTGGTTTGAATGCGAGTCCTAGTACAGCGATTTTTTTATTTGTGATATTGCCTTTAAAAAAGCGGAAGACTTTATCGACAAACTTATGCCTCTGTGCTTTGTTTGTCCTGATCGCTGATTCGACAATACTTAACTGGATGGCTTGATCGTTGGCAAGATGAGCGATTGCTTCGGTATCTTTTGGAAAGCATGAACCTCCGTAGCCGATCCCAGCGTTTAAAAAGTCGCGTCCAATTCGCTTGTCCATCCCCATCCCGTCGGCAACCGCCGTGACATCCGCCCCCACTTTATCGCACAGATTGGCGATTTCATTCATATAACTAATTTTCACAGCGAGAAACGCATTGGCCGCGTATTTAATCATTTCCGCACTACGACGGTCTGTTCGAACGATAGGCATTTGCAAGGGAGTATATAGGTCTTCGACAAGATTTCCAGCCTCCTCTTGCTCACTGCCGATGACAATACGATCACCATGAAATGCGTCTTCAATCGCATGACCTTCTCTTAAAAATTCCGGATTGGAAACGACATGAACCGTTATGGAATGTGCAAGATGTTCACGGATTTCTTTTTCTACATAGTCGTTTGTACCAGGGGTGACGGTGCTTTTAATCACAACCGTGACATTATGATCGATCGTTTGTGCAATATCTCGCGCTGCTTGTTGGATATAAGACAAATTCGCCTGTCCGTTTTCCCCTTGCGGCGTTCCAACAGCAATAAATATCAGTTCCACATCTTCAAATGCGGTTGCATGGTCTGTTGTAAATGATAGTCTTTGTTTTTCTAAATTTTTTTTCAAAAGTTGTTCCAACCCTGGCTCATAGATCGTTGGTATACCGGATCGCAGCTGTTCGATTTTCATTTCATCAATATCCATACAAGTAACCTGGTGTCCGATTTCCGCAAGCAGAGTTCCTGTAACAAGCCCTACATAACCAGTTCCGATGACTGCTACTTTCACACCGTTTTCCTCGCTTTCCGTACGAGCAATTCCAAATAGTCGAGGACATCCTTCCGCAATTCTTCCCGTTCAAGGGCGAAATCGATCGTCGCTTTTACAAAGCCGAGCTTACTGCCTACATCATGGACAATTCCTTTGACATCACATGCTAAAATCCGCTCTTTGTCTTTTAACAGTTCAATGGCATCCGTCAATTGGATTTCGCCCCCTGCTCCCGGTTCCGTCTGCTCCAGTGCATCAAAAACCCCAGGCGTTAATATATAGCGGCCCATAATTGCCAAAGTGGATGGTGCATCTTCGATGGATGGCTTTTCAACAAAGCGGTTTACTTCGATTACGCCCATTGCATCCTGCGAAGAGAGTGGATCAATGACCCCATAATTTTTCACTTCTTCTTTCGGAACACTTTGGACACCAATCACAGAAACTTGATCTTTTTCGTATACATTCATCAATTGGGCTAGCACGGGTTGTTCTGACTGCAACACAATATCTCCAAGGAGTACCGCAAATGGTTCGTCCCCGATAAAGCTTTTTGCACAGGTAATGGCGTCACCCAATCCTTTCGGTTCTCTTTGGCGGATATAGTGGATATTCGCCAAAGAGGAAATAGCCTGAATTTCTTGTAACATATCCCACTTCTCTTTTTCCTTCAAACTATTTTCAAGTTCATACGACTTATCAAAATGATCTTCGATGGATCGTTTACTGCGACCGCTAATAATGATGATGTCTTCAATACCGGATGCGACAGCTTCTTCTACAATATATTGAATGGCTGGCTTATCCACTATGGGTAGCATTTCCTTAGGTTGGGCTTTCGTAGCCGGAAGGAACCGCGTACCGAGACCCGCCGCTGGAATAACTGCTTTCTTAATTGTTTGCATCGCGTTCACTTCCCTTCGATTTTTGTTAAAAAGTAATCGATTGTTTTTCTCAAACCTTCTTCTAACATGATAGTCGGCTTCCACTTCAAATGTGCAAAGGCCTCATCGATTACTGGCTGGCGCTGTTTCGGATCGTCAGACGGCAATGGGTGAAATTGAAGGGATGTATTGCTATTTGTCATTCGCAGAACTTGTTGTGCAAGTTCAAGCATCGTGAATTCATTTGGGTTTCCTAAATTGATAGGTCCTTGTAGAGTATCAGGAGACGCCATCATCTTGATGATCCCCCCGACAAGATCACCGACATAACAGAACGAACGTGTTTGGTGGCCATCACCGTAAACCGTTAGAGGTTTTTTCTTCAATGCTTGCATAATGAAGTTACTAACAACCCGTCCGTCCTCTGGATGCATTCTTGGACCATATGTATTAAAAATACGGATGACTTTAATTTTCGTCCCGAATTGCCTCGCATAATCGAAAAACAACGTTTCCGCTCCGCGCTTTCCTTCGTCATAACAACTTCGAATGCCAATTGGATTGACATGACCTACATACGTTTCTGGCTGTGGATGGACGAGTGGATCACCATACACTTCGGATGTCGATGCTTGCAGCACCTTCGCGTCTGTCTTTCTTGCTAATTCGAGGACATGTAAAGCACCCATAATATTCGTTTTGAAAGTATGGATGGGATCAGCTTGATAATGGACCGGACTCGCTGGGCATGCAAGATTGTATATCTCATCGACTTGCCCAACTTCTGGAAGCGCATAAACAATATCGTGTTCAATAAATGTAAAGTTGGGACTCGTTTGATGCTGTTCAATATTTTCAGATGAGCCCGTCAACAAATTATCGATACAGATCACTTCATGTCCTTGCTCCATTAACCTTTCAATTAGATGCGAGCCGATAAATCCGGCACCGCCTGTCACAACAATACGTTTCATTCTTTTGTCCCTCTATTCATTTTCACATGCCAAATCCAAGCGGTCTTGATTATTTCTTCAAGAGTCGAGTAAATGGGGTTCCATCCTAGAATTTGTTTCGCTTTATCGGCAGCACCAACTAACACGGCAGGATCTCCTTCCCGCCGTTTAGCCATTTGTATAGGTATCGTGCGTCCTGTTACTTGTTCTGCTGTATCGATCACATCAAGTACGGAATAGCCATCGCCATTTCCTAAATTGAATACATCGCTTTTATGCTCCATTTGTAGATAATCGACTGCCTTGGCATGCGCCTGCGCTAAGTCCATTACATGAATATAATCCCGTATACACGTTCCATCCTTAGTTTCATAATCATCACCAAAAACAGTGATGAAATCTCTTTTTCCAAGAGCTGTATCCAAAACAAGTGGAATTAAATGTGTTTCGGGTTCATGCCATTCTCCTATAGATGTATCTGGAGCAGCGCCAGCCGCATTAAAATAGCGAAGTGCTACATAATTCATACCGTACGCATTGCGATAATCTTCTAATATTTGTTCCACCATCCATTTCGTTCTCCCATATGGATTGATGGGATTTTGGGAATGTGTTTCAGGTATCGGCAATTGCAGTGGTTGACCATACGTTGCACAGGTAGAAGAAAAAACAAGTTGCTTGACACCATTCGCTTTCATTGCATCCAGTAGTCGAATTGTATTCA
Organism: Sporosarcina luteola; assembly: GCA_014204635.1. Classification (GTDB taxonomy): domain Bacteria; phylum Bacillota; class Bacilli; order Bacillales_A; family Planococcaceae; genus Sporosarcina; species Sporosarcina luteola_A. Next base: position 415,519 of record JACHLS010000002.1, on the reverse strand, counting down.
CTACATTGTTTTGATAATATTTTTCCGGTTTTTGAACAGACTCTCGAACGTAAGCAAATGCAGCGAAATGAATGATGGTTGTGATGTTTGGATACTTCGAAAATAATGCTTGTAAATCCTTCTTTGAATCGAGATCTCCCTCTTGATGAAGGGTACTTGTGTTGGTACAAACTCCGCATGACCTGTACTCAAATTAGCAAAAACAACGACCTCACGGCCTTTTTCTACCAAGTAGTTCACCGTATGGGAACCGATATAACCAGCACCACCAATGACAGCGATCATTCTAAAAACTCACCAGCCATTATTTTCAGTTCTTCTTTAGTGAGCCAATCTACGTTTGTCTCACTTGAGTATTCAAACGTTTCTGAAAGGGCTTGACCACCATGCATTTTATTACCCCACCAAGCAAGTTCCGGTGTAATAACATAATAATCATCGAATTCAACCGTATGCCTTGCGTCATCATGCGTAATCATTACCTCATGGAGTTTTTCACCCGGACGAATTCCAACAATATCAATCTCACATTCTGGTCCAATTGCAGTTGCTAAATCAATAATATTCATGCTTGGAATTTTTGGTACGAATATTTCCCCACCTTGCATGCGTCGAAGGTTGTCTAGGACAAATTGAACCCCCTGATCAAGGGTAATCCAAAAACGTGTCATGCGTTCATCGGTCACTGGTAATCGTCCTGTTTCTTTCATTTTATTAAAAAATGGAACAACACTGCCACGGCTGCCAACGACATTACCATAGCGTACGACAGAGAATTTTGTATGTTTCTCACCAACATAGGAGTTGGCTGCGACAAATAATTTGTCTGATGCAAGTTTGGTGGCCCCGTAAAGATTGACAGGTGCAGCCGCTTTATCTGTACTTAAGGCGATAACCTTTTCAACGTTGCGATCAATCGCGGCTTCGATAATATTTTGCGCACCATATATATTCGTCTTCACCGCTTCAAATGGATTGTACTCACAAGCTTCAACATGTTTCATAGCGGCAGCGTGTATCACGATATCAACGCCATCGAAAGCACGGTAAAGTCTCTCTTGATCACGCACATCACCAATGAAAAAACGCAAGCGAGCATCTTTAAATTCTTGCTTCATTTCATACTGTTTTAGTTCATCCCGACTGAAGACGATTACTTTTTTTATTTCCTCTTGTAAGATTCGGCGGATAAATTTTTTCCCGAAGGAACCTGTGCCACCTGTTACTAGAATCGTTTTATTCTTCAACATTTTGGTCGTACCTCACATTCTTCACTATCAATTCAAATTCGGTCGCGTTCCTTCATTGTCGATTGTTGTTTGTACAGCACCTTGCAGCGCTTCAAAATTAGGAAGAATTTCGTATTGAATCATGTCGCCAATCAATACATGGTCTTCATTTTCCACCGCTTCCTCCAAGTTTGCCAATTCCTCTTGTAATGCAGTTGCAATCTCTTCGTATTCACCCCAGTTATCTGGCTTCTCGTTACTCTGTCCAATCGTTTTAATAACGCCGTTAATCCACTGCAACCCTTCCAGCAATTGCTCAAATCGTTCCCATGTTTCATCAGTTGGATTATTGTAAAATTCATTTGAAATTGATCGTAGTTCGGGCAATGCCCGTTTCACGTAATCTTCAGCAGAAAGAAGGACATCATTTGTAAATTCCTTCATAGTTTTTGCAATGATTTCAAGCTGGTTGATAGCATGGATATGTGCGTTCAGATAGGATTCGTGATTTTCGTAAACTTCTATTTCATCTGCGATAAAATGACTAAAATAATATCCACTTTCTAAAATATCATTTATTTTTTCAATAATTACTTCCGCTGTCACTTTGTTGTCAAATTCAATGATTTCTTGTTGAAACACTAGTTTCATGGAGAACGCCTCCAGTTATTTTATTTGCACAATTCATAGCTTGGACTTATCTATTATATCGGTAGGAAGCAAGGGATTTTAAGTGGAAAATTATTGTTTGAAGGGTTATAGTGAGAGTGAATGTTCTTAGTAGTATGTGTAGAGTAAGGATGAAGAAATCCCTTGAAAGGAGGGTAACTGTGGTATTGGCTAAGGAAGATTTGATTTTATAATTAAAACATTTTTATCCAATTCCCTTTCCAAAAGATATAGCTAAATCATTAAATTTAAATATTATGAGATTTAACTTCTAGCAACAACACAACATTATAAAATGCCATAGATACAGGAAAAATTTGATAAAACAATTCGTTGTCAATAGGTAAAATTGGTTTGATAATAATATATCAACCTTTTCATCCTCTCACTTTCAAGAATAAATCCTCTAGAGAAGTTTGCTCGGTGAGGATTTCATCAGTTAAGAAGCAGAAAAAAGGATCAATAATTTTTATGAAGAACATTTTGGAGTAAGTTAGCGGTTATATCGAGAATGGCAGTTATCCCATTAAAGAAATATATTAAAGGAAACCATGGCGGATCATTTAAGAAGGATATTTTCGTCAGTTTTGTATAGAAATTAAAGACCTTAAAAAATTATTATTGCAATCTATTAATTAAAACAAAACGCGACCGATTGCTCGGATCGCGTTTTGCTAACCAGATTAACGTAGAAGTTGAAGTACCCCTTGTGGTTGTTGGTTGGCTTGAGCCAACATTGCTTGTGCTGCTTGCGTCAAGATGTTGTTCTTTGTGAACTCCATCATTTCTTTCGCCATATCAACGTCACGGATACGGGATTCAGCAGCAGTTAAGTTCTCGGAAGAAGTTCCAAGGTTGTTGATTGTGTGCTCCAAACGGTTTTGGAACGCACCAAGGCTTGAACGTTGTGCAGAAACTGTTTCAAGCGCTTGGTCGATTGCTTCGATGGCTGCAGTTGCTTTTTCATGAGTTGAAATATCCAATCCCCCTCCAACAGATGTTGAAGAAGTACCGTTATTTACTCCTGAACCTCTATATGTTGCATTAGCAACAGTATCAGCACCTTGTTTCACACCCAAACCAGTTGTGGATGCGCCTACAGCGTGAGGAGACCCTGAAGTAGTTCCTTGCAATCCTAAAGCAGTAGCATCCATTTTGTAAATTTCAATTTCCATTGCTTGGCCATTGTTAGCACCAATTTGGAATGTAGCAGTAAATTTAGCGCCACCTGCACCACTCATTAATTTTTGAGTGTTGAATTCAGTAGTATTCGCAATACGGTTAATTTCAGAAGTCAAAGAGTTGATTTCTTTTTGAATTTCGCTACGGTCAGAAGTAACGTTAGTATCGTTCGCTGCTTGAGTAGCTAGTTCGCGCATACGTTGAAGAATGGCATGAGTTTCGTTCAATGCACCTTCAGCAGTTTGGATCAAAGAGATACCGTCTTGTGCGTTCTTTTGAGCCATGTCCAAACCACGGATTTGGCCACGCATTTTTTCGGAGATTGCTAGACCAGCTGCATCGTCTCCTGCACGGTTGATTTTAAGACCAGAAGATAGTTTTTCTAGGTTTTTAGATGCTTGTGTGTTGTTTGCACCTAGTTGGCGGTGAGTGTTAAGAGCCGCGATGTTGTGATTAATTCTCATTTTCATTTCCTCCTTGAGTATGTGGCGGGTTCACGTCCTTGTGACCCATGTTGTTCGGCGGTCGATGGAGCCGGCCGGTCTCTATCGACCGCTTACATTACTAATATCGGATGGCTTGGAAAAGTGTTTAGCGATTTGTAGAAAGAAATTATGAAGATTATTATAGAATATAAAAAGAACTAATTTTGCCAGAAACGAAGGCGCTCGGCCCCTCGTTTCTGGCATGTTCGTTTACTTGTTTTTGATTAACTCCGAGAATAAGTCGGAAGATATCTCAATCGACTCCGTATTTGTTTCAGAAATGGTTTGGACAAGTTCACCGCGAAGAATGTCAATGTCCTTTGGTGCTTCAATGCCAATCCGTACAGTATCTCCTTTGATTTCAAGGATTTTAATTTCAATGGCATCGCCGATTTTGAGGGTTTCATTTGTTTTCCTGGATAAGACGAGCATCTCAGTTCCCTCCTTTGCCGATCGGGTGGCGGATCGTAAAACGGTTGTCGTTTAAGATCATCTGCTTGGCTTGTCGGTTATGGAGCTGGAAGATAAGAGGAGCCTGCAAGTTGATTGTTGATGCTTCGAACGGTTGTTTCAGTGACAATATGCCAAGTACGAAGATATCGTCTTCTTTTTTTATTTCCAGCAGTTCGACAGTTGGTTCGTCAATCTCAAATGTATAGTCTGTTGCCCATGTATAGGGATTAGCTACAATAAAAGCGACAGTTGGCGTTTGTACAGATTGCAGCACTTGAAACATATCATTGCCTTCGATCGGCAGAAGGACAAACTTTCTTTCGTTCTCGAAACCAGGAAGACCTTTGGGAAAATTCCAAAGCTGGTCGGTTTCCATTTCCATTGGGCCATGAAATTTTGTTTGGATCATCATGTAATCACTCCTTTTTCAATCTACTATCTAACAGATTAATTGTTTATAGAATAACATTCTCATTAAACTATGCATAAAAAAAGAACGTAAAATACGTTCTGACATCTGCTTACATGTTTTATACCTTCCAATCCATTTCAATGGACGGATACTGTTCTACTATCCCTGTCACTTTCCCAGGAGTGTACTGATGGACAGGCCGGTTGATTTGAACCTCATGGGTTGGCTTTTGCGGCGTGGCCTTGATATCTAATGTGCCTGGCGAGAAATTTGTTTGAATTTTTAACCGATCACCCACAAACTGGATGCCTAGTGGTGCATTAGGACGGTTCGTATCCTGTTTAATCAAATTAACAAGCGCATTGCCGCCATCCTCTATCCGCATCAATTGCTGTCCTTCCTGTGCACGTCTGCCTACACCTTCAAGTACTTGCTGCATGCCGTAGCGGGCATTTTCATTTCCGCGTCGCAGTGGACTTTTTAAATCCAGATCGGCACGGTTTTCCGTTGTATCAATTGAAATTTGAGGCCTCGTCGTGGACATTTCAAGAATTGCGGCGGGTTGTTCAATGTGTTGAGTGGCTTTAGGCTGTTCGATTTCCTGCACTGGCTTGTCGATTTGAAGACCAAGGACTCCCCGGGTTGTTTGAATTTGAAGTTGTGGAATTTGCATGCTATCACCTATTCGCCCCAATGGATAGGTGCCAGGTAAACCTCTTCATTTGAGTTATTTACCTGGCACTGCTTAACTAATTAGCGTAAAAAGTCGACTAAAGAAGGTTGAATGATTCGTGCTCCTACAGAAAGTGCCGCACGATGGATTGATTCTTGCGTAATCATTTCCGTGATGGCTTTTTCATAGTCGATATCTTCATTTTCGGAGCGTTGTTTTTTTGCAGCCCCTTCCTGCATTTCGAGACGGTTGCTCATAAGTTCGGCTCGGTTGGAGCGCGCTCCGATGTCTGCACGATGGGTCAGAACGTCATTCATCAAGTTGTCTATCTTTTCAATTCCTTCGCTAAATCCGACTCCATCTTCTCCGATATCAGCCAACTCTTGAAACATAGTATCAATATCTTTAAACATTTTTCCAGCTGTAGAGTTAACACGTAAGCTGACACCGTCGAATACTTCAATCTCTATGTTTTTTTCATAAGCTGTTGCTGCTCCATTTGGAGTACTATCAGTGCTTAAAAGTGGATATTGATTGTTCGCTTTATCGTAAAGCGGTGTATCCGTTAGAGACCCACTAAAAATATACTTATCTCCAACTTTGGTATTAGCCAAATCTTGAATCTGTTGGCGCAACTGTTCCAGTTCAACTTTAATCTTGTCCCGATCACCAGGGGTCATGGTTCCAGTATTTGCTGCATTGGTTGTAATGTACTTGGCTCTATCCAATACAGAACCAACCCCATCCAGCGCATCATCTGAACTATCCATCCAGTTATTGACTTCGGTCAAGTTTTTCTGGAATTGGGCTACTTTATCAACTTGCATCCCGTATCCGAGTCCTTTCATTACAACGACTGGATCGTCGGATGGACGGTTTACTTTTTTACCTGTATTAATCTGCTCTTGGAGTTTCCCCATCTTGTTGTAGCTTGTTGTGAGATTCCGGAGCATATTACTCGAGAGCATAGATTGTGTTACACGCATTTATTTCGATCCCCTTTCTTACCTGCCGACAACGCCCATGCCATTGATGATTTTGTCGAGCGTTTCGTCAATGACTGTAATCATGCGGGCGGAAGCATTATATGCTTGTTGGAATTGAATCATATTGGTCATTTCTTCATCCAGTGAGACCGAGCTGATGGAATCTCTGCGGTTGGAAACCGCTCCAAGCAGTGTAGTCGCATTAAACGTCATATTGTTGGATTGCTGGCCTTCTACACCGAGTTCGCCGATCACGCCGGAATAATACGATTGTACAGTTGAATTATCTAACGCACTGATTTTCTTGAACTGGACATCTGCGAGGGCCTTGGCATTCTTTCCGTTCCCCGCTTCTATACCGGTATGCTCCTGATTAGCAGCAGCCAGTTTATTAGGATTATCCTGGATAGCTTGATTGACGGAAATAGTCGCCGCAGATATAGCATCTTTATCCTCCGGCTCAAAAAAGGTCTCGCCTGTATTGCCTTCTAAATCTTTCCCAGCTTTATGTTGCTCGTTGAAAGCATGTGCAAATTCTTGGGCCATTTTATTCAATTTGTCAATCATATCAGGATAAAGTCCTTTGACGCCTGTGCCATCGTTATATCCAAATGAGTCGACTAGCGACTTCAGCTCGCCGGATTTTTGCATATCTGAAATGTCAAAGTCTCCGCCATTCGCCTCTCCATTGGCAGTAAACGTAAATCCTGTCATCTTGTCAGAGCTCTGAGGATCTCCAGCGACGGCATCTTTAATGCTCATCTCCGCATAGTCTTTTCCTTTTACAACTGTGATCGATTCCCCGTTTGTCTTTATACTAACCGTTACAGAACCTTCCGCAATCGCAAGAGCGCGGCCACCCGATTTCTCATAGCTCACTTCAATTGGCACATATGTAGACAATTTATCTAGCAATAGATCTCGAGCATCATATAAGTCATTCGGCATATAGCCATTCGGCTCGACATTCGAAATTTGGCGGTTCAAGTCGGCAATCTGCTGCATGATGGAGTTAATGTCTTTTGTCGATACACCGAGCTCTTTCCCTAGATTATCCTGGATTTCCGTCAAGGATTTATGCATATAATTGAAGGACTCCGCAACTGCTACACCTCGTTCTACGGCAACAGCACGTGCTCCCCCATTTTCCGGACTGCTGGCAAGCGTCTGCAAGGAAGCCCAAAACTCACTCAATGATTTCTGCAAACCATATTCAGACGGCTCCGCAAGCACATCCTCCATCTGCTCGATCGCCTTTGATCGGGATTCCCAGTATCCAAGCTTATTCGATTCCTGGCGATACTGCTGATCGACGAACGTATCACGGATCCGTTGAATCGAGCCTGCTTCCACTCCAGTTCCGAGGAATCCAGGCATCGTTCCTGCATTCAGGCCGACGCCAGGGAAGCCAGCGGTTGCCTGCATGTTGACGCGCTGGCGGGAGTAGCCAAGGGTATTCGCATTGCTAATATTGTGGCCGGTTGTATAAAGGGCGGACTGCTGGGTGTAGAGACCGCGTTTGTTTGTTTCAAGACCCATGAATGTGGAACGCATGGTTGTGTGTCCTCCTTAGGCTTGAGAATCGAAAGACGGGATGTCCTTCGTCTCTTTTTTGCCGTTGATTTCTGTTATTGAGTAGGTGGCCGATTCGGGACGTGGGCGGACCATGTCCAGCGACAGATTCACGAATTGAAGGGATTGGTAGGTGAGCTTTTGGTTCAGATCGTTTTGCCATTTCAATTCATGAATCGCGTGCAGGAGACGGTCCTTCGCCTCCAATAGACGGGTTTTGTCCGGTTCGGGTGCTACTTCGATCAGTTGAGCGATGCTCGGGTTTTGCGGCACAGGACGTCCTTGTCCAGCCATGTATGCAGCCACTGCTTTTTGCCTGTCGCGGTCGACTTGGACGATAGCGGCGATATGTGCCTGTTCGTCTTTCAGGAGTTGGTCGATGCCCATGATGTCGCCGCTCTTGATGAGTGCGGTTTTGTCGTTCGCAATTCGGAGCAAGCTTTTATGAAGTTTTTCCAAGTTGTCGAGAATCGACAAGATTGTATCGATGGACATGCTGTTCACCACTTTCATTTCACTTATTTTTGAAAGTACTTGATTAAATCAGATGCGAGCTTTTCAGGCTCGACTTTGTATTCCCCGGATTCGATTTGCGCTTTCAGCTGCTGGATCCGTTCGTTCCGTTTCGCTTCAAATGGAGTGACTTCGGACAGCTGCTTTGCCTTAGAAGAGATTTCGATTTTATCCATTTGCGTAGACGCCTTCTCTTTCGCCTGATCGGCTTTCACTTGGTTTGCCCGGTATGGATTGACGGGCGGAATATTGAATTTGTTTATTTTCATGGACCCCGCTCCTTTCAAGTGTTGTGTGCCAAAACAAATTGACACCTTTATTTTACAGCAAGATGGGTCGTACTATGCTTCTTGTAGTTTATTTCGGTTGGAAACGGTAAACATTTAGGGACTTTGGAACGAAAAAGGAGAACGGTCCGGTAGTTATAGGAGAATGGCACACTTATTGCCCTAATGCTTGGAAAACCGGTTGTCCACTAGGGGACTACCGGTTTCTGCGTTTATCAGATAGATAGGTTGCGCGTTCTGAATTTTGAACGGCTTCCCGAAACTCCTGCGCCGCTTCAAAAGTACGTAGTTCGCTTTTCAAATCATCCGTGCAGTCATCACAAAGCTTCCCTTTTATCGTCAGCTTGCCGCAGTTGTCGCACGGATAACCGAGATTCGGAAACAGCGCGGGCTGCAAACGTCCTTTGCGAACCCATTTATACAACAGCGACTCTGTAACACCGGTCATTTCAACGATCCGTTCAATATTTGCGGCGCGGTTTTCGCGCTTCCGCAAGAAACGGTACACTTCCTCATACAATTTCTCCTCAGACATTGCACATTTTGCACAAACGTCCCGGACGCCTGTATAGTTAAAAAATTCACCGCATGTCGGGCAATTCCGTAATTCTGCCATGTTGTTCACTCCAGTCATCAAGCTCTGATTAATGTCACTGCTTCCACCCGCTTTGCGCCCGCTTCTTTCAAAACAAACGCCGCCTGGTTTAATGTCGTGCCGGTGGTGTATATGTCATCCACGATCGTATACGTGATCGGTTCGATGACGGCATGTTTTTGTAATATGAATAAAGGCTTCATTGCCAAACGCTCTTCCCTCGTCTTCTCTCCCATTACTTCCGTACTTGTCTTCTCAAGCAACAGGAGGAATGGTACAACAGCGCTTCTTAACAGCTCTTCCACATGGGCGAATGTCCGCTCGATCCGCTTGTCAGGATGCATCGGAATTGGAACGACCGCTATTTTTTCTTTCAGGACGCTTCGCAATTCTCCTGCAAACACGTCAGCAAGTGCCACATCCTGCAAAAACTTATACTGATGGAAGAACTCCCGCATCGCTTCATTGTATTCATAAAGCGAATGGACGCTGTCTAACAAATTGCCTTCTTCTATTATGTCGGCACGTTGGAATGAATTTGAACAGATTTCGCATAGATGTTGTTTTTTCTGTATGCCGAGAAGTCCTTGCCATGTTGGCCGCCTCTCCAATTGTTGTTCGCAAAGGAGGCATCTGGTCATTTTCCTATGCCTCCTTCGTTCAAGCGCTCGATCTCCCGCTTGGCATCATCCATCGCATAGGTGATCCCATTATGAAACAAGACGAAATCCCCGGCTGGAAAGTTCACGGACCGTCCGACCCGCCCGCCGATCTGGATCAGGGCCCCTTTGTTAAAAATCTTTTGTTCCGCTCCCACAACCGCTACTTGGATGTTAGGAATCGTAATCCCCCGCTCCAGAATCGTAGTTGTAAGAAGTCCTGGCAGCTGTTCATTGCGGAGCGCTTGAACGTGTTCTTTGCGGTCCGGATGGGCCGCGTGCACGGAACGGATTCTACCGTCGAGTGCTTGTAACAATGGCAAGGCCTGTTCCATAAGACCGATATGATGAAAAAATAAAAGGAATGGTTCCCGTTTCTTCAGTCTCGCTGACGTCCAGACGATCAGTTTCTGAGGGAGTTTTCCTTTCTTGATCTGCTTCTCATAATTCCATAATGTTTCATAGCGGGGCACGGGCAACGGATAACCGTGATACCGCCTGTTAATGGTGGAGATGGAACCGGTCTTCTTCATCGTGGATAGCAATTCTTCGGATGGGGTGGCAGTGACATAGTGGACAGGGGTTCCGGGTTTGGCCGCTTTTTGCACAGCTTGGCGCAATGTTTGATCTGCGGTGTAGGGAAATGCATCCGCCTCATCGACGAATACGGCATCAAACGTATGACGGAAGCGGTATAACTGATGTGTCGTCGCCAAAACGAGCTGTGCGGCTTGTTTCGTCAATTCCGTGCCGCCATAAAGTGCCTCAATAGACGTCTCGGGAAAGGCCGCCTTCAGTCTCGGTTCCAGTTCAAGTATGACGTCGACGCGCGGGGCTGCGAGGCAAACTCGTTTTCCTGCAAGGAGCAGCTCGTGAATCGGTGGAAATAACATTTCCGTTTTTCCAGAGCCGCATACCGCATGGATGAGATGGGATCTTCCTTTGTTCGTGCTGTCAATCATGTCATCAGCCGCTTGTTGTTGGGATGACGTTAAGGTTCCTTGCCAGGCGAGTGCGTGTTGAATTGAAAATGAAACGGGTTCTCCCCTCCAGAGGATCAGCTCTGTGCAAGATGAGATGCGGCCCATTTTCAGGCACTTTCGGCAGTATGTGCAAGTTCCCTCACATTTCGCGCAATGGAATGTCGTAAAGCGGGTTGGATCGTTGTTTTCACAGCGGTTGCATGTGTGGTGAGTTTGATTCAGCACCGTGGTGTTCGTTTGGATTCCGGGGATAGTTTGAATGAATCCTTCCTGTATGTGGCGATCGATGATGTCTTTTGGAAATGGGGTATGCCTGCGTAACCATATACGGCCATCAAGGAAGTCCCTGACGGCTGTATGGAAAGGTTGACCCATGAACAGCTCACCTCTCTTGGATTATGTTCTTCGTTTTACCCAGCCCAGCCCCATCGAGCCTTCGCCCAAATGCGTGCCGATGACAGGACCGAAATGGCTGATTGTGAATTTGACATCCGGAAGCCTGGCTGTTAGTTCTTCCCGCCAAGCCTCTGCTTCTTCAAGCTGGTTGGCATGAATGATGACAGCTTCAAGCGGCATTTTCGCAGCATCTTCTGCCAATAAGTCCGCAATCCGCTTCATCGCTTTTTTACGTGTTCGGATCTTTTCAAACGGCACAATTACTTTATTTTTAAAATGCAGAATCGGCTTCACTTGCAATAACCCGCCGATTAATGCTTGGGCGCCAGACAACCGGCCGCCGCGCTGCAAATGGGCCAGATCATCGACCATGAAATAGGCGCGCAAGGTCTTTTTCATTTCAGAGAGCTCGTCCAAGATGGCTTGCGGTTCGACACCTTCTTGAGCCATCTCAGCAGCCCGAAGCACATAGAACCCTTGCACGTAGCAGGAGATCTCCGAATCAAATGCGAAGACTTCAATATCCTTCACCATTTCTCCTGCTTGGACAGCACCTGCGTATGTACCACTGATACCGCTCGATAAGTGAATGGAAATGACGGCATCATACTCTTGGCTGAGCGCTTCAAATAATTCTACGAACCTGCCGACCGGTGGCTGGGATGTTTTAGGGAGCGGTCCGTTGCCACGAACCTTATCGTAAAAATCCTCAGCAGTAAGATCGATCTCCTCGTCATATGCATGGCCTTCAATTGTCACAGTGAGCGGTATGACATGTATATTGAGTTCTTCTATTTGGTCAGACGGCAAGTATGCTGTACTGTCGGTCACGATTGCTGTTTTCATTTTTATCAACTCCTGTTTCCCATTCTACCTAAACTGCACACCATTAGGAAAGCGGAAACCGGTTTAATTCAGTCGAGAAGGCGAGCCCAGCGATTTGCCTCTTGGGAAAACAACCCAAGCGTTTCAGGGGGAATGCCCAGAAATTTTGCATACAGCTCGATCCGTTCCCAGTCAAACCGTTCGACGGCAATTGCCAGTTCGAGAAATGGCGTTAAATCTGTCCATTCTCTTCGCAAAGTCATTTCCGTCTTCTCCGAAAGCGGCATCAATTGGATAATATCATCCCACGATTTATTCATAATGACATCTAGCAGCGAGAACATGCCAACGAGGAAGCATTCATCCGTGTTGGCCTGTCTTTTGTAGCCAGCGAGCAATTCGCATAGTTTTGCTCGTGTCAGAGAATAGGAAATTAACGCTTTTATATGTCCCCCCGACTGTTCCGCAAGCTCCACCAATGTTAAAATATGAAGCCATTTCCTCGTCTCTTTCAGGCCGATGAGGACGATCGCCTGTTTGATGGAAACGATCCGCATCGGCACTTCGAACGCCATTGTATTAATGAAACGCAGCAGTTTGAAAGACAAGGAGATATCCCGTCTGATCAGGCATGCGATGTCATTGATATCGACACTGTCTTCACTCATCTTTTCAAGAAGCTGGACGTGCAAATCAAAATTGAACGGAATGTCGACGCCGCTAATGACTTCAGGTGCCGCAAAGAAATAGCCCTGGAACAAATCGTAACCCCTGGCAAGCGCCTCATTATATTGTTCTACAGTTTCAAGTTTTTCTGCTAGCTTCCAAATGTGCGGATATTTTTTTAGAAACGCTTCAATCCGATTTCGTTCGGCTGCGTCGGCATGCATAAAGTCAACTTTTACGAAATCGATCATTTCAAACAGAGATTCATGAACGAGGTATTGCTCTTGGAGGACGAAATCGTCGAGTGCGAAGATGAATCCTTTATGTTTCAAATCCCGGATCCTTGTCAATAAAGCGGGGGTGATTTCTACATCTTCCAGAATTTCAATGACAATCCGGTCGGGACGCAAGCCGGTGAAAATGTCTTTCGTCAACAGGTCTCCGGTAAAGTTGATGAAGGACAGCGCATTGCCAGCGATTTTATCGACACCGATCGTCAAAAAGGTATTTACAAGCAACTGGACGGTCGCCTTCTCTGGATCGATTTGTGGAAACCGATTTTTTTCACTGTTGCGGTATAACAATTCATATCCGTAAATTCGTCCATGACGATCGAGAATCGGCTGTCTGCCGACAAAGATATTTTGGCTCAATTCCCTTCACCTCCCATTTTTAGTAGTATACCAAAATACGACTTTATTCACCATACGTTTTCAGCTATTCTACTATTCAATTATTCGTAACGGCCTGGTCAAAGTGGTATGTTAAGGAAGACATCAAACGAAAGGGGAATGGTTGGATGAAAACCATTTTATATGTGCAAGAGGGGCATCTCGCATTTGTGGCATTGAATCGCCCGGATGCGATGAACGCTTTTAATTATGACATGCTTGTCGAGCTAGGCGAAACAATTGACATGATCCGGATCAATCCGGAAATCCGGGTCGTGGTGTTTTCAGGAACGGGCGATCGGGCTTTCAGTGTGGGTGCCGACCTGAAAGAGCGCAAAACTCTGTCGGATGAGCAGGTGAAACGGAATGTATTAAAGATCGGCGAAGTATTCACCGCGATCGAAAACTTGCCTCAGCCAACGATTGCCAAGATAAAGGGATACGCATTCGGGGGTGGCATGGAACTGGCACTCGCTTGCGACTTCCGAATTGCGGCCGATACATCCGTCATGGGATTAACCGAAACAAGCCTCGCCATCATTCCAGGAGCTGGCGGGACGCAGCGGCTGCCGAGATTGATTGGCGAAGCGAAAGCCATGGAGTTGATTTTGACCGCGAAGCGGCTGAAAGCGGAAGAAGCGCTTCAATACGGTATCGTTACAAACATTGTACCGGCAGAGCAATTGAATGAGGAAACCCGGGCATTTGCCGATTTGATGCTTGCGAACGGTCCGATTGCCTTGCAGCAGGCAAAGTTTGCAATCAAACAGGGGATGAACACCGATTTGCAGACGGGACTTGCGATTGAACGAAAGGCGTATGAGATGACGCTTCCAACCGAGGATCGCATAGAAGCGTTGAATGCGTTTGCGGAGAAGCGGAAACCGGAGTTTAATGGGCGGTAGTATAATTATGTTTGGGGACTGGAGCGGTTGGCGAAGTAATCGAGCGGTTTACCATATATACAAGCCGGTCATGTCATGGTTCGAGCGGTTCGCGTGAGATACGAGCGGTCGGCATAGGTGACGGGAGCAGTACTCAGGATATTCGAATGGTCGGTGCCATTGTTTAAGCGGTGCACGGGATATTCGAGCGGTCGACAGATTGGAAAAAGTGTCATCAAAATTAGGCTCAAACCGCTTCCCTTCCATCACTCATATCATATTGGATGTAAACTTTTGCTGGCGTGTTTTCGTCTGCGCTTCTTCCCACGCCTCAATAAGCTGCTCCACAAAAACTTCTACTGCAGCCAGCCGATCAGTTGATTTTTGGATTTGTACATCGACAATTAATTGATTGAGATAGACATAAAATGTAAAAAGTCGCTCCCCTTCTTCCGTTCGGCGGTCTGCTGTTGCCATTAATTCAAACAGAAATTCCTGTGTCCTTAAAAGTGTTGCCTGGGTGTCTTCCCAGCTAGTTGCTTGCTGGCAGAAACGGATATTCTTAGTCGTTTCTTTTAACAAAAGGATGATGTACTCCATCGTCGGAATGGTGGAGGCGTGTGTCTCCCGGTATATTTTTATCGCGCGATTCACGTTCACATTTTTCCCTCCAGATCCCTTTTTCTTTTGTATCGGCTAAAATAGATTCATTTCAAAGAAAAGTTGCCGATATAAAAATGGAAATGTTTAATCTACTGGGATTGAGGTGAAAAAATGCGGATACATAGCCAAGAACAGATTGCCTTTACGTCGAACCGAACGCAGCGCAATGCGACGCAAATTGAGAAAAGTCTGCTCAAACTCGGTTCTGGATTAAAGATTGCAAAAGGAAGCGACAATGCTTCCGGGCTGTCGATTTCCGAGACAATGCGGGCCCAGATCCGGGGAATTTCCCGAGCGCAGGCCAACATGCAGGACGGCTTGTCTGTACTGGAAGCTTCCAATGAAGGATTGAACAATGTCAACGGCTTATTGCAGCGGGCACGGGAGCTGGCGGTACAAAGTGCGAACGGAACGTTGACCGAGTCAGACCGCAAAGCAGGGCAGCAGGAATTGGAACAGTTGCTCAGCGCCATTGATGATACAGCGACAAAGCTGGAATTCAATACGAAAAAGATTTTGGGCGAGAATAACAAGATGAATTTGCAAGTTGGAGCCAATCCAGGTCAGAATATGCAAATTGACTTGATTGATGTCAGCACGTCCTCACTCAACATCGAGGGTGCATCCCTTCTGACGCAAACAGATGCTGCCGATTTGATTACAACAATCGACGGCGCAATCAAAACTATTTCCGGACATTTAACCAAAGTCGGTTCCCAGATGGAAGCTGTTGAGCATCACCTAGCCAATGCACTCGTCTTCGAAAACAACTTGACGAAATCTCTCTCTCTGCTTGAAGATACGGATATGGCGAAGGAAATGATGAATTTTCTTAACTTGGACATCCGTCAGAAGGGTGACCACCTGCTCGTCAATTCAGTGAATCAAAATGTACAGAACGTGTTAAATTTGTTATCAAAATGAGGACACCGTGTTTCATGCGGTGTTCTTTTTTTGTTGGGAGCATTATTGTTGGGTGGAAGGACTTGGTTGGGTGGACTTGAGTTATATTCGTGAAAGACAGAATGATCTATTTAGGGAGAATGGATCAGTTATGCGCGGGTTTGCAGGACTTATGCGCGGGTATACAGCGGGTATGCGCGGGTGGAGGCTGCTTATGCGCGGCAGTGACTTTCCAATGGATTATAAACACTTGAATAAACACCAGATATCGAAAAACGGAAACTTATGCGCGGGTTTCGACCGTTTATGCGTGGATTTGCATTTGGTATGCGCGCCTGGAGTCTGCTTATGCGCGGGTAACGATCTGGTATGCGCGGATTTCCGTTGGGTATGCGCGGCTGAGAAGTGTTTATGCGTGGGTATCACCCATTTATGCGCGGATTTCCAACTGATTTGAACTTATACACGGGGTTCCAATAGGGACGACTAATACGCAGGAACGAATCATTTATTCGTGAAATTCCGTACTACGGTCCTCCCTCCTTAACGCGGCAGCCACCCCCTTTGCACAAGGTTCATGACGTTTTTCAAACAAAAAAACACCTCATCAGTAAGGTGTTTTTTCGTTGACGGCTGCTTTTTCGCAACGTGGTGAGCTGGCGACGATGCGGGCGGCTCGGGCGACAATGGATAGAATGTTGGTGGCGCCTTGCCGGTCTGCTTCGTGTGCCGCGCGTATATAGGGACTATGTTTTTCGTTTGCGATGTAGTGAGGTGGCAGTTCATTCAATGCAATGGCCATGATATCATCCATGCATCGGACACAATCGCATGTCAGATGGAGATCGCGTTTATTTTTATTTAGCACATCGCGGACGACATCCTCCATGACGTTGTAGATACCCATATAATTCCCTCCATGCCTACTTTGTTACTCTCTAGTATAGCATTTCTTGACATATCATGGAGATTTTTTTCCGATTATTCAGGAGCCAGCCCTTTGGCGAGGAATGCAATCAATTCATCGATCTCTTTTTCCTCGTCCCATCCGACTGGGGCAACAATATATTTGGTGGCGAAATAACCAAGGATCACCGAACTGACGTTACGGAGCACCGTGGCAGGCGGGATGTCGGCAATTTGCCCTTTCGCCTGGTAATACTGGACGGTCTCCGAAAAACGTTGATAAACTTTTTGGCCGACGTGCTGAATGAACTGATCGCGCAACTCAGGATGAAAAGGAATTTCTTGGATGACCACTTTCACAACCTGCAAGTTATTGTCCAAGAAAGCTTGCCTATTTTTGATCATTTCCCGGAGGAAATCCTCAAATCGTTCATAATCCTGATTCAATACTTTGTTTATGTCTTTTAAAATGAATGGAGAAATCATTCTTAGCATCGTCGGCGACACAATGGATAATAACAGGTCTTTTTTGGTTTTGTAGTGACGGAAAATTGTTCCTTCCGCGACGCCCGCTTTTTTGGCGATTTCACTTGTCGATGTGGCGGCAAAGCCTTTTTGTGCAAACATTTCTGTGGCCGCCGCCAAAATGTTCCGTTGTTTCTCTGTCAAGTCCCCTTCGCTTTGCAATAATTCTTCCATTCTCTTGTCGAGCTTTTCCATAGTACCTCCTTACATTGTACGAAATTTCCGCAATACTAAGATGTTCATCATGATGAAGAACAGAGTGAATCCCAGGAGAATGATGAGATTCATATAGATTTCGGCAAATCCATATCCTCGCACCATTATATCGCGTAATGCGTCCGCTGCGTAATAAAGAGGTGTAATGTAACTGATCCAACTGAGCCATTCTGCAACCGTCTCTAAATTGAACAGCCCTGAAAAGAAGATTTGCGGTACGACAATAATCGGGATAAATTGCATCATTTGCAGTTCGTTATGAGCGAACGTTGATAATAAAATCCCGAGCGACAGTGCCGTGAAAGAGAGAAGGAGAATGACGAGCAGCACGTGGAAAAACGCGCCTTCCATCACCATGCCGAGAACATAAACTGCATAAGAAGCAATGATAGTCGATTGAATCATCGTAAAAATACCAAAGCCAATTACATAGCCAACGACGATTTCCCATTTCCGCAATGGCGTCGCCAGCAGTCTTTCTAATGTTCCTGTCGTCCTCTCGCGCAGGAATGAAACACCAGCGATGAGAAATACGAAAAAGAAGACAAAGAATCCTAGCAGTACGGGACCGAAGTAATCAAACTGCCCCATATCATCCGAACCGAACACGGTTTCAACTTTCAGTTGGGGCATATTCTCCTGCTGACCTGGTTGGAAAGCTTCTTGCACCCATTCCATTGTCGCTCCTGTGACAGTAGGGTCACTTCCTTCGAGAACTAGTTCCGGCTGATTATCAACGAATGCAATGTACGCATCCAGTTCTTGTGCAGCGACTTTTTCTTCAGCTTCTCCTTCCTCCTTGAATATCGTGATAGCTGCTTTGCTGTCATCCATTTGTTCAACGAAAGGCTCAGGAGCATCCACTAAACCGATTCTTGGAATATAATCATCGCCAGTAAAAACGAAATATAACATTGTCAGTACTAGGATAGGTGCAAATATGAGCAATCCAATTGTTCTTTTATCCCGAATCAATTGTTTTAAAATCCGTTTTACCATTGCCGTCACTCTCATCATCGTTCACCCCCGAAATATAAAAAGGCCTCTTCAATTGTCTTCGTTCCTGTTTGTTTCTTCAGCTCGTCAGGCGTCCCGACGGCAATAAGCTTTCCATCTCGGAGAAGTCCAAGCCGATCACATTTATCCGCCTCATCCATGACATGCGTTGTAACAATCAACGTTTTTCCTTGCTCTTTTAATTCTTGAAAGGCGTGCCATATATTTTTTCGCAGCACGGGATCAATGCCGACAGTTGGTTCATCGAGAATCAACAGTTCGGGTTCATGCAGCAACGCAATCGCCAATGAAAGCCGTCTTTTCATACCCCCCGAGTAATTCGACACGACCTTCGCCAGATGATTGGATAGCTGGACAACTTTAGCAACCTCTTCCATCCGCTCCGCTTGTTTTTTCCCTTTTAATCCATACAGCTCCGAGAAAAAGCGCAAGTTCTCTTTCGCCGACAACTCAGTATAGAGCGCATCCGATTGCGCCATATAGCCGATACGCTCGATGAGACTCAAATTCGGCATTTTTTGTCCAAATAAAAAGTTGGTTCCCTCCGTTGGTGTATCCAGGCCTGCCAGTTCTTTCACCAATGTTGTTTTTCCAGCGCCAGAAGGGCCTAACAACCCGAATATTTCCCCTTCGTAAATGTCCAAATGGATGTCCCGCAATACCGAATGAGTCCCGAAAGACTTGGAGACATTTTGAATCGAGACACATGCATTCTTCTGTTTCATTTCCTGCACCTCTTTCTTAGTGAGTGATTACTCACTTATAATAGACTAGTAATCTCATTTTGTAAAGTGAGTAATCACTCATTAATGTATTTTATCAAAAAAAAAGAACCATTCAGCCGCTCGTCACGGTCTGAATGGTCCCCTATTTCTAGCTTTCTGTGCGTATAGAATAAAAAAGTTTTACCACGTCTGTTTCATTTGTCACGTCTAGCTGATCCAGTGTCCGCTTCCCGACACGCCAATCCAATACAGCGACAGCCCGGATAAAGGGATGCGCATGGACAATCGCTTTTTCCACTGGCATTTGCACATAGTCAAACAACAATGGCACGACTTCCCAAGCCGGGTATTGACCTGAAGCTTTCAGTTCTTCTTCCGCATCTTCGTATGCGGCATGCAGTCGCTTCAGTTCATCGGACTCCCAAAAGGATTGCCAGTCCTGTTCCCACCTGTATGGATCAATTTGTCTTTCCTCTTGTAGTTCCCGCCCCCGCTCATTTACTTGTCGAGCGAACGGAATATCGGAAGCCCTGAACACTTCCCTTCCATCAAGTGTCATCCGAAAAGTTGCTGTCTGATCGTGGCTTTTCCGATGAACGACGACGTGATAATGCACACGCCCTTGCAGCTTTTCACATAGCAAATCTTCCGCCAGCTGTTTCAGTTTGGTCCATCTCATTTGAGACGATGGGCCTCCCATTCTTCCCTGAGCATGCCCATCCGGATCGAATCATAATAGACGCCGTTCCAATAGCGGACTTTACGGATCCGCGCTTCCATTGTCATACCCAGTTTTTCAGCCACTCGGATCATCCGCTCGTTGCCCGACCATGTCGTCAAACCGACCCGGACGAGCGGCATTGTGGTAAATAGATGATCAATCCACATCGTGAGCGCCTTCGTTCCATAACCGCCGCTCCAGTAAGCAGACTCATATATAACGACACCGATCTCAAGCCATAAGGATGGCTTATGTTCCCAGTAATAGCTCAGCATTCCGATAAGTTGACCTTCAACCTCAATCCCCCAAAAGTCGTCTTGTGCGACGATTTTATCTTTGCGTTCCAAAAATTTCTCATACGGCATGGGTTCGTGTGGATAATACGGTGCGTCCCATTGTTTCCACTCCGGGTCTTTATCTTTGAAGCTCAGCTCCCATAGACGATGCAAGTCGTCTTCCTTGATCTGTCTAATCGTGATTGTTTCAGTTGTATAGTTCAATACGTTCCCTCGGTTCTTATAAGTATTTCGCGAACCAACTCGTAATTTCATTTAACCGTTCAATGCGTAAATTCGGTGTTCCGGTTCGCGATAAGTTGTGGTCCGCGTCCGGAAAACGGACAAACTCCGTTTCTTTTCCCATGCTTTTCAATGTGATGTATAATTGTTCCGCTTGTTCGATTGGGCACCGGAAATCTTTTTCCGAATGCAAAATCAACAGGGGTGTCTCCACATTCTCCGCATATTTCAGCGGGGAGTGGTTCCACAAGGTGTCCACATTTTTCATGTCCGCAAGAATTTGCCAGTCGCTGAAATAATAGCCGATATCCGAGACGCCAAAGAAGCTGATCCAGTTGCAGATGGAGCGCTGCGTCACAGCCGCTTTGAAACGGTCTGTATGGCCGACGATCCAGTTTGTCATGAAGCCCCCATAGCTGCCGCCAGTCACGCCAAGGCGTTCCTTGTCGATCCAGGCATTCTCCTCAAGAGCATAATCGACCGCTGCCATGATATCTTCATAATCCCCGCCGCCATAATCGCCGCGCACCGCATCGACGAACTCCTGGCTATAACCATGGCTGCCGCGCGGGTTGACGTACAAGACGCCCCACCCTTGTGCTGCGAGCAGCTGCATTTCATGGAAGAACGTGTTGGCGTACATAGCATGCGGGCCACCGTGAATATTGACGACGAGCGGGTATTTCTCCCCTTGTTTCCAGCCGGCCGGTTTCATGAGCCAGCCGTGCACGTCCCAGTCTTTCGATCCTTTGAATTGGATGGCTTCCGGTTTGATAAGCTCCACTTCATTGACAAATGTCTCATTGAATGAAGTAAGCGCTTGGCGTTCCCCAGTAGCAATTGTCAGTTTATACAGCTCACCTGGATTTGTTGGATCCGTCACAGTAACAAGTGCAAATGTGCCGTCCCCAGCCACGTCATATCCATAAACATGCTCATTTTCCGGAGAAGCCGGGTACAATTCGCCTTCCAGCGTTGCGAAATAAAGACGGACATCGCCCATCGTCGCCAATTGGAAATACAGATGGTCGTCCTTTGTCCAAACAGCAGCCGGCGCACTTGCCCCTTGCTGATGATCCGCTACCGTGACATCCCCTACCGGCGCATCGATGCTTTCTGTCACATTCAAACGATTGCCGCGTTTGGTGTCATATACGTACAGTTCGCTATGAGTAGCATTCTGAAACGAACGATCTGAGCCAGTAAATGAAATATATCGGTCATCAAACGAAAATGCCGCCCCGCCGTAATATCCTTCCTCTTCCACGATCACAGTCTCTTCTTTCGTTTCCATATCAACGAGGAGCAGCGGCTGGCGGAATTCGAAGTCTTGGTTTTCTTCCCGATTCACACTCATGACTAGTTTCTTGCCGTCATGTGAAACGGCTTGCAATCCATATTGGTGATTGCCTTCCGTAAATTGCGTCACTTCTTCTGTCGCTAGATCAACTACGCCGATATGCCGGTATGTATCCTGCGGCAATAAACCCACGCCATCCGCTTTGTATTTCATTTTCGTCACGCGAACCGGCTCCGGCTTCTTCTTGTCATCCTTCTCTTCTTTGTCCGTGAAGGTCTTCCCTTCTTTTACAGGAGCATTGATCCAGATTTTCTCTCCACAAGGCGACCAAGCAAAGCTGGATACTCCTTTTTCTAACGTAGTCACTTTCCGGGCTTCTCCGCCTTTCGCCGACAGGACATAGAGTTGGTTTTTTTCTTCCCGGTTGGATAGAAAGGCAAGCTGCGTGCCGTCTGCGGACCACTCGGGAGATGACACGCGTTGCTTTCCATATGTCCATTGCGTCACCTCATTTGTTTCCAGGTCGATGTGATACAAATTGGCGACATACTTATTTTCCTCTTCATCAATATGAGTTTTAACGAACACCGCTTCTTTGCCATTTGGTGCAATATGCGGATTAGTGACAGATTGTAGTGTATATAAATCTTGTACATTCACTTTTTTCTTTTCCATTTTGCATTCCCCCTTACGTTTTATCTTTTACATATTTCGACACTCGTAACAAATCTCCTTCTTTTCGAAACAAATATTTTGCATCTGTTTCATTTCATTTCTGGCGGGTATTTAACAAGTACTAGCTTGCTAGATGAATTCATAAAGGATGTGACAACGAATTTGGGATTTTTATCGATCATACCGCCTTTCATTGCGGTAGCACTCGCTTTTTTAACAAGGAATACCATTCTGTCTCTTGCGGTCGCCTGTATTGTAGGCGTCTTTTTAAATGGCGGAGGTCTTCTTGGCTTTCCAGATTTGATGAAGGAGTCCTTAGGGAATGAAGATTTTGCATGGATCTTCCTGCTTGAATTGTTCATTGGCGTTCTAATTGCCTTCTTTCAGCGGACCGGTGCGATTGAAAGCGTTGCTGTGATGGCAGATCGCCGAAAATTATCAAAGCGTAAAGTGGAAGTGAGCGCATGGTTCATGTGCATGTTTGTATTTTTCAGCGATTCGTTCAGCCCTGTGTTTGTCGGAACGACGATGCGGAAGATTACAGACCGAGTCCGGATTTCAAGAGAAAAACTTTCTTACATATGTGATTCGACATCTGCCCCGATGGCTGTCATTGTGCCCTTCACAGGATGGGCCGTGTTTATAGCGGGGCTGTTAATGGGCATGGGACCGATTGAAAGTGAAGTAGACGCGATGGCGATCTTTACCAAGTCGATCCCATTCAATTTCTATGCGATTTTCTCCATTTTACTCGTCGGGTTGATTGCCATGGGTTGGGTGAAGGACTTCGGGCCAATGCGGAAAGCGGAAGAACGGGCGGCTAAAGAAGGGAAAGTGATTCGGGACGGTTCCTCCCCTCTTGTCTCAAAAGAATTGACGAACATTCAACCGTACTATGACGATCGGGTGTTAAGCGTTTGGGTGAATTTCCTACTGCCTGTCGCCGTGATCATCTCAATCGCCATGGGGACGTATTTTGTTATGGGAACGACCAAAACGATGGAGGCATTTCTTGCGGCTATTATCGTTCTAGGTATTGCCATGCGGCTTCAGGGAATCCCGACTAGCGATATAATGGAGACCGCGATTAATGGAATTAAAGGCATCATGCCGGCTGTTATGATCTTGATTTTTGCGTACACGATCAATACGCTAAGTGAACAGATGGGAACGGCCGAGTACTTGATCGGTGCCACGGAATCCTGGCTGAGTCCCAGCTTGCTGCCAGCTTTGACATTTATATTGGCCGCTCTGATTTCATTTTCCACCGGCTCCTCTTGGGGGACATATGGAATTATGATTCCGATTGCTGTACCTGTTGCGATTGGATTTGCAGGCGGGGATATTACGACTCTCGTCCTTGCAACGATTGCGGCAGTTGCAGGCGGCGGAGTGTTCGGAGATCACTGCTCCCCACTCTCCGACACGACCATTTTGGCGTCCACCGGGGCAGCAGTCGACCACATTGATCACGTCCGTACACAAATTCCCTATTGTCTCGTAGTGGGCGTAATCGGCCTCGCAATTTATTTGGCTCTTGGTTTTTATTTGTAATAAAAAATAGCCAGGCATTGGTACGAAATGCCTGACTGTTTCTTTTATTGGTACTCTCCTACATAGACGGACTGCGGACGGAAAATTGTATTATCGTTCAGTTGTTCCATTGCGTGTGCTGACCAGCCGACGATGCGCGCCACGCTGAACGTCGGTGTGAACAATTCCGGCGGGAAGTTGATGGACCGCATAATGGCGGCTGCATAGTACTCAACATTTGTATACAGCTTACGGCCCGGTTTGTATGTTTCCAGCAAATCGATGATTTCTTTTTCCGCCTTCGTGGCAAGATCGAGCCATGCATCTTTTCCTTCAAGCTGTAAACAAGTGTTTCGTAATAATATGGATCGAGGATCTTCCGTTTTATAGACACGATGGCCAAAGCCCATGAGCCTCTCGCCATTTTGTAATTTCCCTTCCACAACTGGTCGAATATTATCTTCCGAACCGATCTCTTCCAACAATTCGATGACTGCCGATGGAGCACCGCCATGCAACGGACCTTTCATGGCGCCTAATGCAGATGTCATGGCGGCGGTTATATCAGATTCCGTTGAGATCGTTACCCGGCCTGCAAATGTGGATGCATTCATCCCATGTTCCATTGTCAGCTGTAAATAGGTTTCAAGCGCTTGGACATGGACTTGCTTCGGTTCTTCTCCTGTCAGCATCCATAAATAGTTTGCGGTATGCGAAAGTTTCTGGTTCGGCTCTATAATAGAAAGATCATGCATTTTTCGATAATGACGTGCCACGATAACGGGCAATGCCGCTGTCAGTATGATCGATTGCTGTACCAAAGGAAGTTGTTTAAACTCAGGATGAACGTATGCTGAAATGGCAGTTCGCATGACATCCATCAAAGGAGTTTGTGCCGGAAAGGCATCGAGAATCGCCTCTACATGCGGGGGTAAATGTCTCCCCTCGATTAATGTATCGTGTAACTGTCCGAGTTTTCCGGCGTCCGGCATGGTGCCATGCCATATATAATAAGCTAATTGTTCAAAAGAATATCGGCCAGCCAATTCCCCTACGAGTTTTCCACGGTACCGTAGCTCCCCTCTATCCCCATCAACCGACGCAATTTTCGTTTGCACCGCTACGATGTCTTTCAACCCTTTTTGAAACATGATCATTCCTCCTTTTCTTTAGTATAAATACAGGTTACATTTATATAAATTAAATGTTTTTCATTGAATCGATTAAAGAAAGTAAAGAGGTGGCAGATTGGATTACCAATGGCTTTCAACATTTATTGCGGCAGCAGAGGAACTGAATTTCAGAAAGGCATCGGAGCGGCTTTCACTTTCCCAGCCAAGCGTCACGGTACATATTCGATTGTTGGAGGACTATCTTGGTCTCCAGTTGTTCGATCGGCTGAAAAATCGTGTAACCCTGACGGACGCCGGAAAATTGTTTTATCCCCTTGCCGTGCAATTGATACAAGATATGGAGTCGACAATTGAACACATGCACTCTTTTGCTCAAGGGTATCGAAGGACATGGACAATCGCTATCTCCCCTTTGATGGCCGAAACCATGCTCCCCTATTTTCTGCGGACGTTCCAAAGGAAGTATCCAGATGTGGAATTATCGATACAGGTTGAGGAATCGGAAGCGATTGAAGGCCTTGTGGACAGTGGCAACGTTCATCTCGGGATATCAGCGCTGCATGCAGCAGGCAGAAACGTGGAAACCAAACGAATATACGAGGATCCTGTTGTCTTTGTCATGCCTGTCGATAGCTACGACGAGGAAAGCGGTCCCCCTATTGACGTAGCAGAGATTTTGAAAATGAACTATCTTCTTGTCGGGCATCACCCCGTCTTTTGGAATGAACTATTGCCTCAACTAAGGGAAAATGTTCCAGGCATCCGTACAATGAACGTGACCCAAGCCCATATCGCAAAACGGTTCATACAAGAAGGACTGGGGGTGTCATTTTTGCCTCTTTCCATCGTTCGGAGGGAATTGATTGAGGGACGGCTCATGCAGCCTCACTTTCCGCTTTTCGAATTGCCGAAAGTCTCGACCTATGCAGTTTGGAAACGAAAAGGCGATTTGGAAGAAGAGTTTATGGAGTACATATCACACTATTATTTGGGGTGAGTTCCCCTCTATTTTGAAACAAATGCAAGAAGCGCCGGTCTTTTATAGAAGACCGGCGCTTGCAGTTCATGTTACTTTGAATTGGGATGTCATCCCTTTTAATTTGTCCGCCATGGAACTTAAAACGGTAGAAGAAGCAGAGACTTCCTGCATAGTAGCACTTTGTTCTTCAGAAGCCGCTACGATGTCTTGAGCGCTTAGATCGGTTCGCTCCGACATGTTCGCTACTTCATCCACAAGCTTTTTCATCCGCTCGGTGCTGTGGTTGACTTCTTGGCTGATAGCAGCAATTTCGACAGCCTGTTCAGTCACTTCACGGACATGATTTTCAATGTCCTGGAAGTAGCTGCCGGTTTGATTCACCATCTCCAACCCTTCTCCAACAAAAGTTTTGGACGTTTCCATCGCAGTAATGGCTCCGCCGACCTCTTGCTGGATTTCTTCAATGAGCTTGCGGATATCCGCTGCTGCATTGCCGGATTGCGCCGCCAATTTGCCGACTTCTCCCGCGACTACCGCAAAGCCTTTACCGTGCTCCCCAGCCCGTGCGGCTTCAATGGATGCATTGAGCGCAAGCAAATTAGTCTGTTCTGCAATGCTTGTAATAATGGACACGATGCTGCCAATTTCAGATGATTTAGTATGCAATGCACTGACCACTGAGGAAGTTGTATCTGTGGACTGTTGAATGTCATCCATTTTTTGCACAGTGGATTTCATCATTGTCGCGCCTTCCCTAGTCAACTCGGACGTATTCTTAGCTAACGCCGATACCTGTTCGATTGACGCAACTGTCTGATGAATTTGCTCAGTCATTTCATCGACGATGGTACTGCTTGCTCTCGCACTTTCGAGTTGGACGGAGGCACCTTCGGACACCTCGATAATTGAGTTGGTAATTTGTTCAGAAGCCTTGGATGATTCATCCGCACTCGTCGCAAATTGAGTGGATGTGGCCGCCAATGTATTTACATGATTATTTAAATCTGTCATGATTTCTCGCAAATGATTCGCCATATAATTAAAATCGCCTGCCAGGTCGCCGATCTCATCCTTGGTCTTCACCACAATCGGTTCTACAGTCAGATTCCCTGTCGCCATTTGTTTGAATGAAGTCGATAGATTGACAATTGGACGCTGGATTGTCCGGATCAAATAGCGACTGCCGACAATGGCAACGACGATGGCAACGAGCGTACTTACTGATAATATGATCAACACAGAACGGTAAAGCAGCTCACCTTCTTCCTCGATCATCGCCAGTTCCTCATGATGTGATTTGCTAAGTTCCTGAAGTTTTTCCTGCATGGCATTCAAAGAAATGATCGCTTCATAGGAACTGGTTGTCGCTTCCTCATCATGATCTTTGGCACTTAGCGCTAGGATGGCATCGATTTGGGAAATGAAGGACTTCCAATCGACTTCCACTTCATTTAAAAGCTCATTTTCGCGTTGTGCGTCAAGCAGCGCATCATATGAATCGAGCGCACCCTCTACATTTTCTTTTTCTTCCGTGATTTGCTGCTCGTATTTTTCCTCGAATTCCTTATTTTGCGATAAAATATGTCGTTGCGTTAATCCTAAAATGTTCTGCGTCCCTTTTTCAAGTCTGTTGATACGGTCGATCTTTGGTATTTCCCGTTTATTGATCATGTTCGTGTTTTCACTTAGTTTAAATGTGCTTACTATGCCGGCTACACTCATCCCGATGATCAATAGAATCATCATTATGAAGATAGCACTCAATTTCTTTCGTACCGTCCAACGCATAAGCGCTCCCCCTGCCAAATAAGTCATGTTATTCTTTTCTATTTGTATCGTCAAATATCCAGCAAATTTAAATGGTAATATTGGGTAATTCGTTTAGACAGTGGATAAGGCCTTGGACTTAAAACACCTCCCCTATTGGATAATAGGGAAGGCTTAGGTAATTAGATTATTTCGGGCTTTTCATTTGTGTCTTTAAGGAACGTCGGAGAATTTTCCCCGTCGTATTTTTCGGCAATTCATCCAAAAACTCTACTTGATCAGGGACTTTGTATTTGGCCAGTTTTTCTGCACAATACTTCTTCACCTGCTCTTCATTCAACAATGCGCCTTGCTTCAAGACAACGAACGCGTGGACCGCTTCGCCAAAGTCCAAATCCGGAACACCAATGACTCCAGCTTCCACAATAGCCGGATGCGTAAAAAGCACTTCCTCCACTTCCCGAGGATACACGTTGTAACCTCCGACAATAATCATATCCTTTTTTCGATCTACGATATAGAAATAACCGTCCTCGTCCTGCTTTGCCAAGTCTCCTGTATATAACCATCCATTGCGGATAGCGGCTGCCGTCTCCTCAGGCATCTTATAATAGCCTTTCATTACATTCGGCCCTTTGACAATCAATTCGCCGACTTGTCCATGAGGCACTTCATCGCCAAATTCATCCACGACTTTGTTTTCCACGTTAACAATGTTCGTGCCAATAGATCCTGGCACCCGTTCACGGTCGAGCGGGTTGAAGCAGGTAACAGGTGCTGCTTCCGATAGTCCGTAGCCCTCCGAGACGCGTACGTTAAACTTGTCCTCAAAGTTGTGAAGCAATGCGACCGGCAACGACGAGCCTCCTGAAATAGCCAGCCGGATCGTCTGGAAATCCTCAGGGTTGGCGTCTGGATACTGATAGAGGAAATTGAACATTGTTGGAACACCTGCAAAAACCGTAGCCTGCTCTTGCCGAATCGTAGCAAATACGTCTTGTGGGCTGAAACGCGGAACTAGCAACACGGTTGCCCCTTTCAGCAGGGGTGCGTTGACGACGACGGTTAGGGCAAACACATGGAATACCGGCAATGTCGCTAAAACGCGATCTTGCTCCGAGAAGCCGAGATAATCCCCTACGTCTCGTGCGTTGGAATATAGATTTTTGTGGGTCAGCATGGCGCCTTTCGGATGCCCAGTCGTTCCGGAAGTGTAGAGAATGACAGCGGTTTCATTTCCATCTACAGGAACAGGCTCAACGTCCGGCTTGCCTTTCGAAATGACCTGTGAAAAAGGCAACACTTTCATTTTCAGTTCATCCGGCAGTGCCGCTAACGTCTCTGCCGACTCGGGACTCGTCTCGCAAATGATATAATGGCCAATGGACGGGAAAGAGGCAACAGCTTTTTCCACAAGAGGAAGTAAGGCATCGAGCGCAATGACCGCTTTCGCATCGCTATTATGTAAAATATACGAAATTTCATCTGGCGAATAAATCGGATTCACCGGAATAGCAGTTGCCCCAATTCGCATCGTCGCATACAAAGAAATAAGGAAATGCGGTGTATTTCCTAATAAGAACGCTACATGATCTCCCTTTTGAATCCCCAAATTCTGAAGAGCGGATGCAAACATCGATACAGACCGGTCAAATTCGGCATATGACGTATCTTTCCCCATGAAGTGATACGCCGTCTTGTCCGGCTGCCATTTTGCCGTCTCGTAAACACGTGAAACTAAATTCAACGCTACTCCCCCTTTATTCGTTTTGAATGAACATTCATTCATTTGCAACTTCTATTATTATATAAGAAAAGTTTAAATATAACAATAGATTTCAACAATCTTTCAATTTCTGCAACCTGCCCCTTGCGAAAAAGCATAGCCTGTTCTCTGACTATGCTTTTTCATTATAGCGAATACACGTACCTGTTAGTTAACAATCTGCCGACTATATTCCATTGTCTTGTACATGTACGCTGCGTGTCCTCTTCACCTTTAAAAGACTACGGATCATCGCATCCGCTGTCATCTACATTAAAAAAATCGGCAATTTGAAAAGCTGACAGTAGCGATGGACCATATTTTCCTTTTTGTAACAAACTCATATTCGTTTTTCTCCATGCCTTGTAAGCAAAAAGCACCGACTTATGCCGATGCTTTTATATGCGCCAAGTAGCGCCAGCGAATCAAGTAGAAATAGATGACTTGCATGAGCGTAAAGCCCACAAGCACGAGGAGCAATTCTTTCACAATTGAAATTTCCGCCAACGCATCCCAAATCACTTGCAGAGACAAAAAAGCGAACGAACTGTGGACGAAAGCAACGCCCCATGGGAAGAAGAACTGCGGTATCAATTGCCGGTTGACAATCCGCTTAAATTCCTTATCCGTTATCCCCATACGCCGTAATACGTCAAACTGTTTCCGATCTCGTTCCAACGAGGTATACAGCCTGAAATAGATGAAACTTCCTGCCGCAAGGAAAAAGACACCCGCCAGCAGCAGACCGGCAAATAACAGCAGCGAGAACGTCGTGCGGATGATGGCATAATTCGCTCCTGGGTTGTCGAAAATATACGGAAGATGATGGATGGAACCTGTAATAAACGATTCTCGATTGATTTGCAGCCCGATCTCTTTCGTATTTTGCCAGTCCGGGATATTGAACGCATAATAGACGGATGCCGGGTCGATATCTTGCATAATGATCTGTTCAAAATCCTCATCATTTAAAATGATGACATTCGTTCCAATGGCATTGGCACTTGAAGGAAATAATTGGAATGGGTAGGCCCCTTCGATTTTAATGGAAATATCGGTTTCCTTTAATGTCGTCTCAACCGTCCTCTTTTTCAAAAAGTCGTATGATGAGGCGGAGGGCGGCAAAAACATGGCAAACCCCTTGGTTAAATCAATTTTGCTGCAGCCAAACGATTGTGCCAATAAATTGACGTTCGACAACTTTAAAATAGACACCCGATTTTCTGTGAAGGAAGAAGTCTGCTCGATAATCGGAATCCGAACCAATGTATAATCCAGCTTTTTATCTTTTAACTCATCTATCAGTTCAGCGACATGGCGTTGTTCCATTTGGTTTCCCGGCAGACTGTGATATACGAGCCCGAGCGGATTCATTGCTCGATACTGAGACGCAAAGGATGTCAGCGAAGCTAAGATGCCGACTGACATGAAAGCAAGCGTCGAGACGATTGTCACAATGAAAAACATCCGCGCGTTTTCTTTCAGCCTGACGACCCCTTCTGAAACAGAGAGCAACCAAAAATGCCGCCAATAGAACTTTTTACGCCGCCTGAACAGATGCAGGAGAAATGGCAGCGAATCTGTAAAAAAATAGTATGTTCCAATTGTAGCAAGCGGCGGCAGGAGAAACGTTAAACCGATGACGATCGAGTTAGATGTCGATGCTGCCATCCAGTAAGAAGTACCAAGCAAAGCCAATCCGAACAATGCCTTTTTGGTTGAGAACCCGTGTGATTCCAAATCTGCCATTTCGCCACGTATCAATTCCTCTACTCGGCCCGTCCGAATAAACACTGGTGCGGACAAGGAAATGATAATGAACAGACTTAAAAAAGCGCCGACTGTCAGCGCGAATGGCTTCCATGATAAGTAAAGCGGCAAAGCCGGCAACAAGACAATCTGCTTGACGACCATGAAAAAGAACTTGGAGAACATATATCCTAAGAATGTCCCTGCTAAAATGGCGCCTACTCCAATGATCAGAGTTTCGATAAATATGAGCCGGTGCAATTGCCGCTTTTCCATTCCTAAATGCAGCAAGATGCCAAACTCTTTTGATCGGGCTTGCAGGAAAGCCCGCATGGAATAGAACAGGAAAAAGAGCGTGAAGATGAACAGAATCAATTCGGCCGCGCCCATGCCGACGAGGGCGATTTCCTGCAGAAACCGGTTTTCAATAGACGGGTGAAACAGGAGCATCGAATAGAGGAAAAAGACCATGACCGAAAAGACACTGGCCATGAAAAAAGCGGCATAAATCCGTCGGTTCCGGATAACATTGCGATACGCAAATTGACGAAAATTCATGCCAACGTCCTCCCATCACAGCGTCCGAAGATCATTTACATTTCCTCCAAGAAGCGACAACACATTCAAAATCCGCTGGAAAAATGTTTGGCGCCGCTCGTCTTTGTAAATTTCATTGAAAAACTCCCCATCTTTAATGAACAGAACCCGGTCACAATAACTGGCCGCAATAGGGTCATGTGTCACCATAATAATGGTTGTCCGTTCGGTTTCATTTACATGGCTGAGCAGTTCCAGCACGTCCTTGGCCGACTTCGAATCCAAATTTCCGGTCGGTTCATCTGCCAATATTATTTTGGGTTGATGGATGAGGGCGCGGCCGATTGCCGTTCTTTGTGCCTGTCCTCCCGATAGCTCATCCGGCCTGCGATTCAAAATTCCTTTCAAATGGAGCAGAGAAGAAATCTTACTGATTCTCCGTTCCATTTCATGTAAGGGCAAACCGTCCAATGTGAGCGGCAAAACGATATTTTCCTCGACCGTCAACATATGAAGCAAATTGATGTCTTGAAAAACGAATCCGAAATTATGACGCCGGAACAAGGCGAGCTCATTAGAACTGAGTGCTTCCGGTTCAATACCATTCACAACCAGCTTGCCGTAAGTCGGTAGATCAATGGTCGATATAAGATTGAGCAACGTCGTTTTCCCGCTCCCCGAAGGACCCATGACTGCAACGAACTCTCCTTCCTCTGCTTCGAAATCAAGCCGATTCAATGCACGGTGCATCACTTTGCCTTCATAAATCTTCGTCACTTCCGACAGCTCCACGATCCGCTGACCTGTCATCCACGTCACCTGCCTCTCCATTTTTAAATAGGATGCTAACCGTCGTGCCAACCCCTGTTTCCGATTCAATTGTCAATGGATGGCCCAATTTCCCGCACACTTCCGATGCAATATAGAGCCCCATTCCGGTTGACTCACCGGTCAATCTTCCGTTTTCACCAGTAAAGAATGCTTTTCTCACCCGCTTCAAATCGGATGCAGGAATACCAATGCCCTCATCCTGGATACTCAGCTTTATTCCCGCTTCTGCCGCTTCTGCTTCAAAATGAATTTTCTTCCCTTCATCGAAGGTATATTTTACGGCATTTGTAATGAATTGAGTAATGATCGTATGCATCCACTTAGCATCGGTAGCAACCGTAAACCGATCTTCAATGCGAATGACCGGGAAAACTCCATTGGTAATAAAGAGCCGCTTATGCTCATTTACAACCTTTTGAACTAACGATTTCAAATCCACTTGTTCAATCCGCATATCCTCTTCAAACGTTTCCAGCCGGGCATTCATCAAAACAGCATCCAGTCCGAGACGTATTTTGTCGATTTCTTCCGCCACACTCCGCTTGTCCAATTCCTCTTCTTCCTGAAGCAAGAGTCCGATGACTGAGATCGGCGTCTTCATTTGATGGACCCATTGATTCATAAAGTGAATTTGGCGATGTTGAGAGGCATACAAGGATTGCACTTCATTTTGATACAGGCTGTATAAATCACGCATATACCGGACGGTCTGCCGTTGCTCCGGGGAAGCGGCATACCGCATCAAGGCGTCCTCCATCTTTTCCGGCTTTCGGGTGATCGATGCATAAAACGAACGCCGCATGACATACTTTCCTCCTAAATAGCCAGCTGTCAACAGGAAACTCATTATAATGGAGTATATCGCCGT
Organism: Sporosarcina luteola; assembly: GCA_014204635.1. GTDB lineage: Bacteria > Bacillota > Bacilli > Bacillales_A > Planococcaceae > Sporosarcina > Sporosarcina luteola_A. The sequence goes on along the minus strand of JACHLS010000002.1, from coordinate 382,048 downwards.
ATTCATCCCACGAAATCCATCCAAGTAATAGAGCAGTAAAATGAACAGGACGAGCAGCAACTGAAATACGAGAAGCGGCAGATGCTCCCGCAAAAATAGCGAAAGTTGTCTCATAATTCCTCCGGTGCGACCAACAGTCGATACCCCGAGCCGCGCACTGTTTCAATGGTCGACTGCACGCCGTAGTCCACAAGTTTTTTCCGGACTCGCGTCATGTTGACATTCAACGTGTTCTCATCCACGAAAGACTGGTCATCCCACAGCTCCTCTAGCAATGTTTCGCGCGATACAACTTTCGGTGACGCATCCAGCAGCAATTCGAGTATGACACATTCCTTTTTCTGCAAAGGAATGACCAAATCGCGCAAATGCAATTCCATCCGTTCCACAAACAATGTGAGCAGACCTTGCTTCACGGTCCGTTCCGATTGATTCGGCGCATACTCTCCAAACGACCTGCGCAGATGACTCCTAATTTTCGCCAGCACAATTTCGTAATGAAATGGCTTCGTTATAAAATCATCGCCGCCATTCTCCAGCGCAAACACTTGGTCCATATCCCCGGACCTTGCCGAAATGAAAATGATCGGGCACATCGTGTGCTGCCGCAATTGACGGCACCAATAATAGCCGTCATACGATGGCAAGTTAATATCCAATAAAATGAGATGCGGTTCGAACATTCCGCATTCCTCGACTATATTATCAAAATCCTCAACAATTGCTACGTCATACTGATATTTCCGAAGTGTCTCAGCGAGCAACCCCGCAATTTTTTTATCATCTTCCACGATGAAAATACGGTGATTTTCCATCGCACATCCCCCTCTCACTCTCTGTTGATTATACCGCAAATGGAGATTTTCTGCCTGCTGTCTCTATGAAGTCTTACACAAGGAGAAGCTTGTGTGATATGTGTACATGGGGAGTTTTTTAGATGAGGGTTCCTGATTCCTGCTTGGTGGGGGGTTATACGCGGGTCGGGGCCAGGTATGCGCCGATGCGTCCCGGGTATGCGCGGATGCGCTCACGGTATGTGCGGATGCGCTCACGGTATGCGCGGATGCGCTTCCGGTATGCGCGGATGCGCTCCCGGTATGCGTGGTTGCGCTCCCGGTATACGCGGATGCGCTCACGGGATGCGCGGGTGCGCTCCCGGGATGCGCGGATACGCTCACGTTATGCGCGGATGCGCTCTCGGTATGCGCGGGTGCACTTTCGTTATGCGCGGGTGCGCTCTTCGGTATACGCGGGTACGCTCCCGGGATGCGCGAGGAGACTCCCGTTTTGCGCGGATACGCTCACGTTATGCGCGGATACGCTCACGTTATGCGCGGATACGCTCACGTTATGCGCGGGTGCGCTCACGTTATGCGCGGGGGCGCTCTCGGGATGCGCGGCTACGCTCCCGGGATGCGCGGGGGCGCTCCTGTTATGCGCGGGGGCGCTCCCGTTATACGCGGGGGCGCTCCCATTATCCGCGGATGCGCACCCGGTATGCGCGGATGCGCTCCCGGGATGCGCGGATGCGCACCCGGTATGCGCGGGGGCACTCTCGGTATGCGCGGGGGCGCTCTCGGTATGCGCGGGGGCGCTCTCGGTATGCGCGGGTGCGCTCCCGGTATGCGCGGGTGCGCTCCCGGGATGCGCGGATGCGCTCCCGGTATGCGCGGATGCGCTCCCATTATGCGCGGGCGCGCTCCCGGGATGAGCGGGGAGACTCCCGTTATGCGCGGCCAGATGGAGGGATGGGAGCAAGGGCATTGGCAGGTGAGCCATAGTGCGTTGAGTTCCTTTTCCCCTCCCCCGTGTTATTCGCCTACTTCGCAAGGCTCTTTTCTGCGTATGATAAAGGTAAGAAAAAGCATAGAAAAAACCCGGCGAGCACCGGGTTTAGTAGATTAGATTGACAAATTCTTCTTTCGTAATGCCGCCTAGGATAGTTGGGATATCGAGGGGATCCAAGGCGTTTGTAATGGACTCGCGATCGTATTGGACATCTTTTAAGCTCTCCTCGATCACCGCCACTTCACCGACGCCGAAGAAATCTCCAAAGATATGAACTTCATCGATTTTTCCTTTGTTTACTTGCAGGCGGACGTCGATGCCGCCAACCGGGAAACGATGCGAATGCTGCATATTGCACTTCGGTGATTTGCCATAATTCCAATCCCAATTGCCGTAGCGTTCCGCCGATAGTTGACGGATGTTGTCCCAATCCTCATCTGTCAGTTCCATGTATTGGACCTTCTCTTCTCCATTAAAAATGGAATTTAGAATGCGTTGACGGAATTGCTCAATCGTCATCGGCTCCTCGATGAATTCTGAAATATTGGCGACTCGGCTGCGGATGGACTTGATGCCTTTTGATTCTATTTTATCTTTCTTCACTTTCAAGGCGGACACGACTCGTTCAATTTCCGTATTGAACATGAGCGTTCCGTGAGAGTACAAACGGCCTTGGGTTGCAAATTGCGCATTCCCTGACACTTTCCGTCCTTCCACCAGAATATCATTCCGTCCAAGCAGTTCTGCTTTCACTCCCATTTCAGCCAATGCTTTAATGACAGGTTCTGTGAACTTCTTAAAATTCCGGAAAGACTCACCATCATCTTTCGTGATGAAACTATAATTCAAATTCCCCAAATCATGATAGACGGCGCCTCCGCCTGATAATCGACGGACGACATGAATACCGTTGGCATCGACAAATTCAGTATTAATCTCTTCAACAGTGTTCTGATTGCGGCCGATAATGATGGACGGCTCGTTAATATAGAACAGCAGATACGAGTCCTTCTCCACATCCATCGTCTTCAATGCATACTCTTCTATCGCCAAGTTGATCCGTGGATCGGTAATTCCTTTATTGTCAATGAAATACATGCTAATCGCTCCCTATGACTGTTATCCAATTTCATTTTAGCCGAATGGCACCTAAAAGTGTTGACAAAAGAATTTTGTTATAATACACTACGTTTTAATAAATTCTAGTTGTATAACAAACAAAAGGAGTTTGGTAGATGAAGTAACAAAATTTTTTTAGCCCATCTGTTATATGACAATCGACTCATTCTTCATTTCGTTATAACACAAAAAAGGAGATGAATACAATGCTTGAAAACATTGTGGAGTTTTTTAAGAATCTGCCCGTTAAACAATGTGAGCAATGCGGAAAGGACATCGATGAACAACACGAGAGCTACAGCAATAAATGCGATGATTGCAATGTGTTGTAATTTTTTTGTCTAGGCTGTTATATGACAAAGGTGTATTTCAATTTAGTTATAATACAAAAGTATCTTCTTTTAGAACGTCATCCTTTCATCTACACGGCGTCACTTTTATCACAACTGCAATAAAACAGTTTTAATTAGAATTGATTCATACTATAAGGAGTTGATTGGAATGCTAGAAAACGTTGTAGAATTTTTCAAGAACCTGCCGCCTAAAACTTGTATGGCTTGCGGAGAAGAGATCGAAGAGCAACATGAATGCTACAGCAATACTTGTGAAGAGTGCAACAACTTACAATGACGTGTCTCTTATCCAAACTGAGTTTTCGCCAATTCAACGAGCAACAGAGAAGCAGAATGTTTGCCACTGCTCCATGGAATGAACGCAATACAACATACTTCAACAGAGTTGCATCTGTAACTTGTTGAATTTTGCGGAATGATGTTTAAACATTTTTGTATTACAAGAATCTGGAGGAGCGACATGACTGTGACCATTATCAATTATTAATAAACGACTTCCTAGTATCAACAGGGAGTCGTTTTTTTGGATTATCTACCTAAACTAGTACAAGCTCCCCATCACTACCTCTCCCCCCTACATAGTATGAGAACAGAATCTGCAGATTCAATAGAGCAGTCAGGAGGTGATTGTACATGCCATTGACAACTGGACCTATCGAGAACATGGGGAACCAACCGGCGAATGCCACTACGGTACGAGTGAAAATCTTGAACCGCACCGGAGGACCTTTGACCGGCGTTGTCCGAGTGTTCAGGCTGAATGGGACAAGACAGCTAATTAACTCCTCTAACTTTAATGTGGGCGCTAATGCTTCTGGATTTGTTACATTAAGTCTGATCGGCGGTGCGCATCAATATGAAACGGAAATCGTTCCGAACCAAGCTGGTGGAATTTATACAGCATATGGCCGGACCGCTTCCGGCGTCATCATTGCAGCACAACGTGTGTTGAATTCAGAATTGACGCCAGTCCTTTAATGGACAAGTGGTGGACAGGCATCTAGCCTTTCCCATAAGGAAGGGGCTGTCCCATGAGGACGGCCCCTTCTATTTTTCTCGCTCCACCAAATCGGGTTTATCAGTATGGATTCCATTGAGACCCATGGCTTGTAATCGCAACGCAACTTCCGGATCGTTGACGGTATAGGCGAAAACAGCCAGCCCTTTTTCGTGCATGTAATTCACGAAGGGCGGTGTGAGCGCTTCGTAACTGACCCCAATACCGTCCGCATAGGAAAGCAACTTGGTAATTTTTTTCTTCGACAGTTCGGCTTCTTCCCCTTCGTCGAAGGAAATAAGCTGCAGCAGCGGAATGCCTGGATTTATTTTATGGACACGCTGGAGCGCCTTCTCGCTAAATGAGTGGATGACCGCTCGCGGCCTGCCTTTCTTATCCTTTTGAATCAAATCGTTCTCTTCCAATTGCTGAACAAGCTTTTGTTCGATATTCGGATAACGACTCGGATTCTTTAATTCTACTACATAATTCAAGGAGTCCCCGAATTGGTCAAATACTTCTTGCAATGTGGGCACCGCCATACTTTCGGATGGCCCCAGAACAGTTTCTTTGTCTTTCTTGCGTTCGACAATGGACAAGGATTTCAATTCATCGAGTGTAAATGTTTCGATATTGCCATGGCCCTCGGTAGTACGGGATACGTCTTTGTCATGCATGACAACAAGCTTGCCATCTTTTGTTTCATGAATGTCCAGCTCGATATAATCGGCCCCCAAGTCTTCTGCCAAAGCAAAAGAGGCCAAAGTATTCTCAGGGACATAGGCAGACGCTCCACGATGACCAATGAGAAAAAATTCATCTTCTGGAAAAACTGCTGATTTCTCTTTGCTGATCGAACAACCTGCCATCAGTAAAACAACCAAACTTATAATAAGTATTCTTTTCATCAAATCCCCCTTTTCGCGTGAATAAAGAAAGGACTGCACAGGGCAGCCCTTGGACTGGAGGGGAACGCTATTACTTTTTGAACAGATCAACCAACACTTCTTCGACAGCTGCTTTGCCCTGATCTATGCAGTCTGGCAATCCAACGCCATCATATGAAGCCCCTGCTAGTTTGATATTCGGAAACTTCTGCTGCAACTCTGCCCTCGCTGTCCGGATTCGTTCTTTGTGGCCGACCCTATACTGCGGCCGATCCTCTTTAAATCGAGTTATGACAGAGAAATCCGGCTTGCCTTTAATGGTGATAATTCGGCTTAAATCGGATAACACAATCTTTTCGATTTCCTCATCCGGCAAATCGACAATTGTTTCGTCACCGACTTTTCCTACGAAAGCACGCAATAAAACTTTTCCAGCCGGCGTGGTCGTTGGCCATTTCCGATGAACCCATGTGCAAGCCGTAATAGAATAATCGCTGCGTCTGGATACAAGGAATCCTGTTCCTTCCATATCTTGAACGACTGCTTCTTCTGGAAACGCCAGGGCGACTGTTGCAACGGAAGTCGTCGGAATGTCCCCCAAGCCTTGCAACACGCCGTGAGAGGCAAACAACTGACTTGTCGTCACGTGATCTGTTGTCAAAATGACCGCATCCGCTGTCACTTTTCTGCCGTTATTCAAATGGAGCACAGATTGGTCATCCGTTTGCTCGATCCTCTCTACCCTTACGCCTTTCAGCACCATGTCCGGCTTAAGCGCACGTTCCGCGGCCTCAACAATCGTCTCCAAACCGTAGCGGAAAGAATGGAACGCCCCTTCTTTAGAAGCACCATGGCCATTTTTTTGCGGAACTTGTTTCGGTGTCGTCTTTTTCATTCCGAGAATCAAGCTTCTATGTTTTTTCTCAACCGCATAAAATTGTGGATAGGTCGCTTCCAGGCTCATATGGTCGATGTCGCCGGAATAGACGCCGGATAGCAACGGTTCAATCAAATTCTCGACGAGCTCTCCTCCAAAGCGTCTACGGAAAAACGAGCCGAGTGATTGATCGCCATCCACACCGGAGCGGGATAAGACGATGTCGCCTGCTGCCCGCAGCTTGCCAGCGACAGAAAAGAGATCCGACTTGAAAAACGGTCCCATCTGCGTCGGAATCCCCATGACGGACCCGGCCGGAATCGGATGCAATTTATCATTTACGAGGACATATGCTTGCCCTGTTGCATTCCGCACGAGCTGATCATCGACGCCAAGATCCTTGGCTAGTATGTCCATGCTTTTTTTCCGAATTAAAAATGAATCAGGTCCCCGTTCAATAATGAACCCATCCCGGCGGACCGTCTGTATTTTACCGCCCAGCCGATTGGATGCCTCGATTAGAAGAATCTCCACACCTAATCCTTTTTCAGCCGCTTCTTTCTGAAGATAGAAGGCGGCTGTTAAACCCGTGATCCCGCCGCCAACAATGACGACATTCTTGTTTTGCTCTTCCATCTCTTCATCACTTCCTGTCATCAGGCTGATTCGATCTGACCAAGCACCGCATCCGCCATCGCCTCAATAAATAACGGATTGGTGTTTGGCATTGCGGGACGGTGGTAAGCCGCACCAATTTCATCACAAACGACCTTACACTCATGGTCGTTGTCATAAAGCACTTCTAAATGATCGGAGACAAAGCCGACAGGTGTGTAGACAAATGATGTATACCCATGTTTTTCGTGTAAATCACGTGTCAAATCCTGGACATCGGGCCCAAGCCATGGTTCGCCTGTCTGCCCTTCACTTTGCCAGCCGACAGCATAGTGTTTCACTTCAGCTGCGTTTGCGATCAACTCAGCAGTTGCCGCCAATTGATCCGGGTATGGATCGCCAAATTGCTTGATTTTCTCCGGCAAGGAGTGAGCAGAGACGATCAGACATGCTGTTTCCCGTTCTTCATCATTCATGTTATTGAAAGTAGAACGGACTTTGTCAGCCCAATACGCAATGAATTTCGGCTGCTGATACCAGCTTTCCACCGAGGTGATTGAAATGCCATGCTTCTCCGCTTCCTCTTTTGCACGTGTGTTATAGGACTTCACGGAGAAGGAAGAATAATGTGGAGCCAGTACGATCGATACCGCTTCTTCGATGCCATCCTTCGCCATCTGTTCCACCGCTTCTTCCACGAATGGTGTAATATGCTTTAAACCGATGTACACGGTGAACTCAATCGCATCTTGCATTTCATTTAAATGATTTCCAAGCGCATGCGCCTGGTTCTCAGTAATCTTGGCAAGCGGCGAAATACCGCCGATCGCTTCATAACGATTGCGCAAATCCTCCAGTTGTTCGGGAGCAGGCGGACGTCCGTGCCGGATATGCGTATAGTACGGCTCGATATCTTCTTCTTTGTATGGTGTGCCATAAGCCATCACCAATAAGCCCATCTTCTTCTTCGTCATCTCGTACACCTCATTAATAAAATTATTTTCTCAATTGTGCACTGTATTCATGAATCAATTCGGTCAACCTTTGCAACGTGGCAGGTTGCACTTCTGGGAAAACACCATGGCCCAGATTGAAAATATGGCTGCCGTGCGCAACGCCCTGTTCAATGATCGCTTTTGCACGCTCTTCAATAATTGACCAATCAGCAAGCAGCAGAGACGGATCCAGATTTCCTTGCAACGGCTTCGTCAAACCTCTTTCTCCTGCCTCTTTGATCGACAGGCGCCAGTCGAGCCCGACTACATCAACAGGAAGGTCATGCCATTCATTCGCCAAGTGACTTGCACCGACGCCAAATGTGATAAGCGGTACATTCAATTTCCGAAGCTCTGTAAAGATACGGGTCATGACTGGTTTGATAAAGATTCGATAATCTTCCACATTCAATGCCCCTACCCAGGAATCAAAAATTTGAATCGCCTTTGCACCAGCGTTCACTTGTGCTCCAATGTAAGAAATCGTCGTTTCTGCTAGTTTGTCCATAAGTGCGAACCAAGTTTCCGGTTCTGATACCATGAAAGACTTTGTTAAATTATAGCTTCGGGATGGCCCGCCTTCAATCATGTAGCTGGCCAATGTGAATGGCGCGCCGGCAAAACCGATAAGTGGCACATTTAACTGCTCCTGCGTCAGCAATTTAATTGTATCCGTTACAAATGGAATGTGTTCCTCAGGCGAAAAGTCCCCGAGATTATGTACATCTTGGACCGTCCGGATCGGATTGGAGATGACCGGACCAACACCCGCTTTGATTTTCACATCTACCCCGATGCCCGGCAGCGGCGTAACGATATCCTTATAAAGGATAGCCGCATCGACATTGTATTGGTCTACCGGCAATTTTGTAACATAAGCACATAGCTCCGGTTGGTGTGTAATCTCTTCTAATGAGTATTTTTCTTTAATTTTCCGGTATTCAGGCTGCGAACGTCCAGCCTGGCGCATATACCAAACTGGTGTATGGTCAATTGTTTCGCCTTTCGCGGCGCGAAGCAGTGTATCGTTAAATGTCGTCATCAATCGATTCCCACTTTCTTTATAATGATTATCATGTATATCGTTATCCGACTTCCAATATAGACGACTGCGGCCGGATTGTATAGCAAATGAACCCGTTTGTCATAAATTTGTGCGCTCCGGTTGCCATCAATTTGTCATTGCTTGTTTGATTCGACGGTTTCGGGGAAAATATGATTAGTGCACTTAGATAAGGAGGGTTTGTCAATGTTTATTTATATGACAACAGGTACAAGAGATTTTATGGAAAAAATCAAAGCGAAGCATGCATCCAAGCAGATGATTCTTATGCATGGCAGCGGCGCCTCCCTTCTCCTGCATGAGACGGAAGGGAAATCTGTATTCCAGACCCCTCGGCGATATGAAGTGATTAGTTTGGCAGGAGACCTGCAAGAGGACGGCTACTTTGTTTGCAATAATATTCCCGTTTCGGATGAAGGCCGTCCCGTATTTGAACACCGCTTTTCAACACAGTCAGGTGTCATTGAATCCCAGTCCGGCTTTGTGGCCTTCCGGTTATTGCGTCCACTCGATTCAGATACGTACGTTGTCATGACAGAGTGGAAGGAGTCCTCCGACTTTGAACAGTGGAAAAACTCGCAAGCATTCAAAGAGGCGCATGACCCGCAGGCAGCTCGTGAGTTTGTGGATAATACGACGCACATCTTTACCAGCGCTTCCTATATTACAACGTACACAGCAAAACGGGAAGATGAGGCATAAACCCCTATCTTTCTACTTATTGCGGGTTCCGAAACATGTGATATAATATGAAAAATGAAAATGTTTCGGGAGAGGGGTTTTGAAAATGAGGGAGCAACTGTTCGAGAGATTAGATCAAGCGTATGAGGATATGGTCGTCATCCGCCGCCACTTGCATATGCACCCGGAGCTTTCATTCAAAGAAGTGAAGACGGCTCAATACATCCATGAGTTCTATGCTGACCTTGGTGTGGAGGTACAGAGCGGAGTCGGCGGCAACGGAGTTGTAGCCCGCATTAAAGGAGCACGCCCCGGAAAAACAGTGGCATTGCGTGCCGATTTCGATGCATTGCCGATTGATGACGAAAAGAATGTACCATACAAATCAACTGTGCCGGGCGTTATGCATGCTTGCGGCCATGATGGACATACTGCTACATTGCTCCAACTGGCAAAAGCCATCCATGGATTACGGGAGAACTTGAGCGGTGAATATGTCTTTATTCACCAACATGCGGAAGAGTATGCTCCGGGCGGTGCCATTTCCATGATCAAGGATGGCTGCTTGGATGGAGTCGATGTTATTTTTGGAACGCATCTCTGGTCGCTGATTCCGTATGGGACTGTCGAATACTTAGCAGGTCCGATTATGGCAGCTGCCGACCGTTTTGAAATCACTGTCCAAGGTGCTGGCGGACATGGCGCTTCGCCGCATCAAACTAAAGACGCTGTCGTCATCGGAGCGCAACTTGTCATGAATCTCCAGCAGCTTGTCTCCCGCCGAGTCGACCCAATCGATTCTGCAGTGTTATCTGTTGGCTCATTTGTTGCAGACAATGCTTTCAATGTTATCGCGGACTCCGCAAAGCTGGGCGGTACGGTACGCACATTTAATCCGGATACCCGTGATTTAATGGAACAGGAAATGGCTCGTGTCATTGAAGGCACAGCAATTGCCAATAATTGCGAAATTAAATTTGACTACGTTCGTGGTTATCCGGCCGTCGTCAACCACGCAGCAGAAACCGAGTTCTTAAAAAACGTTGCCGAACAGATTTCTATTATCCAGGCGGTAGTCGAAACAAAACCACAAATGGGCGGCGAGGACTTCGCCTACTATCTCGAAAAAGTGCCAGGCACATTTTTCTTTACAGGCGCTATGCCAGCCGATCCATACCCACATCATCACCCGCGTTTTGACATCGACGAACGCTCCATGCTCATTGCCGCAAAAACACTTGGAGCAGCGGCTATTGAATATCAAAATCAATAATGCATGAAGGCCTTCCAAGTGGGAGGCTTTTATTATTCTCTCTTTTAGACTGTCATAACACATAAGGAGGCGCTCACTATGAACCAGCATGCATGTCCCAAATGCAATAGCCAAGACATTCAGAAAGGAGTAATGGGAGCCACAGTAGGACAAGTTTATATGTATCCGGATAAAAACTTTCAGAAGACACCTTCCACTATTTCAACGGAGTACTGTCGAAACTGCGGTTACATATTATCCTTTTATGTAGATACGCCAGAAAACTTAGGATAGCAATTCGCTATTCTTTTTTGTATGAACAACCTCGGCATTCCCCGTTTCTCTGTCTAACTGAGTATGCTCACCTGGAAAATAATACCCTTTTAATGGAATTATTTAGATACAACCGACTAGTAAGCAAACAACCTTTGCTAAGTACGAATAGACGAAAAGATTCATTTTTAGAATTAATCAAAATTTTTTATCTTTTCGGTTGATTTATATTTTATCTAGCTTACAATAGGCTACAAATGTAACTTTTATAAGGAAAGGGTGTAACTGGATTTGGAAAAACCAATAGGCAATTATGTAGTAACGTTTAGCACCTTTGTTCTGCAGCCAGTTCGATTCGGAAATCGGATCCTCACATATGTGATTGAGCGGGATAGAGAGGTTGACGTACCCAAAAAACCGATACATATTATGAAAAGCTCTGCCGCTTTTTATGGCAGCTCCTTTCAAGTATTGACCAAAACCTCTAAACTCGTTTTAGGTAACGTCCACAAGACCCCCATTCTCCTGGCACATGCATATGACACACCATGTATCTTCATTCCTACACTATCGCCTTCTTCCGAACAAAACGTCTGGATCAACTGTCTAGCTATCGATTTTATCGAGCCGGACCCATTAGGGTGCATCGTCCATCTAGAAAATGGACGAGAGCTGAAACTTGCCGTATCAGCTAACACGATGTGGCGGCAATATTGCTTTGCCAGATTTCTTGAAAAAGATTTTTTTAAAAAACAGCATTTGTTGAACAAATCCGCCTACTTGTTCAAGCCCGAATGATTCGGCTTATTTCCCGCCATGGAAATATAAAATTGCAATAGCTCTTCTGTTCGGTTTCGCAGCCGGACATTCAAATAACGCCGATGATCTTCATAACCGCCATTCATGAAGATATATTCTGTGAACGTGTCATCCATTTTATTGCGGATCACTTTCATATTATGGCGCCGCAAATACATCGATGTGTCTTTCAGTTCGCTTTGAATGCACAACAGCGCGCTCTCAATCATTTTCAAGTAGGGGCCTTTCAATTTGAACGGGCCCTTTTCAATTGTCTGGCGATCTCGTTCCAGAATGGTCAGCAACATCGGTAAATAAATCATATTCTCAAAATGCGGCAATGCCTTTGCTGGGATTAAAGGCATCACAACTTCCTCCTCTCGAATACGAACACTAGTTCTTATATCAGTATATGCCAACACATCAAGAAATACAACTAGTAATTGGCTGGAAATTTATTGAACCTCTAACTGCAGTATGGCCGTTTTTGCATATAAAAAGACCACCGGAGACTCAACAAGTACGTTGATCATCCAGTGGTCTTCCTGTTCTTCATTTCTGTTCTTCGTCGCCAATGTAATAAATGGAATCCACTTTCCATTGCCCGTCTGTTTTATGGAAGACGGTCACTTGACGCCCTGTCGGTTTTGTCTCCAGACCTGATTCGATCTGTTTAAACGTTGTTTTTAACTTAGCAAATAACTGTGCTTCGTTTTCATCGTATTTAACAATTGTGACATCCGACGCTTCTCTTGTCACATTATATTCTTTAAAGGTATCTTCCAGCAATGCACGTTCATCTTCAATGGAAAAACTTTCCGAATTCGGTGAAAGCACAGATATATATGCATCAATATCTTTATGATTAAATGCATCAATGTAGGCTTGGAACGTATCCAGAATAGTAGCCTTCTCTGCAGCCGGAATATCTTGCGCTTCCTCTATCGAGCCGCCCGCCATATTGAATCCAACGCCCTTTTCATTCACACCATGATCAATCGAGCCATATCCTCCGGCTGCCTCACCGTCATCGACGGAACCTTGGTTTGTTTGCTCGCCCTCATCCTTGCTGCAGGCGCTGAGGATAAGGAGGATGCTGAACATCAGCAGAAATAGCGATTGTTTCTTCATCCATCTACCTCCTACATAATGAAAGGGCCTTTCCATACGGATAGCCCTCGGTTTGGAAATAGCGTATGGAGACACGCATGCTTGAGCAAGCCTACGGTCCCTAACGCTTTATTCCTTTGCACTCTTACTTCACTTCAACCCAACCGTTCTTGATTGCCGTTACAACAGCCTGCGTCCGATCGTTGACGCCCATTTTTTGCAAAATGCTTGAAACATGGTTTTTAACGGTTTTTTCAGAGATGAATAACGTCTCCCCGATTGTTCTGTTGCTTTGGCCGTCTGTCAACAATTGCAGCACTTCGCATTCCCGTTTCGTCAATAAATGAAGCGGGCGGCGAATTTCACTTTGTTGGAATGAACCTTTATATTCACGCTCACTCAAACGTCGGAATTCAGCTACCAAATTATGTGTCACTTTTGGATGTAAATAAGATCCTCCAGCTGCCACTACTTTGATCGCCTGTACAATTGCATCTGCGTCCATTTCCTTCAACATGTATCCAAGAGCCCCTGATTTCAAGGCGTGTGAAACATAGGATTCGTCGTCATGGATGGAAAGCATGATCACTTTCACGTCTGGAAATTCCTTGCGAAGCTGATCTGTCGCCTCGACCCCGTTCATGCGCGGCATATTGATGTCCATCAAGACAACATCAGGCTCATATTTCCGATACAGTTCATTCACTTCACTGCCGTCATCGCCTTCTCCGACAACTTCGAATGAATCTTCAAAGTCAAGGATTCGTTTCACGCCTTCGCGGAATAGCTGATGATCATCCACAATTAATATTTTTGTCAATTTCTTTCCCTCCCAATACCCTATTCAACAATTATATCGTCTTCTAGCGGAATGCGGAAAAGCACTGTCGTCCCGTTGCCGGCAGCGGACATGATCTTCATCTCGCCCTTTAACAATTCGATCCGCTCGCGCATTCCAATAATTCCAAATGATTTTTCTTTCGTTTCGCTTTGATCGAAACCTTGTCCGTTATCTTTTATTACAATATTCATTGTATCACGGAGCCATTCAATTTTCACCCATACATCCCTTGATTTTCCATGTTTGAGTGCATTATTAACTGATTCCTGAACTAACCTAAAAATGGCCACTTCAATATTTGATTCGAATCGTCTCTCTTGGCCGTTATTCATGAAATGGATAATTGTCCCTTTTTCGTATTCCATGACCGTCGCCAAATATTTACGCAACGTCGGAATTAAACCCAAGTCATCCAAGGCCATCGGACGCAAGTCATAGATGATGCGACGAACCTCATACAAAGCATTCCGCACCATTTCCTTCAGTTGTGTAAGTTCCGATAATGCTGAAGTAGGACCTTTTTCGACAAATGTCTTCTCAATCAAGCCAGAGCGAAGCAACACATTCGCAAGCATTTGCGCAGGACCGTCATGAATATCACGGGATAGCCGTTTCCTTTCATCCTCTTGCGCCTGAATGATTTGAATTGCAAATTCTTGCTTTTGCCGAGCTGTTTCGAGCGCTTCCCCTACTTTTTTCAGATCGGAAGTCAAATATGTAATGACCGTGGTCACTTGATTTACTAAGTGGTCCGCTTTTTCAATCGTCTCAAGCAAAGCTGCGATTCTTCGCTCTAACTCATCTCGGCGGACGCGAAGCTGCTTTTCTTCCATTCGATTGATCGATAGCCTGACAAGCAGATCATTTGCCACTTCGTACGCTTGACGTACCTCTTCCTCCGAATAATTAAGGAAATTCTTCGAAACATCGGCGAGTCTTCTACGGGAATGACGTGTCATGTCTTCCAAATAATCGCCTTCATTTATTACCCGGGAAATATCTTCCTTGATAATAACAAGCTCTTTTCTCATTTCGTCATAACTTTGACGACTCTGCTCGCTAATTGTGAAAATGTCATTTTTCGACTGGTCCATCATATTCACCATGTTATCAAAGATGGATTCCAATTTATGGATGTCTATTGCTTTTTCAGCCAATTCATCCCCTCCTGCTCACAGCCTCATCAATCTCGTCTAGTACGTGATGTTGCAGTACTCATGAATTCCTTATACACTTTGTTTATTATATCATCATATTACTATATGCATATTAAAATTGTATTACAAATAGGAGGGGTACTGCAAATGCGAGCTGACTATAGGACCGTTAAAACTTCTGGTGAAAGTGAAATTATCATACAAAAATCCAGGTTTCTTTCTTATGTAAAAAGGGTGGAGACCGAGCAGGAAGCACTAGCCTTCATTCAAGAAATTAAAAAACTTCATCATACGGCGACACATAACTGTTCCGCTTACATTATCGGAGAACATGATCAAATCCAAAAAGCAAACGACGATGGAGAACCGTCAGGCACTGCCGGAGTTCCTATGCTCGAAGTGCTAAAAAAACAAGGGTTGAAAGACACAGCTGTTGTCGTTACCCGTTACTTTGGAGGGATTAAACTGGGCGGAGGCGGATTGATCCGGGCCTATGGACGTGCAACGACCGAAGGCATTGCGGCAACTGGCATTGTAGAAAGAAGGCTCCACCGAGAAATGAAAATCTCCATCGATTATACATGGCTTGGGAAAGTCGAAAACGAAGCAAGGCAGTCCCCTTACCCGCTCCATGACATTATCTATGGGGAAGGGGTAGACCTTCATATGTACGTGCCGTTGTCCGACACGGACCGCTTTGTCGATTGGATGACTGAATTGACGAATGGTCAGGCAGAAATTCAAACGGTTTCCGAAATGTTCTTGGAGTTCAATGTCTAAAGTGGTATACGTTAGAAGAATTTGATAGTATAATGGGGAAAGTTGGCGTCTATTTGAATAAAAAGAGAACTTTATGGGCCGGGTGGCGTCATAATTGATAGATGCTCATACTGAACAAATAATCTGCCGCAGGAACTTCTACGGATGACTAGGATCGCCAGGTCGTTTTCTCCCCGACTATGGGGCTTTTACCTGCATTCCTGTCATGAACGTTCCATGGCTGATTTTTGGAGGCTCATAAATGAAAAGAAAAGATTTTAAGAAAATGAAAAAAAAGACGTCCAAAAAGCGTTTAGCCATTAAAGTCGCATTGTTAGTGGCCTTTTCATCCCTCTTAATGGTAACTGCCTATGCCCTGTCTCTTCAACAGAAGGCACAGAAAGCCATAGAAGGCGCATATGAAGCGATTCCCGAAACACCAAAATCGGAGATTCGCGCAGAAGCGAAAGTGGAACCGGCAAGTGACAATGTTTCCATCATGCTGATCGGAGTGGATGACAGCGAAACGAGAGGGCAAGGCGATGATAACAGCCGTTCAGATGCTCTGCTTGTCGCCACATTCAACCCGAAAGAAAAGTCGGTGAAGCTGCTCAGCATTCCACGTGACTCATATGTATACATTCCAAAGGTTGATTACAGCGATAAAATAACCCATGCCCATGCTTACGGCGGCACCCATGCGGCCATAGAAACTGTTGAAGAAATGCTCGATATCCCGATCGATTACTATCTTAAAATGAACTTTAATGCGTTCATTGAAGTGGTGGATGCGTTCGGCGGAATCGATGTCGAAGTCCCGTATGATCGAATTGAAAAAGATGAATTCGACCGCAATTCAATCCACTTGAAAAAGGGATTGCAACATTTGGATGGGCGCCACGCTCTTGCGCTTGCCCGCACTAGAAAAGCGGACAGCGATATAGAACGCGGCAAACGTCAACAAATGATTATTCAAGCCATCTTAAAAGAAGCGACCTCGCTCAAGTCTGTAACGAAATATGGCGATGTCATTGAAGCAGTCGGCGACAATATGAAAACGAATATGACTTACAGCGAAATGACATCTTTCTTGGAGTACGCAAAAGGTGGTATGCCTGAAGTCGAAGCATTGACTTTAAAAGGGTATGATGATTGGTCGACAGGCATTTATTACTACAAGCTAGATGATCAGGATTTGCAAAACATCAAGCAAATTTTAAAGTCCCATCTTGGGTTAATTCCCGATTCCTCCAAGTTGACGAATAGCGATACGAATGTAGTCGGCGCTGCCGATGAAAGTGATTTTTCGAAATGACATGAAAAGCTGCCCTCCAATTGTGGAGTGGCAGCTTTTCATTTTGCTTGTGCATATCAAACAATGTATTGATTTGCTTGACTTGAAGGCATGACGTAATCGCATTACCCGTTCAGAAGAACCTCATCTCTGAACAAAAGCAAAACGCTGAAAACTGGAGACCCTGCAACGCTGCACAGGTTGTAACGAAGAACGGCTTCTCCGGTAAAAAAACGGAGCAAAAGCATCCATAGCATATATGCTTATAGACCGGTTGTCTGAAACTTCTTGGGAGTCTCATACTTTGCTGAGCAACCTAGAAAATCATTCTTTATTGATTACTCCCCTATCATGTAAAAACTCCGGCAACGGACTTTCCTGAAGGAAGGCCCATTGCCGGAGTTTTTACATTTATTTACCGATCATACGAACTAAATTCAATAAAGGTCGATAATTCGAGCCTGCAAGACCAATAATTTCAACGAACAATTCAATCGCGATCAGCATTACTGTGATGAGGACAATGGCTCCCCATACTGTCGCTTGTGAAAATAACACCGCTGCCACCCCGAACAGGATAGCTAGTCCATAGATGATCAGGACTGTCTGTCGATGAGAAAACCCAGCATTCTGCAAGCAATGGTGCAAGTGCGATTTATCCGGAGACGTGATCGATTGCTTCATCCGTACCCTTCTGACAATTGCAAAGAAGGTATCCGAAATGGGAACACCAAGCATAATGATTGGGATAATCAATGAGACGACTGTTACGTTTTTAAATCCGAGCATTGCGAGTACCGATATCATGTAACCCAGAAACAGGGCTCCCGTATCTCCCATGAAAATTTTAGCTGGATGAAAGTTAAAAAACAGGAAACCGAGCGAGCTGGCAGCTAATAATGAAGCGGTCGCAATTACATATACATCGCCCATGATGACAGCCATGACTGTAATGGAAATGAGAGCTATTGTCGAAACGCCAGCAGCCAATCCATCCAGGCCATCAATTAAGTTAATGGCATTTGTAATGCCGATAATCCAAATGATCGTAATAGGAATACTGAAATATCCAAAATCCAATTGTCCAAAGAACGGTAGATTGACAAATTCAATTTGCAAACCGCCCCACATTACAACAACAAGTGCTGCTGCCAACTGTCCTACCAATTTTGCTTTCGCGGTAATCTCCAACATGTCATCCAAAAAGCCGGTAGCGATGATGAGGAATGCACCGACGATGATGCCCACCGTATTGTATGTCGCACCTGGATCTTCAGGACGCAAAATGAGATAGCCGATCATAAATGCACCGAAAATGGCGAGTCCGCCGATACGCGGCATGATCGTTGTATGGACCTTCCGATAGTTCGGCCGGTCAACGGCTCCAATCCTGAAAGCAAATTTAATAACAAGCGGAGTTAGTATGATAGAAGCTACAAATGCAGCGGCCATAGCAAGGAATAGCATGTCTTTCCTCCCCAAGAAACAATAATTTACTTAGCCAACAGTATTATAACACGATTGGTTTCGGAAATCACCCAAAGTTGCTAACTGAAACTAGTATACCCTTTTCCGTACCAAATCAGTCCTGCTGTTTTCTATTATTATACATTTATCCTCTTCCAGTAGTCTTTTAACTTATTGTTTGATAAAATAGAACCGTATCCTTTTAGAAGGAGCATTATAAAGGAGCGTCATTTATGCTATCACTATTTAAACGTTCAAATCAAACGAGCGAAAGGCAACTGAAGAAATATCGGAAAGTTGTCCAGGATATAAATAACCTTGAATCCAAATATGTTTCATTATCAGACGAAGAATTGGCACATATGACAGAAGTTTTTAAAAGCCGTTTGGAAGCGGGAGAAACAATTCAAGCAATTGTGCCGGACGCATTCGCAGTCGTACGGGAAGCGTCGAAACGTATTCTAGGGATGCGCCATTTCGATGTGCAGCTGATCGGCGGCATGGTCCTCACAGAAGGAAATATCGCTGAAATGCCGACAGGAGAAGGAAAAACGCTGGTCGCTTCTCTCCCCTCCTATGTACGTGCCCTCGAAGGCAAAGGCGTCCATGTCATTACGGTCAACGACTATCTAGCGCGGCGCGACTTTGAGCAGATCGGCCAGATACACCGGTTCCTAGGCCTCACAGTCGGCCTCAATGTACCGATGATGCAAGGACCTGCCAAGAAGGATGCTTATGAGGCAGATATTACGTACGGAGTCGGAACGGAATTCGGTTTCGATTATTTACGGGACAACATGGTGCAGCACGTTTCGCAAAAAGTGCAAAGACCTTACCACTTCGCCATTATTGATGAAGTCGACAGCGTACTGATCGATGAAGCGAAGACGCCTTTGATTGTAGCAGGTAAAATGGCAGCCGATCCCGATTTGCATCAAATTGCCGCCATGCTGGCCAAACGGTTCAAAAAAGGCGTCGATTTTGATTTCGATGACGAAACAAAAGCGACTTCACTTACCGAAACTGGCATCGAGAAAGTAGAAAAGGCATTTGGAATTGACAACCTCTACGATTTGGAACATCAGACACTCTACCATTATATGATCCAGGCAGTTCGTGCCTATGTCATCTTTAAACGGGATGTCGATTATATCGTCAAAGACGATAAAGTAGAACTGGTAGATATGTTCACTGGCCGGATCATGGAAGGCCGCACGCTTTCCGATGGGCTCCACCAGGCGATTGAAGCAAAAGAAGGTTTGCCGATCACAGACGAAAATAAGGCGCAAGCCCAGATTACAATCCAGAACTATTTCCGGATGTATCCCAATCTGAGCGGAATGACGGGAACGGCGAAAACACAGGAGAAGGAATTCCGTGATGTCTACAACATGGATGTCATCCAAATTCCGACAAACCGTCCTCGCGCCCGTATCGATTCTCCGGATAAAGTGTATGAGACGATTGAACAGAAATATGAGGCAATGGCACAGGAAGTTGCCAAACGCAACAAAATAGGACAGCCTGTCCTTGTTGGAACGACTTCTATCCTTCAATCGGAGAAGGTTGCCGAATACTTGGATAAATACAAACTGGATTACCACCTATTGAATGCAAAAAGCGTTGAGCAGGAAGTCGATTTGATTTCCCAAGCGGGTCAACTCGGCCATATTACAGTGGCCACGAATATGGCTGGACGCGGTACCGATATCATGCTCGGCGAAGGGGCACAGGAACTTGGCGGATTATTCGTTCTTGGCACAGAAAAGCACGAAAGCCGACGCGTCGACAATCAGCTGCGCGGACGTTCCGGACGGCAAGGCGACCATGGGGAAAGCCAATTCTTCCTTTCATTAGAGGACGATATGTTCAAACGCTTTGCCAAAGATGATTTGGAGAAGTTCCTCAAAAAGGTCAAAACCGATAAGGAAGGCCTTGTGCTGAACCCTGAAGTGAATGAACTGACAGACCGGACGCAGCGAATTGTCGAAGGTGCCCATTTCTCTATGCGGGAATACAACTTGAAACTCGACGATGTCATCAACGACCAACGGGGTGTCTTGTATTCTCTGCGGGATAAAGTGTTGGAAAGAACAGATCTGTTCGCTCAATTGAAGAAGATGGTTTCGGAAGCTGTAGAATTCGTTATTTATGACAGCTGCCCAGAAAACGAAACACCTGATAACTGGGATTTTGAGCGGATCGAACGCACGATGAATGGACTTCTGCTGGAACCTGTCACATTGGCCCGTACGTATGAACGTGTAACGGATATTCAGAAGGCATATGATGTACCGCTTGCCCATTTGTTCGAATATCTTGATGCATTTGCGGATAACGAACAAGTGAATCAAATCATCCCTCAAGTGATGCTCAGCCATATCGATTCCATGTGGGTGAAACATTTGGATGTCATGTCGCGTCTGAAAGAAGGTATCGGCCTGCGTTCATATGGCCAGGAAGATCCGATGCGTATCTACCAGCGGGAAGGCTTGCAGCTGTTCGGTAAACATTATCAGAAGCTGCGCCGGAACATCGCATCCGAAGTTATCGGCTTTATGAAGCTCATTTCACAACAACAGGAGGCACAATAGATTATGAAACTCTTTTCGTTATTTAAGAAAACAGACAAAACAGGTTCCGACAGCACGATCGATTCGAATGAGATTTTAGAAGGCGCTGCCCGTTCCGAGAGTACGGACGAAGTGGAGACCGCCCTCTCCCTACATCCGCAATGGTCGCTTTCACAGGAACAAGAATATGTATTTCGGTTCCTAGCAAACGAATTGGAGCCGTTGAAACCGAACCAGATATCACTTTCCGGAATTGACATCGATGTGGAACCGGCAAACGGCAGCTGGCTTGTCAAAGCGTTTTTCCGTTCCTCATTGGATCAGGCGATTACAGTCGGCTCTGTAGAGCTTATGCTGCTAGACGCCGAAGGGAAAACACTCGCATCACAGGAATTTGATCTAAACGAACTTGGTGACGTTCCTGGACGCAGTGCACGCCCATGGGTATTTGCTTTCACAAAAGATAATATTTTTGCAGAGGCGTTACCAGCAGAAAACTGGAAGCTCGCGTTCAACGTCCAGTCCATGGTTCCGCATAAGTTGGAAATGGAACAAGCTTGGGAAGATGGCTTATCACAAGAACAAAAAGATGCACTGGCTAAAGTGGTAGAAAACATGCCAAAACTGAAACCGCGTGAAGTCAACTTCGCCGGATTCCAAGTGAAGAAACAAGAAGACGGAGGCATCGCTGCTTCCATCTTTATCCGCAACGGCCATTCCAAGCAGATTAACATCGAAAAACTGCCGCTTGAACTCGTCGATGCGGCTGGCGATATCGTTGCCCGTGGTTCCTTCAACCTCGGACCACTTTCTGTAAAGGCCAACACATCCAAACCATGGACTTTCATTTATCCAAAAGAAATGGTCCAAAAAGAAGAACCTGACTTCTCCCGCTGGACGATTCGCGTCCCTCAATAACAAAAAAGCAACCACACCAACCGCTAAACGATTGGTGTGGTTTTTTGGGGTCGAACATAATGAGGTACAGTGTCGAACGACTGTATGCCGAACGTATGCACTTGAGCATGCTAACAATCTATGGAATATATCGTGGGCGACTCAATTGAGACATGAGGAATTGACCCCTACATACAAGTTTTTATGAAGACATAGTTTTGCGTAAGAAACACGATAATACGAGCTGACAGGAATAAGTAACGAGACGGACCTAGTCCTAGGAGAAACAGGACCAGATCAAGCCCTATAAACCATATTTCAAGCAACCTTGTACAAATAACAAGCGTATACCATAGACGGTCATACGTATTTTTCAATACAACAGGAACGACAGCTTTTTTCCATGCAGCGCTTCGAATCTTTTTTTCCAGCTCCCAATATGAAAAAACAGCCGCCCAAATAGGGGTGGCTGCTGTTATGGTTATTCTTATATGGTTAACTGGCGGAAGCAACTTCGTTGACTTCGGAGATGCGTTTCGCTCCGATGTAACGCTTGCCCCAATAGTGTGGGTCGTCCAATGCATCAACACGTACGCCTTTTGATGTGGAGGCGTGTGCAAAATTACCGTCTCCAATATAAATCCCTACATGTGAAACACCTTTGCCTGTCGTATTGAAGAAGACCAGATCTCCTTCAACTAGTTCATCCTTATCGATAGAGCTACCTGAAGAATACATTCCAGAAGTTGTTCGTGCCAGGCTGATTCCGTGTTGTTTGAAAACGTAGCTGACATAGCCGGAACAATCAAAACCAGCTGTTGTTGTGCCGCCATATGAATATTTGATGCCTTTCAAACTAGTAGCTGTTTCTAAAATGGCAGCCGATTTAGAAGATGACGCTTCAGCTTGATCTGTGAAAGGCGCAACAAATAAGAGTAGTGCCATTGCTGAAATCGCAAAAAACTTTTGCATGCTTGCTTGTATTCTCATATTGTCCCCCAAATTTTTATTTATCTGAATAAATCATCTGAAACTACTGTAACATGCTTTTAGTCCTGTAAACATTACAGTTTTGTAACAAGCCCATGACAAAAATATTGCGATTCCATCTAGGTGAAATGGTATTGAATTAGTCTGCACATCAAAAAGACCGCTTCCCTTTGTTAGGAAGCGGACTTTTTAAAGTTAATTAAAATTGTAAGTCTGTAATAATTGTAACATTGTCATGGTTATGCAAATACGTAATTGGCCATTCCGCTGTTACTTCTCCTTCTTTGAGCTTTTCCAATGCTGCCCGTTTCTTTTCACCAAACGCCAGAAGGATTAGTTGTTTCGCACTCAAAATAGAAGCGATTCCCATCGTCATTGCAGTTTCCGGTATTTTTTCATCGTTTTCGAAGTACTGGCTATTTACGCCCAAAGTAGATTCTGTCAATTGAGCCACATGGGTGACTGATTGAACGGAGGTCCCGGGTTCGTTAAATGCGATGTGTCCGTTTTCTCCTACGCCCAATAATTGGATATCGAGTCCACTTTGTTGCAAATCAGCTTCATAGCGTTTGCATTCTTCTTCTAAATCCACAGCAGTTCCATTTGGAATATTCGTTTCTTTAAATTGCTTTTTATTGAATAAATGATCATTCATGAAATACGCATAGCTATTCGGGCTGGATGCTTCCAAACCGACATATTCATCAAGGTTGAACGTTTTCACATCCGAGAAATCAAGGTCGGATTCCGTCCACCTTTTATAGACGGGGATCATCGTGCTTCCTGTTGCTAATCCGAGGACATGAAGCCGATTGTGATCCAGTTCTTGTTTCACTATTTGATACACTTGTTCTGCCCCTTGCTCGGAGTTCTCCACTTGGAGCCATTGGATGTTACCCATTCTATCAACCGACTTTCCTATAGATTTTTCTGTGCTCTTTCATTTTAATTACCATGCTAGACTTGGTCAATTGACGAATTGAACCAATTCACCAATGTGTCCGATTCTCTTTTCCCTTTCCCTCGCAGTTGAAACGTGACCATTTCCTCCCTACTAAACAA
Source organism: Sporosarcina luteola (assembly GCA_014204635.1). Taxonomy (GTDB): domain Bacteria; phylum Bacillota; class Bacilli; order Bacillales_A; family Planococcaceae; genus Sporosarcina; species Sporosarcina luteola_A. Next base: position 358,200 of record JACHLS010000002.1, on the reverse strand, counting down.
CTATGACGATTTATTGAAGTCCCTTTGAACAAAATGTGAACAAAGTTCTGCTTAGTTGAATCATAGGGAATTCCCTAATTCTCATTTTTCCTCTCGTGATTAAGATAAAAGTAACAAAAGAAATTCCCGATTGGGAGGTGAACGTATGGCTAAGCCAACAAAACAGCAGACGGAGCCACAGCATAACCCGTCCATCAATTTAAAAGGAACCTTGATTGCTGTCATGCTGCTCGGTGTTTTCATTTTGGCAACATGGTTCGGTTGTTACTACTTATTCTTATCACGATAGTCTGACCCGTCAGGAGGGAAACCAATGCATCTGCATAAATTTGAAAAAATATGGCTCGTCTTCGGGATGGGATCATTAGCACTCTTTCTTGTTATTATCGGTTTTGCTGCTTTTTGGAAAGGCACACATCCCCAAAGCCATATTGAAATTATCGATCCAGAAAATGTCGAGGCGCATGAATCATTCAAGCCCGAAAACCTCGGTCTTCGCGAAGTCGCCGAAGGAAAATATATTGTCAATATCGTAGCTTCTGCCTTCAACTATGATTTTGGAACGGACACGGACGGCAAGCCCGTCAAAAAGATCAGAGTACCGAAGGGTTCTACAGTTTTATTTCAGATTACAACTAAGGACGTCGTACACGGTTTCCAAGTTGCAGGTACGAATGTCAATATGATGGTGGAACCTGGGCATGTGAGCCGCTTAGAGACGGAAATGAAAAACGTCGGTGAATTTACAGTCGTCTGTAATGAATATTGCGGTATCGGCCACCATCAGATGTTTGCCACTGTGGAGGTGTATGAATGATGAATCCGTTAAAAATTGCTAAGAAGGATGCCCGTCTGTACATGTCGTTCATGTATGTGACATTTGCGGCCTTGCTCGTCGGAGGCCTAATGGGTCTCTTGCAGACACTCGCCCGCTCGGGAAAATTCACATTGCCATTCGGCATTAACTACTATACGATTCTCACCGTGCACGGCGTCATACTAGGTCTCGTACTTACCACATTCTTTATCATCGGATTCCAATTTGCTTTAATGGGAAAAACAGTTGGAATTTCCGATAAGCAACGCAAAACCGGTTGGTGGTCCTTCTGGCTCATGCTTGCGGGAACTGTCATGGCAGCCATCACCATCCTTGTTGGCCAGGCGAATGTTCTTTACACATTCTATGCACCACTCCGTGCTCATCCTGCTTTCTATATTGGTTTAGCTCTCGTGATTGTCGGCAGCTGGGTTGCCGTCTTCACTAATTTCCACCAGCTATATGTTTGGAAGAAAGCGAATAAAGGCCAAAAATCTCCTTTGCTCGCCTTCATGGTCGTCATCAATATGGCAATGTGGTTCATCGCATCACTAGGTGTTGCAGCTTCCGTATTGATCCAATTCATTCCATGGTCTCTTGGCTACGCTGAAACGATCAATGTCTTGCTCAGCCGTACATTGTTCTGGTATTTCGGCCATCCGCTTGTTTATTTCTGGCTGCTGCCAGCTTACATGGCATGGTATGCGATTATCCCAAAAATTATTGGCGGGAAGTTGTTCAGCGATTCTCTAGCACGCATGTCTTTCATTTTGTTATTGATGTTCTCGATACCGGTCGGTTTCCATCACCAGTTGACAGAACCAGGGATTGATCCGACTTGGAAATTCATTCAAGTTGTTCTAACATTCATGGTTGTCATTCCTACGTTGATGACAGCATTCTCGATTTTTGCGACATTCGAAACAACGGGCCGTCGAAAAGGACATAAAGGGTTATTCGGCTGGTTCAAACATTTACCTTGGAAAGACGTTCGTTTCCTGGCGCCGTTCATTGGCATGGTCGCGTTCATTCCAGGAGGAGCGGGCGGGATTGTCAACGCATCCCACCAAATGAACTCACTGATCCACAATACGATCTGGGTCACGGGTCATTTTCACTTGACTGTTGCAACGACCGTTATTCTTACGTATTTCGGAATTGCATATTGGCTCGTGCCGCATTTAACAGGACGCCGCTTGACACCAAGATTGAATAAGCTCGGCATCATCCAAGCGATCATTTGGACTGTCGGTATGACCATCATGTCGACAGCCATGCATATCCAAGGTCTATTGGGCGGTCCGCGACGTTCGAACTTCTCAAACTATGCGGGCGGAGAACAAGTACAGACCTGGATCGGATATCAGGCCGCTCAAGCAATTGGCGGAACAATTCTCTTTATCGGCATCGTTCTCATGGTGTATATTTTCATCCAACTTGCCTTCTTTGCTCCAAAAGGCGTGGAAGAGTTTCCGATTGCCGAGGAAGAAGTCGATGCAGAACCAACACCGAAAGTTTTGGAAAACTGGTATCTATGGATCGGCATTACGATAGCGCTTATCTTATTTGCTTACACAATTCCGGTCTTCGATATATTGAAGCATTCCCCTCCTGGTTCCGTGCCATTTGATTGGCCGATCGGAAGGCAATAAGAAGAAGGTCCGTTTCTCCAACAGAGAACGGACCTTTTTAGATTCCTTTAAAACAGAAGTTGGAACCGTCATGTGCCGGCTCCAACTTTTCAATTTCATTCTGGTATGTAGATAGTTGGCAACTTGACTCTGCTTCCCGAGATTGCCAGCAGTCGATCAGCCTCTTCCACCGGCATCGGTTTGGCAAAGTGAAAGCCTTGTGCTCCCGTGCATGCCAATTCCCTTACAATATCCCACTGGACTTCCGTTTCCACCCCCTCAGCTATTGTATGTAAGCCAAGCATATTAGCCAAATGGACGATAGTTTCGACGATGGAACGGCTTTTTGTATCATTCCCCAATCCGCTGATGAATTGGCGGTCAATCTTGATTTGGTTGACAGGGAACCGTTGTAAATAATTGAAAGCGGAATATCCTTTCCCAAAGTCATCAATCGCTATGTGAAATCCCATCTCCCTGAGGATTTCAATTCTTTTCTGAACGGCAACATGATTTTCCAATGCCACATTTTCAGTTATTTCCAATAGAAAATGTATAGGCTCCACACCATAATCATCAATGCATTTACGCATATAAAATGGAAAGTTAGGATGCAAAAAATGCCGAGGCGATATGTTTACTGACATGGTCAGGTATGCATGACCCCTGCGTTGCCATTCCGAAAGTTGTCTTAATGCTTGCTTAATGACCCATTCACCGATCGGTATGATCAAGCCTGTAGATTCTGCCAGCTCGATAAAACCAGACGGGGCAATCAGTCCGCGCTCTGGATGATCCCAGCGAATCAACGCTTCCCAGCCCTTCACAATTCCATCCATATCGACTTGCGGCTGGAAGAACAACTTGAATTCATGGGCATCGAGCCCTTTCCTCAAATTCATTTCCGAGAACATCGCCTGTTTGACATATTCTTGCATATGCGGTTCATATATGCCTCGCGATCTCCGTTTCGTTTTCTGCCGACCTGATTCCAGTGCCATGTACGCATGCTGCACACCGCGTTGTGCATTATCCGTATGATCCGGATAAAGAGAAATCCCATAACTGAATGTCATGAACACTTCCTGTCCTGAAATGAATAAAGGCCTTCTCAGTTCGTTGGATATCAGCTCCATCCGCCGGAACAGCAACTCTTGGTCGATCTGCCCTTCATATGGGGAATAGATAAGGAAATGATCAAAGGCGAAGCGGGCCGCAATAGCTGGTGGAGGAAACAGTTCCCTCACCCGTTCTCCTATCATTCGAAGGAGCTGGGCGGCACTGTCTTGTCCGAGGGCGCTTTGAACCTCTGAAAATTGGTCCAGCACCAAATAGATGAACATCCCCCGCTGCTCTGTCCCTTGTTTGCGCAGCTGGTTAGTCACCGCCTCGTCGAAGGAATGACGATTGTGTAGCCCCGTCAAAATATCAGTGTACGCCAACCGATGAAGATGTTCTTCAAGTTCAATCCGATGCAGCCGGTCGAATATGATCGATACCATATCCGCAATCGAAGCAATGAGGATGCGATCTTGCAAAGTCCATGTCCGTTTGTTCCTCGTTTCACAACAAACCACTCCCCCGAGGCCGCGGCTTAACAGGATGGTCGCATCAATCAGACCGGCCATAGGATCGGATTGATGGAAATACCATAGTTTCAATTCTTCCATCGATGGATCATTGTTGATGTCATCGACAGCCAAAACCCGCTCCTGCTCGATTGCATGAAAATAAGATGGATAGTCTGAACGTTCCAGCACCTCACCTGAATCGTGATGGGAATGATAGCTGTCATAGAAATGTTGCGCAGTCAGCCGATTGTGTTTTTCATCATAAAGCCAAATGCTTACCCGTTCACATTTCATGATATCGACAATCCCTTTACACATTTCCTTTAAAATGTCCCGCAAAGATTGATGGGATAACTTTAACTCTTTCGCGTGTGAAAAAATAAACTGTTGCTGTTTCCGTAATTCCCTGAAAGCCGCCATCCACTCTTCATACGCCCGTTCCATCCTCCGCTGGCCCCCTTTCAATAAAAGACAGTCTTACTATTATTATCGGCCTCTTAATTAAAATAATAATGAACAACTAGTAAATATAGGAACTTACTTATAGGGTTTTCATAAATTTGTCAAGAACCTTACAGTCCCTCTCATAGTATCAGCGGAATGGATAGGACTAGTATACTTGGAAACTATATGTTAAAGTGAACCGGTATTCATTATGAATGGGGTGAGATGAAATTGGATATTGAAACATTAGACATGAAAGATATTTGGAGACTTATTGATAAGACATTAAACGAAGAACCTGAACCAATCCGTACATTGAACGTGTCGTATGCCTTCCATTTAAATGGAGAAGATGGCGGTTCCTTCGGATTGTGTTTACAAGAAGGCCAAGCCGGAATCCTATGGGAAGATCCAGATCACACGGATTGTACCCTTGTCATGAGCACAAAGGATTTCCGCAAGCTGTTAACAGGCAATTTGAATTCAACGGCTGCCTTCATGATGGGGAAATTGAAGGTCAAGGGAAATATCGGTCTTGCTTTGAAGTTGGAAACACTATTAAAACAGTATTCTTTTTAACTCTGTATTGTTTTGTCGAATGATTCACTTTACAATAGAATCATAGACAGAGCGAACGGAGGATTCGGATGAAAGCAAAGGTTTTGCCGCTTCTCGCAGCAGCAGCATTAGCGACCGCACTCACAGCAGGTCAGGCAGGCGCCACATCTGATACGTACGTTGTTAAAAAGGGCGATACATTGTGGAAAATCGCTTCTGCCCACAAACTTACAGTTGATGAGCTGAAATCATTGAATCAAATGAAGTCCGAGGGCATTAAAATCGATCAAAAGCTTATCGTCACAAAAAAGTCGGGAAGCACCAAGCAACCCGCCGTCACACAGCCAAATAAAACGCCTACCACACAAAGCCTCGCCGTAAGCAAGGAAACGTCGTCGACAAACCAGTTTAAAGCTCCTGCATCGCAAGTGGTTAAGCCGCATCCTTCATCCAATGATGCGCAAGCCATTTTGACAGCTGCCACGGAAATTTCGCTTCCTTTGCTGAATACGCCATATGTCTGGTCAGGCGTTACACCGGAAGGTTTTGATTGCAGCGGGTTCATTTATTATGTATTCCATTCGGCAGGACTGGATTTGCCACGACTTGATACTGTGGGCATGTATACAAATGCGACTACAGTGGACGAGCCTGTTCCTGGGGATCTTGTTTTCTTTCAAAATACATACCGCGAAGGAATCTCGCATGCAGGAATCTACCTAGGGGACGGCAATTTTATACATGCCGGAACGAAAAAAGTTGAAGTGACTTCACTCACCTCCGCTTATTGGAAAGACAAATTCGTCGGCTATAAGCGATTCAATCAATTAATACAATAATTACCGGACCAAGGGATCTCGTATATCTCTTGGTCTTTTTCATGTTCTGCTTGTCATATTCTCCCGTAGGAACCTGAAAAGGGCTTCCCTCTTTCTCAAAAATAGATTAGTATAGTCATGTGTCATGACACATGACAGTAGAGTGAAGTTCTTTACTGTCTACCAAAATTGATGGGAAAAGGGGTACGTGAGAATGGTTCGTAACAGGGTATGGTCATTCCGATTTTCGACTGCGGCGCTCGTGTTGATTCCAGCGGCAGTCGGTATTAATTACATCGGAAAATTATTTGTGGAGCTCCTGAAGCTGCCGCTTTGGATCGATTCAATCGGCACAGTACTGTCCAGCATGCTCGCCGGACCGCTAGTCGGCGCACTCGTCGGCATTGTTAACAATGTGATTTATGGTTTTACTACGTCACCTGTATCATTTGTGTATGCGATAACTTCGGCTGTTATCGGTCTTGTAACCGGAATCATGGCGTACAAAGGATGGATTTCGAATATCGGCAAGGCGCTCGTCCTTGGATTTGTCGTCGGCCTCATCGCGGCAACTGTTTCGACGCCGCTCAACATCGCTTTTTGGGAAGGTACCACAGCCAATGTTTGGGGTGATGCGCTATTTGCTTGGATGGTGGCGAAAGGAAATCCGCTTTGGCTTGCATCGTTTGCGGATAGTGTGGTTGTCGATGTGCCGGATAAAATGGTGACCGTGTTGATCAGCTTCCTCATTTTTAGGAGCTTACCGAAAAAAGTGCTGACCATGTACGATACAGAGCAGGAGATTGAACGGCTCTAAGTCCAGGAGGTGTCCATATGCGCAGCATGACTTTATATGTACATAGGGAAAAAGGCTCTCCGTTACATCGGATGGATCCATTAACCAAGCTTTTGTATGTATTCACGTCTGTCATCATTTCCTATGTCCTAGCAGATCACCTGTCGGTACTTCTTGTGCTAGCGGTCAGTATTTCTTTGTTGATCGCCGGAAAAGTGGCTCGTTTCATTTTGCCGATCATTAGTGTAAGTTTCGTATTGCTGGCATCCATACTGATCGTCCAAGGCTTTTTCCATCCAGATCGAGCTACTGTGCTGTGGGAAATCGGACCGATTACCTTGTATAAAGAAGGATTTTCAATTGCTTTTTTGATTTTGCTCCGTGTCCTCAACATGGTCTGCGCTTTTGGTGTACTCATCTTGACGACGAAGCCGGATGAATTAGTCGAAACGTTGATACAGAAAGGGTTGTCTCCCCGTTTCGGCTATGTCCTCTTATCCGTTTTGCAGATTGTCCCTCAAATGATGACGCTGACTGGAAAAATCATGGACTCACAAAGGGCTCGTGGATTGGAGACGGAAGGAAGCCTTTGGGTACGGATTAAATCGTTCATCCCGCTCCTTGGCCCGGTGATCCTTCGTTCCCTTGCCGAGACACGAGAAAGGTCGATCGCCCTCGAAGTGCGGGGGTTCAATGCAACAGGGAAAAGGACGAGGCTGCATCGAATCCAACCGTACAAATATGGCTTTGCCTTGAAGGCTTTGCTGGCGGTTGTCCTACTAAGCGTTATCGTCTGGAGGATATGGTCATGAGTCATTTACGCGTAGAACAATTGAAATATAGGTACCCAAACCAGACTGGACTCGCTTTGGATGGAATCACTTTTACTGTCAATAAAGGCGAGTTCATCGGTATCGCAGGAAGCAATACAGCGGGCAAAACGACATTATGCCACGCCATTTGTGGACTGGTCCCCCATTTTTTCAAAGGAGCGTACGGGGGCCGCGTTCTAATTGACGGCAATGAAGTTCTTACCTCTACATTAAGCGATGTCACTTCAAAGGTCGGTTTTATTTTCGAAAATCCATTCTCCCAATTGAGCGGTGCGAAATTTACGGTGGCAGATGAAATTGCATTCGGGCTTGAAAACCTGGGCCTCTCTCGTGAGGAGATGCATGCTAGAATCCAAGATAGTCTTCATATGCTAGGCATTGAACATATTCAAAGGAAAAATCCGTTCGACCTTTCAGGCGGCCAAATGCAACGGCTGGCAATCGCCAGCGTCATCGCTATGAAACCCGAAATCCTTGTCTTGGACGAACCGACAAGCCAGTTGGATCCACAAGGAGCAAGAGAAGTATTTAACATAGTAGAGAAATTAGCGATCGAAGGAATGACCATCGTGATGGCAGAACAGAAAATGGAAAAGCTGGCGGCCTATTCGGATCGAATTCTATTATTACATGAAGGGAAATTAGTGCAGGATGGAGATCCATCAACCATATTTTCACGGGATGATCTGCTGGAATTAGGCGTTGAACCACCTATTTATACAACCATCGCTAAGAAATATGGGCTGTGCAGAAATCAGTCCAATTCGTTTCCTGTCACTCTGGAGGAATTACTCACTTTTGAATTCAATATGCCTCTCGAAGGACTCTCTTCCACATCTGAAAAACAGAGCACATCCGTTATCCAAGCTGAGGAACTTTCATTTTCCTATCCAGATGGACAAAAAGTTCTCCACACAATATCTATCGGACTATCAAACGAGCCGATCGCGATTATTGGCCAGAACGGAGCTGGGAAAACGACACTTGTAAAACTAATAAAGGCGCTGCTCAGGCCATCGGCTGGACGTATTGTCATTGATTCAATAGATGCGAAGGATACAACGGCAGCCAAACTCGCAAAAAAAGTAGGGCTGATTTTCCAGAATCCAGATGATCAAATCTTCAAACGGACTGTACTGGAGGAAGTGATGTTTGGGCCGCTGCACTCGGGCTTCTCGAAAGAAGAAGCGAAAAAAATGGCCTTGTTGCAGCTCGAAGCTGTCGGTTTGAGTGATAAAGCTGAGGAAAATCCGTATGATGTCAGTTTGGCAGAACGGAAATTGATCGGTGTAGCATCCATTCTAGCAATGGATCCGGAAATCATTATTTTTGACGAACCGACTATGGGACAGGATTACCAGGGGAAATTACGGTTGAAGGAAATCATAGCGGATCTTCATTCAAAAGGAAAATTAGTGATTTGTATTTTACACGACATGGATTTTGTGGCGGATGTATTTGGCCGGACGATTGTGATGAGTCAAGGCAAAGTTTTATTTGATGGCCCGACAATCGAAGCGTTTTCTCATCAGGACATCAATCGGCAGGCCCAAATTGAGCAGCCTCATCGCTTTCAAATTGCTCGGTTGTTACAAGAACGGCGAGGTTTTGTAAATCAGCCTTGATAAAATATCCGCCCCTCCGTTGGAAGGGCGGCTATATTTATTATCTGGCGGAGTAACCGCCGTCAATGACAAGTTCAGCGCCTGTGATATAGGCAGCATCATCAGAAGCTAGGAAAAGCACTGCTTTCGCAACATCTTCCGGCTGACCGAGACGTTGCAGCGGAGTCGCGTTGATCAGCATATCAAGAACCGCTTTAGAGGATTCCAAGTCTTTAACCATCGGTGTTTCAATAACGCCCGGGAATATCGTATTTACACGAATTCCGTGCTGGCCATATTCTGCTGCAGCCGCACGTGAAATCGCACGGACGGAGCCTTTGGAAGCGGAATACGGGTTGAGACCCATACCGATCAATGCTGTATAAGAAGAAATGTTAACAATCGCACCTTGTTTCGCATCTTTCATATTCGCAAGCGCATGTTTCAATCCGAGGAATGTACCGAAGCCATTAATATCGGATAGTTTGCGCCAATCTTCAATTGTGATCGCATCCATTGGTTTCTCAGTTGAGATCCCTGCATTATTTACAAGGATATCCACTTTACCGAATTGATCTTTTACCGTTTTCATTGCAGCAGCCCATTCGTCGTCAGACGTAACGTTCAAGCGTACTGTTGACACATTGTCATGACTGCCCCACTTTTGGCTTAGCGCTTCTTCGTTTATGTCAGCGGCTACTACTTTTGCTCCTTCAGCTGCAAATAGACGTACCATCATTTCTCCCATACCGGATGCTCCGCCTGTTACAAATACTACTTTATCTTGGAATCTTTCCATGAGTACCGCTCCTCACCAAATTATTTTAACATCTAAATAATAATCCTTTTTTTCTTCCATGGCAATCAAACGAACTTCCAATAGCTTAAGTCATTTTTCAGCAAATTTATACGTCATGGTGATGTATTGGAGGCGTTTTTTAAAAAAACCTTTTTACAGAATACTATCATTTGTATAACTTTAATTTCAGTAATTCATTCACCTGACGATGATTCCCTTAGTTTAAAAGTATCAGATACAAAACTAAAAATCAGTGCTTTCCTTACCTGTCTTAATAGAAAGAGGAAGTGCATCATTGAATGCACTTCCTCCCAATTTACACCGTCGCCACGGTGCGGCTTGCCTCTTCTTCCGGCCTCTTTTTTTGAATTAACCAGATGAGAGAGATTAATATGATCCCCGCAAGACTCGTATACAATTCAGGCAAAATCAACATGAGTCCCGCTGCAAACATTACAATCCGTTCCCATAGACGGGAGTTGCGGATAAAAAATCCGATAACGGCACTGCTGACTCCGATCATGCCGATCAAGGCAGTGAGTAATCCAGCTATCAGTTTGAATGGCGTAATATCGACAAATACGAAAATCGGATTGTAGATAAAAATATACGGGATGATAAAAGCAGCAATAGCCAGCTTGACAGCTGTCAATCCTGTCTTGAACGGATTCGCTTTTGCAATGCCTGCGCCCGCGTACGCGGCGAGGCAAACAGGCGGTGTAATATCTGCCACGATACCGAAATAGAAGACGAACATATGAGCTGCAATCGGGGCAATGCCGAATTCATTGATCAAAGCAGGTGCCGCAATTGTGGCTGTTACGACGTAATTGGCCGTTGTCGGCAAGCCCATGCCAAGAACGATACAGGCAACCATCGTAAAGAATAGGGCTAATATGAGATAACCGTTCGACAAGGCGATAATGCCAGAGGCGAACTTGGCACCAAGACCGGTCATACTGACGACCCCAGCAATAATGCCCGCAGTTGCAACTGCTGCGATTACCGGAAGTGCTACCCGGCCCCCTTGTTCCAACACATAAATAACTTTGTTAAAATTAAATTCTGATTCCTTTCGGACCAATGCATTGAAGATCCATATAATGACTGCTGAAGCAATCCCGAAGAGTGCCGCTCGTTGGGGGGTAAAGCCGGACATAATGGTAACGATGATAACGAGCAATGGAATAATCATATACCCATCCCGTACAAAAATCTTCCTGAATACGGGCAACTCTGATTTCGGCAAACCGAGAATTTTGAGTCGTTTCGCCTCAAAATGCGTACCGATGAAAATGCCAGTGAAATATAGAATCGCAGGAATAACTGCCGCCAGCATGATTTTTGCATAGCTGACCCCTAAATACTCCATCATGATAAACGCCGCCGCTCCCATCATTGGCGGCATGATTTGTCCTCCAGTTGAGGCGGAAGCTTCTGTAGCAGCCGCGAACTCCGGCTTAAAGCCTGCCCGTTTCATCATCGGAATAGTAAAAGATCCGGTTGCCACTGTATTGCCGACCGAGCTGCCGGAAACAGTCCCTTGCAACGCACTCGCAACTACGGCCGCCTTTGCCGTCCCGCCAGTAAAACGCCCTGTCAGTGAAAACGCCAAGTTATTAAAGAACTGTCCGATTGGCGTGTTGACGAGAAGGACACCAAAAAAGAGGAATAGGAAAATGAATTTCGCGGATATTTGCAAGGGCGTTCCGAAAACACCACTTTCCCGGTACCACAGGTTCGTCACCGTCCGATCGACCGCGAATCCAGGATGGGAGAGTATCTTCGTCGGAATATGATTGCCGAATACCGCATAACCGATTGCAACGCTCGCGACAATGACGATCGGCAAACCTACTGTTCGTCTCGTTGCTTCTAGGACTAATAGTATGCCGAGAAGCGATATGGTAATATCGAGAAAACTGTAGCCCGACACACGGCTTTGCAGGATGGAGTCAAAGAAGATTATTTTATGATACGCCACGTACATCGCCGTAAAAGCAAGCATGACATCATACCAAGGAACACTTTTCTGCGTCTTTCTCCATTCCTTTTTCGCCGGGTATAACAGGAATATGATTCCGAGCGCGGTTCCGAGATGAATAGCCCCTTGCTGTTGCGAAGGAAGTACGCTCGTCATGCCGGTATAGAGATGGAAAACCGTCAAAGCCACTCCTAAAAATGTGACGATCCAAGCCCATTTGCCGATATTGACGCGGTATTGATTTTCCTTATCGAATTTTTCGAGGATGTCTTGTGCATCAACCACCTTTTTCTCTTTCATGTCCCTTCCTCCCTGCTACTTTAAATGTCTACATTTACTTCGATAGCTTACTTCACTTCAGATCATCGAAACTAGCGATCTCGGTCTTTTCACGTGTCACAATCTGGACGACTTCGGGATAAATATGCCCGATGAAGGCAGCATTCTTAACAGGATTTCCTTCAAAATCCGCTTTTCCATCGATCGCATTCACTGCGGGCACATGAACGGTCATACCGAGGTCCATATTCCCCTGGGATATGGTCGACAGATTTTCAACTGACGCTCCCGTCTCCATGTTCGTTACATTAAGACCGTCGATATATTTATTCCATAGGTTCGCCATTTCTCCGCCAAGTGGATAATACGTCCCTCCTTGACTACCCGTGCCTAGCGTCAATTCCGCTTTCCGGTTTTCCTTTGTCGCTGTCAATTCCGCTACTTCGTTATCTACTGTCAGTCCTTGTTCTTCATAATATTTCTTTGCTCCTGGATGGATTGGAAGCCCTTCGGCCCCGTTCAAAGCATTTTCCAATACCATCTGTTTGGCTTGAGCATGTGTATTCTCGCCAGCATTTTCAATCATGCTTTTCGCCAATTCGTACCCCAGTTCCTCATCGATTGTATCGGTGTTCCCCATGAGAATGGCATAGGCGGTTACCGTTTGAATGTCTTCCGTTAAAAAATCATAGGAATCTTTCGGAATCGTGTATTGCTTATAGCCTGATTTTTCTTCAATCTGCTTGATTGCTTCATCAGAAAGGCTCAACATTTTCACGTCTCCTGCCGAAGCCTGTAAACTTTCAATGCTGGAAGCAGGCAGTCCTAAAATTCCAATGGAAATATCGATATTGCCGTCCTGCACACCGTCTGCGGCCGCACCGAAGCTTTCCTGAAACGCTTTGTAGTCCCCGTCTTTAACCCCATACGCTTCCAAAATAATTTTCGATACGTTGTTTGTTTCACTTGCCGGCGGTCCGATTGCAATATTTCTCTTGCTTCCCCCACAAGCAGATAAAATCAGCACAACGCCAAGCAGGACTGTCATCCATCGCATACGACTCCTTTTCAATGTTTCATCCCCCTTTTATTTATCATCCCCTTCTCGTAAGCGCTTACAAAAGGTTGGGTGACTCATATTCTCTAAGAGGTTTAGACGCTATGAAAAGTAGAATGTTATTTTAAATTATACTGAACATTAAATATTTTTCAATCATTCTACTTTTATTTACAATAAAAAAACAAGAGCGACTTCCCTTGCAAAGGAAAATGCTCTTGTCATTAAAACCATTTATAACTTCCATTTGATTCGGGCATATACCCAAAGCATGATGAAGTTGGCCGCTGAACTTATGACGGTACCGTATGCAATTGCAACAGCTCCGAGCGAATCAATCCATGCAAAAATGACAACTAAGTTGATGCCTAATACACTGATGAGACTAAATACGACAGGCCATATTGAATTCCCCTTGGCGTAATAAAAACGTGTGACATAGGTGTTGGCCGCCAAGAAAAACATCGATAATGCAAATGCTTTGAAGATCGGTACAGTGATCAAGATCGATTTTTCACCAAATTTCCCATGGCCAAATACGAGACGAACAATCGGATCGGCAAAGAAATAGGCGATCGCTGTTGCAGGAACAATTAATGCCGCGAGATAAAGCATCCCTTTTTTGTATAGAGAACGGACCGTTTCATGATCCCCTTCTCCTTCCTTCTTGCTTAGCATCGGATAAATAACTGTCGTCACAGCGGTCATCATAACGGCTTGAGGGAACCCGCTCAGTTTGGAAGCGTAGTTGATAGCCGAAATCGCCCCTTCACTTAAGCCCGTCGCCGCAACCCGTTGAATGATTGCGTAAAATTGCAGGGATGCCCCGCCAAGCAGGATAGGCAATGCGATAACCCATACTCGTTTTATATCGTCCGTCATTCCAAATGATGGTTTTAAAGAGGATAGATTGCTTTTCTTAATGCCGATGAAGAGAAACAGCACCATCAATACAGCACTTACTAGCGCTCCGACCCCATAGGAAATTGGTCCAATCCAATACGTCAAGACTGCTCCAATGACCACAAACGCTGCATTGTATACTAAAATGGCGACACTAGATAGATGAAACCGGTCATTCAAATTAAGCAAACCACTCATCCAAGTTGAAAGAACAAGGAAGATGGTCGAAGGCATCATCCACAAAAAGAGTGGATACATGGCTGCGAATTCACGCTCAGACAAGTTGACAAAAACCATCCGGAGCAACGGATCCGCAAAGATAAAAGCAAGGACAGTAATAATCGAAATCGAGACTAGCACCGTTGTAAACGATTTTCGAATGAAAAGGGCTTTGTCTGACGAAGTCGAGTGATAGACGGAAATGAAGGCAGTCGTCAATCCACCGCCAACGACGAGATAAAGAAAATTTGGAATCGTATAGGCTGTTGCGAGTGCGTCAGCTACTCGTGAAGTCCCATATTGGTTGCCGATCACTATCTCACGTGAAAAACCAATCAAACGGGCAAGAATGTTGATAACGGCGACTGCCCCGATAATTTTAATTAATTTGTTCATTTGGATTGACCTGCCTTTTCTTCTATAGAGCGGTAAATTGCCAGAAGTCTTTCGCTAATCGATTCAAACGAATTCAATTCCACTTTTCTCCGTATCGCCTGCTGATCGAGTGTCGCTTCACCATTCAATCCCTGGCTTATTCCGGCTGCAAGGGAACTGGAATTTTTCGGCTGCACTAAAATCCCCGCTTGATCGGCAAGCAAGTAAGACAATCCGCCGACATCCGTACCGACGACCTTGGTTCCAGTTGCCATCGCTTCCAAAACAACGAGACCGAATCCTTCATGGTGTGAGGGAAGGACAAAAACATCCGAAGCAGCCATCCACCGTGCGATTTCGTTCTGTGGTTTCGGCATTTGCTGCACAACCTTGACGCCATGCTCTACCAAATGCTTAGCCAGTTTCTCCATAAACCCTTCATCCTTTGGTGAACCAATCAAATAAAGGGTTGACGCGGGAACCTCTTGCTTCACAAGTTTAAACGCTTCCACCAATTCGAGCAGCCCTTTTGCCTCAATTATATTCCCTACATATAAGACCACTTTTTCATGAGATGGAATATCCAATTCCTTTCTCATTTCCTCTTTTGAGAACGGCTTGAATACGGATGTATCTACTCCCATGCTCATGACATGCACCCGCTGTTCTTGCACTCCAAACAGTTGAATTACATCCTGCTTCAGTCTTTCCCCCACCACGATGACAGCCTCGGCGTTTTGAAGGATAGCGGCAGTCATCGCAGCGATCCTCCCTCCTCTCGCCGCCATCTTGTCAATATCGCCTCCATGAACCGTGATGACATACGGCAGCTTCCATAATCGTTTTCCCATCAATGAAATGAGTCCAGTTGGAAATGCATAGTGGGCATGCGTGAGAGAAATATTTTTTCTGTTTTTCAACAGATAAAAGTACGACTTGGTCAACCAAGCCCCATATTTTTTAAGGGCAGCTCCTTTCCCCTTTGCGGGATTGTCAATTGCAACAACATCGACATCCATCCCTTTCGAACGGAGGAGTTCCACTTGATTTTTTACAAATATCCCGAAAGTCGGATGCTGTCCGGAAGGATACATATTGCTGAAAACAGCTATTTTTCGCATCTATTCTCTTCCCATCTTGTTAATCTTCGTTCACTTACATTGAATGATTATAGCATAAGTGCGAGTCCCGACGAATCGGCAAGAGATTTCCAGGCAGGTGGGCCTGTTTTCATAAGTTGAATTTCATATGTAACAGGTCTGTCACAATTCGTCCAAATGGTTTCCTTAGTCCGTTTGAACCTCTTCTTCATTGCCAAAAGATCTAGATTACTAGTGGAAATCTAGCAATAACAGGAACGAAATTGCTTTCTGGAAAGTTCCCCGAGGCTTTGAAATACAGGAATTGAAGCTGTTTTCAAGATTACTAGGCTTTTGTAACGGTATTGTAATGTAACTGTAACCAAAATGAAGGTTTAGCTATGCTAATATTGTTTTCAGATAAAAGCACACTGTATAAAACGTGCGGAAGGGGAATTTGGGAACCATAATGAAAAGACTTTTTGTAGCTTTGTTTGCGACTGTGTTCATCTCAACGTCAATTCCAGCCATGGCCTCAGCGAATTCACCAACATCGCTCGTCAGTACAGCGAGGAACTATATCGGCACACCGTACTCTTACGGTGGGACAACCACTTCCGGATTCGACTGCTCAGGATATACGCAATATGTTTTCAAAAAAGAAGGAATTTCAATTCCAAGATCGACTGGAGAACAGTATGCTATGGGAACATCTGTTAAGAAAAGCGATCTGAAAACAGGAGATCTCGTCTTCTTCAATACAGCCGGCAATCGCGTATCACATGTCGGAATTTACGTGGGCTCCAATCGGTTTATCCATTCTTCCACGAGCAAAGGTGTCATGATTTCTTCTGTCAATGACCGTGCTTATTGGGGAAAACGTTATTTAGGCGCGAAACGGGTAACAAATTTTAAACATGATAAAACAGTAGCATTTGATGCACCGGCTGCTTCTGAGAAAACGCCGAAATATGTCACAAGAGCGCAGGTGGCAGAAACAATTTATAAGGAACTCGGTTTGGAAGAGACAACTCCAACTACAACCTTTTCCGATGTTCCTTCCAGCCATCCACAATATGAGGCTATAATGGCACTCACAAATGCCGGTATATTCTCTGGCAATGATGGCAAGTTCAACCCTGATGGTTCATTGACACGTGCTCAACTCGCTAAGATCATCGTGGAAGCTTTCCAATTGGAAGGCAGTTCGACAAAAACATTCACAGACGTCCCTGCTGACCATTGGGCAACTGAATATATTAGTACACTCGCATATAACCATATTGCGAGCGGCTATGAAGACGGTTCGTTTGGATTGAATGATAAGTTGACTGAAAAACAATTCATCGATATCGTCAAACGTCTTGACCAATAAAGCTTTTAGAACCGGGTGTTCCGTTTTTTGGGACACCCGGTTTTATGTAGAAAACACTATGATTCTATCGAAATTCCTCTAGATTTAATGAACTTACACTGTTACACTAAACCTACACCAATAGTAAAAATTAGGGAGGACACCATGAAAACAATTAAATGGGCAACTGTTGCTTTGTTGTTTTTCGCTCTTGTTTCCATCGTCCCAGGACACTCATCGGCACAATTCAAATTCTCAGACATCTCTCCGGACAAAGAGTATTCTGACGCAGTACACTACATAGCTGATCTTGGCATTGTCAATAAGGTTTCCAAATTCAACCCAGGAGACAATTTGACACGCGCACAAGCTGCCAAAATGGTAGTGATCGCTTCCAAGAAAAAGGACATGCCGACCCCTTCCATTACGATCAAGGATTTGAAAAAGGGTACCGAGCAATACGAATATGCAAGCCGTGCAATTGAGCTTGGCTATTTCAAAATCGGCAAAGACGGCAATTTTAAGCCAAACGAAAAGATCAAGCGGGAAGAAATGGGCTATGCATTATCCGTCGCGTTCAACTTATCGGAAAAGATCACGGTTGATCATCCGCTAATGCTCACAGACATGAAAAACCATCCATACGCGGAAAAGATAAACGGACTCTATTATGCAGGCGTAACGCAGGGAGATGCAGGAAAGTTCTTACCGAACGATTTATTGACACGTTCGCAATTTGCACTATTTGTCGCTCGTGCGTTGAATGACAAATATGCACTACCTGTGAAACTTCCTGAACAGACATCCCGCACCTATTTTGCTAAAGTCGTAACCGGCGGCACCAACTTGAACGTCCGAAGCCATCCTGCGTTGACTGGCGATGTCGTCGGGAAGCTGAAAGATGGAGAGATTATCGAAGTACTTGGACAAACTGGCGATTGGCTGCTAATCCTCATCGATGGCAAAAACGGATACATTCATAAAGAGTATACGGTAGATGTAGGCGTTGAAAAACCAGGCGATGATGTAGCGACAGAAGAACCCGGCGAATCTGACCCAGATGTCACGGAGCCTTCCGAGCCTTCCCTGCCTGAAGAGGAAGAGAATACCCCATCCGTCGGAACGAGCGGGCTGGTTGGAAAAGTAACGGCTGACAGCTTAAACGTTCGAAAATCGGCGAACTCCACTTCAGAGGTTATTGGTAAATTCAAACTCGGTGAGAAAGTTGAAATCCTATCAATATCCGGCTATTGGGCTAAAGTCAATACCAATAATGGACCAGGCTATGTCCACAAAAACTATTTAAAACTGCTCAATCAATCAGGCAATCCTTTGAAAGACCGAATTATAGTCATAGATGCAGGTCATGGCGGAAAAGATCCAGGCACTACGAAAAACTCCGCTAAAGAAAAGGAAATCACATTGAATGTCGCGAAGCGTGTGGAAGCAAAATTAAAGAAAGCGGGTGCCAGCGTATTAATGACCCGCTCCAGTGATACCTTCCCTACACTGCAGGACCGTACCGATTTTGCGAAAAAACATTATGCGGAAACATTTGTCTCGATTCACGTGAACTCGGCAGGTTCCTCTTCCGCAAAAGGCACCGAAGTATATTATGATTCTTCAACGAACCCAAATGCTGCGGAAAGCAAAGCCCTAGCCAAAAAGATCCATGACAACATTATCAAACGTGCTGACATGGCTGACCGAGGGGTACGTGATCAACGATTCTATGTCATTCGCAATAACAACGTAGCCGCTGTTCTTGTAGAGCTAGGATTCCTCTCAAACCCAGATGACTACAAAAAACTAACAAGCGACCAATACGCGGAACTTTACGCAGAAGCCATCTATCAAGGACTTCTTCAATACTATTCCGCTCAATGACTTAAGTCGGAAAGGACCCTCCTTTCCGGCTTTTTTCTGTTGGAAGTTTACGAAAAATTAATTTGTCCTCTAGTTGGTATAATGATAAACTGGAAATGACTACGTTTTCATCATTATTTAACTTTTACTAGGATGAAAGAATGATGGACAACTATTACAAATGAGGATGGTGTATTATGTCAAAAAGGTATTTCAAGGGGGCGGCTGCTTCCATCTTGCTATTCAGCTTGGCAGGCATCACACCTGCTGCCGTTTCAGCAGAGGAAGCGTCGAAGGACTTTTCACTGACGGTGTTCCACAACAATGATTCTCATGCACACCTTGAGAATATCGCGCAATTTGCGGCATTATTGAAAGAAAAGCAAGCGGATCATCCGAATAACGTATTGCTGCATGCAGGTGACGTCTTCTCGGGAACTCTTTATTTCAACGAGTTTCAAGGACAAGCAGACTTGGCGTTTTTGAATTATCTGGGCTATGACGCGCTGACATTCGGGAACCATGAATTTGACCTAGGCACTAGTCCTGAAGGCCATAAGCCACTGGCTGATTTTATCAAAGGAGCCAAGTTCCCAATTGTCTCTGCGAACGTTGACTTCTCAGAAGATAAAAACTTTACTGGTTTACAAGAACGGAAAGTCGTCGCAAAACCTGAAGATGGAAAAATCTATAATGGCATTGTCAAAGAAATCAACGGAGAAAAAGTTGGTATTTTCGGCTTAACTACTGAAGAGACAGCAGATATCTCCAGTCCAGAAGCAATTAAATTTACGAATTACATTACGGAAGCAAAAGCGGCAGTAGCTGCATTCGAAGAAATGGGCATCAATAAAATCATCGCGGTTACTCATATTGGTTTTGATGACAACCCTGCAATCGATAATGACCAAGAGCTCGCCAAGCAAGTTCCTGGAATCGATATCATTGTAGGTGGCCATACACACTCGAAATTGGAAGAGCCATTTGTCGTCAATGCGGATAAAGAACCGGTTATTATTGTTCAAACGAATGAGTATCACAAATTCTTGGGACAGTTAGATGTAACATTTGATGAGAACGGTGTTATCAAAGA
The DNA here is from genome assembly GCA_014204635.1 of Sporosarcina luteola. GTDB lineage: Bacteria > Bacillota > Bacilli > Bacillales_A > Planococcaceae > Sporosarcina > Sporosarcina luteola_A. The sequence continues at coordinate 338,120 of JACHLS010000002.1, read as the reverse complement.
TTACAAAGGTGTTCTTCATACAGTAGACAAGGATGGGGCAAAAGATCCAGAGGCAGAAAAAATGCTGGCACCATATACGAAACAAGTTAATGATACAATGGCTAAGCCTACTGGAGGCACTGCAGATGTATTCTTGAGTGGACTGCGCGGGTTAGGCGGAGTTCGTGCAGGTGAAACAAACCTCGGCAATATCATTACTGACGGCATGCTGGAAAAAGCGAAAGAAATTGATCCGAACGTGGCAATCGCTTTCCAAAATGGAGGCGGCATCCGAGCTTCTATCAAAACAGGCCCGATCACATACGGTGAAGTGCTTACAGTACTGCCGTTTGGAAATAACCTTGCCATCGTCGAATTAAGCGGTGCTGAACTAAAACAAACATTCGAGCATTCTGTAAAAGAATATCCAAAAGAAAACGGTGGATTTTTACATGTAGCCGGTATGCAAGTTGTTTTTGACGGCACGGCTGAAGCTGGTAAACGAATTGTTTCCTTGAAAATTGATGGCAAAGAAGTAGAAGATGCTAAGATGTATAAAGCAGCAACAAATGTATTTACTGCCCGTGGTGGAGATGGTTTTGAATCATTAGGAAAAGCTTATGAGGAAGGGCGTGCAAGCGAGCCTGGTTTCAGTGATTGGGAAAACCTTGCAAATCATCTTAAAGGAATTGGGACTGTTAAAACTGGTCTAGAAGGCCGCATTATCGCAACGGTTCCTTACAAAGATCTGTCCTTAAATAGCTGGGCTTATCCTTATGTATCTGATCTTTATTACAGAAATATCCTTGAAAAAGAAAACAACTTTAAGCCGGGTCACAAAATTACCCGTGCAGAAATGGCTTCTTGGATTGTGAAAGCACTCGATCTCAAAACAGAAGGTGCTGCAACAACTCCTTTCAAAGACTTAAATGGGGTTTCTGATCAATTAAAGGCTGATATCGCCACGGCTTATGAAGCTGGCATCATTAAAGGAGAAGATGGTAAATTCCATCCAAACCAAAATGTAACTCGTGCACAATTTGCTTTGATTCTGGAACGCGCTTACGAAAAATCAACTGGAACAAAATATGCAGCAACCGCGAAAGCTCCGTATTCTGATTTTGGCAAGTACTCTGCTGAAACGGTAAATGCTGTTTCTATGCTTCATGAGCTTGGAATTGCATCTGGATATGAAGGCAAATTTATGCCTGAACAATTCACGACTCGTCAACAAGCTGCAAAAATTGTTTCCAATTTCATCTACACTTTAAAAGTAAAAGATGAAGAAGCAAAATAATCATTTTTCTTAAAACGAAACGCGTCCTACCGACTTTGGCAGGACGCGTTTCCTTTACTCCGCTGTCAATCCCACATGCTTCTCCACCCACGTTACATTTCTGGCAGCTTGTTTTCCCGCTTGTTTCAAAGGAACCACGACAAAGCGCCGTTGCGCATTGCGGATGACCGCTGTTGGGATCAGATGGGCATCTCCTACTGTCGTGATTTCATGACCGGCAAACTCCAGCTTGTGTATGTCTACTTTGCCAATCCCGCCAATGTTCGTCGTATCAAACTGTTGACCCGAGTAGAAGTTTCCTAAAGAATAAAAGATATGTGTTTTCCCTATTTTTTCGTATCGCTGCAAAACATGTGGATGGTGGCCGAAGATGATATCGACATCCGAATCGGATAAAAATCGAGCCAGCTCCTCTTGGTAGGCGGAAGGTTCAAGTACATATTCCGTTCCCCAATGAATGGAAGCGACGACGACATCCACTTTTCCTCGTATAGACTCGATGTCTTTCTTCATTTTTACTCGATCCGTGATGCCAACCATATAATCCTTACCCTTCGGAACTGGCAGACCGTTCGTTCCAAACGTATAGGCGAGGACTCCAATTCGAACGCCATTGATATCTACAATACGTTCTGTCTCCTGATCCTCTTGAGACTCATAGGCACCGATATAAGGCATTCCAAACTCTTTCATATGCGCTATCGCCTTACGAAGTCCCTCTTCATTTTGATCCATTGTATGATTGTTTGCCAAATTAATCATATCCACGCCGTTCTCCTTCAAATCTCGAATAATATGCTTCGGGCTATTGAAACGCGGATAACCGGATAAACCAAACTCCTTTCCAGCAGGCAATGATTCTTGATTAGCCAGTAGGAAATCAATTTTTTGAAGTTCCTCCGATATGTCTTTAAATGATTGATTGTAATTGTCATACGTATAAAGCGGATTATGCAGAAGGATATCACCTACCATACCCACCGTGATATGCGCCGAGTTCTCCGGCAAATGCATTGAATGCAGTTTGCAATCGATTAAAGCCAAATCGTTCGGTACCTTAACCGATTCACTCTTCATAAAAGGTTCACATCCAGTAAGTAAACTAAAGAAAAGCACAGTGATCAGCATTCTCTTTTTCAACTTCTTATCCCCAGTCTTGATCCAACTTATTCTCTCTATTAGTATACGTGAAATGAAGCATTTGGAAAGTAGGATTGAATTAAAACGAAGGCATTGTCAGCACAATGCCTTCGTTTCTTAGTCTTCCACACCCTCCACGTTCCGCTTCGTTCCTCCAACAGTATTCTCGTATTGCTCCATTTGTTTTTCGGCACTTTGCTTAGGCTCCAAATCAGGAAACTCCTTTGCATCCGGCATTCCCGTAAAGCGACTGTCGCGCCCTTCACTAGCATTCGGCTCCACTTGAAATTTCCTTTTCAATTCAAACAGCTCCTTCGGCACATGTTAACCTTTACGATACCCGGAACAGCCTTTTTTAATCGTCTTCTTTAGTAAGAAAAGGTCACTACCAGGAAATGGCATGACAAATCTTCAATCGCCGGACAATAAACATAAATAAGATTCAAAAAAATACGGAGCAGAGACATGCTCCACTCCGTCATTTCTTATTTCAGTTTGATTGAGAACTTAGCAAAGCCGTCCTTTGTCGGAGCGATGTATTGGATATCGCCTTCTTTAGGAGCGAAGTTCTGTGCTTTTCCGGATGTTTCAAAAATGATCTTTGCATCCCCTTCAACCGGTACAAATGTCCAGTTATTATCGGCTGACGGGTCGATTGTCTTTTGATCAATCATGTAATCCATAATTGCTTCACGATTCTCATATGCATATTCAATTGTATCGATTGCATTGCGAACACCCGGGAAGTTCCCACTTGCACGGTAGTTGTTTGTCACGACGATAAACTTCTGTTCTAGGTCTATCGGTTTTCCATCATATTGCAAATTGACGATCCGATTTGCTTTTTCATTGATTGTTTCGCCTTTCGCATCGTACTTTGCAGGTTGGGTTACATCCACTTGATACGTAACACCATCCAGCACGTCAAAATTATACGTACGGAAGTCGCTATTGATCAAGTCTTGTTCCTCACTAGAGGATGGATTAATTTGGTTGAACTGGCCAGCAGACATTTCAAGCCATTCTTTCACATCTGCCCCTGTCATGACAACAGCTGCAATTGTATTGTCATAGACATACAAATCAGCAACATTCTTGATGGCGATTTCTCCCGCAGGAATTTCTGTGTAATAGTTAGCTCCATTACGCCCACCCGCCTTGAAAGGCGCGCCTGCAGATAGAATTGGAAGGCTTTCATATTGAGAACCTTTCAATTGACTTTCAACATACCATTTTTGAGCATTCGTTACGATTTGAATGGAAGGATCATCTTTTACAAGCGCGAAATAACTTGTTATGGTCGACGTCGTTTTACCGACCGGACTGCGGACATACTCAATAGTTCCTTCATGTGCTTCTTTGACTGCTTGAATGACTTTCTCGGATACTTTGTCTGATTCCTTATCCACTTCACGAAGGAACCCTTTACTTTCAACCACTTTCCAGGAACCATCTGCTTTTTCAAGCTCCAAATCAATAATTCCTAAATGGCTTCCGAACTTGCCTGGCATGACAACTGGCATACCATTGATTTTACCTAGTTCCAAATCAACATTTTTTAATTCCCCATAGTCAGGACCTGGGAACAGTCCGTGGTCGTGACCTGTCAAGATTGCATCGACGCCTTCAATCTTCGTCAGCTGGTAAGTGACGTTTTCTTCACCTGGCACGTATGTTTCGTCACCAATGCCGGAATGCGAAATGACGACGACGATATCCGCGCCTTTTTCCTTCACTTCAGGAAGAAACTTGTTAATGGAAACAACAGGATCTTCCGCTGTCACTTTTCCTTCAAGCAATGCTTTGTCCCATTTCATGATTCCCGGTGTGACGACGCCGATTACGCCGACTTTCAAGTCATGCTTGTTTCCTTTGCCGTCAACAACTTCTTTATCTAAAATGACATACGGTGTATAAACGTTCTCTTTTGTTTTTGCGTCATATACAGTTGCGTTCAAGATCGGCACTTCAGATCCCTTGATCACTTTGTCTAAATAATCAAGCCCAAAGTTGAATTCATGATTTCCTAGAGAGGCAGCATCATATTCAAGTGCTTTGAATGCAGCAAATGCAGGATGTGTCTCTCCCTCTTCCAGTGGATCAACAGACACTTTATAGGCACCGAGCGGCGTTCCTTGAATCAAGTCTCCATTGTCGAACAACAGGTTATTCGGGTTTTCGGCACGTGCTTCCTCGATAAGGACAGCTGTCTTTGCCAAACCGAATTCATTTGTCGGTTTGTCCTGATAGTAATCATAGTTGACAAAGTTTGTATGCAAATCGCTTGTTCCTAAAATACGAAGTGAGACGTTGTCATTTATTGGTTGTTCATTCGGCTGTTCTTCCGGTAGTGCAGGTTGTGTACTATGTACCTCCAACAAACGATCAAGAATCTTTTTCACTTGGCCTTTCGTTACCACTTTCTGCGGTTTTGCTGTACCATCTTCAAATCCTCTGAAAATATCCAGGCCTACGCTCTTCGCCAATTCTTCTAACTCATTCGTTTTGAATTGGCCTTTGTCCTTAAATTTATCAAGCAACGACACTGGATACACTTCGTCCGTCTTAACGGCACGCGATACAATTAAAAATGCATGCTCACGAGTCAATTTCTCACCCGGTTTGAACTCCGAAGCTGTCGCTCCTTTCACCAACCCGTTCGTTAGGGCAGCTTCTACAAATGGTGCCAACTGCTTGTCGACATCTGTAAATTGGTGTGACGAGCCATCTCCCACTTCCAATTCAAGTGCTTTTACGACTGCGGTAATGAATTCACCGCGTGTCACCTCTTGTGAGCTGGCAGCGCTTACATTCGTACCGAACGAAAGACCGCTTAGTATGAGTGCCATGGCGGCAACCCACATGCCTGCTTTTTTCAATAGCGACATTCCTTCATCTCCTACTCTTTTTTTATCTATTTTAAGTGCCTGCGCATCTTAAAACCTGTATAAAAACCACTCTATTACTATACCATAATATATCCTAGATTCGTATACTACTTCCTGTATTCCTATTACCATGTTAAAAAGCACCTTTACCGATATTTCGGCAAAGGTGCTCTGTCATTTTATTTCTTCGTCTTGTTCGCGATTTCGATAGCACGGTTTGTACCTTCAACCGCTTTGTCCAACACTTCTTGCGGATCTTTTCCTTGGTATAATTCTTCCAAGGCGGTCACGATTTGCTGTCTTGATTCTGGGAATACCGAGATGAGCGCTCCTTGTGTCGCATAACCCGGCACTGTATCTTGCAGCTGATCGACCGTCACTTTGTATTGCGGATATTCAGCCCATTTCGCTTTCACGTCTTCTTCATCGTATGCTTTAGGGTTGATGGCGAAGTAACCAGTATCGAGGTGCCATTTTGCTTGGACTTCAGGCGTCGTCAAGTATTTCATGAATTCCCAAGCTGCTTCCTGCTCTTCCTCGGCAATCCCTTTTGACATCCAGAGGGATGCGCCGCCGATTACAACTCCATTCCGTTTCACTTCGTCCGCATGCGGGATATACGCGACTCCGACTTCGAATGGTGCGTTGTTGATGGCACCTGCTACCCCAGCGGAGGAATCCATGTACATGGCAACTTTCCCAGTGGAGAATGCCGCACGGATATCATCCCAATTCGTTCCGAAGTTGCCAAATGTGCCTGCCTTATTCATCCGATCCAGGAAATCGAACACATTCCGCCCTTCTGGACCGTTGAAGACAGCTTCTGTAGCATCACCGGAACGACCGTTGTCTTCATTCACATAGAGGCCGCCTTGGGTTGCGACAAGTTGCTCGAAGAACCAGCCGTATGTCAACATGGAGAAGCCTTTCATTTCATCCGTTGTCAATTTCTCGGCAGCCTCAATCACTTCAGAAAATGTCTCAGGCGCCTTTTCGGGATCAAGCCCCGCTTCCTTGAATGCGTCTTTGTTATAGATCATGACAGGGGTGGATGAGTTGAATGGCATAGAGTAAAGATCTCCATCCACCCGGTAATAGTTCAAAATATTCTCTTCCAGCTGGGATAGATCGTAGTTATCCTTGTCAATAAATGACTGCATCGGCTCGATATAACCGCTTTCGATCATATACTTTGTTCCGACTTCGAAGACTTGTGTAATAGCCGGGGCATCTTTGGTCCCTCCGACGCCGCGCAGCTTCGTCAGCGACTCTTCATAGGACCCTTGGTATTCCGCCTTCACTTCATATTGATCCTGAGATTCATTGAACCCTTTCACGATAGCGTCAATGGACTCTTGGCCAGTGCCTGACATGGCATGCCAGAACTCGATTGAGACTTTGCCATCCTCTGTTTTTGCCGGTTCTTTCTTTTCACCAGAATCGCCTGTAGAGGATTCGTTGTTCGTATTGCTGTCACTGTTCGTACAAGCCGTCAAAATGGCCATGGCCAAAATGAGAAGCCATAAAAGCGGATTTGCTCCAAATTTTTTCATATTCCTTCCTGCACCCCTTTACTTGTAATTGCCAATCTAATTTCATCATTTCAATGCACCTTGAGATAATCCTTTTTGCAGTTGCTTCTGACCAATGAAAAGCAGCAGCAATGTCGGAATGATAACGACAATGACACCTGCCATGACCACCCCCCATTCGGTTGCAATCTCTTGGGACTGCAATTGCTTCAAACCGATTTGTACAGTACGGACGGATTGATTCGTCGTAATGAGCAATGGCCATAAGTACATATTCCATGTTGTCAGGAAGCCATATGCACCTAGCGTGACAAGGCTCGTTTTTGAAATGGGCAAGACCACTTTCCAGAAAAACTTGAACCGGCTCAGTCCTGCAATTTGGGACGCTTCATGCAACTCCTTAGGGATTGTCAGGAAATGCTGACGCAAGAGGAATGTGCCAAATGCCAGTGCGAAGAAAGGCAGCGTCAAACCTTGGTATGTGTTGAACCAGTCAAGCTTCCGTATGGTGAATACGTTTGGGATCATCGTAGCTTCCCATGGAATCATCATAGTGGAAATAAACAAGAAAAAAATGAAATCCCGTCCTTTGAATTTGAAGAATACAAACGCATAGGCAGCGAGACTGCATACGACGAGTTGCCCGAGCATGACACTGATTGACACGATAAAGCTATTTAATAAGTAATTAAGCAACGGCAGCCTGTCAAACACCTTGGTATAATTCTCCAAATTGAACGTTTGGGGGAAAAATCGTCCTTGAATAATTTCAGGTCCTGTCATGAATGAAATCATAAATGCGTAAAGAACCGGAAAAAAGACGCAAAGCGATGTCACAATCAACAGGAAGTAAAGCCATATTTTTGCGGGAAGGCTTGTTTTCATTGGTAATGCACCTTCCTCTCCCCTAACTTGAACTGCAAGATGGTTACGATAAGAATAATGACGAATAAGATAACTGCCTGTGCGCTAGCCGTTCCAAATTGGTAGTTGACGAAAGCCTCCCGATAAATCGAATAGACAATGAGGTTCGTCGATTGCGAGGGACCACCTTTCGTTAATATATCAATTTGGCCAAATGTTTGAAACGCGTTGATCAGCGAAATAGTGATGATGAAAAACAGCGTTGGTGATAGCATTGGCAGTGTAATGCGGCGCAGCCTATAGAAATAGCCAGCCCCATCAATTCGAGAGCTTTCATATAAATGCTCATCGATGTTTTGTAAACCTCCAAGCAAGATAAGAAAGGAAAACCCTACATTCATCCAAATTGTCGACATGGAGACGGATAAAAGGGCCCACTCCGGATCGAGCAGCCATTGGATTTGTGGCAGGCCGACTGTCTGTAATAGACGATTAAACATGCCGATGCTCGGATTGAACATGAATAGCCATATGACGGACGAGGCTGCAACCGAGACACCCATTGTGGAAGAATACATCGTTCGGAAAAACCCGATGCCCTTCAGTTTTTCATTTGCCAGCAGCGCGAAAAATAAGGCCAATATGATACCGATCGGCACGGTATAGAGAACGAATAAAATGGTGGCCTTCATGCTATTTTGAAACTCCGACGATCCTAACAAATATTGATAGTTTTCAAATCCGACATTGATGGCTGCGTTGCCTGCCTGATCCGTCAGGAAGAAGCTAAGATAGATGGTCCGGAACATTGGATAAAAAACGAAAACTGAAAATAAAATGATCGACGGCAATAAATAAAGAAGGGCGGTGCGGCCATTAACCGATCGTTTCCAGAGTGAACCGGTCGTATTCATTCCACCACCTCTTGCTGTACAACATGATGACTTTGATCTACAGTCTTCTTAATAAGGTGGCCTTCCTCTCCATCAAAGATCGATAAGGAATCGAATTCCAACCAGACAGGCAATTGCTCTCCAATGCCGATATGCCATTGGCCGCTCCATTTTGCCATCCATTCTTCTGTACCGACATGAAATGAAAATATCGTCTCATTCCCCAGAACTTCAACATTCGTCGTTGTCACCTCAAGTTTTACACCGCCGGTTTGCTCTGGCGTAAGAGGTAATATACTTTCCGGGCGAATTCCGACTGTCATTCCATGGCTAGGCAGCTTTGATCGTTCCATGCCAGGCACAGGGATCCGCAGTTCATTCTCGACCACAAGTTCCTCCGTCGTCTCGTCCAGTACCGCTTTCGCTAAATTCATTGGCGGCGAACCGATGAACGTGGCGACAAACGGGTTGGCAGGATGGTTATAAATATCAATCGGCTTGCCGATTTGTTGGATCTTTCCTTCATGCAAGATCATAATTCGATCGCCCATCGTCATAGCTTCCACTTGGTCGTGTGTTACGTAAATCATCGTAATGCCTAGCGTCCGCTGAATTCTCCTGATTTCAGAGCGCATATGGGCCCGAAGCTTTGCGTCCAAGTTGGATAGCGGTTCATCCATCAGACAGATCGGTGTTTCACTGACAATCGCACGAGCCAGGGCAACTCGTTGGCGCTGTCCTCCCGATAACTCGCGGGGTTTCCTGGCGAGATAATCTGTAAGACCGAGCATGCTCGCCACTTCGGCAGCCTTCCGCTTCTGTTCGTCTTTCTTCATCCGTTTAACATCAAGCCCGAATGTAATATTTTGCTGCACAGTCAAATGGGGATAAAGTGCATAGTTTTGGAACACCATGGATAAATCCCTTTTATCCGGAGAGAGGTTGTTTGCTATCTGCTCCCCTATTTTCAATGTACCGCCAGTAATTTCTTCAAGTCCTGCTATCATTCGAAGCATGGTGCTCTTCCCGCATCCTGATGGCCCAACGAGAACAAAAAACTCGCCTGGCTCTATCGTGACGTTTATATTGGAGATAACATCCACTTGCTTGTCGTATGATTTTGATACATTGATCAGCTCCACTTTTTTCATGAATCAAGTTCCTTTCCGACAACTAGTAAATTGCCAAAGTAATACTCACACTGACTTACATTAGACATATTTCGCTAAAACTCCTCCTTTTTCCTGCTTTTTTCTATTATTCTTTTATACTTGGTTTTGTTTAGTATATTCCCAGGGGTGGTTGCATCATGAAAAAGAAATGCATATTCATTTTTCTCTTCTTGTTGTTTGGTTGTGAACAAACAGAAAAATCCACTCTGCCAAAGCTGCCAGTGGATGATTTTCTTATTATTGCGCACCGCGGAGCATCTGCCTATGCGCCCGAACACACTTTGGCTTCCTATGAATTAGCTGTGCAAATGGGGGCTGATTATATTGAACTTGATTTACAAAGAACAAAAGACGGCGAACTTGTCGTCATGCATGATAAGTTCATTATGGATGAAGAAACTAAAATTGCCGTGTCGGACCTGACCTTAGACCAAATAAATGCCTACCGCACTGGGAATTTCAAACGAAAACGCCCAGTTTCGGGCGAAGGAATTGATACAAATGAAAGGATCGTCAGTTTACGTGAGGTATTTGAGCGGTTTGGAACAGATGTGAACTACTATATTGAATTAAAAGCCCCCGACGATAATCCCGGAATGGAAAAAGAACTGCTTCAGCAGTTGAAAGAGTTTGGAATTCGGAATGAGCAAACAACTTTGCCCAGCATAATTCTCCAGTCGTTTGATCAGAAAAGCTTACAGCGAATTCATAACATGGAACCGAGCATCCCTTTAATACAACTCTATTCGTCTACTAAAACTCCATCTTTTACAGAGAAGGAATTTAAGCGACTGAACAGATACGCGTCGGGTGTTGGTATCAATAAGGATGTCGTTACAAACGACTTGATTGATCAGTTTCACGAGCATGGACTGGATGTCCACCCGTTCACAGTGAACGATGAAGAGGAGATGGACAGGTTGCTTCAATGGGGGGCGGACGGCATATTCACTGACAGGCCCGATGTCGGAGTTGAGTTGAAGAGGAGAGAGCAATGAGTTTCCTCTGAGGCTGATGTTAGATAGAAGTTTTAAAAGATTAACCAGCCCAAATGAACAAATGCCAGGCTGCTCGCCTGGCATCTTACTTCTATTGATTTGTTACTGAAACTTCTTCTGTAAATCGAAGTACTGCTTTATCAATCTCTACTTCGTATCCCATGTCATTAAGCACTTCCCCGATTGCTCGTATAGCGCCTGCAAGCATGTCTTCTGTCGTGTTTCCCATATGTCCAATCCGAAATGCTTTGCCAGCCAAGTGGGCTAATGCACCTGCGACAATAATTCCTTTTTGAGCGAGAGCTGCGCGGAATTCCGTATCATTCAAGCCTTCAGGGTAGAGAATGCAGCTTAAAGTTGAGGCAGCGACCTCTTCCGAAGCAAGTGGTGTCATACCATATTCACGCAAAGCAGTGCGGACAGCACGGCCAAATGCGGCATGACGCATAATCCGTTCGTCCATTCCTTCAGCAAGGACAAGTTTTATTCCTTCCTCATAAGCGTAAATTAAATTGACGGGTGGTGTTGCGAAATAATTGGCTGGATTTTGCATGATTGGTATCCAATTATGAATATCGCAATAATAGGCTGGCACATGCCCGAGTGCTTCTCTCGCCTTCAATGCAGTTTGATTGAAGGCGACGATCGCCAGCCCAGGCGGGACACCGATCGCTTTTTGAGATCCCGTGAGGACAATATCAATTTTATATTCGGGACTGCCATATTCTTTGCTCATATCCTCTTCCAGTGCTGCGGTCGCGCAAACACCATCCACGATGACGAGAGCTCCATGCTTTTTTATAAGCGGAACAAGACAATCCAAATCTGCCGCTACACCTGTTGACGTATCCGCATGTGTCACCGTGACCGCCTTGTATGTATGCTCACCAAGTTTCTTTTCCACTTCCTCGCTGGCCACTTGTTGTCCCCATTCAGCTTGCAATACATCGATTTCAATTCCAAAAGCTTTCGCCAATTTGATGAAACGGTCTCCGAAATAGCCATGACTGATAATCAATAACCGTTCGCCAGCAGCTACTGTATTCACAAGGGCCATTTCCATGGCAACCGTGCCGGATCCTGATATGACAAATACCTCGCCATCCGTTTTCAACAATTCACGCGTCTGCTCGATGGCATGCTTATAAATGGCGACAAAACGGGAATCTGTATGCCCTCTTGTCTCACTCGACATCGCATCATATATGGAATCGACTACTGGCGTCGGTCCCGGAATCAATAACATCTCTTCATTTCTCATCGTTCATCCCCCTCATTGCATTCGTTTCTTCCCTTGCTACTATTCGTGATGCAGGGAGGAAAACCCTCTTCTCTTATGAGGGCAAAGGCAGGGAAGGTTTCAGCTCAATATTGACTTGCAACTTGGCTTGATTTAATAAAACGAGGAATAAAAAACAATGGATAGAGCATTAAAGCTAGATTTAAAGCCCACCAACTCGGATCAAACTCCAACCGGATGGTCCAATAGGAAATGGCCATCAGTCCCGAGCAAAACGTAAGCACGAGCGAAATTAACGCAAACGATTTCCACTCCGAACGACCCTTGCGGTTCAAATAGATGGAGGACAGCCCAGTTACAGAAATGGCCATATCGAGTGGAAAGAAGGACCAATTCCATGCTATCAAAATGGGATTGGTATAATCCGAATACGCATATTCCAACGGGATCATTTTAAGTGCCGTGGCACTAAAGTACAAGATGAAAGACACATCAATCACTACAAAAAACCATTGTAAGACCCGCATCGACGGTTCTTGTTGAATCCTATCCATTTTCCCCCTCCATCTTATGCAAGCTCGACGTTTTCCCGCTTGGTGCTTTTTGCACAAAATGATCACCACTATGTAATAAAACCACTCCGGCAATAATCAGCCCGATGGCTATCACTTTTGTGACAGTCAACGTCTCCCTGAAAAAATAATAACCGAGGACCGCGATTGCCGCTGTCCCGATACCAGACCAGATTGCGTATGCAACGCTGACGGGTAGGGTCTTTAGTGAAAAATTCAAACTGGCAAAAGCAAGTATGTAAAACACAACCATTAAGACGGATGGTACACCTTTTGTAAACCCTTCGGATAGTTTCATTGAAAGAGTTCCGATAATTTCAAACAAGATGGCCATCGACAAATATACCCAAGCCAAGTGCTTCATTCCTTTCGATCAACTATTCCGTGCATTACGAGATCAACCATTGTCTCGACCACTTCAGCCAATGGCTTTGCTGAATGGTTTTGGAATTCGGGATCGAAAATCGCCATAGAAGCCCCTCGCAATACTTGAATGACACTCGGAACATCCATTGGACGAAACTCCCCGTTGTTTATTCCTAATTCAATAATCTGTTGGACCGTTTCCCATTCCTCGCGTAAAAGCTTTTCTATTTTTAGCCACTCATTCGGAGCAAACCGCTTCATTTGGTCTAACAGGACAGTATCCTCAACTTGCAGTCCACTGGGCACGATCAATAAGATATCCCTCAATTTTTGTTCGCAAGACCAATCTTCCCTATTGAATATCGACCGTTCCCGTTGTTTTACCTCCTCTATCGCTTCGTCTACAATTGTCTCGATAATGTGCTGTTTCGAACTAAAATGCTCGTAAAAAGTTCTCTTACTAATCGCTACTTTAGCAGCGATGTCACTTATCGTGAATTTCAATCCTTTGTCCACAATTAACTCCAAAACCGCTTGTTGCAGCCTCTCTTTCACATGGTCTCTCCTCTCTCCAACATTGGTACTAGAAAATATTTTATAGTACCATCATAAAGGGCAGACTGAATAACGTCAAGCGGAACTGTTGGAATAAAAAAATGACCACCGTTTGGATTAACGGGTCATTGATGTGTATAGAAACACGAATAGCAATTTAACTCACAACCCATCCGCATACATTCAGACAACAAATTGAAATGGATAAAGCAAACAAAAACGCTCAGGATTTCCTGAGCGCGTGTTTGTTTGCCTTTAAATAAGTCTAAATGGACTCGAACGCAATGCCAATTGACAATTGGATTCACTGGTCCGTTAATTTTTCTCCTGTAATGATTTCAAATAGCTCCCCTGACATAATTTTATCTAATTTGACATATGCATTTCCATCACGGATGAGTTCTACGTTATCATCGTTTGGAGTCATCCATAGTTGATATAATGGCGCTTTAACTTCAAGGTTAGGGTTATTATTACGAAATGCAAATCTGTAAACAGGAGGGGAAGCCATTTCTGCTTTTGCATTTATCCAATTTGCCTCCTTTAAAATCTCTTTTATTTTTTGAACTTGCTCATTGTCAGTAACCTCTCTGAAGTCTTCATAGTTATTTTCATCGCCAATACTCTTTTCGACTACTATACTTTGTTCCGTGTTTTGTAAATCAGTTGAACACCCCACTAATATCATTGAAAATATCCCAATAATGAAAATAAAATACTTAAACATTTTGATTTTATTGCCCCCTTATTTATTCCATTATAAGGTTATAGCCTAAAAGGTCTTTATAAAATTTATTGTAATTCAAACGAATGTTAATAAAAAGACATTTCTATATTTTGAATCAGTTTTTGTACATGCTTTATTTTCCACCCCAGTCAGCCGTTTTAATAATGGAATTAATAAAGTTATATTAATTTAGTGCGATACTATTAATGTTTGTGCTAATTCCAGTACTTGTTTGTATATATATAGCTTCTAAATACTAATGTAATAACAAAAAAGGGGACATCAATTCATATGCGAATTGTGTCCCCAAATGCTGTGCTTTTTACTGTTTTTCCACACTAACCAAAACCGTTACGATTGGATGGTCATCTAAAAATTGCTATTTTATTTGATGGCATCAATAAACTGGCGAGTGCCTTTCATAGATTCCTCATATAATTGCTCGGACAGTCGCTCCGTTTCCTCCAGTGTGGCTGGCCAGTTGTCAGCCATCTGCCTGAATGCCTTCGCAAACAGAGTTGAATTCCGATGAATTTCTCCAATCGGGAAAGCGTACCGATCCAACTCCGCCAATTTCATGAAGTCGTTCACTTTATGGTGATAGGAAATTGCCATGATCGGCGTTTCCGTGCAAGTTGCCAAGATCAAAGAATGCAACCTCGTCCCAATGACAATGTCCTGTTGCTCTGTCATTTCCAAAATCCGCTCAGGCAAAAGGTTTTCATCCAACACGATCGTCTTATCAGCATGTTTCATCTGTGCTTGGATATCTTTTGTCACGTTTGCATCCTGCGGAAATTTGGTCGCAAAAAAGTTGATCTGAACGTTAAACTGTTCTGCCAGCGTATCTAGATTTTTTGCCATTCCGTCTACATAATCCTGATAGATGGTTGGATTGCCTTCCGGCCAGTAATCAGCATTGTAATAAGGGACTGCCGTCACTCCAATTTGCGACGGGGCATCCGATTTTTCCACATGTTCTTTGCGCAAGGAGAAAGCCGGATCGCCGATCACATCAACAGGCTTGGTGACGCCGACCGATTGAAGCAATTGGGCGGACTCCGGATCCCGGACAGACACGCTCTCTGCATGTTTGCACATATAGCGGATGAACCATTTGCCAAGACTCGTATTCAGCGGACCCGCACCACAACCATAGATGACATAGGGCACATTCGAGTTTTTCGCCATCATGGCATAGGATCCATACAACGGCGCCTCTCGTTTGTAGAGATCCATCAGGATACCGCCGCCGCCGATAATCAACAGATCAAACGTGCGAACAATCCGTTTATTGTGTTGATACGTTACGAAAAAGGTTTTGGCTGCATTTCCTTGTTTATAATAAAGCGGAAAACTATCGACCCCATACCGTGTCGCCGTCTGCTTCGGATTATTGCTGAATACTGTAATCTGCTTGCTATCAATGGAAAACGTAGCAGTCACCTGCTTAATTAAACTGAGCAGGATCGCCTCGTCTCCGTTATTGTCATTTCCGTAATTTCCTACAATTCCAATTCTCATTAGCAAACTTCCTTTATCCTTAATGCCTTCATTATAGCATGGTTGCTGTTTTCATGAAAATGGTAGACAACATGCCCTACACTTTGACTTGCCCTGAGGACACTTCCACTACACTATAGCTTATCTACTTTCCGAGCATGCAAATTCACAAGCACTGACTCAGTTACGACATCGCTCCTGCAAAAAAACCGCCCTTCCGAAGAAGGACGGCTTGCTAGTCGACTATTTTGTCATGCTGCGATAGAGGAATGCGCTGAACTGTGCACGATTAACCGGCTTGTTCGGCTCGAAATTGCCTTTTTCATTCCCTGTCGTAATGCCATGGTTGGCTAAAATGTGAATTTGCTTGTATGCCCAATGATCTGTTGGCACATCTTTGAATTTCTTCGCAGATTCGCCTTTCAGCTCATAAGCTTTTACAAGAATCGCAGCCATTTGAGCACGCGTCAATTCTCCTGTCGGGTTAAACTTGCCGTTGCTTCCGCCGACGAGGCCCGCATTGGCAATCGCATTGATTTCATTGTAATAACGGTGCGTCGAAGGGACGTCGGAGAACTTCTGCGCTCCTGCATTTGTTGTATCGACATTGAACACTCGGCTCAGGATGACTGCCGCATGCTCACGGGAGAGCGTTTGGCCCGGATTAAACTTGCCGTCGATGTCCCCCTTGATATAACCATGGTCCTTCAAATAACGGATTTCCGTATAATAAGCGTGGTCAGCAGGAATATCTTTGAATGCTGCCGTACCGTCAGACAGGTCAATCGACACAGAGACCGTTTTCGTACCGAGTGAAGCGGTCACTTTACCGCTTCCCGGAACTGAGGATGCCTTGAAGACACCCGAACTGCTGATGGTTCCAATATTCCCCGTCACGCCCCACTGGACTTGTTCCGGTGAATATATGATCGGTTTGCCTTGTCCATCGGTCGCATTCACTTTGAATGAAACGGTCGAACCTGGATCGACCTTCGATGTGCTTGGTGACAGTGTCAACTTCGCAGGAGCATCTACCACCGTAACCGGGAAGGACTGTGTTGCTTCGCCATAGTTGACGCTGACACGGTCTTCACCTGCTTCAAGAGCTGTGTATCCCATGCCCGCTCCTTTTATTTTCCCTTTTTCAGAAGTCACTTCCACTAGAGAGGCATCCGCTTTCAATGGATTGTAATAGGCATCCAAAACGTAATTCAAAGTAAGCGGTACTGTCGCTCCGACCAATACTTGGCCAACCTGTCCGCGGGAAACGCTAATGATACCAGGATCGCTTACCGGTGCAGTGCTGACTGCTTCTACGATAGCCGAAACTTTCCGTTGACTGGAATTGGTTGTGCGGTTCCCTAACACAACCGTATTGCTGCCATGTTTACGGAGTCCCAGCGTTGTAGATCCGCCGCCGTCAAAGTTCAAAGCACGATCGTATCCCTGTGCCGCCAAATAATTTGCAAATTGAGTCAAAGTCATGCCGCTGCTATAACCACTGCGGCTGTCGACCGTAACAAGATGAACTTGCTTCTTATCTTTGCTGATTGCAATCGCTGTCCTTGCTGTCATGGCCTTCGCCCGCCAGTTAGACGTATTCATTGTAATATTCGGCTTGCCGTCTTTCAACAGCATCGGCCCGCTCGCTAACATAAACTCGGAATCCTTCCATTTATCATCAATTGTAATGGAAAGGGACACGCTGTCGCCTTGCTTGATTCCTTTCAACCGTTCAAGCGCACGTTCCCCATGAGCTGAGATGACGAAGCCGGTGGATGGAATCTCTACTTTTTCTTTTGAACCGTAATCACGTACTTTTAAAACGTTTCCGGTCAATTGCTGACCGTAATATGTAGAGGTGATCGGTGAACCTGTATCCACCACAATTTCAATTCCGAATTCATTGGAATTCGTATTTTTTGATAGATACTGCGGCGTAAAGACAATGGTTTCTCCTGCTTGCCGTTCCCGATTCAAGCCAGTCATTTTATAGTCTGTCCCACCATGATTGATGGAAACATTAAAGTTGAAGTGATCAATTTCAGCTCGTCCATCCTTCATGACGCCGAAAGCAATCGGCTGGCTGACATAGTAATCCGGTGAGCTTGAAATCGCTCCACCATTTACAATTTCATTCCCTTGCGAAATCAAATAAATCGGAAGTCCCGATTTCATGTCGAAAAATGATGCATTCACTGCACCGACCACCCGGTTGCCATCCTTTGAATCCCGATTGGCGAGAGTCGTAGTTGCATCCGTCTTGGCTATGGGAGACGGGAGGCCTACCGCCAATTTCGTATAGGGATCGTTTAGATTCACCTGTAAATGGTTTACGTGATTTGTTCCTGCGTGTGTATAGTGGGAATACGTCACACCTGAGGAAACGGGATAGCTCTCGACTGTGGTTGTTTTGGCCGAGGCTCCTGCCGGGACTGAGAGTATAAGAGAGACAGCTGCAACTGTCATCGCGACTTTTTTTCCGATTTTTCGTACAGAAACGCTAGAATGCTTGATAAGTCGACACCTTCCTTTCTATGAATCAATCTACAGCTTACCAGAGCCCACTGTAAAATACCATAATCCATAAGAAGGAAAAAACCACCCGGAACTTCCCGGGTGGTATAGTCATGTCTTTATTTCTACTTTAAATCGAATTTCTTATATTGATCTGACATGGAGGCAAATGCTCCGAATAATAGGAAATAAAACATCGTATACATTTTTAATTCCCAAATATTATAGTAGAACCCGGAGAATCCTGTCGCAAACCAGAGGGCGATCATGAATTTTCCAAATGTCGTGTGTCGTTGTTTCCAGAAAAGGGCCAGCATGCCTAACAGGAACACAGCGAATAGGATGACGCCTACCACACCCGTTTCCGTGATGATCTGGATGTATTGGTTGTCCGAATAGAAATACTTGCCGCCGTATATATCCGAACGGATCCCATAATGGTCATAGATCGGCGAACCGTAGGACAACGTGGCCGATCCACCGAAGGAGCCAAACCCAGAACCGACTATTTTATAGTCGTTAAAGATTTCAAATCCTTTTTTGATATAGAAGAAACGTCCGCTTTCCGACATGAGATCCAAATTCTTTTGATCAAATGTCTCGCCGAGCCGCCCTCCTATGCTTCCCGGATCTATCGGTTCAGGCGAAATGCCTAACGTTTGAATGTAATGCACTCCCCAATTCACCGGGAAATAAATAAGAACAATTGACGTAACACCGGCAATCGCAAGCCGCTTCAATACTTTCCAATTCCTTGTCATCACAATAAATAAAATACCGAAGACAAATGCCGATATCCAAGTACCACGGGAATAGGTAAGGATGAAGATGCCGATAAATAATGTCAAGTTGACATTAAAGAACCATTTGTACTTTTCCCCTTTGTACAACTGCTGCAGGAACAAAATCGCCAAAATGCCGAAAAACAATAGCAAGGCAAGTGAGTTCGGGTTGCCGGGCAAGCCATAAATCCTTACAGCGTTTGTTGGAGACAATATTTTATATTTCCAAGCATCAGGCAACAAAAATTGGCGTAATGACAGCTTTTCGATCAATCCATGGATTGATGCAATGACGCCTGTCCAAACCGTAACCCAAGCGAGACTTTTCAGCCAGCTTTCGGATAAGCGGGTACGCGACACAATGTAATATAGAAGATACATGATGATGAATGTACGGACCTGGAAAATGACGGCTGACGTCAGTACGCCATTCAGGAGTCCGCTGATCGATCCGGCAATCAACAGGAGGAAAAGCGCCCATTCAAATAATTTGAAATGGAATAGACTCAATAAATTTTTGCGGGCAGCAACCAGCAATCGTACAAATGCGACAAAGGTAATCAAATCGCCAACCAATTTTACGCCGGAATTGACTTCCACTAGCAATGGCCGGATGCTGACGTAAATGATAAGGAACACCAAGCTTTGCTGTGGTCTTAAAAAGGCAAACGCCCCGAAAAATAGCGCTGTGATTACGAGGGCGATGGATGTCGGCAAAAACAACGACACGAACAGTACTGCCAAAGAGACAATAAAATATATCGTATCTTTTCCATAAATTTTATCTTTGATCATGGTCATGTAAAATAATACCCTTTCTACGACTAATAGCCAAATTATTATGAGATAACCCTTCTGACATTATAGCATCTAATAAGACGTTGCGGTGTGCTCTTTAGTTCCATTTTTGAAAATTGATTATTCCCTATTTACAAAACTGCCACACATGGGACAATCGGCAGGTATTCAAAGTGTACTCTATGCCAGACCAAAAAGATTGCACAAGAACATGCGCAATTTGGTCCTTATCCTCGCTTCCGAATTCTGTTACTATATTAATAGTTAGACAGAAGGAGGTTTACGAGTGAAAAAGATAGTTTCACTGACGTTGCTGACATTGCTCATTTGCTCCTCTCTTTTCACGCAGGTGGCGAAAGCTAGTGATATAACAGGCCACCAGATGGAAACGGAGTTAAATTATTGGATTCAAAAAGGTGTTATCAAACCGGATGCCAAAGGAAAATACAATCCGAACAAAGCGGTCACACGCGGCGAGTTTGCCTCGTATTTATCCCGCGCCCTGGATTTGCCGGTATCCACAAAGTATACATTTAAGGATTTAAAAGCTAACACTAACTTAACGATTGAGATTCAAAACGCTGCTGGCGCTGGTATTTTATCCGGTTATCCGGATGGAACGTTCAAGCCGAACGACAAAATTACACGCCAACAAATGGCAGGCATGATTTATAAAGCATTCCGCTACATGGATTTGCCTGTTCAGACAATCAATATGAAGTTTAAGGATCAAGCGAAAATTTCACCTAATTTCCGAGACGCGGTATCGGCTGCAGTTAACTTGAATATTATTCGCGGCGACCATCAAAAGGACGGTATTTATTTCAAACCGCAAAACAGTGCGACCATCGCTCACGCGGCCGCCTTCCTCTTCCGGATGAATGCCGCAGCCGAAGTATTGCAACCGACAGCGCCTAGCGAACCTGGAAAACCGGAAGTGCCTGATGTCGATCCGGAAGTATACAAAGTGAGTTCAATTTCAAATGGACAAGTTACTCCGACAATCGCACTTTATAAAACATACGAAGATGCATTGGCAGTTTACAATGCATCTTCGTCCATAAAAGCGATCCAAAAAAATAATAAGATTATAAAGATGAAATCTGGCCGGGCCTTTGGAGCGCAAAATCCGAAGCAGCTCACTTCTCTATACAGCGATAAAACGCTGCGCACTGAAGTGACATATATACAAAAAGGCCGTGAAATGAAATATATCGGCAGTGGTCCAGATTATGTCATCGTGGAAGTGGCTGGTACCTCGTATTACGCCAAACAAAGTGAAGTCGACCTCGTTCCATCTGAACTTGTGACAGGATACGATTATTATGTAGTCGACAACAGCGGGATTCTCACGCACTATACGTATGACAATTTAAGCAAGAGCTATGGTACGTACTCCATTGGGCCAGTGCCGGCTTCCATGGGTTCCGGAAGATATACGAGCCTGGATGGCGTTCATTTTACAAACGTTGCGACAAAGAAAGTGGTCACACATTATCCTTATTTCCAATTCCAATCGGTACGCCAGCCGTCTACCTATACGGGAGACGAACTGAACCGTTATATCGCGGAAGCTTTGCGTGAACGGGAAAGCACCGGCCATGCCCGCTACAAAGATTTGTCTGTAAAATCCAAACTGATTGGGCTTGGCTCCTATTTGAAAGAAGTGGAACAGACATACAATGTGAATGCTATGTTCATTTTAGCAGCAGCCATTCATGAGAGTGATTACGGCATTAGTG
Organism: Sporosarcina luteola; assembly: GCA_014204635.1. Classification (GTDB taxonomy): domain Bacteria; phylum Bacillota; class Bacilli; order Bacillales_A; family Planococcaceae; genus Sporosarcina; species Sporosarcina luteola_A. Next base: position 316,555 of record JACHLS010000002.1, on the reverse strand, counting down.
CCAATGCCCAGACCAAAAACAACTTGTTTGGAATTAAAGTGTTCGATTCCTCGCCGGAAGCCGGCGAAATCTATGCAAGCCCTAATAATAGTGTGAATGCGTTTATTACACGCTATATTAATTTAAACTACGCCAACCCCCTCGGTGCACATGCGAATGGTGCGGTGCCTGGAAATAAGGCTGTCGGCTTCAATGTGAAATACGCATCGGACCCGAACTGGGGAAGCAAGATTGCCGGCCATATGTGGCGGATTGATAAATATCTTGGCGGACGGGATTACAAGCAAGCACAACTCGGCCGCATCACCTATGACGGCTCAACTGGTGTGAACGTGCGGACAAGCCCTGATGCATCCAGCGTAAAATTATTCACATACAAACCAAAAAGCCCGGGATATGAGGCAGCATTCGGCTATCCACTCATCATCGTTGATGAAACAACAGGCAGCGACGGCTATGTCTGGTACAAAGTGATTTCCGACTTGAATCCTCCTTCTGACTATGGTTGGATTCGGTCCGACTTAGTAACAAAAATGAATGAATGATAGAGGAAACGCCCAAGGGACAAAATAGTTGTCCACTTGGGCGTTTTACCATTTCTTTATAGTGCATCGGTATGCTCGGTGCCTGCTGGCAGTAATTCTGATAAGCCGATCCGTTCCAAACCATTTTTAATTTTGGTCGTATACCCTTTTTCATTCCGATCCATGTAACCGGCTTTTGAACGAATCATCTTTTCGAAGACAGGTACCTTGGAAGAATCAATGTCAGACCACATTTCATAGGAATGGATCAAGTCCTCCAGCGTCAAATGCGTATAGTCCCGTCCGACGAATGTATGGTCAGGTGATACTTTGTACCAAATATCGCCGTCCGGCCTGATCCAACGATCCACGTCTTTCACCAAGGCCGCATGAATGCTATTCGCCGTCTCCAAATAGACCGGATCTTTAAACTCCTTGTACGCGAGAAGCAAAATATTCATGCCGCCCAATTGATGATTCATCGATGTGTGTGTTTTCACATTCTGTTTCGATGGGAAATAATCCGGAATATAATACGCATTTGGTCCAACAGAAGTAATGTTGCCTTTTTTGCGCTGTGAAACTAATAAATCAGCGTAATTCTTTAATCCGACATTGTAGTCGGAGTGGCCAAATGCCTTACCTCCGTTATATAAGAAAAGCGCTATTTGTTCATTAAATCTCGTGTCAACAAACGGTGCTGTCAACCCGAACAACCCTTTCAAATAGGTGCTCGTCACTTCCGTTTCCCAATAAGTGGACTTTCCTCTAAACACGTCTAAATTTGCATATGAATTGTATAACAAGCTTTCATAATAACGTTCTTTCGTTTCTAAATACTTCGCCATGACCCGGTCCTCTTTTACGAGAAGCAGGTTGCGGCCGTATCCTCTGCCTGATTTCGGCATCGGCTCTATAGTGGTTGCCATTTTGTTATATGGACCTTGTGCGGTATACCACTTATTCCGTTTTTTATAATTAGCGGCAGACTCCAGCATCCAATCGTCCATTTCTTGTTTCGTCGAGAACAAAGTCTCTTTAGAGACGAGTATCCATTGATCGACAATGTCATAACCTCTTGACTGAAGCCGGTAGACAGACAACTGGGAATCCCCTAGCTTCACACCGCTAAACGCTTCCGTTTCATTTAGAAGCTCACGCGTATGACTCGCCGATCCATTCGGATATGTCTTCGTCAGTGCCTTGGACTGATACGATTTTCCAATCATCTTTTGAGATTTCGTTCCTTCTGGGGATGTTTCTTCAAAAATGCCGGTCGGATAGGTTGTTATATCGAAACCGAACGTGTCGTCGGTCACCTTTTTTATTGGAAATCGGTCATACGTATGCAATAAGCTTCTTGTGACGCCATTTTCCGTCTGAATGAGATCCACCGTAATCGGCAGTCGTTGGTCATTCTTCAATTCTGTGAAAAGGAAGTAATCGCCATTCGGCAACTCCCGTTTCGTTACATGCACCGCAACGGATGGAATTCCGCCGATTTTATACGTATAGACTTTATCGGTCGCATGCGGATGCTTCACTGTTTGTTCTCCGGCGTACTGCAAGTACTGATTGGAGCGCAAATATGTTTTCGCATTCTCGGAAACCGGCACTTCCGCAAAATTTCTCTCCGCACGGATTGCTTCATACGCGCCGAACGTTTGGGCAGGCTTGAACTCAACAGTCGGTTGTTCTTCCACCATGCCTGTTTTCACCATCGCACGGTGCAAAAATACGACATAAGTGGCACGATTAACTGGCGTTTTCGGATCGAACGAACCATCCTCTTTCCCAGTCGTAATGCCATGCTGCGCCAAGATCTTCACACCTTCACGATGCGATTCGCTAATCCGGTTTTCATCGGAAAAATGAATCTCTTCGCCTGTGTCCTGCAAATTAAAAGCCCGGGTAATCACGGTCGCCATCTGTTCACGTGTTAATGAATCGCCAACACCGAACGTTCCATCTTCCTTTCCAAGAAAAATCCCCGCTTTATAGGTTGCCATCGCACCTTTTAAATGTGAAGACTTGGAACTGACGTCCTTGAATATCGGTTCATAGGGCGTTTCCGGAAGCTTCAGTGCCCCTGCCATCAAGTTAGCTGCTTGACCTCGGGATACTTCCACAGACGGGCGGAACTGCTTATCTGGATATCCATTAATAATTTCCATTTCTACAAGTTGCATTACTTCATTCTTTGCCCAGAAATCATTATGTATATCGGTGAAACTTTGTTCAATCTGCCCGCTCTCTGCCTCTGTTGAGCTACAACCTACAAGCATCATTATGATAGATAAAAACAAAACCTGCGCAATCCTGCTAATCTTATTGCTTTGTGGCATATCCTCTCTTCCTCCTGATAATTTCTCTTCATCATAATAACATAAATGATTGCATTTTAATCTCCCATTGATTGGACGAGCCAAAAGTCTCCGTGAAAACGTGTCGGGATCCGGGATAAATTGCCTCCATAGCAGGAGTCCAACTGTGCTATTCAATGGCTGCTATATCTTGTCCTTGAAAACAGGGATCGAACGTCTCCGTGAAGACCACCAGGCAAGCGCTCTATCCGTCTATATATAGTTGAAAAGTTTTATAAATATCTGTGAAACATCATTTGCTTGTTGTATACTAGTAGGAAAGTAGAATTGTATAGTGTATGACATAGATACTAATGAATGAGGTGGGCAATTGTTTATTTCCGCATTGAATGACCGTAATTTTTCGATGCAAGTCCGTGATAGTAATCAAACGGCTGGGGAAGGCTGGAAAAGCGTGTGGGGAAAAGAGGCAGCTGCCGTTAACCCATTAGCAGCCGTCAATCAAGGTCGCAACTCCCTTATCTCGGATTCTATCCGGACAAATGATTGGTCGACTTATCACCAGTTTGAGGCGAAACAACATCCAGCTTGGTATGACAAGGTCAATGGTGAATTCAAACCGAACAAGTTGTATTATGGCAACCTGCTGGATGTCCAAAACCGCTCTTTGAAAGAAGCAATCCGAAGCAACGATTCAAAAGAGATTGCTAAGCGGCAAACAAGGATAGATGAACTGATTGCAGATTTTAAAAATGCGCCCGGCGAAGTGCCTCATGTTATCCTATTTGCAACAGACCAGGAGATGGCACAAAAACATGGCATCCCTAAACCTTCCAATGATTGGTATAACTCTCCTTACAACAATGATCTAGCGGCGTCCCAAGGAAGATTTCAAGACCAGTATTGGTATGAAAATCCTTATTTTGCTGATCATCCGAACGAAATGACATTTGCCATGGAGGCAGTACAAGAACTTCGGCCGGATATTGCTAAAATTGCTGCCGCCATTAATAAAGGGGCGTATGAACGGAATGCAGCATCCACCTCGTTCTTGTCCGGTGCTGCCAGCGTCCATTCAGCCAAACCTGAGATGACAGAAACCAACGCAGAGGAAGCGATCGAAACTCCTTCACCTTATGCATGGGACGCAACCATTCAAACGGCCGAGCAATTCACACGCCAATTCAGCACTGCCAAATTGATTGAAGACCTCTTCACTGAAAAACAGCGCCACGCAACGAATGCAAACGTATTTCTGGCAGATCAATTAAATCAAAAAGCGGCTGAAAGAAAAATAGCCATAGTGTAAGCCTTGAAGCTTGCACTTTTTTTATGCTAGAATGACAGCTATACTTTTCGAGGAGGTCATACCGATGAAAAAGACAGCACTAGTTGCAGCCGTGATGGGAACATCCATACTTCTGGGAGCATGCACCGGCGCTGACGATAAACAGCCCGACGACCAGAAGAAACAAGAGGAGACCACAACAGAAAAGCAGGAGAAACAGGAGAAGCAGGAAATTCAAGAAAACCAGGGTATCGATAAATCAGACACTGCTAAATCCGATAAAGAGCTGCAAGAGGAATTTGCCAAGGAAGAGGGCGTTTCAAATGTCAACCTTATTGTCACCGAGGACAGCGGCGGCTACGTCTTAGTCGATTTCCAAGTGAATGATACGATAAAAAAAGAGGATGCTGATAAGCTGGCCACTGCCTTTCTAAAGAAAGCTGAAGAAGCGTATCCTGATTATAATATCGATATCCAAGCACGCAAGAATGGAGAAACAATCGCTCAACAAACAAAAGAAAAATAAGATAAAACGAAAAACCTTCAAAAAAACGAAGGTTTTTTGTTTTATCTTAAGTTATGAATGCAATTAGATTGTAAAATGGACAAGGAAAGCCCCGAGTGTTTGTTCACTTTCTACAGCTGATCACTTGTTCGGGAGTAGAGCCTGGGTACTGGCATTCGTCCCGGGATTCTAGCGTTCTCGCATTGCTTAAATGACCGATCGTTTCTCAATGAAACCCGCTCAAATCATGTTTGCTTACTACTCTGCTCAACTCTTCACACTTTGCCTCAACTCAATGTCTTTTGTTGATTTAGCCTTAATTAAGCATGCTGTTTTTCATAGTTTTGGATATGTTCCTCATATTGGAAGGTCAATGAAATTTCATCCCAACCATTGAGCAGCATTTGTTTATAGTATGGATCGATATCAAACGAATAGGAGACGCCGTCTTCTCCAGCAACGGTTTGTTCTGCCAGATTAATGTGGATCTGATACGGTGCCCGTTCCCCTTTGGCTAGCAGCTCCTCGACTTCCTTGACAGTCAGCCGGATCGGCAAAATCCCGTTTTTGAAGCAATTGTTATGGAAGATATCGGCGAAGCTTGGCGCAATGACGACTTGAAAACCGTAGTCCATAATAGCCCATGGGGCGTGTTCCCGGGAAGAACCACAGCCGAAGTTTTCATGTGCGACAAGAACTTTTGCATTTTCATATTGTGGCTGGTTCAAAACGAAGTCCTCATTGCGCGTGCCGTCCGGGTGATGGCGCCAATGGTAAAATAAATAGTTACCAAAGCCGGTGCGCTCGATTCGTTTTAGAAATTCTTTTGAGATGATTTGGTCGGTGTCGACATTTTTCCGGTTTAGCGGAACAATGATGCTTTCCACGATATTGATCGGTTTCACTATGAATCATCCTTTCTTAGTTACGCATGGGCCGGCTGCAGTGTACGCACATCAACAAATTTGCCTGCAATGGCGGCCGCCGCAGCCATCGCTGGACTCATGAGGTGTGTACGGGAACCCGCTCCTTGGCGTCCTTCAAAGTTCCGATTGGATGTGGATGCACACCGTTCTCCGGCAGGAACCACATCGTCATTCATGGCGAGACACATGCTGCATCCCGATTCTCTCCATTCAAAGCCGGCTTCAATGAAAATCTGGTCCAACCCTTCCGCTTCGGCTTGCTGTTTTACCGTTCGTGATCCTGGCACGACAATGGCTGTAACAGTTGGATGCACTTTTTGTCCTGCTACTATTTTAGCAGCGCTTCGCAGATCACTAAGCCGTGCATTCGTACAGGAACCGATGAAGACATGTTGAATTTCGATTGATGCGATTGGTGCACCTTCTTTTAGTCCCATATAAGCAAGCGCCTTTTTAAGTGCTTCCTTATCGGATTCAGAAGCATAGTCTTCCGCACGCGGGATATGTTTGCTGATGCCCGTGCCCATGGAAGGATTGGTTCCCCATGTAACAAATGGTTCAATCTCACATGCCTCAATCTCCAATACCTTGTCATATGTCGCTCCTTCGTCTGTCGCCAAGTCGAGCCATTGCTGGGCCGCCTTTTCAAACGCAGGACCTTCCGGTGCATATCTTCGGCCTCTCAAATAGTCGATCGTCGTTTCATCAGGACTGATTAAACCGGCTTTTGCTCCTGCCTCGATGGACATGTTGCAGATCGTCATCCGTTCTTCCATCGTCATGTTACGGATTGCTTCTCCCGTGTATTCCACGATGTGTCCAGTTCCGACATCAATTCCGAATTTCGCGATGATGGCCAATATGACATCTTTTGCGGCAACACCGTAACCCAATTGACCGGATATCCGGATTTCCATCGTCTTCGGTTTTGATTGCCAGAGCGTTTGTGTGGAGAGGACATGTTCAACTTCACTCGTACCGATTCCAAATGCGATGGCGCCAAACGCGCCGTGAGTGGATGTATGGCTATCTCCGCAAACAATCGTTTTACCCGGTTGCGTCAATCCCAGTTCCGGGCCGATAATATGAACAATCCCCTGATCCGGATGCTCCATATGTGCCAACTGGATGGCGAACTCCTCGCAATTTCGCTCCAACGTGGAAATCTGTTTCTTGGCGATCGGATCTTGGATGATCGGCAAATTTTTTGTAGGTACATTATGGTCCATCGTCGCAAAGCATAAATCTGGGCGCCGAACTTTCCGGCCTGCCAGCCTAAGCCCTTCAAACGCTTGCGGAGATGTTACTTCGTGGATCAAATGTAAATCGATATACAGGAGGTCAGGTTTTCCCTCCTCTTCATATACGATATGCTGATCCCATATTTTCTCGATAATCGTTTTAGCCATTTGCGCCTCTCCTTCCTCTTTCCGACCTATTCATTCATCATACGTACGAAAACATGATGCTATTGGAGACGAACTGCAAATCAAGTTCATCTACTACTTTGTCTGTCCATTCTGCCGTGGAATAAGATTTATCTCCGACTGCCAAGTCTGCTGTGAAGCACCCATCCTCAAACACTGTTTCGACTGCCTTTTCAATAGCGGCAGCTTCCGTCTCCATGCCGAATGAATATTTTAGCATCATGCCTGCAGATAAAATGGCTGCTGCTGGGTTGGCGACACCTTTTCCCGCCACATCGGGAGCTGATCCATGCACGGGTTCATACAACCCAAACCCATCTGTCCGGACACTGGCGGATGGCAATAAACCAAGTGATCCTGTGATGACCGACGCCTCATCGCTCAAAATGTCACCGAACATATTCTCCATGACAATGACATCAAAAGCGGAAGGATTGGTAATCAACTTCATCGCAGCGGAGTCCACTAATTGATGCTCCACTTCAATATCTGGATAGCCTTGTTTTTTCTCCTCCACAATTTGTCGCCATAGCTTACTCGACGAAAGGACATTTGCCTTATCCACCGAAGTGACTTTTCCTTTTCGGAGCCGTGCCAACTCGAATGCCTTCTCAACAATCCGTTCAATTTCCGCGCGAGTATAAACGAGCGTATCAACTGCGGATTCATTTGTGAAACGGCTTGGCTGCCCAAAATAGATCCCGCCCGTCAACTCACGGACAATCATCATGTCTACTTCTTTCGCGACATCCTCCTTGAGCGGAGAAGCTTGGATCAAAGAAGGGACTGCCTTGACGGGCCGAAGGTTGGCAAACAGATCAAAATGTTTCCGGATCGCCAGAAGACCTTTTTCTGGTCGCAGTTCAGCAGGATTCTGATCCCACTTAGGTCCGCCGACCGCGCCGAGTAGAATGGCATCACTCGATTCACAAAGGGCAATCGTCTCTTCAGGCAGCGGATTGTTATATCGATCAATCGCATCACCGCCAATCGCACCGTATTCAAAATGGAACGTATGGTTGAAACGTCGTGCGATTACCTCAAGCACACGCACTGCCGCTGACGTCACTTCTGGGCCGATACCATCGCCTTGTAGAACAGCTACTCTTTTTTCCATAGTACTTCTCCTCCTCGTTGTGTTCATTTCACCTATTCCACTTCAAAAAATCCCCATATGCAATATATCACTGTATCCGTCAAGAAACCGGTTCTTTCACCTTCACAGCCGACTTGATCAATTTTCGATTGATCGCATTTAAATATGCTTTTGCAGAAGCTTCCAACACGTCTTGCGCCACATCGCGCCCTGTCAGCACTTCCCCATTGAAACTTAAATTGACGACCGCTTCCCCAAGGGCATCGCGTCCTTTTCCAATGGATGTTACCCGGTAATCCAATATGTGGACCTGCCCGTTGACAAGCTGCTCTAGTGTATTGAAAATTGCTTCGACTGAACCTGCCCCTGTCGTTGCAACGACCACATTTTCGCCAGTCGGTATTGTCGCGGACACTGTGGCTGTCGGTACATTTGACGTACCGTATTGTACTTGAACATTCGTCAATTCATATGTTGGTACATTAGAATACTCGATTTGCTTGCCGGTGAATAAAACAAAAAGGTCATCTTCTGTAATCTCTTTCTTTTTATCCGCCAAGTTCTTGAATTCCCCAAACGCTTCATTCAACTGTTCGTCTGTTAGTTCAAATCCCATGGAAATCGCCCGATCTTTGAATGCATGACGACCAGAATGTTTCCCCAGTGCCAGCGGAGCAGTCGTTTCTCCAATCAGTTCCGGTGTAATGATTTCATACGTTTCCCGGTTTTTCAACATGCCGTCTTGGTGGATTCCCGATTCATGGGCGAATGCATTTTTCCCGACTACGGCTTTGTTCGGCTGGATGACAACCCCTGTCAACTGACTGACAAGCTGGCTCGTGCGCTTGATTTCTTGTAAATTGATGCCAGTTTCGACTCCGTAGAAGTCCTTGCGGATATGCAAAGCGACTGCAATTTCTTCCAGTGCTGCATTTCCTGCCCGCTCACCAATCCCATTAATTGTTCCTTCTACTTGATCAGCGCCATTTTCAATCGCTGCAAGGGAATTTGCCACTGCCATTCCCAAATCGTTATGGCAATGAGTGGATAATTTCACTCGTTCCATCCCGGTGACATTCTCTTTTAAAAACTTGAATAGGGCGCCATACTCTTGCGGCGAAGCATATCCGACAGTGTCCGGGATATTGATCGTTGTTGCACCCGCTTGTATCACTTCATTGATAATACGTACCAGGAATGCCGGATCAGAACGAAAAGCGTCTTCAGCAGACCATTGAACAAGTGGGAAAAAACGTTTAGCGTATTTTACTGCTTCCACCGCTATGTCAACTACTTGATCTGGTGTCTTTTTCAATTTATATTCCATATGAATCGGGGAGGTGGCCAGAAATATGTGGAGATGCGGCTGTTCCGCTCCGCGGAGTGCCTCCCATGATGTATCAATGTCGCTCTTCATCGCACGTGCCAAACCTGTGACTGTAGAGCGTTTGATAGTTTCCGCAATCCGCTTGACCGCTTCGAAATCGCCAGGTGAAGAAGCAGGAAAACCTGCTTCAATCACCGATGCGCCAAACCGTTCAAGCTGGCGGGCAATTTCCAACTTTTCAGCAGTATTTAGATTGATTCCTGCTGATTGTTCACCATCCCGAAGTGTCGTATCGAAGATATCAATTTTGCGCACTCGCTACCACTTCTTCCTGTTTGGAATTCACGCTTTGATTGACAAACGGCATCATCGCACGAAGCTTTCTACCGACCTGTTCGATTTCATGTTCTGCTTCCTCTTTTTCAAACGCATTGAATTTCGGTCTGCCGTTTTCGTTTTCTTGAATCCAGCCTTCCGCGAATTTCCCTTCCTGGATGTCAGTCAAGATATCTTTCATGCGGGCTTTCGTGTCTGCATCGACAACACGTGGACCCGATACGAAGTCTCCCCACTCAGCTGTGTCGGAGATGGAGTAGCGCATGCCGGACATACCGCCTTCATACATCAAGTCAACGATCAATTTCAATTCGTGCATTGTTTCAAAATAGGCTAGTTCCGGTTGGTATCCTGCTTCCACCAACGTCTCAAATCCTGCTTTGACGAGCGATGTCAAGCCGCCGCATAATACTGCTTGTTCTCCGAAGAGATCTGTTTCCGTCTCTTCCTTGAATGTCGTTTCCAAGACACCTGCACGTGCCGCTCCAATCCCTTTCGCATAGGCAAGAGCCACATCTTTCGCTTGACCGGAGTTGTCTTGGAATACAGCGAACAAGGCGGGAACACCTGCACCAGCTTCGAATGTTCTGCGGACTAGGTGCCCTGGTCCTTTTGGAGCTACAAGGAATACATCGACATCACTTGGCGGAACGATTTGGCCGAAATGGACGTTGAAACCGTGTGCGAATACAACTGATTTTCCTGCTTTCAATTCCGGTGCGATCTCTTCTTCATATACTTTCTTTTGTCTCTCGTCCGGAAGAAGAATCATAATGATATCCGCTTCCTTTGCTGCTTCGCGAACCGTTTTAACAGCCAAGCCATCTTCTTTCGCTTGGTCGAATGATTTGCCCGGACGGACACCAACGACCACATTGTATCCTGACTCCTTCAAGTTTTGTGCATGTGCATGGCCTTGGGAACCGTATCCGATAATTGCAATCGTTTTTCCTTGTAGAAGTCCTTCATTGATATCTTGGTTATAATACATTTTCGCCATTTTATATTCCTCCTAGTTTTTGGTTTTATTTATTTTAAAATGGATAACTGTGGTGACGGCACCTTCTGCATATCTCGGACGAATGCAGTAGCGCCGGTTCTCGATAACTCTTTTATGCCGTATGGCTTGACGAGATCGATGAATGCTTCAATCTTCTCCGGATTCCCGACCACTTGGTACGTGACAACGTTTTTACCGGAGTCGATGATCGTTGCCCTGAACGGTTCAACAATGCTATTGATCTCACTGCGTGCTTGGGGTGGGGCAACGACTTTGACTAAAGCCAATTCCCGCATCACGATCGCTTTGTCTGTGATATCATTCACTTTGATCACATCGATCTGTTTCTGGAGCTGTTTCACGAGCTGCTCAATTTTCCGTTCATCTTCAACATGGACGATGAATGTCATTTTCGACATGCCGGGCTGCTCCGAATGTCCAACTGTAATGCTTTCAATATTGAATTGCCGTTTCATGAGCAGTCCTGTCACCCGGTTGAGCACTCCGCTTTGATTGATGACTGTCACTGTGATGATGCGTCTCATTCGCCACTCACTCCAATCATTTCGTGTAGTCCTTTTCCAGGTGCGACCATCGGATAGACATTTTCCTGTTGCTTCACGCGGCAGTCGATCAACACAGGCTCATCGGAGAGCAACGCTTCCGCAAACACCGCTTCGGCTTCGTCCGGCGACTCGATGCGATATCCTTTAATGTCATATGCCTCCGCCAATTTCACAAAATCAGGCTGAACAGGAATCAATGATTGGGAATACCGTTCGTTATAGAATGTTTCCTGCCATTGCCGGACCATACCGAGAGCCCCGTTGTTCAAAATGACGACTTTGACTGGAATCCGATACTCTTGAAGAAGTGAAAGTTCCTGAGCGGTCATTTGGAACCCGGCATCTCCGACAACAGCGACGACACGGGCATCCGGCTTGGCAAATTGCGCTCCGATGGCTGCAGGGAAACCGAAGCCCATCGTTCCAAGTCCCCCGGATGTAACCCAATGATCTGGATTATTTAAAGCGTAATATTGCGCTGTCCACATTTGATGCTGACCGACATCTGTCGTGACAATCGCATCCCCTTCCGTCAGGCGATGGATAATCTGGATCGCTTGCTGCGGCAATAAAGCTGAATCGTCCTCTTTATACCACAATGGGAAATCTTCTGTCTTTTTACTTAATACATCGATCCATTCCGCTGTCTCTGGTGAATACATATCCGCAGCGAGCAAGGCTTTCAATGCTTCTTTGGCATCCGCAACAATCGGAATTTCAGTCGTGACATTTTTGCCGATTTCCGCAGGGTCGATATCGATATGAATCACTTTTGCATGTTGCGCGAATGTATTGAGGTTTCCAGTCAACCGATCGTCGAACCGAGCTCCGATGTTCAAGAGCACGTCGCATTCGCTGAGTGCCATGTTAGCCGTGTACGTTCCATGCATGCCCGCCATTCCGAGGAACAGCTCATGATCACCTGGAATGCCGCCTAACCCGAGAAGTGTATTGGTCACCGGAATCCGGTGCTTCTCCACAAACTCTTTCAGTTCATCCATTGCTTGAGCATGTAAGATGCCCGCGCCTGCCAGGATGACCGGCTGCTTTGCATGAGTCAGTGCGTGAACAGCTTTTTGTATTTGCAAATAATTAGGATTCGTTGTCGGCTGGTACCCTGGGAGGTCCACTTCCACATCAAAGGCCTCTGGCGTCGTAAACACTTCCGTTGCCACATTTTTCGGGATATCGACAACAACTGGTCCTCTGCGGCCTGTTGATGCAATATGGAACGCTTCTTTAATAATTCTTGGCAAGTCGGCCACATCACGAACTTGGTAGTTATGTTTCGTAATCGGTTGTGTAATTCCGATAATATCCGCCTCTTGGAAGGCGTCTGTACCGATGACGGAGCTTGCGACTTGGCCGGTGAAGACCACTAACGGCAAGGAATCCATCATCGCATCCGTAATGCCTGTTACCAAGTTGGTGGCGCCAGGTCCGGATGTCGCAATCACGACGCCGGGCTTTCCGGATACACGCGCATACCCTTCCGCCGCATGGATAGCTCCCTGTTCATGACGGGCAAGCACATGTGGAATCGGATCCTTATACAATGCGTCATATATCGGTAGGACGGCTCCCCCTGGGTAACCGAAAATGACTTCGACACCTTGGTCCTTCAATGCCTGAATCAGGACCGCTGACCCATCCGCCGGTCTTGTTGTCTGCTGCTCTTCCATGGTCGGCATTGGTTCCAAAACAGCTTGCTTCGTTTGAACTTCAGCACTCATTTGCTAACTCCTCCTGACTTTCTCTGATCCATTTTATTCAAAAATAAAAAGCTTTTTCTCCCCACACAAAGAAATCATTCTTCGTATAAGGGATGAAAAAACTTTTCATGGTACCACCCTTGTTCACGGCAATCAGCCGCCTCATGAATGGATAAGTATTCTTATCCATTCGTTTGTAACGGGCTGCCTGCATTTATGCCGCCCGGGAATGCCTACTCAGTTTTCTTTTCAGCAATCCACTCCGAGGTGATATCGCGATTAGGTGTACTGCCGGCTTCCAGCACGACCGGCTCTCTGGGAATACAGGATCTAATCACTTTTGCCCCATCATCGATTTTACTATTATATTTTCATGACGCCGCCTGTACTTGCAGAAGTAACAAGCTTTGAATATCTGGCTAAATAACCTTTTTTGATTTTCGGTTCGAATGGCTGCAGCTTTGCTCTGCGCTCTGCCAATTCTTCATCCGAGACTTTTAACTCGATGGTCCGGTTCGTCAAGTCGATCGCGATCCTATCTCCATCTTGGACTAATGCGATCGGTCCCCCTTCCGCCGCTTCCGGTGAAATATGGCCGATGGAGATGCCCCGGGAAGCCCCGGAAAAACGTCCATCTGTAATGAGAGCGACTTTCGTCCCGAGCCCGCGACCTTGGATAGCAGAGGTCGGTGCGAGCATTTCCGGCATTCCCGGCCCGCCCTTCGGACCTTCGTACCGGATCACGACCACATGACCTTCACGGACAGTGCCATTGTCGATGTTTTCTTGTGCAGCTTCCTGAGAATCGAATACGATGGCTTCCCCGACGAATTCCTTGATGGATGGATCAACGGCTCCAACCTTGATGACGCCGCCATCCGGGGCAATATTTCCAAACAATACGGAGAGGCCTCCGACTGGGCTGTACGGATTGTCTTTCGTCCGTATGACCTGTTCATTTGTAATGCGGTACTCTTTGACGTCTTCCCCGATCGTCTTCCCTGTCACGGTTATCCGATCTGGATGGATAGCTCCGGGTATTTTGGTCAGTTCATTGATGATTGCGCTGACCCCGCCTGCTTTAAAGATATCATCCATTGAAATATCAGAAGCCGGCATGATCTTTGCGAGGTATGGAACCCGTTCCGCTACTGTATTGATATCCTGCACGCTATATTCGATCTCAGCTTCATGGGCAATGGCCAACGTATGTAAAACGGTATTCGTTGATCCACCCATCGCCATGTCTAGTGCGAATGCGTCGTCAATCGCTTCCTTGGTAACAATATCACGTGGTTTAATATCCTCTTTCACCATCCGGATTAGATGTTTTGCCGCCTCTTTAATGAGCTTGTGGCGTTCATCCGATGTAGCGACGATTGTGCCGTTTCCTGGCAATGCCAATCCGAGCATTTCCATTAGGCAATTCATCGAATTCGCTGTGAACATTCCGGAGCAGGATCCGCATGTTGGACATGCATTTGTTTCGATGTCCAGCAATTCCTCCGCGGACATTTTGCCGGACTTATATGCTCCGACTCCTTCAAAAACGGATGTGAGGGAAAGTGGCGTTCCTTTTGCTGAGACGCCTGCTTCCATCGGGCCGCCCGATACGAAGACCGACGGGACGTTTGTGCGAACGGCCGCCATAAGCATTCCCGGCGTTATTTTGTCGCAGTTTGGAATGTAGAAGACGCCGTCAAACCAGTGGGCATTTATGACAGTCTCCGCTGAATCCGCGATCAGCTCACGGGAAGGGAGCGAATAACGCATTCCGATATGCCCCATCGCTATTCCGTCATCGACTCCAATGGTATTGAATTCGAACGGGATGCCGCCCGCCTCCCAGATTGCCTCTTTGACGATTTCCGCAAAATGGTTGAGGTGTTTGTGGCCCGGAATAATATCAATATATGAATTACATACGCCGATAAAAGGCTTTTCTAAATCTTTCGTTTTAACACCTGTTGCATAGAGCAAACTACGATGAGGTGCCCGATCGACGCCCTTTTTTATCATGTCACTTCTCATTGCATTCTCTCCTAACAAACGACCGATACCAGCACCAAGCTGATGATAGATTGTGAATTGAATCACAAATCGTAATAGATTGTTGCTATCATATATCGGATAATCGGCAGAGTCAACACTCTTTTTATAATTATTTTTCAATTAGGAATAGTAATATATATTGTAATCGCTTACATTAGCGATATATTGCATACTACATTATTTACGACTTTTTAAAATCTTTTTTCTCGTTTTCTTTTTTCTCTCGAGCAGCCATACTTATTTTTCCACTTTATCAATTCGCCATCCATCTGTTTTCTTATATAAATAGGTGATTTTCATTTTTTTCGCCGTTCTTGTCTCTCCAATCGGAATGGTCAGTTCCATAACCATTTTCTTCTTCTTCACTTTCACTTCCCTCACCGTAGCGACATTCCACATAAGATCGCTCACGATTTCCGTCTCTGGTTGGGCCGATCTCTTTTTATAGAATATAATCCCATTCTCTTTTATAGTCCGTTTGGCTCCTTTTTTCGTCATCGTCTTACGAAGTTCGGCCTTCAATTTTTTCTTTGAATCAATATGCCCTGCTAAATAACGGTAGTTCATCCCTTTATACAGAAACGTTTCGTACTCCCCTTCCTCATAAAAGCCCCCGTTCACCAAAGTCAGTTCCATGGCCGCCCATTCAGCAGCCAGATTGGCAGCTTCTACGGGAGATAAAGGAGTGACCGTTCTGTTTCCTTGGCAGGCAGTCAGCAACAAAGCACTTAGCAGGAACAACAACGTCCACCATTTTTGTTTCAACCATTTTCCTCCCGATTTGCTAGTAATAAAAGATATGATAGCAGCAACTGAGAAAATGTTGGACTTAGCAAAACATTTCACTCAGGATGGCAAATAGTTGTCTAGAAAGTTTTAAATTTATTCTCAAAAAGGCTTGCGACTGTCGCTCCGATCGTCAAATTGACGACCATATTGGCGACTGCCGGAACAGCTGCCAGGGAACTGACGTGTTCCATGGCAAGGGTTGCTGCCAGTGCGGAATTGCATATGCCTGTGTGGAATAAAATTGCACGTGCCGTCTCTTCCGGCGCTTTGAAAAGCCGAGCTGCAAAATAACCCGCAACCATTGGAATGGAGACTTGCAAAGTGACCGCAATGAATATCATGGGCAAGATCGCCAAATTCTCCTGCAAGGATTTTTGTGCATTCGAAATGACGGAGAGGATGACGATGAATAAGGACATTTGGGATAAAACAGCAGTATACGGCCTGACTTTACCGACCGGCTTCTGCCATTTCCACTGGATGAACAGCCCGGCTAAAAGTGGGAGAAAGACAATGTAAATGATATTGAGAAACAGCGGCCAAAAAGCAATCGGAATTAATTTCCCTGCGAAAAACTGGACAAGAGCAGGTGTTAGAAGGGGGGAAATGAATGTATCCATCGTCGCCATCGTAATGCTGACTGCCACTTCACCTCCGGCAATGAATGTATAGATATTTGCAGAAGTCCCACTCGGAACAGTTCCTGCTAAAATGATTCCGGTTGCAATTTCCGCTTCATTCCGGAAAAAAACATAGGCGATCCCACTGGATACAGCTACCATGATGGTCCACTTAAACAACACGCCGAGACATGCATATTTCGGTTGTTTAATAACTTGCAGCAGCTTGTCCGTGGATAACGACAAGCCCATTAATAAGAAAATGGTCCCCAACCCGACCCCAGTCAGGCCTCGAATGGAAATAAACGCATCCGGCAACACATAAGCCACTAAGGACAAGGCTACAATCCAAATCGGCAAATATTTCGAGATGACACGCGATAGTAGAGAGATGACCTTCATTCCTTCGCCTCCTAGACAAGAAGGCCTGTACAGTAGATCGCTTTGATCCAATGCACAAGCCTTCCATTCCCACGATGATTATAGTCGAAGGACTAATTGGCCTTCGTGTAAATGAATGCTCCCTCTTCAAGTCCTTTTAAGTCAACTGCATCCCCGATAGCGACTTCGCTGTCCATTCGTGCTGTCACTTTGACCGACGCTTCATCCAGCTCAATCAAAGCGACCGTATAGGGGGCGATATGGGCGAATTCTGCCGGTGCAACATGAATATCCGTGAAACTATAAACAGTGCCTTTAGTCGAAACTTCCTTCTCCTGCAGCTTCCCTTGCTGGCATTTCGGACAAGTATACTTGGATGTCACGCTATGATAATCACAACTCGTGCACGCAAAAATCTTCATACCTCTCACACCCTTTCCAAAATGTGCACAACAGAATAGGATCCCGTTCCGCCTAAATTTTGTGCCAAAGCGAGACGCGGATTGCCTGCTACTTGATTTGGCGCTGTCCCTCTCAACTGATGTACAAGCTGATACAACTGGGAAATTCCAGTGGCACCGATTGGATGGCCTCGGGATAATAGACCGCCGCTCGTGTTAACCGGCTTATCACCTGTTACTTTGGTACGGCCTTCTTCAATTGCTTTCCAGCCCTCGCGTTTCGAAAAGAAGCCCAGCTCTTCAATCGCAAGCATTTCCGTCATGGAGAAGCAGTCATGGATTTCTACGACATCGATATCTTCTGGCCCGACTCCCGCTTTCTTGTAAGCGAGCCTGCCTGATTCCCTGATAGCGGGAATGGATAATAGATCGTCCGCGTCCTGCATTTGCGTCGGTCCAGAACTTTGGGCAGATGAGCGGACGTGAACCGGCGACTTTTTGCTGGATAGTACAATTGCAGCAGCACCGTCCGTCATCGGCGAACAATCGTAAAGTCCAAGCGGGTTCGTAATCATTCTCGCTTCCATGATCTCTTCCAAAGTAGCCGGTTTTCGAAACTGGGCAAGCGGGTTTTGAATCGCATTTTCCCGATTTTTCAAAGCCACCATAGCGAGATGCTTTTTGGAAGCGCCTGTCTCAAAAAAATACCGGTTGGCGAGCACTCCGAAGAAACCAGGGAATGTGAGCCCCGCCCGTTTTTCATTTGAATCATTATCCATCGCCGCATTGATCGCCTGCGTGACATCCGCGGTGGACGCATGTTTCATCTTCTCCACACCAGCTACCAATACAGTTTCGTATTCACCGCTCTGAATGCCGAGCACCCCTTGCCTCACAGCGATGCCGCCAGAAGCGCATGCTCCTTCGACTTTGGCCGTCGGAATGAATCCAAGACCTAATTCGTTCGCAACAATCGCTCCAAGTATTTCTTGGTTGTATATGGAGCCGCCCATAAAATTTCCAACATAGACCGCGTCCACTTTCGGATTGCCTGCTTCATTCAACGCTTGAATACAAGCATCGAGCAACAAGTCCTTCATCGTCCGATCTACGAAGGTCCCAAATTGTGTCATGCCGACGCCGTGTACATATACATTCGTCATGCTTTCACCTCTTCATGCTGGTTGCGCAGCTCGCGCTTTAGGATTTTCCCGTAGGAACTTTTCGGCAATTCCTCGACAATATGAATCTCCTTCGGCTTTTTAAAGCTGGCCATATTTTCAATGCAGAGTGCGAGCAGCTGTTCATCCGTCACCTGCTGCGTACCATTTGGCACGACATAAGCAATGACGTTCTCTCCCCATTTCTCATCTGGCACGCCGATGACACATGTCTCCTTAACACCTGGATGCATGTTCAGTACTTCTTCCACTTCACGCGGATAAATATTGACGCCCCCCGAAATAATGACATCTTTTTTCCGGTCGACAATATGGACATATCCTTCTGGATTCTTCCAGCCTAGATCTCCTGTATGAAGCCAGCCGTCCTGCAAGGTTTCCGCTGTCGCTTTTTCATTGTTCCAATACCCTTTCATAACGAGGGAACCTTTACAGATGATTTCCCCGACTTCACCGTCAGGAAGTTCATTCCCTTCGTCATCCACGATCTTCACATCGACAAACAGGCCGGTGCGGCCGCATGACTCAAGACGGGAGCCCAGTTCCCTTTTCGGCATCATCGTGATGCACATAGGCGCCTCAACTTGTCCATATGTTTCCGCAAAAATCGGTCCAGTCAGCTTAAGCGCCTGCTCCAGCTTGCTTGCCGCAATCGGAGAGCCTGCCATATTGATGCTCTTTAGTGTCGAGAGTTTCGCAGGATCGAAATTCGGATGCTGGATCATCAAGTTGACCATCGTCGGCACTAGGAAGATGATGGACACCTTTTCTCTTGCCAGATCATTCACGAATTCTTCCGGTTCGAATTTATCGAATACTACTTGTGATAATCCGTACAGCCATGCAACATGGGAAAGGAAATTGCTCCCGTGCGTCAACGGAGCCACATGGCCGATGATATCGTCATAATCTGTCTCGCATACAAGCGCTAGGGAAACTGCGCCAGCAATCATATTGCGGTGCGAAAGCATCACTCCCTTTGGATTGCCCGTCGTGCCGGATGTATACATAATGGCGAATAGGTCATCCTCCTCGACATGTTCGGCAAATCCCGCTCCGATGTAGGATTGGATGATGTTTTCATAATTCGCCCCGACGCACAATGTTTCTATCTCGGTGCCGAGCGCGTCAAGGAGCGCCCGATCTCCAATAAGCAGGCTAACATCCGCATCAGTCAGCATATATTGATGCTCTTTAGGATGGAGCCGATAGTTGAGCGGCACTTTAATGAACCCTCCAAGCGCCACCGCAACATCCAACTCGATATGTTCCAAGCGGTTCGGCATCAAAATGCCGATTCGATCGCCCTTCTGCAATCCTTTATGATGAAAGTAAGCAGCTAGCGCATGTGCCCGTTCCAACAACTCTTTGTAAGTGAATGAACGGTCATTGTCTTTCACAGCGAGTTTGTCAGGATTGGCCAGCGCCGATTTCACAGCAAGTTTTCCTAAGGTTTCCACAGTCAATCACTCCTCCTTCGTAAATTGAAATACAGGCATGCCCCAAAACTCATCATTTCCTCGTTGCAACGCTACTTCATGCAGCGGAAACAACAGATATTCAATCGTAACGGCAACCGGGTTCTCCCCGTCGATAAAGTGGCCGCCATCAATCTTTTTTTCACAATCGATGAATGTTCCGTGAAAGTGCACATCCAATTTGCCCTGCATATCCAATCCGATAAAACCTGTGCCAGACAGCAATTCAATTGGCGTATCCGTTTTTTTCTTTTTCGAATATGCTAGGCCGCCTTCCGCTGTCTGATCCAACTGGACATACGTTGCGTACTCAAGGGATCCAATACATTGGAAATGAGCCGCAGTCACTTGATGGATGCGGCAAACTTCCTTAAACCCTTCAAAGAGGTCGATCCCTTTCTTAAATCTACCGGCAATCCGATTCGTCTTATTATCGAGTACTGCTTGAATCCGATTATCCAAAGCTGTAGCCCCCATCTACTTTGAGTACTTGTCCCGTTGTATAGCTCGACTCTGGAGAAGCGAAATACAGAACAGCCTCCGCAATATCTTGCGGCGTCCCCATCCGTTTGATCGCTTGCTGGCTCACATCATATGCCACCCCTGTCGTAATTCCGGTCAATGTAGCGCCCGGTGCGACCGAGTTGCATGTGATTCCATGAACGCCAAGCTCCTTCGCCACCCACTTCGTCAAGGCGATGACCGCCCCTTTGGAAGCCGAGTAGGCCGGTCCAGAACGTCCATTATTGTCCTCTTGGCCTGAAATGACGCCGCCGTTCATCCCGGAAATCGAACTGATATTGATGATTCGTCCATACTTCTGTTCCACCATATGGGGATAGACGATTGCCTGGATGAAAAGAAATGCGGCTTTCACATTGGTATCCATATCTCGGTCCCAGACATCAAGCGTCATCGTATCAATACCGAGTCTGCCGCATGTTCCTGCATTGTTCACTAAAATATGAAGTTCCCCAAATGTATCGGAAGCACGGGCGACCGTCGCTTTCACAAATTCAGGATCACGGATGTCGCCCAAGCATTCCATCACGTTAGCATCGGACGCTTGGTTTTGAATCGCATCAATTGTTTCCTCGCAAGAATTCAAATCGACGAGAACGACGTTGGCACCTTCCCGCGACAGGATGATTGCCGATTCCGCGCCAATTCCGCTGGCCGCGCCTGTAATGATTGCTGTTTGTCCCTTTAATCTCACGATGTCGCCCCCTATTTAATGTTCAATAGATCCGGCAGGAATGTGGATATCTGCGGGATATATGTGATTAACAATAAAATGATGATAGATGCTACAACGAAAGGTACAACGCCTTTCGAAATCTGGCCAATCGTTGTTTTGGATATGCCTGCAGCAACAAACAAGTTAAGTCCTACCGGCGGAGTGAACAAACCGATCGCCAAGTTCACTGTCATGAACACGCCGAACACAGTCGGATCGACATTGAATGCGATCATGATTGGCAATAAAATCGGAATGAATATGTAATAAGCAGAGATGGCATCGATAAACATTCCTGCGATTAACAACAAAATATTGACGAGTAATAGAATGATGATCGGGTTGTCCGACATACTAAGCATTGCTTCTGAGATCTGTCTCGCAATCTGTTCCGTCGTGATGATATAGGCATAGACGGAAGCTGCACTGACAATGAACATCACGACGGCGGTCTGAACAGAAGAAGCGACTAAAATGTCGTACAGTTTTTTGATTGTTAATTCCCGGTAAACGAAGAAGCCGACAAACAGGCCATAGAATACAGCAACGACTGCAGCTTCGGTTGGTGTGAAAAATCCTCCGTAGATCCCGCCAAGAATGATGACGGGTATGAGAAGCCCCCAGAGAGCTCCCGTAAACGCTTTCAATCTTTCCTCTCCTGTAGCCTTTTCCTTCATGACATATTCAATCGGGCCTTCCTTCTTTTCTTGTCTCCATCTGACGTACATGGCAGCCAATATGAAACCTAATCCCAATAGCAAACCAGGTACGACACCCGCCATGAATAATCGACCAATGGAAACCGGAATTTGATCACCCGCCACTACCGCGAAAACGATGAATGCAATACTTGGAGGTATGATAATGCCGATCGCTCCGGAACTCGCAACCAACGCCCCAGCCGTCTCCTTTTTATAGCCGTTTTTCACCATTGCCGGCACAAGAATGCCTCCAATCGCCGCGACAGTCGCTGGACCCGAACCGGAAATGGCCGCAAAGAAAATCGCCGTCAATACTGTAACGAAAACGATACCGCTTTTCCGGTGGCCTACCAGGGATTGAGCGAAATCGATCAGTCGCTTCGAAATGCCCGCTTGTTCCATAATGACACCAGCCAAGATAAAGAAAGGAATTGCAAGCAATGTGAATTTCGAGACACTCGAATACATAATGTCGGCTACCAGTTCCAAACCAAACATCCCGCTGCCCGTAAATAGAACAGCTATAGAGGACACAGCAAGCGCGATGGCAATTGGCATCCGCAACATGACTAACAGAAAGAATAAACCGAACAATATAAATGCCATCATGAGAGCTGCTCCCCTTTCTCATCTTGCCCGCGCAATTCCTTTACTGTCACTTGGATTGTCCGATAAATGCAAAGCACTGCTCCGAGCGGCATGGCGAGTGAAAACCACCATTGCGGCCATCCAAGAGATGGTGTTTTTTGTCCCATATCCATTTGGAATTTCACCATTTGGAAACCGTAATAAAGAAGAACTCCGAACAACAGCAACATCATCAGACCAACCAGTACAGTAATGACCCGTTTGAACGCCACATTTGCCATGTCATAGAGAAGAGTAAAGCCAAGGTGTGCTTGTTCACGCACACCAATGGCGGTTCCCACAAAGGTCAGCATAACGAATAGGTTGACCGTAATCTCTTCTGTAAAAGACAAAGAATAGCTTGCCAATCCCCGAGAAAGTATGTTGACAAATGCGATGGTTGACATGATGGACAGTACTATGACGACAATCCATTCTTCCAGCCTGCTAATTACTTTTTCCATTCATGTAACCCCCAGTGTTATTGGTTTTGGAACGCTTTTAGCAAGTCTTCGCCCCAAATGTCCTGATACTTGTCATAGATTGGTTGGACCGCTTCTTTGAAGGATGCCAATTCTGCATCTGTCGGCTCATAGAACTGCATGCCGGACGATTTCAGTCCATCGATTTGGTTCGCTTCTTTCTCACGTGCGATTTTCACTTGATATTCTGCAGCTTCCTTGCCCAATTTCTTAAATAGTTCCTGGTCTTCTTTGCTCATAGAGTCAAATAGCTTCTTGTTAATGCCAAGCACAAGCGGATCATAGGAGTAGTTCCACATTGTGATATAATCTTGTACTTCGTTCAATTTAGAAGAGTGAATGACATCTATCGGATTTTCCTGTCCATGAATCGTACCTTGCTGCAAGGACGTAAACACTTCGGAGAAAGTCATCGTCGTCGGATCCGCGCCCAATTCTCTGAACAGATCCGTATACATCGTGATGCCTGGAATCCGGACTTTCATGCTCTTCAGATCTTCCGGCGATTTGATTTCATGTTTACTATTGGTAATTTGACGGAAACCGTTTTCCCCATAACCTAACGTTTCGACCCCTTTTTCACGAAGGATGTCCGCGATGGCTTCGCCGCCTTCGCCGCCAAACACTTTGTCAACGCCGGCCGTGTCTTTGAAAAGGAATGGCGCACTGGCTACTCCAAAACGCGGATCCAAAATTGAGTAAATGATTGTCGAGTGGAAGCTCAAGTCGGTTTGCCCTTTCGCCAAAAGTTCCACTCCCTTGCCGGAATCTCCGCCCGAAAGCTGTTCATTCGGATAGATTTCGATCTTAATGCGTCCATCCGTTTCTTCCTTCATATCATTTGCAAGCTTCTCAGCAGCCTTATACCAAGTAGAAGAATCATTGACCGTTACGGACATCTTCAAGTTATATGACTTGTCCTCTGCTCCTGCGCCTGATTCTGTGTCGCCTTTCGCTGATGAACATGCCCCTACCAGTAACATGGCCGATAAACCGATTGCCCCCAAAATTGCAATTCTTCTTTTTCTCATTCCATTTCCCTCCGTTTATTGGATTATCTTTTCGTGGATAAAATCCACTAAATGCATGGCACGTGCAGTCGATGAAAGACCTTCACGCTCCACTCCTACTTTCATTTGAAGCAAGCATCCAGGATTGGTCGTAATGATGGTCGATGCTTGAATGTTTTTCACCTCTTCCATTTTGGATTCCAAAATTCGTGACGCCATTTCAGGTTGAAGCAAATTATAGATACCGGCGGAACCGCAACAGAGATTCGCGCCAGGCATTTCTGTAAACACGCTGCTTTTTACCGCTTTCAAAATAGTCCGAGGCTCGTTTATGACTCCATTCACATTCCGCAAATGGCAGGAATCCTGGTAAGTGACGATTTCTACTGCCTCTGTGGAAGGCAATTTTTCAAGTTCAGCCACAATGCCGAGTTTGACAAGCAACGAAGAAATGTCGATCTGCTTGTCCACAAACCGTTTTGCTTTCGCATATAATTCGGGGGACTCTTTTTCGAACAAACGGTCATATTCCGAAAGAAATGCGCCGCAGCCACCGGCGTTATTGACGATAAAATCAAACTCCACATCATCAAACGCTTCGATGTTCACTAGGGCATTCCGCTTGGCTCGCTCCATTTCCCCGCTATGACCTTGCAAAGCCCCGCAGCACTGCTGCCCTTTCGGCAATATAACCTCACAGCCTAACCGTTCAAGAAGTTCCATCGTATTCCGGTTTGTTTCCTTGAACATCGTATCCATGAGACACCCTGTAAAAAAGGCGACTTTCGTTTTGACTGGACGTTGCAGACCTGATTGCCTTTTACGCTTAGGCGGCTCTGGCAATGCCCTCTCCATGTCTTTCATAAAGGAAGGGAACAATTCAAGAAACCCGATCTTCCTTACGGCTTTTTGAAGGCCCGTTTTCTGATAAAACGTCACCAGTTTGACAGCTGCTTGCATTTTTCGTTGATCGGCGAATAGATGATCAAATGCCCCTTTACGCATGACTTTTTCTTTCAGCGATTGATCCTTTGCGGAAACGATCGCGTCACGGGTTTCCTCAATCAACGTGCCATACTGCACACCCGCCGGACAGGCCGGTTCACAAGCTCGGCAGCCCAGACAAAGGTCGAATGCTTCTTCTATGGAACCATCCCATTCAACAACACCGTCCCGGACCGCTTTCATCAAAGCGATACGACCGCGCGGCGATTGGGTCTCATCATAGCCGGAATGGATATAGGTCGGACAAGCTGGCAGACAGAAGCCGCAGCGCATGCAATCCATTAACCGGTCGTCATTCACATGGGTGACAAATGATTGCCTGATTTTTGCTTGAAGGCTAACCATTTTGCACCACTACTCTCTTTTTTGAATCTTTGGCGAAAATCTTGCCTGGATTCATGATGTTCAAGGGATCAATTGCCAATTTAAGCGCTTTCATTGTTTGGATTCCTGCAGTGCCGATTTTCCATTCCAAATAAGGGGACTTCATTTCACCGACACCATGCTCTCCGGTAATTGTTCCACCAAGTTGAATTGCTTGCGTAAAAATCTCAGCCAGCGCCATTTCAACGCGCGCCATCTCATCGCCATCCCGTACATCCGTTAAAATGGTGGGATGCAAGTTGCCATCGCCTGCATGACCGAATGTACAAATGAGAAGTTCATATTTTTTAGCGATTTCCTGGATCGCCCTCACCATATTGGCAATTTCCGAACGGGGTACAGTTGCATCCTCTAAGATGGTCGTCGGCCGTTTTCTTGCAAGAGCTGACAAGGCAATCCGCCTAGCGGTGCTCAATTGTTCCGCCTCTTCAGCCGATTGTGCCATTTGTGTCGAGGTGGCACCTTTCTCCTGACAGATTTCATGGATCCGTTTCATATCTTCGTTGACGACGGCGGGTTCTCCATCCTGTTCAATGAGCAACATGGCCTCACAATCTGTCGGCAGACCGATTTTCATATAATCTTCAACGGTTTCGATGGTGCCTTTGTCCATGAATTCCAATGTAGCCGGCACAATTTTTGCGGCGATGATTGTGGAAACCGTTTCAGCCGCCTGTTCCAAGGTGTCATAGAAAACGAGCAGTGTTTGTTTTGTCTTCGGCGCTGGAATCAACCCAAGCATAATCTCGACAATCACACCGAGCGTCCCTTCCGAACCGACATACAAGCTTGTCAAATCATAGCCTGCCACGTCTTTTGTCAGCTTCCCCCCTGTCGTCAGAAGCTCTCCGGAAGGCAGAACCACCTTTAACCCTTTTACATAATCCCGGGTCACTCCATATTTCAACCCACGCAATCCACCTGAATTTTCCGCTACATTTCCCCCGATTGTCGAGATTTTCATCGAGCTCGGGTCAGGCGGATACAGAAACCCTTTTGACTCCACCACTTCATTGATCTCACGGGTAATCACACCCGGCTGGACCGTAATAGTTAAATTTTCCTCATCGAGTTCTAGAATGTGGTTCATCCGATTGAACAGAAGAACAACGCCCCCCGATGTCGGTGCTGTACCCGCTGCTAAGTTGGTGCCCGACCCGCGGGAAACGAGCGGCACCCGGTGTGCGGCACATACTTTTACAATTTCCTGAATTTCTTCTATGGAAGATGGCGACAATACCAAATCGGGCAGCGCCTGAAAATTGGCAGTGGCATCGTACGAATAGGCTAACTTTTGAGCGGTCGTCGTCTTTGCATGGGAACTGCCTGTGATCGCGATCAATTGCTCCATCACCCGTTCATTCATTCAGCAGCCTCCTCTAACTTTCTGATTCTTGTTTTCATTCTAATAGTCTGAAGATTTTTATGATATAGTCACACGCACAACGTTTCGTCAAAATTTAGACACATTTTTTGGTTCCATATACAAAAGTCACAGTAGTGGGTTAGTCAAAAATACATGTTGTCTTTTACAAGCAGATGATTCTTTAGGAGGGGTTGTTGAGAAGATTTAATCGGATGAATGAACAGCGCGCCCAGCGCAGGCATTTTATTGAAGGAAACGAACACTTTTGGAACTTATGAGCTGGCAACAACTAGATACGAGCGCTCCTTGAGAACTTACGAGCTGTCATCAACTAGATACGAGCACTTCTGGGAAACTTATGAGCTGTTAACAGCTAGATACGAGCGCTCCTGGGAACTTATGAGCTGTTAACAGCTAAATACGAGCACTCCTGGCGAACTTTCGAGCTGTTAACAGCTAGATACGAGCGCTTCTGGGAAACTTACGAGCTGTTAACAGCTAGATACGAGCGCTTCTGGAAACTTACGAGCTGTTGACAGCTAAATACGAGCGCTCCTGGAAACTTACGAGCTGTTAACAGCTAAATACGAGCGCTCCTGGGAACTTATGAGCTGGCAACAGCTAGATACGAGCGCTCCTGGGGATTTATGAGCTGTTATCAACTAGATACGAGCACTTCTGGGAAACTTACGAGCTGTTATCAACTAGATACGAGCGCTTCTGGAAACTTACGAGCTGTTAACAGCTAAATACGAGCGCTCTTGGGAACTTATGAGCAGTCATCAACTAGATACGAGCGCTTCTGGGAAACTTTCGAGCTGTCATCAACTAGATACGAGCGTTTCTGGGAATCTTTCGAGCTGTTAACAGCTAAATACGAGCACTCCTGGCGAACTTTCGAGCTGTTAACAGCTAGATACGAGCGCTTCTGGAAACTTACGAGCTGTTAACAGCTAGATACGAGCGCTATTGGGAACTTACGAGCTGCCATCAACTAGATACGAGCGCTATTGGGAACTTATGAGCTGTTATCAACTAAATACGAGCGCTCTTGGGAACTTACGAGCTGTCATCAACTAGATACGAGCGCTCCTAGCGAACTTATGAGCTGGCAACAGCTAGATACAAGCGCTCCTGGGGAAACTTACGAGCTGCTACAGACAAAGGAGGAGCTAATCAGCGAATAACAAGTGCCTTAACAGCAGGTCTTACCGTTGACAATATATATCGATGCCTAACGATCAATATTTCTTTGAAATTCATGAAAAGGGCATGAAAAATCGCCTTGCTACATAGTAACAAGGCGGCAAGAACGTAGACAAAAACATATTCATTAGTTTTGGTGTATAAATATAAAATACGGTCGTTACTCACATTAGATTTCTAGTAAAGTTGATTTCCGCTTCTGGCGGTCGCTTTCCGGGGGCGGGTGGTGAGCCTCCTCGTCCGCTCACCCCCCAGGAGTCGCCGCCTCCGCTGCAATCAACAGATGTTCTGCTAACAAGGAACTAATGTTATGAAAAATTAAAATGGATAGTACCTTTAAGCAGAATGTACAAAGAGTCTTCATATAGTTACTCATTCATAAAGAATTAGTATCTAAGGCAGGGAGCGCAACGTAGACTCCTATGGGAATAGCTTGAGCTGAAGACCCCGCAGGAACGGAGTGACGAGGAGGCTGAAGTCAAGCCCATGGAAAGCGAAGTTGCGCTCCCTGCCGATTTGATAATTCATTTCCATTCTTGGAGTGACTTTGTCTACAGTCTGACCGCCTTGCTACATAGTAACCAGGCGGCTTTCTCTTTCGTCCCAAAGGCGTATGCCCAAGTAGAGAAGAAACACATCATGGATGTCTGAGACGGACAGTCCTGTCAGTTGTTCTACTTTCTGAAGTCGATAGGATAATGTATTTTTATGGATATGTAGCTTTTGTGCCGTGTTTTGCATAGATTGATTTTCACTGAACCAGACACGTAAATTATGAAGCAGTTCAATGTCTTCGCCTATCGGCTCGACGGTCCTCCGAATAAATTCATCGCTAGTTGTTTCGGGAAGACTCTGAATGATCAATTCAAACCGGAGCTCCCGCTCAAAAACAACCCTTCCTATTCTTTTGGAGACCGCAACAGCCCGACCTGCTTCATTAAATGACTTCGCCAATTCCAATGGGTGTGTACAGCTGCCGATACCGGCGGCAATCGCGAGTTTTTTCCTCCGCTTGATGTGAAGCAGTAAATATTCAAGTTCATTTTTCAATTTATCCTCCGGAATATCTGGCAATAAGAGAAGCAGCTTATTCTGTCCCCAGCGTGTCATTTGCATTTCTGGATGAATATTTTGGATCGCATTGAAGTTGTCCAACTCTTCGACTGTGAACTGCTCCTCATCGTCCACTGCCTCAATGACAATAACTTGTTTGTATTTTTCCACTTCTATCCCTAAAAGAGCACCTCTTTCCAGGAACCGTTCGTCCTTTTTAGAGGAAGTGAGCCATTCAAATACATAGAATTCGCGTTCCCGCACTTTCTCTTCCTTCTCTTTCCTTTTTAAGCTGTCTTGGATGAACAACTCGACAACCCGCAAGATCAATTGAGCCTGCGGTTGAATTTTTTCCGGATCTCCAGTAATGCCGAGTACGGCAATCGACTCACCAGATATAATGAGCGGCAAAACAATCCCCTTCCGTACTCCCCTAAGTCTTGCCAATTCCTTATCTGTCATATAAAGAATCTCCTTTTGTCGCAAGCTGAGCAATGCCCCTTCATGGAATTGATTGATCCGTTTTGGATCCGTGCTCGCTTGGATAAAGCCTCGGCGATCCGTCAAGATAACCTGTTCTTGAATTAAACTGGACAATTCCTCCACGATTTCTTGTCCCAATGTATCAAATTGAAACAACTCAATCCCCCCAAACTTCACTATAAAATCACATTATCTGAAGAAAGCAAAAATAACAATACGAACTTCGACAAAAACCGATATATTTTTCCTATTTTTTAATTAGTCAGATAAAAGTTTCGACAATATTCCTACTACTCCACACCTGTGGATAACATTATGCACACAATCCCCACTATGAATAGTGGTTTTTCCCCTTTATAAACAAGTTAACCACAACTTATCCACTTATACATGTGGATAAATAGAACGGTTGTTCCTTATTTTATTTTCTGCTAAAGTAAGAATAACTCCACTGCACCTACTAATGTATGAGTGAACATTACGATTTAGAACATTTTTGGAGGTGAACAGAAATGAGCGAAATGCCTGATGATCTACTACTTGAAAGCTATTCGAAAGCGAAAGATTTGAAGCTGTGCCGAGATTTTATTCTTTTGCTAGAGCGAGAGATTCAGCGTCGTTGCCTACATCCTGTTAATCCTTCACTTCAAGAACAAAAGACGAAAAAGAGCTGTACCATTCGATAGCAAATGGCATAGCTCTTTCTTTTTACTTTTTCACTTGAACTTCAACATATATGCCTTTCTTCATCGGTTTGCCTGCTTTGCTCGTTACTTTCGGATGTACGATCAATAGATACGACTCCCCAGTCACCAAAGGACTGGTGGGTGTCACCTTCAACGCCCTATCATTTTCTACATGGACCGTAACAGGAACTTCTTCGCCGCCAAGCTCAATCAATTTCACTGTTTCAGGCGCCATGGTCTTCCAATTCATCGGCGTGTTCATTTCAATTAAAAAGGTTTTGGTTTTCGGCACATTGTTTAAAGAACGCATGCGCGTGTATCCTTTTAAACCGGAACGCAACAGATCCCGATGAGCAAAGGCCAGCTCGCGGCCAATCTCTGTCTTGTGATCGGGTAATACCCCCACTTGATCGACAGCCTGCCCTCCCGGTGAATAAAAACGTGCGGTCGTCAGTTTCAACACGCTCCCGTCTTCAAATGGAAACATCGCTTGCATCGTCCCTTTACCATAGGAGCGCTGTCCGTAGAAGGTGGCAGCTCCTTTCTCCTTCAATGACGCTGCTACCATTTCAGATGCACTCGCACTATTTTTATTGAGTAATACCGCGACTGGTCCGTTGAACATATGTTTCTGTCGTTTCGCTTCATAAAGCAATGGCTGTTTATTCTTCTCACGCAATTGGAACGCATAACGGACATCCGGAAAGAAACCGGCTACATCTTGAGCTGCCGTTATATACCCGCCTCCATTATCACGCAAATCGAAGATCCAACTTTCCATTCCTTTCATTGACTGGATGGCATCATTCATTTCTCCGGCAGCTTCATCGGAAAAACTGTTCAAGCGGATGTAGCCGATACGCCCGCCCAGAATTGCAGACTCCACTACAGGCAAATGGATTTCCTTCCTTTTCACTTGTACCTTCATAGTTTTTGATACATCCGGTCTTTGAATCGAAAGTGAGACAACCGTCCCCTCTTCTCCTCCAATCAAAGCGATTGCAGACTGTACTGCCATTTCGGCAATGGATGTCCCATTAACAGCCGTAATGATGTCGCCCTGAAGAATTCCTGCTTGCTCCGCGGGACTGTTTGGAATCACCGAAATAATTTTTACACCTTTTGCGTTTTCCTCTAACACCACACCAATCCCGACAATTCGTTGGTCAATTCCGTTGATGAACCCTTCATATTCCTTTTTCGACAGATAGACCGAATGGGGATCCAGTGCATCTGTTATCTCTTTCCCCGTCTTTTTCATTAAGACAGACTCCGGCACAGCGTCTACATATTCATCCCGTACCAATTGACGGATATCTTCAATTGGCTCCGCTGATGCAAAAGAGGCGAATGGCATATAAAACAGAATAGCCATGAGTAACAACACAAAGTAGCGTACACTACGTCTTTTCAAAATGAGTATCGCCCCTTTTCTTCTAATAGTTTAAGTATACATTTTCTTCAAGTGAATTGTCATATTTTTCATGCATAGTGAGAATTAATTTTTTAAATTAAAAACGAACAAAAAGCAACTAAATAAAAATCTGATTGACACCAACGATTCTTCAGTCAAAATCAAAATCTGAACCTTATCCAGTTTGTTTTGAAGCATCAATCAATAGAAGACCTCGGCCCGATTCCTCCCCTCTCTCTCTGACTGTCATCCATGTGATCTCGCATGTGCCTGCTGCAGTACGACTTTTGTTGTGTCAGACATTAACATCTCGATGACAGAACAATATATAAGGAAGTTGTATGTTTAATGCTATAAACCCTGTTTATTGTAAACAACCCGCAGAGTTTCTAATTATGGCAATCTATTATTTATATCAAGAGGGCCACTCTAAAAAATATAGCAATTCTCGTTCGATATACTCGTCTGCAGTTAATTACTTCTAACATCCCCTTCCTTTTTACCGATATACAACGTAGGACATTTTTCAGTATTATGATTGAATCGGAGGTGCCGAATGAGAAAAAAATGTTTCCTATATATACTTACGTTTGTACTTTTATTAACCAGTTGGACAGCAAAACCTGCACAAGCGAGCACACCCATTAAGGGGACTTTCGTAGGCGTCGGATATGAGGAAGTGCAAGTAGATAAGAAGACGACGGAAAAAAGATTGAAAGATATTACGATTCGCAATGACCAAGGCCGGGAGATGACACTCCAAATTGATACGTTTGCACAGCTTACTGTTGATTCGCGGCCGGTGAAAATTGAAGCATTTAAGTTAGGGATGGAGATTGAAGCAGATGTTAATCTTCGCCGTGTCAAGGCATTGCGTGGAAAGACTGGGACGCAGGCAGCCGTCACCGAATCACGGGACCGCATCATGACAGGTCTTGTCAGCCAACTGGATCCGCAAGGAAAATTTCTATCGATTCGCTTGGACGACGGTCGTTCTCAAACGTATTTCATCACGAACCAAACGAAATTTTTTAAAGGCTCCACACAAAAAGATAGAAGTGTCATTCATGAAGGGGACCGGGTAAAACTGTCGTTATCGACTTACAACACGAACCGAGCCGATTCCATCGAAGTGATCGACCACGGCATACAGGTAGAAGCGTTATATAAAGGAAAGATCCAACGCATTGATTCTACCAATCATAAATTGATCGTGGCAGAGGAGCAGATCTTTAAAAACTGGCTCTGGTGGGCCTCTACGCACAAGAGCAACAGCAGCTATACGTATTCCACAAAAACTCCGATCTATGTCGGAACTGAACAAATTCAACCGGATCGGTTGCGTTACTATGCCAATCAGGACATCTATTATGTCACAGTAAAGCAGGCAGGCAAAGAAGTCATTCAGAAGATGGTAATTAAAAATGCAAATGAGCGGACTTTCAACGAATCCATTGCCTCTGTCAATTTGAACCGAAAAGAAATCGGTCTCCACCAATCCGGAACGTTCCGCTATCATGACGGAACCATATTAATCCGCAACGGACGATTAGTCGATCCTGTCAGTCTGCAGGCGGCCGGTACAGCATTGATTATTACAGAAGGCGGCAACAAGAGCGCGTTTGCAAATGTCATCCATATTGCGAACGACGGATTGCAAAGTCCCAATATGACGGACTATTCCATTTACTATGGCCGCATCGACTCAGTAGGTGCCTATCAGCTGACACTTTCCTCAGGATATGAGTTAGCTAATAGCGGATGGAGTCCCGTTGCTTCCCAGACGTTATCATTCAGCAATGATACGGTCGCAGTCGAGGATCGATACAACTCTGTATCGAAACTTATTCCACAGATGGATCTGAAATTTGAAACATCGACATATGGCTATTTTATCGTTCAAGATGGCACGATAATTGCTGTGCATCTGATACATCCCTACGCCAATGTCGCCAATCTCGTCTCAATCGGCAGATTGGAAACTGTTTCAAGTGGCGCAATCAGTGTAATCAACGTGAGTCAATGGAATGGATATTGGAGAGAAGCAGGTAAAATCTACAACATGGACATTCGACAGGCGACCATTTTGAAGGACGGAAAAGTGATTGCACTTGAAGACTTGAAGGCTAACGATCGACTCTACATCCTCCATGAGTCAAGTGTCAAAGGCCGAATTATTATTGTAGATTAAATCAGTGTAGGCATGGCGTCTTCCATGCCTACTCCCTATTAATTAAAAAGGATGGATCTATTACATGTATCTAATGAAAACATCGCTGTTCCGCCCCCTCATCCTCGTGGCTGCCATGTTGATCTCTGTGCTCCTTGTGTCGCCGCGTGCGGAAGCAAAACCGCCTGATTTCAATGGCGGTGTGCTAAATGAGTATACATATGAGGAAGTCTTTTTCTTAAGCGGACAACCGATTACATTCAAAGGCAAAGCGACCGTCAGTGAAAAGGAAAGCAAGAACCAATTGACTTCCACCTACCGGTTTACATTAGATGGCCCAAATGGCGCTAAATTAACCCGCAGCGTCGTCTATGTAGCCGATTTGGACAAACGGGAGGATAAAGGGCAAACGACCTCCAACTCAACTGTTAAAAGTTATACAGAGAAAGTGACCCTCTCAGACAAGACTTCGTACACATTAGATGATTATCAATTTTCCCAAGGAACGGTCATTGATAACCGCCCCGCATCTGATTACTATTCTGGAAATGTAGTGGGGCGTAAAATCTATAAAGTCAAACTGGGCACTTCAAAAAAAGAGGAAGCTCTTACTGTACACTTCACAGGACGCAATATGGGCTATGAAAACTTCTGGGGAGCCACAGAAACGCAACTGATTGACTACGAAATTGTAATGCCGAACGGCCAATCCGGTTTTGTGACGAGCAAAGTATCAGACAGCAAAACGAAGCGATTGCAATATGAACCGCACGATCCCTCCCTCTCCAGCTTTACAGGCGGACATGCTGTCATCAGCGAGTCCAATATGATCGGTGAGTACACGTATAACTTGCCATATGGCGGCCGTCCTGGAAAGGTCGAATTAACCCAAGTCCGCACGCCGAAAATTGAACGGCTTATCGTGCCGAAATTCAGGGATTTGAATGGCCATTGGGCGAAAAACCATATTGAAAAGCTTTATTCATTAGGCGTTTTTGATGAATCAACCCAGTTCTTCTCGCCGAATACACCGATGAAACGGTATCAATATACTGTCGGAATTTTAAAGGCGGTTGATATTCGTGTACTGGAAGATCCAAAAAGCAAAAAGAAAGTGACGAAGACATCGATTTTTAAAGACGTCAGCGCAAAAGATCCTGGCTATCTTTATCTTGAGAGTGCTGTCCAAAAAGGAATTATCACAGGCGTTACACCAGATACGTTCAATCCGGACGGACCGATTACTCGTGTCCAAGCGGTCGCAATTCTTGTACGAGCTCTCGGCATGGAAGGACGCGCTCCGAGCCCCGGTTTTAAAACCCACTATGTGGATGATCGAAAAATCGCGGATTGGGCAAAAGACAGCGTTTATGTTGCAACGGAATTAGGTCTCATTTCGGGTGACCAGTTCAATCGTTTCAACCCAAATGAACCGTTAACGAGAGCCCAGGCGGCCAAATTGACGGATCGTTTCCTTGACTTTTTGGAAAATGATTTGAAACAAAATTACCGTGATGATGTACTTTTCTTCAATTAAGAAAGGAGCGATTTGATTGAAATGGCATAAAAAGAATCTGTTCTTTTTGTTACTCCTATCTGTTTTCGTGCTATCAACGATACCAACAGACGCGTTAGCAGCGACGCCATTCAAGGATGTCAAAGAGCAGCATTGGGCATCGGAAGCCGTTGAATGGGCGTATAACCAAGGTTTGACGCAAGGCTACCCGGATGGTACCTTCGCACCCGACAAACCTATTACGGAAGCGCAGTTTGTCACGATGCTCGTCCGTTTCGACTGCTCGTCTCCGGACAGCTTTCCTTCTTCTGCCGGTGAACATAAGGCAGCGGGCAATTATCGGTACTTGACGCGCCACCATATCCCACTCAACGGTCAAACGAGCGACTATGCCAAGGATTTGCCAGTGAAAAGAGGAAATGCGGCACGGATTATCGCTGCCTATCAGGGCGTCGATTTGAGTGAAGCCCAAGCGGTTTACTATCTGTATATGAATGATTTGGCGACAGGGGCATCTGTCTCTACAACATTCAAGGATTTCCGCCCGAATGACTCGTTGACCCGTGCTGAAGCGGTGGATGTATTGCACCGCATTTCGAATACAGGAGCTTGTGACCTTGTCGGATTAACAAAACGCCCGACTGGCAGCGCCAACGGAAAATATCCTTTACCGAAAGGATTCAAAGCAGATGGCACCGCCTACTTCCCTTCGCCTGAAACAAATACGAAGCCGCCTATAGGCAGCACGCCAGCAAGTAGTATTGCGGATGTCGAGGTAGAGAAGAAGGATTTGAGTGCGAATGGGATCGACTCGACATTTGTCACTGTCTCCTTCCGCGATTGTAATGGGAATGCTATTCCATATGATCAATCAATGACAGTAAGGGTCACCTCGAGCGTCGGAGCCACACTGGATGGACAAAGAACAGGATCATCCATATCAAGTAACGATTTAGATGCCGCCAGAAAAATAGTAAATGATGCATGGAAAAATGCAGATGTGGCGCAGTCGAATGTAAAAGTAATGGAACAGCGTGTTTCGAACGCAGCTGGCTTGTTAAAAAATTTAATAGAGTATACTCCAGAATGGACTAAAGCTATGGAAGAACTAAAAGTACTCGAGACAGAACTGCGAGATAGCAGACTTAATGCTGATAGGCTTACTTCCTATGCTAAACAAATGCAATCGGATTATGATGATTTATTGATGCGAGATACGAGGGGGTATTCTAGTTCCATTACTTCATCAACAGATGGTCCTGACATTACAGTTCAAGTGACAGCCCCTAAGTTGACAACGTATCGCACAGATACATTGACCTTTGAATTAACAGATCGGTTGAATGCCTGCAAGGTACAGCCGGTTGAAGTGCACTTGAACTACCTTCCTCAGGCTGAATTGTTTTTGGAGGAAGTCCCTGGGTTCGCTGGAACAAAGAGAATTCAAGCGAAACTCATGCTGCCAGGCGGACAAATCGTTTCGAATTTTAATGGGAAAGTTCGTTTTCGCTCTTCAAGCTCTTCCTCTTTTAGTGAAGAGTACGCTGATTTCAGAAACGGCGAAGCATGGACATATGTTACTCCGATCCAGTCGGCAGTTCCAACACGTGATCAAATTACTGCCGAAATCATACCTGCTTCAAATCGGTATGATAAACAGCTGGAATCTGTTATAAACCGCAAATATTCTATTGAGATTTTACATGATGTGCCTGTCTCCATAAACCCTGACTGTACTCTGGAGAAGCCTGAAATCGCATTTATCATCGATTCTTCTGGAAGCATGAAGAAAAATGATAGAAAGCGGCTTCGTGTCAGCAAGACCCAGGAGCTAATAGAAAAATTGAATGCAGATCGAAATATTGCAGCTGATTTTAATACATCAGGCCGCCTGATAAAAATAGACGACGCAATACGTATCCGATCATACATCGATTTTGTTAAAGAATCCGGCGGCACGAACATTGGTGCTGGCATGACAACTGCTTTCAGCAATATGAAAAGCAATGGCAGGAAGGTTGCCATTTTATTAACCGATGGAAAGTCTACAGAAAAACAGATTAAAAATGCGATTACAACGGCGAAAAACAATGGGATCACAGTCTTTACAATCGGGCTTGGCAAGGAAAGGGACTTGAATAAATCCTTACTTAAACAGATTGCAGATGAAACAAACGGTTCTTTCTATCATATTACAGATAGCGTTGAACTCGGATCTGTCTACCAATCCATTTTGAACGAGATCACCTGTGGTATAAAAGGACAAACATGCTCTGCTTCGAGCCAGGTCTTTTCATCTCCGACACTCGAATTCCAAGGCAATGATTTCTTCATGTCCACCGATGTGCGGAGCAATTGTGATGTCGCAAAGGTCATTGTTCGTTTCCAATCAAATCAGGGAGATATCGATTATGAATTGGTCGATCGAGGCCAGAATCATTTTAAATTAACAAGAGGTTTGCAGGAATTGAATGATATTCGCCTGTTTGATGAAGGGTTGTTTATTGCGTTTGACAGAAAAGGGGAACCAATCGGCGAGCCAAAACGTGTTATAATTAAAGGAAAATAAATGCTGCACGGGGCCATCTTGGAAGTGATGTATGCTTCCAAGGGGTCCCTTTTGCGGGCAAAAAGGGGTAAATGAAGGAAATTGAAACGATTAGTATTCATCATGTTGCTGTTCATCTTAGTGGTTCCAACGATTGCAGAGGCCAGCGGGACGAAGGCGGTTCACATTACGGAAACGACTCCGGTCTTTAAAGAAACGGGCAAAGTGGCGGTCTTTCTAAAAGGTACATCTCACACGGTCATTAAGGAATCAGATAAATATTATTATACGGCTATTGGCGGTGAGGAAGTTAAGTTTTCCAAACAACGCGCGACGCTTTCTCAAGAGTCCCCCGGCAATTGGAAGGCTGTTCATCCCGTTCGGGCCAAGACAACAAGCGTTGCTTCCATCTTGGAGAAACCTGCGGTAAAAGCAAAAACAATCGGTACCATTCAAAAGAACGAAACGGTTCATCTTCAACGAATCAAAGGAAATTATTATCCGATCAATGTTGGTGGGAAAACAGGATACATCCGGAAAGATCAGGTTCAGATTGAAACCGGCATACCGGTACTGATGTATCACGATATCGTCGAGCGAAAAGTCGGCAACAATGTGTCTGAACTCGAATTGAAGAAATTTAAAGAGCAGATGGCGTACTTGAAGAAAAATGGCTGGACGACTATCACGCCAGCACAATTGGAACGCTGGGTTCAGAAAAAAGGCAAGCTGCCGGCAAAGTCAGTTCTTATCACTTTCGACGATGGCTATGCCTCTACAGTCGAGTTGGCGTATCCAGTCCTAAAGGAATATGGATTTCAGGCAACTTCATTCCTCATCACTAGCCGTATTAACAGACCAGGCATGGTAACCGAGGAAGGTATAAGGAACACGGCAGATGTATATTCGTATCAAAACCATACACATGGCTTCCATATGTTTAATACAATGACCAACTTAAGCATTCTACAATCGGAGTCACGCTTCGCCATAGCTGCCGATTTGCAGGAGGCGAATGACACAATAGAAGCATTGCTTGAGACTGACACTTCCGTCTATGCACTTGCCTATCCATATGGCAAGTATAGTACTGAGACTTTACAAGCATTGGAAGATTCACACATTTCAATTGCCTTCACAATCAACGAAGGAAATGTCTTCCAAGGCGATCCAATCCATGCATTGAACCGGCAGCGGGTTCATTCGCAAATGACGATTCAGGAGTTTGCCAATAAATTGATTGGAAAATAATTAGTGACAGACCGGAAAGCCAATGTGCATTCTGGTCTTTTTCTTGCATTAAAAGAAAGTATTGAATTTATATAATTATATGACATAATGGACGTTACTTAACTAATACGTTACTACATATACGTACGAAAGGAGGAATGGGAGAATGAGTACATTGGATTCAAAGAACGAAAAAAGAGGATTGTTTAACCGATTTCTTGATTTCATTGAGAAGTACGGAAATCGGCTTCCGGATCCGGTCATGCTGTTTGTTTATATTGCCGTCATTATTTTGATTTGCTCCGCTATTTTCGGAGCGCTTGGCACGACTGCTGTTAACCCGGGAACAGGAGAGGAAATCAAAGCGGTCAATTTGCTTAATGGCGAAGGGCTCATTATGATCTTGACTAATCTCGTAAAGAACTTTACAAGTTTCCCGCCGCTTGGGCTCGTGCTCGTCGTCATGCTCGGTGTTGGTTTGGCTGAATCGACCGGTTTGATTTCAACCATCATGAAAACGACACTTCTGTATGCCCCCAAAAAGCTGATTCTGCCGACGATCGTTCTCGTCGCTATTTTAGGCAATGCCGCGGCAGATGCTGCCATGGTTGTATTGCCCCCGATTGTCGCCATGACTTTCATCGCTCTGGGCAGACATCCAATCGCCGGGCTTGCTGCTGCGTACGCATCGGTTGCCGGCGGGTTTTCCGCGAACTTGATACTAAGCGTACTGGATCCTCTCGTTGCGGGTTTCACAGAAATCGGCGCACAGATTTATGATCCGTCCTATAAAGCAAATCCTGCAATGAACTACTACTTTTTAGCTGTTTCAACATTCGTGCTAGTCCCGGTAGCCGTGTTTGTGACAACAAAGATTGTAGAACCGCGGCTAGGCAAATACGAGGGAAAGACAGAGCAATTGGAAAAAGTAACGTTCACAGAGAAAAAGGGGTTGCTCTGGGCCGCCATTTCCATCCTGCTCATCCTCGGCATTGTGCTTGCCCTGTCCCTACCGGAAAATGCAATGTTTCGGCATCCCGAAACAGGCAGTTTAACTGTATCCCCATTGATGGATAGCCTCGTTCCATTCATGATGATTTTGTTTCTAGTTCCATCTATTATTTACGGCAAAGTCGTCAAGACGCTCACAAATTCAAAAGATTTTGCAGACCATCTGGCAAAAGCGATGTCCGGGATGGGCATGTATATCGTCATAGCGTTTGTCGCAGCTCAGATGATTGCTTATTTCAACTGGAGCAACCTGGGGCCGATCGTGGCAATCAAAGGGGCTGAGACATTAGAAGCACTTGGACTGCAAGGCGTCCCGCTTTTCATTGGATTCATTGTCGTGGCAGCATTGATCAACTTCCTGATCGCCAGTTCATCAGCGAAGTGGGCCATTTTAGCGCCTGTGTTCGTGCCGATGTTCATGATTATGGGATATAGCCCAGCACTGACACAGGCAGCGTACCGGATTGGCGACTCGATTACGAACCCGATTACACCGATGCTCGCCTATTTCGCCATTGCCCTGACATTCGCCAAGAAATACGAACCTAAAATCGGGATTGGCACATTTATGACTTCTTTATTGCCTTACTCCATTGGGTTCGGCATCATGTGGATCATTCTCTTTTCCATTTGGTACTTGCTCGGCATTCCACTTGGGCCGGAAGGAGAAATTTTTCTACCTCGCTAACATTGAAGTAACGGAAAGAAGGGCGCTTCCGCTCGGAAGGCCCTTCTTTCCTCTTACACAACATAATGGTCATGGGAACGAAGCGTATGTTTTAGCACTTTGCCAGAAGCATTACGTGGCAATTCAGATAAAAACTCCACTTCAACCGGAATTTTATATTTCGCAAGTTGCGAACGGCAATAGGAAAGGACTTCTTCTTCTGTGATAGATTCTCCGTCCTTCATAACAGCGAAGGCTTTTGGCACTTCGCCGAGCACTTCATCTGGAACTCCGACGACTGCCGCTTCGAGCAGCTCCGGAATTTGATAAAGCACTTCTTCCACCTCGACGGGATACACGTTTTCGCCTCCGCGGATGATCATATCTTTTTTTCGGTCCACGATATACAGAAGACCATCGTCATCCATTTTCCCCAAATCCCCCGTATAGAGCCAACCGTTACGAATCGTTCGTCTCGTCTCTTCCTCGTTTTTCAAATACCCTTTCATGACTTGAGGACCTTTTACGACAATTTCACCCACCTGGCCGACAGGAAGCGGATCACCAAATTCATCGACCACCCGCACTTCAGTTTGTGGCAAGGCCTCTCCGACCGAGCCGATCTTTTCGAGTGCCAAATGATCTTTTAGTGTGGAGGCGGCTGGTGTATTCTCCGTTTGGCCATAAAGATTTTGCACTTTCACACCGGGGAACGTTTCTTTTAATTTCTTCACCATCTCGTAAGGCATGGGAGCGGCACCATAGCAGAAGAGCCGCAAAGACGGTATATCAATCTCTTTCCGGTTTGGAAGATTAAGAAGGATTGTATACATGGCAGGGACACCAAAAAAAATGGTCGGCTGCATCTTCTTGATCAATTCCACTGTTCCCTTTGGAGAAAAGGCTTCTTCTATGATGACGGTACCCCCTTTGTACGTAACAGGAACGGCAAATACGTGGCTCGCGGCACAATGGAAAAGCGGGGTCGAAATCAGCATTCGATCGTCTTCCGTTATGCGCATCGCTTCTGACCAGATTTCCGCAGTCGAGATGATATTCTGATGCGTCAGCATGACCCCTTTCGGCTTTCCTGTCGTGCCGGATGTATACATGACAACCGCTGTATCCGATGGGAGGAAAGAGACCGGTGTAAATTCAAGAGAATCCTGTTCCATGATTCGTTCCATATCCCCTTCTGAGCCGATGGATAGCTTTTCACAAAAAACATGAGATGTTTTTTGAATCACGTCTTCCAGCCGCTCATCAAAAATCAGCGCCTTTGCCTCTGAGTGTCGAAAGATATATTCTACTTCTGGTGCAGCCAGTTTCGTATTGACGGGCATGACAGTATACCCTCCTAACTGAATACCGAAATAGCAGACAAGAAAAAGATCGGAGTTCAGAGAATAAAGGGCAATAATATCATCCTTCTTGTACGGCCTCGATTGTAAATAAGCGGCTACCCTCCTTGCTCTTTCGTAGAACTCGCCATACGTCCATTCCCTGCCATTGAATGACGTATATACTTTATTCGGATACTTCAGAGCATGGTCTTCCAGAATATCGAGCATGGCCATTTCTGTCCCTCCTACTAGCATTTCATTTCTTTTTATACTACCAATAGAATCTTTAGACTTCAATATACTTTATAACTATTCAGATAAATAATACTGTAAATAAAAACTGCCAAGAAAGCTTCAACTCGCTTCTTAGCAGTTCCAACATGTTCTTATATCGAAAATTGCTGAATGATTTCCTGAAGACCAACTGCTCGTTTATTCAGATCACTCGCTACCACATTAATTTCTTCAATTGTCGCTAATTGTTCTTGAATAGCGGCTGTATTTTCTTCATTTTGACCCGATGCCACGTCAGCCTGGGACGCAATTTCTTGTACAGAAGCAGAAACTTGCTCTGCGCTAGCTGAAATTTCTTCTGTTGCTGCTGAAACTTCTTCAATTTGTTCATTCATCATTTGGACAGCATTCACGATCGTCGAAAATGCATCCCCTGCTTCCTCGATCACTTTCACACCCGCTTCAACGTTTGCCAAACTCTCTGACACAGCTTGCTCTACGTTTCTTGTATTTTTTTGAATTTCAACTATCACATCGACAATTTGAGTTGCAGATTGCTTTGATTGCTCTGCCAGTTTTCGCACTTCATCCGCCACGACTGCAAAGCCTTTTCCGTGCTCTCCAGCACGGGCAGCTTCAATCGCAGCGTTTAATGCAAGGAGATTCGTCTGTTCCGTAATATCTGTAATGACTTTTGTGATGTGTGCAATTTCTGCGGTCTGTTCGCTAAGTCTCTTGATTAATTCATTCGT
Source organism: Sporosarcina luteola (assembly GCA_014204635.1). GTDB lineage: Bacteria > Bacillota > Bacilli > Bacillales_A > Planococcaceae > Sporosarcina > Sporosarcina luteola_A. Next base: position 273,497 of record JACHLS010000002.1, on the reverse strand, counting down.
TTGATACGAAGAATCATAAATGAGGTTCATCTGAGCCTTTGCAGTCTTGACGGATTGTTCACTATCCCCTGCAAGCTTTTCGGTATTGGTCGCATTCAACAGCAGCCCTTGCGCCGACTCTGCTATCCGCTGGACACCCGATGCCGTTTCTTCCATGGCATAGGAGCTTTCCTTTGCAGAAGAGGCAGCAATTTGAGAGCCCTCTAGCATCGCTTCCATATTACGATTTACTTCACGAGAAGAGCGGGTTACCTCTTCGGTACTTGCCGAAAGCTCCTCCGCAGAAGCAGTTACATGCAGCACACTCTCATTCACATGTCCTATTACAGTACGCAAGTTTTGTTTCATTGTATTAAAAGCGTTGGCTAATTCTTTCAGCTCGTCCTTTGACTTGACTGTAATATCATCTTTCGTCAAATCCCCATTTGCAATAATTTTGGAAGCCTCCGCCAACCGTTTGACTGGCCTTGATATATTTCGGTTAATCAGTGTGGCTATTAGTAAACCGAGTAATACATCAAATATTGCAGAAACAATCAAACCTTGCATAGCCTTTGAGGCTTGCTTGTCAGTCGCTGCTCGGTCAAGTAAAACATGTTTCGTTTGGTAGTCAACTATTTTTTTCGCGGCTTCCTGTATTCCCAAGTTCGCCTCACGGACTTCCCCATTCATCGCTATGGCAGCTTCGTTAATTTTCCCTTTTTGAACTTGTGCGATGATTCCTAGTGCCCCTTGGTCGAAGAGAATAATCTTCTCTTGAACTTCCTTCAGGTATCCTTTCATTTCATCGGAATGAACATACCCTTCAAGATCTTTCACACGATCCTTTAATAATTGTTGGTTCGTCTCTAAATTTTCTAAGGATTGCTCATCCTGTTGTAATATATATGCCCGGATATAGAGACCTTGCAGCGCCATTTGCTTCTGTATATCATTCGCAAGTTCGGATTGTTTTCCACGATTATCGATCATTTCTTCATAATCTTTCTTAACATTATTCAGTTGATAAATACTGTAAATAGAAAAGGATGCTAAAATTAATAGAACAATACCGAAACCACCATAAATCTTCTTCCCAATCGTCATAACTAGACTCCTCACTATGTAATAGTAGTTTCCTTATAATAACTTTTTGTCCCCATAAAAATCAGTCGACACTCTAGTTTTCAAAAAAATAAACCTATAAACTTCCATTCTCCATTATTATACTTAGATTATCGGTTCGAAAGTTCTATATTAAATAGCCGTTTTGAAATTTTTTCAATTCAACTCAAATAATATCTCGAAATGAATAATTATAAATTAAATAATATTAAATTTAGAATAGGAAGGTTTATTCCATACTCTCATCAATGGGCTTTATTTTATTTTTCCATAACAAAACGCCGTGGTAATTCGTTTCCACGGCGCCGCATCAATTTATGATATTCCAACCAATCTTACAATTACATTCGCAAGCAAGTTAGTCCGTTCCACTAAAGATGGAATTTCCAAATATTCTTCCTCACTATGCGCATTTCCTCCAACCGGTCCAAGTCCGTCTATAGTTGGAACGCCGAGGCTGGATGTAAAGGAAGCATCCGATCCTCCTCCCGTAGCAACATCCGTTATATGGATCCCGACTTTACTGCCAACCTCTCGAATGATCTCCAATAGCTCCATAGTCTGTGCAGTTTTCTCCATTGGTGGACGGTTGATGCCGCCTTCCAACTGAATCGACGTACCTGCCACGTCCGGCGTCTTGCATATTTCACGTATTTTCCGATCAAGCCACTCCGCTTGATCCGCGTATGTGATCCGCACATCCACATGTCCAACCGCCGAAGGAGCAATCGTGTTGACAGATTCTCCTCCCTCCACTAGGCCGACACTAACACTGATTCCCGACTCATGATCTATCAACGCATGCAACTTGATGATTTTGTGAGCCAGTTCCTCAATGGCACTAATGCCATTTTGCGGTTCGATCCCCGAGTGAGCTCCCTTGCCCTTGATCCGCATTGTATATCTGCCGCCGCCACGGCGAGAGGTGACAAGCGAGCCATCTGTTCGGGCTGGCTCCATGATCAGCGCATATTTTTTTCCGGACGCACACTCTTCAATTAATGACCGGGATGTCGGGGATCCGACCTCTTCATCTCCATTTAAGACAATCTGAACATGTTCCAACACCTCCGGGTAGAACTAGGCGAGTGTTTTCATTGCATACAGCAAAGCAACCTGACTCGCTTTCATATCGATGACCCCTGGACCATAAGCCCGTTCTCCTTTGATCGTGAACGGCCTCTGTTCAGCGGTGCCCGTTTTAAAAACCGTATCCATATGGGCGACAAAAAGGATGCTTGGTGTTGTCTCGCTGTTTCGTAAAGTCAAAACAATGTGATTGCCATTTCCGGACTGCTCGTAGATTTTCGGCGAGAAACCGATCTGCAAATACTGTTCCCGTAATACTCTCCCTATTTCATCAATGCCTTCCTTGTGTGCTGAACCTGAATCAATAGAAACTAACTTCTTTAGCAACGACAGCATCTCGGACTCTTTCGATTGCAAATAGTTTTTCATGGGCGGTATCCTCTTTCTGTTTTCTTTTCATTATAAACATGCATCTGACAACTCACCATGCTGCTGACAGATTACTCCTGCCCAAATCAGGGAATGTTCTTTGTATCACTAAGATGAGGAGTAGATGGAAATGAACTTGCCTGTTGAAAAAGGGTTTGACCATACATTTGATTTGCTGACGGAAGGATATCGCTTCATGCAGAAGCGGTTTGATTCCTCCGACACCAAAGTATTTGAAACTCGCTTGCTGGGAAAAAAGATGATTTGCATGGTAGGCCGGGATGCTGTGGAGTTGTTTTATGATCCGGCTCGCTTTCAACGTTCCAGAGCCGTACCGAAACGTGTCCAGAAGACGCTTTTTGGGGAAAATGGCGTGCAAACGATGGATGGAGCTGCCCATCACGCTCGGAAGGCGTTATTTCTCTCGCTGATGACAGAGGACAGAATTTCCTTTTTGCATACGTTGACATTGGAACAATGGCGAGTTCGGGCGCAAAAGTGGACGACTGGTCAACCTGTCATTTTATTTGATGAAGCGGAGGAAGTGTTGTGCAAGGTCGCGTGCCTGTGGGCTGGCGTACCATTGCGGGAATCAGAAGTCGCAAAGCGAGCGTACGATTTGGGTGCCATGATTGATGCACTTGGAGGAGTAGGGCCTCGTTATAGGGAAGGACGGAACGCAAGAATCCGTACAGAAGACTGGATTCAATCGCTGATCGAAGAGTATCGCCAAGGGACGATTCCACACACTGGAAGTGCATTAGAAGCAATGGCGACTCACCGGGACGAAAACGGGAACTTATTGGATTCTCATATGGCTGCTGTTGAGTTGATTAATGTGATTCGGCCTATTGTGGCAGTCGCCCGTTTTGTTGTCTTTGGCATGCTCGCCTTGTATCAGTTCCCAGAAGAGAAAATTAAATTAAATCATCATGGCGAGCACTACATGGAGAACTTTGTTCAGGAAGTCCGCCGTTACTACCCATTTGCTCCATTTCTCGGAGCGATGGCGAAAACTGATTTTGATTGGAAAGGGGTCCAGTTCAAAAAAGGCGACACTGTCCTCATTGATCTCTACGGCACGAATCATGACCCGGAAAGTTGGACAGCCCCAGACCAATTCAGGCCGGAACGGTTTGATGAAGAGACAGTGGACATGTACAACTTCGTGCCGCAAGGTGGCGGCAATCCCGCAACAGGTCACCGCTGCCCGGGGGAAGATGTCACTGTAACCATTATGAAAGCAAGTCTGTCCTTCTTTGTCAACGAACTGGATTATGAAGTCTTGCAGGGGCAGGATTTATCCATTAATATGACACGATTGCCGACGCTGCCTGCAAGCAGAATGGTTATCCGAAAAAATTGAAGCCAGATAGAGGGAGTGATCCCTTCTATTTGGTTTTTCTGTTATCCTTTATCCCTCCATATAATGAAGCTAAATCCCCGGTAATTTCTAGACTGTCAACCTAGTAGCTTTAAATCGAGAGAGCTCTTAATCAAATAGCCTACCCTTCAATTCCGGATTCTTTCAAGTGATACATCATAACCTCTTTCATTTTTACAGCATGCGTAGCTTTGTTACAAGAAGTCCTTTCGACTGAGTGTTGTTCAATTCCTATTCCTTTTTTTAAAAAAATACCCGTTTCAGGAACGGAAATCAGACGGTCAACTGGTACTCCTTTAAATTATTGAAACGTTCTGATAAAATTAACGTATATAGAGTTACAAGGTATAAGGTATTGTCGGAGGGGAGGTGTTTTCTTGAAGAGAATTTCTCTTTTTGTATTGACTATGTTTTTATTTATTCCACTTATAGGCTGTGGCAGTAACCAACAGGCCGGTTCAAACGGTTATAAAGACAGTGATATTGCGGCAATTGTTGGAGATAAGAACATTACAGTAGGTGAATTACGTTTCTTATACGCTGACCAAGATGTATTAAAGTATATTGATGATGCTGTCCGAGTAGAATTAATGATACAAGAAGCTAAAAAAATGAATTTGGATCTATCTGATAAAATCGACTCGATAAAGCAAGCCACGGCTACAACTTCTCTTGAGGACATCCAAATCGATGAATCGGAGCGAGAGTTTATAAAATCGCAAGCTCGAAAGTTGGACATGGAACCTGAAGAATATTTTAAAGACTATCTAGAAATTATGAGTGAAAGAAGTATGTATATACTGGAATATACAAGTAATGCCTTCGGCGAACCGGACGTTAACAACGGGGAAGAATTGGATGAATTCAACAAAAAACTAGATGTATTTCTCGATGATTTAGTGAAAGAAAAAGAGGAAGAAATAGAAATTTTAATTACGCAAGACCCTTAACACTTTTATGTTTGGAGAACGAGGGATATTGGAATATAATCACATTTTCGAGGTATCCAGCATCGTGTGAAAGATACGGATGTGATCCCGGGGAATGAGGTCACACCGAAAAAAAGATGGTCAAGGAGTTGACCAAGGCATTGGCATATAAAAGGCTGATTTCCTACGGTGGTCTCTTGAAGGAAATTCATAAGAAGTTGCAGTTGGGCGATGCAGAGGACGGCGATCTGATTCTTATTGACGAGGTAGCAGACGAGGCGGCGAATGGGACGCTAGTTGTCATGTCTGGCTGGCATGTCGGGTTGAATCATTATAGAAAACAAGTTGTTCTAATGAACATTGAGGAAGGAGTGTATGAAGTGAGTAAATATAAAAAACGTACTCTTAACATTTCGATTGTAACACTTGCTTTCTTTTTAACATTATCACTTATTATGCAACAATGGGGATTCTTCTTATGGAGTTTACTGCCTGTTTTTATCGTTTTGATGACTACGTTTTCCACCAATTTCAACAGGAAAAGTAGCGCGGAATAAAAGGACTTATATTGATGAAGGTCAGGAAGAAACTCAATCACACACGCTCAGCCTGATGAGCGTGTTTATTTGCTTTTTCCGCATCCGGTTTGATTATAGTATCCTTTGCTGAATGGGTTGGCTCCTGCGTTGTTTTTTTTGTATTTTTCACTCCATCAACAAAGCAAATCCGTCGTTACGCCAGCTGTCTATCGCCATAGCAATTTCTCGCGGATGATGAGATCTCTAACGCGATCCCATTTTATTTGGCATCGATCCTCCAATTCATCTGCATAGTTAACTATAATAAAACACCCCAGAAGTTAGATTTTTGCCTCTACCTTTTGGGATGCATTTCAATAAGGGACGCCTTGTCCTGATTCTTATTTTTCTGTTGTATTTCCTTTTCCTTTTTGATTTCCTTTGTTGGGTTGATTCGGAGATCCCGGATTCTTTGTTTTTTGCCTATTGCCAGCAGGATTCTTTTGTACATTGCTTTTGATTTCTTTCCCCGTATCGACCTGTTCTGTTTTTCGAGAGCCGTTCTGGCGTTTCGCAGCAACCCCTTTGGCTGGAATAGTTTTAGATGGCTCTTTCTCTTTGATGGCTTTAGTTGTGTTCTTCTGTCCATTTTGTCGAACTTCGGGTACGGAACGGGGTTGAATGGATTGTTCTTTCTGGATTTGTACGGCGTTGTGCTGTTTTACACTCTTTTCGTTTTCGACTTTTAGTTTCTTACCTACATTGGAATTCTGTTGTTTTGTCTGAACGTCTTGTTGCTGTTTATATTGCTGAATGGATGCATCTCTCTTCTTAGCTTGAATTCGTTCCTGTTCGGAGCTTTCAACCACCTTTAACTTCACTTCTTGCTGACTGTTCTGGGCTGTTTGAATTGCGTGATTCATAATATCTTTCATCTTAGCGCTTTTCTTACTATCCTTATAAACCAGTGTCACGACCAACTCCTCGGCACTAGCTCCACCAGTTATCTCACGTGTCGCCTTCCCAAGTACACTGTGAATTGGCAGCCCAACCCATTCGGAAAGCATCGTTTCAGATAACAGCTTTTGCGGTTCACCAAATTGATGATAGATAACTACCGTACCATGTTGATCGACACCGAATTCCAAAGCAGTCAACGACTCCATTTGAACATAAGCTAAGGCCTTCTCATTTCCAGGATACAATGATGCAAAAAGAATCACCAGTAGCATAGCAACAGCAAAAACAGGGCCATAGAGTAAGGATTTTTTGGGAAAGTAGAAAGTCTGAATCTGGCGGAACTCCACCTCTTGACCAATTTCAGAGGAATCGCCAATAGGATATCCACGCACAAAATTCCCCTCGTTCGTCAAGAATACCGTATATGCAGTTTTCTTCTCACAAACAATGCCTCTATTTGTACGCATCATATGACGTCCCCTTTAATGTATTCCTGTATGTATGTAAAATCGCCTTTCAATAGCAGAACGATGGCCAATATATATTTCCTTTGCCGCTCTATCGTTTTTCTCGATACACCCACTAATCCCTCCAACTCTTTGATGGGGAGACGTTTCTTTTGAATGACAGACTCATAAAAGGTGGATGTTTCAGCAACGATTTGCGCTATTTGGATAGCAGTTCTTCTGGCGTCCGCATGCTTTGGCGATGTTCGGCTTAGTTCATCGAACGAGAGTCCGTATTTATTAAGTACTTCATTATAACGTTTTATCTCATCTTTTCTTTCCCTGGACCGATGATCCTCCGTATGCTGTTGTATGGAAATTCGATTGAGAATAGGATGTTGCTCGTGTGCATATGGATCTGAATTCTTGCTTTCATCCACATAAATGACGGGACTATTATTTGCTGTTTCTTTTCTTATAAAATCAATGAGTCGTCTCTTCATGATCAAATGCGCAAATGTCGTCAGAGAAGCATAATGTGTCGTCTCGAACTTTAAAATCGCTTCATGAAACGCATTCATTGCGATACTAAATTCATCGTCATGTTCATCGATGTGCCGATTGCAAATAAATGAAGCTGTTTTTTTCATAAATGGTGTATAAGTGGAAAGGAGGTCATTCATGACCTCCTCATCCCCTCTTTTTGCCTTCCATACTAGCTTGTGTAATGTATGGTCTGTTTTTTTACGATGGAACCCTTGAATTAACGCCAAGAACATACATACCCTCCGTTCCCACTAAACCCGATTGCTTATGATTGTAATGGGTGCACCGGGTATTGAAAAGCTGTTTTGACTGGTAACTTTTACTTATGTTTCTCTTTTTTCTCAACTTGTTTACTTGCTTTTTCTGCTTTCCGCTCCAGCTTCAACTCTGCCCGCGCCGCTTTCTGCTCGGTTTTTAATTCTGCTTTTGCTGCTTTCCGCTCGGTTTTCAATTCTGCTTTTGCTGCCTTCTGCTCTACTTTAAGCGCTTGAAACTCTGCTTTTTTCTTTTCTTTTTGCACGCGGAGTTCTTCCTTTTGCTTCGCTTGCAAAGCTTTACGTTCTGCCTTTAACTCTGCATTGATTTGCGCTTGCGTTTTTACGTCTTTTTTTACAGGTTCTTCAGCTGTATCTTGTTCTTTATCGGCAACTGGCTGCGTAGACGTGTTTACTTCAGTAGTTTGCTCGACTTTAGCATTGTCCTTCGTAGTCGACTCTTTTGATTGTTTCGCTTCCCACTTTTCTAAAGCACGCTCATAATTTCGTTTAATAGAGGCTTTCGCATTTGGATTTTCGACTTTATCATACGCTTTAGCAAGTGCAGCTAGATTCCCTGCCGTGTAGCCCTCAGGAATGGCAGGCAATTTTTCTTTATCTGCTTCTTCCTTATCTGTTTCTTCTTTTCCCGATTCCGATATATTTCCTTCTTTATTTGTATCTTCAACCTTATCAGGCGTTGCCGGAGTTTCAGTAGTTGCAGTTGTTTCTGACGCTGGCGGCGTTTCCGTATCTTTTGGTGTTGTCGCTGCATTCAGTTTGCTTAGATCAATTACTTCTTCAGCGTTTGCCAATACATAACTTGTCCCAGACACTGTTAATCCAGCAATCAAAATTGCAACTCCAGATCTTTTCCATTTTTTCTGCATACTATCATCATCCTTTTTTAAGATTTGTCTTTGTTGACACCTACTAATTCGTAACAAGTGTCCCGTTTATGGGGGTGAAATAAAAAATAGTTTAGAAATAGTAGAATAAGACTAGATGAATGTTTTGATGGCGGACAAGCTTTTAGAATTAAGTAGAAGTATTTTTCATTGTGTATAATAAAGTTTTCCTATACAAGGCTCCGAGTCAGCCATTCCTATGTTTAAAAAAACAGACTGCCGGCAAGCCGTTCCTATGGCTTGTCAGCAGTCTGTCTTTAGTTGCTATGATTATTTCTCGCAGGCGATCAGATCTTTATCGCGATCCATCTTTTTGTTTGCATCGTACAACGCTTTCGAGACAAAAGGCGTATACTTTGTTTTACCGCCTTTATTTTTGACGTTAGCCGATTGCGCCACGCCGCCCTTGTATACTTTATTTAACTCCGTACAATTTTTGAACGTCACTACCTTAGCTCCCTTTGCTTCCACTTGCGGCGTGCTGACCGAAAATGTGAAAGCGATGAGGAGTGCAAACAGAGCGATAGCCAATTTCTTCAAGATCATCGAACTTCCTTTCATTATTACTTCCATATCCTGTTAATATCATAGAGTTTTATATAAATGTTGTCTAGAATTTTATTTATATTAGAGGGATAAATTCATGTAGATTTCAATTTTTCAATTCTTTCTTCCGTTAAAGAAAAAGGAACTGCGGTATAGAGAGCAAACATGCCAATCAAATATAGAAACGCAAACAAGCCGACATTTGAGTGATATGATTGGGCACGGAGCACCGCCATGATAACTATTCCGATGAGCACAATAACAGCTAATAGCTTTGGCCATAAAACAAGCAAATGAAGCTTTCCCGGATTGACAAAGATGGCACCGATTCGTTCCTTCAAAAGATGCGCGGCAATGAACATTCCTATTGTTATAATTAATAGTAGCCAAAAGATTGTAGTACCATAAACCGTCTTGACGAAGGGAATAACCGAAAAAATCGAGAATCCGGTTAACATCCAATAAACTTGTAATGAATAATACCTTTTTGTATCAAATTTATACTGTTTCCACAATGACAAAATACGGATGACTATTAAACATTCGATAGCTAAGTTAATAAAGAGCCACTTAAAGAAACTGCCTTCAGGATATACACTAGCGCCAAGCAGCATGAAAATATGCAAGAACACTGTAAACCCTAATCTTTTTTCTGCGACCTGCTTCTTATCTAGTTCGGTGAACGCCATTTCCTCTCCCCCCTTTCTTCCTAGATTTCTTGCCAGCCTTCTTATAACCATGATACCTCTGATAAGATGTGATTGCTGTAACTGATATGATTTTGAACCAATTTACCTCTCCTCGATTTGACTGAACTACTTCTTTCCTTATAAATACACTGTATCATCAAACTAAAAAATTTAAAGGGCATCTCCGCCTTCTGAAATACCTTCATCTATTTACAGTAAGAGGAATGAGAAAGACAAAAGGAAAGGCGGCACTTTGTTCAACTTCAAACAAAATGTCGCCTTACTTGTTACAATACCACGTAAATGTTCATCACTAAGGTTTTCATCGGCTTCTTGCTATTAGGAAGCTTTTTGAAGTTCATCCACTTTTGTCTGTCCCCAAATGGAGTCCACCCACTCCGGATGGTCGATAAATGGATTCCGGTTGCCTTGAATCCCAAAAATGACTTCATTTCGATTCTGTTCAAAGGCATCGACTGGATCCATTTGGTGCCATTCAAGCAGTACGGATAGCTTGCCATGATACGGTGCTGTCCCGTTTCCAAGACGCTCATTCAATTCCAGGTCCACTCGGTCTCCTGCTTCATAGCGGGTTGCCATGTAAAATAACATTCTTGCCACATCGCCTTTTACCCGATCAGGCGGCTCCCAAGAGTTTGTTGTTTTATAGCATCCGTTGCAGCCGCTCACAGGACTCCCGCCATTGGCGAAGTCCAAATTCCCACGGGCGCTGTTCACTTGGACATCCGTTGGACGCAAGTGGTGAATATCTGTTCCAGGGCCGACAGTTGTTCCAAAGTTGCCATGTGACTTTGCCCATACATGCTCCCGGTTCCAATCGCCGACATTACCGCCGTTCCGGTCTTTGGACCGGGATTCTCCCGAGTAGAGCAAGATGACATTGTTCGGATTGGCCGGATCTTCGTCTGTTTGCTTCAATGCATCCCATACCTGGGTATACGTCAATTTCCGATGATCCGCGATAATATCGTGAAGGGCTGACTTCAATTCCTGCCCTTCTTTTCCGTAGGCATTTTGATAATAGTCATTTTCAGGAGTCGCTTCCTCTTCTGATACAATGACGGTGAAGCTTGCAGTGACCTTCTTTTCGCCATCTGATGCCGTGACACCAATAATATGGCTGCCTTTCTCAAGCTTAAGTGTCAAGGTCCCCTTTGCTAGATCCACAATCCCCTTCGTCGCTGAAAAGCTGAGCTTATCTCCATCCGGGTCAGTGAAATGCTCGGAGAGATTAATCGTAATCGCCTCTCCCAATTTCACTGTTTGATTGGCAATCGCCTTTGTCACGATAGGCGCTTGATTGACAGCAGGTACTTGAATTCGCTTGCCATTTGAATTGTAAAAGACGACTTTTGATGCGTCGGCCCCTTTCACAAAATCGATTTTCCGGATATTCTCTGCCCCTCTGATTTCAAGAGGATTTGAACTTTCCACGATGACATGCCCCATCTCAGTGCCTTTCATATCAACGATCAAGCCTTTTTTCTTCGGTTGCAGAATGACACGGTTCGTCTTAAAGCCTTCCCCTGTCAATTCGACATAATCTCCCTTTACATAAAGACCTTCCTTCAAAGAGGAGTTAGCGTCCATCGAAACAGAGACACTCGGCTCAGCAACAACCAACTGCTTCTTATGATAATTAATCAATGTATAGACTTTCTTTATCGGCACTGGTTCCCAAATAACAGGACCTTCAAATTCGATTTGCACCATGACAGGATCATGATCGCTCGCCCGGCCTGCCATGTCCGTGAAATCAGCGTTAATGTGCAACATATCAATTTCCGTTTGATCTGCCAAGTTATTTGTTACAAGAATATGGTCGAGGACTTGTGAATTTCCTTGGTAGACATAGGAGTACCGATCGGATTCTTCCACGCGGTTGACCATATCTGTCATGAATTCGCCTTCATGGATTTTAATTGCTTGAGAGAATTGGAAATCGTTAAAATCGCCTAGAGATACGACATAGGCATCCGGATTTTTGGTTTTGATATCCCCGATGAAGTCATAAACGATTTTCGCTATTTTCTTCCGCTGGGCTTCACTGCCAAGGACTGGCGGCTGGATTGCTCCAAATGCAGGTGTGTCTCCATTCTTTGAATTCCAGTGGTTTGCAATGACGACAATCGATTCCCCTTGGAAATCAAACTGTGCCGCGAGCGGTTTTCGGCTGCTCGTGAATGCTTCATTGTTTGGATCAATGCGTCCAGGGTTCAACGTTAATTTCCCGTTTTCATAACCGACTCCTGTTGTCGCATCACCGACCGGGCTTCCTTCCGTAAGTGACACGCGCGCTGGGTTGTAAAGGAATCCAACACGGATGTTGGCATTCGGCTGGCCGCCGTCCGCATTATTGACCGGATCAATGTTGACATATTCATATTGCACGCCGCCCGCATCAACAATCGCCTGTATGAGGCGCTCGTAGCTTTCATTGGCACGAGAATCACCCGCATCTGGGCCATTATTGTCCTGCACCTCGGTTACGCCGACGATGTCAGGGCTTTGCATATCGGACGCGAACGCTCTTGCCAGTTTTCTTGCTTTGTCATCAGTTGTTGTTTTCCGGTTGTTTGAGAAGTTCTCCAAGTTATACGAGGCGATCGTCAACTTGTCATCCGCTTTCACAATCGTTGTCTTTTCAGGTATTGCGTCCCCTTTTCTATGAGCCGCTCGCATCGCATCTAATGACGTGTATATTTTATAGTTTTGGAATGAATAGCCGACAACCCCTGTGATCGGACCTTCAAAGCGATCTCCGGTGGCAACTTCAAACTCACGTGCTGGTCCATTCGGCTCCAGTCTAAACTGGACGCGGTCCGCGTTCTCATCGTCTTCCTTTAGAAGAATACCGCCCATGATCGTCTCGGTCGGAACATTTTCGAAAACCGTCACGAGATCACCATGTTGCTGTGGACCGACCGCTTTTACTGTGCCAACCTCCACCAGCATCGCTTCACGGCTTTCCCAGAAATCCGCTGCATATTTTGCAGGGTCAAATTCTGCAAAATTCGGGCTTGCGATATGTGATGACGGCAAATTGGCCTCATTGATGACAAAAGGCGTCGGAAGCGGCACATTGCGCTTGAGGATCGTCACTTTGCCGCCACGATCATCCCGCACATTAATTTGTGTCGTCTTCAAGTCTGTCTCTTGTCGATCGGCATACCCGTCAATGGCATACTCGCTCACTTGTCCAGTGACAGACACAAGATCGCCGATGGATAGATTCCAAGCATCCCTGCCGCTATAAAGAACAACTGCTTCTGAAGTTTTCAAATCGCCGTCCCGCTGATCATCAGGCGTTTGGATATGATAGTAAGTCGCACCATTCAGTTCATACTTATATGTCACGATTCCTTCTACGCCTTCTACTACTTGATTATTGAAAGGCGATACATGACCGGCCCCTTGAATATCATGGATCTTCAAGCTTTCGGTAATGTTGTATGTGAATGTTTTCACGTCACTGTAACGTCCATCATTGGTCCGAACGACAGCTTGAATGGAAGTCGTTTCCCATATATCAATTGGTTCAGCGTACGTGGCGCCATTTGCAATCGGATCGGTTCCATCCAATGTATAGAGAATATCCGCGTCGGTTGTCTGTGTTGACAGTACAACTTTGGTGCCTCCGACATACGTTCCGCTTCCAGGAGTCGCAATAACAGGTTGGACAATAGAGCTGTCGACAATAATGTCTTGCGCTGAACGCGGTATCACCTGATAGTCGTTATCAAACTGCTGGACGATGCCGGTTATCGAATCATACGTGGTTCCGACTGCTAGTCCAAGTGCAGCCGTTTCATCACGGACGATAAACTCCGTGCCGTCAGTCGCCAAATAATTTGCCCAACCGCTTCCCGCCTGCACGTCAGAAAGTATGACGTTATGAACCGTTACTAGTTGGGATTCATGCGCTTCATTTACATCGGCACCCGTAACGGCTTTCGGTGCCGGAGCGCCGACCTGTTCCCTCTTCTCGACAAGGGTCGCCTTATCCAATTGGAGTAGTCCGCGATAATCCGCCAGCGTTCCGGTCAAGATGACTTCATCTCCGACTGTGGCGGCAAGGGACGTTGGTCGAACCGCAATTCCACCCGTTTCATCCTGGACGGAAATGGTATTTTTCAACGTGGCCGCGACGACTCCTTTAATGGTCACAGTATCCCCGAGAGCCATAGCCCGTGCTTCCGCAATCGTTACCGTCCCGACTGGATCTTCTGGATCCCCGGGTTCTCCCGGTTCTCCCGGAGTTCCGCCTCCATCCATCTCATGCATGCCGAGGTATTCAAATGTATCTTTCGGATAGACGATCCATTCGTCATCCCGATTGAACGGATCATTGATGATCCGATCCCCTTCCGTCACGGAAGATTTCCGCACAAGCGTCACGTCTGTTCCCCAGTTGCTGCGTGCGCCAACTTGTCCGAATGAATCAATAACAGTCCCTTCATGTTTCAAAACAAGCGCATCATCTCCATTAAAGTTAATGACGCTCGTATTTTCAAAATCCCCTTTTGCCCGCAACTCTGCCACCGCATCACGATGGGTGAGGACATATGTGGTATCCTCCTGCAAAGCACCTGACAATGAAAGAGCTGCCGTTGGTGACGTCGCTCCATTCGCATACAGTTCTAACGTATATTCTCCCAAATCCACTGTAGAACCCGTACCATTATATAACTCAATCGCTTTATTAAAGCTGCTACCTTCCACATACTCGGAAATAATCAGATCCTCCGCCGTCGTGGCCGATCGCACAACAGCCGGAAAAGTTGGAACGATCAAACTTACAATTAAACCAATCGACAGCAAGCTATTTAACCCTTTTTTCCATCTCTCGCTTTTCATGTAACCGTTCTCCTCTCAAAGTTAGTATTGCACGGTCAGTTGGAAAAATCGCTCCCTTTCCCTTGCTAGATTCATATTCTGCAAGACTTCATACACATCGTACCATTGCCTTGTGAGCGTTTCCATGCGACTTTTTGCAAGATTTTAAAGGTTTTATTTATATCATTTGACTTATGCTTCATTGACAGTTTAGTGAGTTTTGTAGGAGTAGTCAGTGAGTGGAAAGTTATAGCTGGGTCTGTCTTTATGCAAAAGAAGTTGTTATGTAAAGGGGGAGTGGTCAGCGTGGCCCATCAGACAAATCCGGTGGATAGTGGCTTATTGTATGTGCCGGTGAGTACTATTTGGCGCTCAGATGGCCGTTTTGGCGTTTGTAGAGTTTATTTGGCGTTCAGCTAGCTCTATTTGGCGCGGAGACAGGCAATTTTGGCGCTTACAAACTTTATTTGGCGTTCAACCAGCTTTTCTGGCGCTCACTAACTCTTTCTGGCGTTCAACCCGCTTTTCTGGCGTTCACAAATTTTTTCTGGCGTTCAATCCGCTTTTCTGGCGTCCACAGACTTTTTCTGGCGTTCAACCCGCTTTTCTGGCGTTCATAAACTTTTTCTGGCGCTCGACCGGCTTTTCTCGCGTTCACTAACTTTTTCTGACGTTCAATCGGCTTTTCTGGCGTTCACAGACTTTTTCTGGCGTTCGACCCGCTTTTCTGGCGCTCACAGACTTTTTCTGGCGTTCAACCCGCTTTTCTGGCGCTCACTAACTTTTTCTGGCGTTCGACCGGCTTTTCTGGCGTTCAACCAGCTTTTCTGGCGTTCATAAACTTTTTCTGGCGTTCGATCGGCTTTTCTGGCGCCCACTAACTCTTTCTGGCGCTCACAGACTTTTTCTGGCGTTCAACCAGCTTTTCTGGCGTTCAACCAGCTTCTCTGGCGCTCGCAGACTTTTTCTGGCGTTCAACCAGCTTTTCTGATGTTCGTCAACGTTCAATGAAAGCACAAAAAAACCATCCCCCCAATTGGAGAATGGCTTTCCTTTACTCATTAAAATACAATCAACGCCTGCTCAACGCCGGCACCTTCGACGATTTCCTGTACTTCTGCTCCATCCAGTGTTTCCTTATGATAGAGGACGTCGACCAGGTGTTCAAACTGTGGTGCGTATTCTTTGATAAGTGTTTCGGTTTTAAGCAGCGCTTCCCCGAAGATTTTTTGCATTTTCTCTTCTTTTTCCCCTTTATTAAAGGTGAGGGTAAAGCTGTCTTGGAATAAACCCGTATCGACCATCCGCTCGATGATGTCTTTGGCTTGCTGAACATCGCCGCTGACGCCGATACTATGCTCGCCGAGGTAAATCCGCTCTGCAACACCACCAGCCAGAATCATGCTTACTTGATCCATCAGTTCACTGGCTGTTTGCAAATGGAGTTCCTTCTGAATCGGTGCTACATAACCGAGTGCTTGGCCTCGCGGAATGATTGTCGCTTTGCGGACAGAACCTGGTTTCGTCAAGGCAGCGACGAGTGCATGCCCCGATTCATGGATAGCGACGCGACGTTTCGTTTCAGGATCGTTCAATGCACGGGACGTGCTTCCTAGAATGGTCCGGTCAATGGCGAAATCCAAGTCGCCTTTGCCAATTTGCTCGCGGCCTTCGCGGATGGCGCGCTTGCTGGCGGTTTCAAACAATGAACTTAACTCCGCACCAGAAAACCCGGACGTACTTTCTGCTAACACATCGAGTGATGCATACACTTCTTGAGATAAGAGCCGTCCTTTTGTATGGATATCAATGATTTCCCGACGACCGTTCGTATCCGGAAGCGGAACATTGAACGTATAATCGATACGGCCAGGACGGAGGAACGCATCATCCAGCATATCTTTCCGGTTCGTTGCAGCAATAAAAAGAATATCCTCATTATCTTTCCCGCCATCCAATTGAACGAGCAATTCCGTTAGCGTCTTCTCGGACTCTTCCCCGCCATGCTCCTTCCGTTTACCTGCCAGTGCATCCACCTCATCGATGAAGATGACCGCTGGACGCTGTTTCCGAGCATTTTCAAACAAGGTGCGCACCCGGGAAGCACCAACTCCGACATAGAGTTCTGTGAAAGCAGAACCGCTGGACGAGAAAAATGTGGCTCCTATTTCCTGGGCAATTGCTTGAGCAAGCAATGTCTTCCCTGTTCCGGGAGGTCCATATAGTAAAACCCCTTTTGGCGCTTTGATGCCAATTTGTGCCGCCTTTTTAGGATCTTTGATAATTGATAAGGTTTGGTGGATCTCTTCCTTCATTTCTTCCGGAAGACCACCGATGTCATTCAATGTCACATCGGGCAGCGGAGTCGCCTTCGAAGCTCCGTTTTTCATGGAAGACAAGCCAACGCCGATTTTACCTTTTTTGTGAAGAATGATAAGGGTAAGAAAAGAAAGTAGAATGATCCCGGCAATGATGACTCCGCCGTATTGACCATTATCCACATATTTGTAGGCAATGTTGTATTTCTCTACGAGCTGTTCTGCCAGTTGGCTTGCGGGACGGACTTGCGTCACATAG
This sequence comes from Sporosarcina luteola, assembly GCA_014204635.1. GTDB lineage: Bacteria > Bacillota > Bacilli > Bacillales_A > Planococcaceae > Sporosarcina > Sporosarcina luteola_A. Next base: position 256,321 of record JACHLS010000002.1, on the reverse strand, counting down.
ACGGCGTCTCCGCTTTCCAAATACAACGTTCCATCCGATTTTTCTTTAAGTTTGAGTGGCTCACCGCTATGGGCCTGAATCGTTTTCTCCATTTCAGAGAACGACACCTGAATCCCCTTATTTGCACCAGAGACATACCATCCTACACTGACAACTACACCCATGACGAAGAGGACCAGGACGACAATCTTTGTTGCAAATTTTAGATTCGGCTTCAAGCCATCCCCAACTCCTTTAGAAAGATAGACTTATTATATAAGAAAAGAAAGCATTTTAACAGTTCTAAGATTGGAGAATCATTGACAAATTTATTACGCTCGGTCGCTATCCACCTGAACTACGCATATTGATAGATTCTGTTGCCCCCCCAAAAGCATTGACATTCCCTTTCCCTCGTGGTATTATTAAATTTCAGCAATTAGTGGCTTTTTAGTTTACATGGCATTCTACGTACTGTTTTTGAGGATACTTATTCACACTGGCGCGGCTATAGGGTCGCAAGGACGCACGAGAAGGAAGGGCTTGCGTTGCTTAGGTTAGAAGACACCCAGTGGAACATTGACCGCGGCAAAAGAATTCAATGAGAATTACTGAAACGAAAACTTGAAAAGTTACTATAATAAAAGGGTTGCTCCGATTTTCCGGTGCAACCCTTTGTTCATATTCTCTCTTCCGTCGAAGAATCAAAGAAATGGGCTTTGTTCATATCAAATGCAAGCGTCACTGTTTCCAGTGGCTTGATGGCTGTATCCGCTTCAATGCGCGCAATAAAGTCAGCACCATTCAAATTGGAATACAAATACGTCTCGGCACCCATCAATTCAGCCACTTCGATTGTCGCCTCAAACTTCGATTGTCTATTGGACTCGATCATTTGTGGATCTGTGTAAATATCTTCAGGACGCACTCCGAGAATCAAATCTTTCCCTGCATACCCTTTCTCTGCTAACCTGGCACGTTCCACACTTGGAACCATAACAGTTGTTTCGCCTATGACAAAACCAGTTTCCGTTAACTTGCCAGGGAAAAAATTCATAGCGGGCGAGCCGATGAAGCCACCGACAAATACGTTGACCGGGTTGTCGTACACTTCTTTTGGCGTTCCGACTTGCTGAATAAACCCATCTTTCATAACAACGAGGCGTGTCGCCATCGTCATTGCTTCTGTTTGGTCATGCGTCACATAAATCGTTGTCGTCTGAAGCCGTCTGTGCAGCTTCTGAATTTCCGAACGCATTTGCACTCGAAGCTTGGCATCCAAATTCGAAAGTGGTTCGTCCATTAGAAAAATTTTGGCATCCCGGACAATGGCACGCCCTAATGCTACCCGTTGGCGCTGCCCGCCCGACAACGCTTTTGGCTTACGGGATAAATACTCTTCCAGCCCTAATATTTTGGCAGCCTCATGCACACGTTCCTCAATCTCTTTTTTGGACACTTTCCGAAGTTTTAAGCTGAACGCCATATTCTCATAGACCGTCATATGCGGATATAACGCGTAATTTTGGAATACCATTGCGATGTCGCGGTTTTTCGGCGGCACATCGTTCATCCGTTTGCCATCAATTTCAAAATGACCGTCTGATATGTCTTCCAGACCGGCAATCATCCGTAAGGTTGTAGATTTTCCGCAGCCGGAAGGGCCAACAAACACGATAAATTCCTTATCTTCTATATGCAAATTAAAGTCTTTGACGGCGATCACGCCTTTTTCGTACTCCTTCGTCAAGTTGACCAATTTCATTTCAGCCATTCAATCTTCCCCCTCACTTTCCTCCCCGTATAGCACTGTCACATTTGGATGTTCATGCAGACAGCTGGCGGGAAATGATTCTGTTATCGTACCTGTACGCAACTGGTCCAGCGCTTTCCTTTTTTCATGGCCGTACGCCAGCAAGACAATGCTTCGGGCCTTCATAATTGTTTGCAGCCCCATCGTAATTGCCTGTTCAGGCATCTCTTTACCGTTAAAATACTTGGCATTTGCCCGCCGAGTGGAAGCTGACAATTCCGTCACATGCGTCCTGGATTGGAAAGAGGTTCCGGGTTCATTGAATCCGATATGCCCATTTTGCCCGATGCCGACGACTTGCAAATCTATTCCGCCGCTCGCCTGGATGTCCGCCTCGTACGCTTCACATGCTTCTTCCAAATTTTCCGCCATACCATCAGGAATATGCCGGCTAGTCTCCGATAAATCGACATGGCCGAAGAAATGGTGTTCCATGTAGGCATGGAAACTCTCCGGCTGCTCTTTACCCATCCCGATGTATTCATCTAAATTAAACGCCGTCACGCGGGCGAATGAAATGTCGCCGCGCTCATATCGGCTGACCAATTGCTGGTACATGCCAATCGGCGTTCCCCCTGTAGCGAGCCCAATCACGCTGTCCGGCTTGCTCTCAAGCTGCTTCATCAGAATCTCTGCTGCCTTTTCACTCAATTCCTCATAGTCTTTCACTTTGATCCAACGCATGGTTTATGTACACCATCCTCCCCCTGCAGAATGTGGCCACAACATTGAACTGCTCATCTAGCAATACGATGTCTGCATCCTTCCCCGCCGTAAGGCTTCCCTTGCGATCATAGACTCCAAGTCTTTTCGCCGCATTGGCAGAGGATACTGCGATGAGTTCCTGCATAGTCACAGTGCCAGCAGCTTGCAGCCGTTTTAATGCGTCGTTCATTTTCAGAACGCTGCCCGCTAACGTACCGTCTTCAAGTGTCGCCCGGCTGCCTTCTACCGTCACTTCCTGACCGCCAAGCGTATACACACCATCCTTCATTCCCTTTGCACGCATCGAATCAGTGATGAGCATCATTCGGCCGGGACCGATTGTTTTGATCATCAGTCCTATCATGTCTTCTGACAGATGGATGCCGTCCGCAATCAACTCGCAAAATAAATCATCGATCAGCATACCCGCACCGACTGTGCCGATTTCACGATGATGCAATCCCTTCATTGCATTTCCGTAATGCGTCAAATGGGAAAGCCCGTGGCAAGCAGCTTCCTTGATTATCGAAAAATCAGCGCTTGTATGCCCTGCAGATACGAGGACATTCCGCAACGCCAATTGCTTGGTGACTTGGAAAGCCTCATCAAGCTCAGGCGCCAGGGTAATGACCGACAGCCCGCCCAAGTTACGGCCGAACCATTGTTCCAGCATTTCCATGGAAGCCGGTCTCATATAACCGGCTGGCTGTGCGCCAGCTTGCTCTTTATTCAGGAAAGGTCCTTCCAAATGAAAGCCGAGCATTTCTGCCCCATCTGGGTGAAGCTGTTCCATGAAATGCTTGCCGCAATCAACAGCCATCCGGATTGCCTCGGACGATTGTGTCATCGTCGTCGCCAAAAAGGATGTCGTCCCCTCACGTGGCAGGGCATTCGCGATGTTCACATACGCTTGCATCGTTCCGTCCATAAAATCCGAACCGACCGCTCCGTGGATATGAATGTCAATGAATCCCGGCAATGCCAGTAAACCTTGGCCATTAAACATGGCACCTAAAAAACCTTCAATTGGTTCGGATTGCACGTGAGCGATTCGACATCCTTCCACTAGGATGTTTCCTTCTAGCATACCGCCATCCGGCTGCACCATCTTTACATTCGTAATAAGTTTTTCAGACATTGCCCCCTCACCCTTTCCTACTTTTTCCGGCGAAATGTCTGGCTTTGGATCTCCTCAATTGCCTCACGGGTCGCATCCAAATAAGTGATGGTCGTATCAAATTGTCTGGATGCGACAGACATGAATAACATATCGATGACGTGCAGCTGGGCAAGCCGGGAAGAGGTGGCACCGCTTCGGAAATTCGCTTCACGGGTAGGCGAAGTATATAACTGTATATCGCTTATTTCCGAGATGGGCGTCTGTCCATATTTTGTAATGCTAATCGTGGTCGCGCCGTTCTGGCTGGCCAGCTCCATGATCTTCTCCACTTCGAAGGTCGCGCCGGAAAACGATATTCCGACAACAACATCTTCCTCGCTGACGTTCGCCATGATGGTGGCTCCCATGTGCAGATCGGTGCTCGCTGTGGACGGTTTATGAATGCGAAGGAACTTCTGCTGGGCATCGAGTGCTGGAATGCCCGATGCTCCCACTCCGAAAAAGTGAATGTTCTTTGCTCGGACAATCGCTTCCACTGCCCGTTCCAATTGCTCGCTGTCGAGCAGTTCCACGGTTTCCAGCAGCGTGTGCACCGCATGATCAGTCACTTTCTGTATAAGTGCTTCCACCGGTTCATTCGGCTGGATATCGCGATTTGTTATTTCGAGCTTCCGTCCCAGATCCCCGTTGATCCGCAGCTTTAACTCTTGAAAACCTTTCAGCTTCAACGATTTGCACAGTCTTGTCACCGCAGCTCCACTTGTCTGCGACACTTCTCCCAGCTCCGTGACGGTCATGGACACGATATCTTGCGGGTTTTCCAAAATATAGTCCGCTATTTTCTGCTCGGACGGCGGGAGGGTTTCCCTCATCTCTTTAACCAACACTAATCCGCCACTCGTTTGTGCCATCTCCATCAGCCTGCCTTTACGATCAAGTCAACTCTTTCATCATCACTTGAAAGGTTCTGTGTGTGGTAAATCCATTCTTTCTATATAAGTGTCCTGCCGAACTCGTTTCACTTGTCCATAGGAACCAAGCCCCTTGAATGGTCAGTTGCTTCATTGAAAACAATATCTCATGCAATAGGATTTTTCCAAGCCCTTTGCCTTGTTCCGTTTCACTGACACCAAATGGCCCGAATCGCTCCCGAATCATTTCATACCCGCCAAACATCGCAAAGCCGACAATTTCATCATTCTTTTTCGTAATCATGATTTGAGAAGAATCAATTCCTTGCAGCAGCCCTTCCCGAATGGCGCGTCCCCAATCCGGATTGAAGGCATCTTTTGCAAAGCAAATCAGATCATACAAATCTCCGTCGCTAACTTTCATGAAAGAGTAGCCTTCCTTCTCGCGAATCTCTTTCAGCCCTTTCACCTCTTCAGGAAACGAGTAATCCGCCAAGCTCCGATGCATCGCAACTGGCGAATAAAGGCGGCTAAAGCCTTCCTTCCGCAGAAACTCATAACCTGCCGGATAATGGTCCCGATCAATGCCCGGAAGAAAATAATTTGGTGCGTAGGAAGCGAAAAATACTTTATCCACTCCCTGTTTCTTTAGGAATCGAAACGCCCGGTCCATCATTCCGTGTCCGATTCCTTCCCTTTGGACATCTTGTTTTACCATAAAGAATGTGATCCAGCCAGTTCCCTTTTCCAAATCAATTCCGCTCATCGGCAATCTCCGCCGAATAGCGAGAAGCGCTCCGGCCACTTCTCCATTCTGCTCCGCGATAATCATTCCGTCCGGATCAAAATTTGCATCAAGCAAAACTTGGTTCCGAAAACGTTTCAACGTGATCGGATCGAAGGCCAGGACTGCATTCCATAAAGAGATAATTCCCCTCTCATCACCGCTTTTAAATGTGCGAAAGACTGTCATCGAGTTTCACCTGCTGATGCTAAAGCGACTGCTCTTTTCACAAAGCCTTCCGATTGGTCAAGCAATTCCAGAGCCTCCGACTCCGAGACACCCGCGAGAATCATGACAATCGCCTGTTTGACATTATAATTAGTCATTTCAAGCGTTTTTTCCGCCAGATCATACGGTGCTTCTGTAATCGTACACACCATTTGTTTGGCACGTTCTTTTAATTTGAAATTGCTCGCATGCAAATCGACCATCAGGTTTTTGTAGATCTTGCCGATTTTCATCATGGCGGTTGTCGAGATCATATTCAACACCATTTTATGTGCTGTTGCTGCTCGGAGCCTTGTTGATCCGGCCACGACTTCGGGACCCGTGATCAATTCAATTTTCACATCCGCATGCGCGCTGATGGCAGAATTGGCGTTGCCAGTCAGACTGACCGTTGCTGCACCAATGGATTGGGCAAAAGCCAGGGCACCTTTCACATAAGGCGTCCTTCCGCTTGCGGCAATGCCAATCACGACGTCCTTTGCCGCTATTTTTAATTCCCGGAGGTCCGCAGCGCCAAGTGACTCATCGTCCTCTGCGCCTTCCACTGCATGGTACATCGCATCAGGACCGCCTGCCAATACCGCTTGCACAAGTTCTGGCGGTGTGCTGAAAGTCGGCGGGCATTCCACAGCGTCCATGACACCGATCCTGCCGCTGGTTCCAGCCCCAATATAGATAAGCCTGCCGCCATTCTTAAACGCATTCACCACTTGTTCGATCGCCTTTTCAATCTCAGGCAGCACTTGCTGGACAGCCAAAGCAATTGTCATATCCTCTTCATTCATGACTGTAATCATTTCCCGGATCGACATCTCATCCAGGTTCACCGTCTTCGGATTACTCTCTTCAGTGATCAGTTTCGATATCTTTTCCATCGCTCCGCCTTCCTATCTATAACGTAAGTATCGTTCTCTGTCCGCTACAAATTGCTTTGTTCCAGTAATACATTCCTCTACATATTCGCACGGTTCACCATTTCGCAATCCGTTTCGCAACGTGACACTGCCTGCCAGCAAATCAAACATCGGATGTTTTAATGAACCATATTCCAAAAACGTAATGTCGTCTGGGTACATTTTGAACAGCACATCTAGGACTTTCACCATCGTCTTGACAGGCTCGATCTTTCTTCTATCCAGTACATGCAGCTGGATGCCTTGGCACATTTCTCCGGCGTACTTTTGATACGTTGGAGTGAAAACAGTCGACCGTGCCTTCACATGCTTCAGGCCCAGTTCATTCACCGCATCCTGCAGCCGCTCTCCGTCAATAAATGGAGCTCCCAGGATTTCAAAAGGCTGCGTTGTCCCCCGTCCCTCCGAAATATTCAGCCCTTCCAGCAAACAGGTACCCGGATAAAGCAGCATCATATCAATAGAGGTGACATTCGGTGACGGCGGTACCCAAGGCAAATCTGTATCCGGCAACAAGCTGCTTCGCGTCCACCCTTGCATCTCAACAACTGTCAATTCACAATCTATCGCAAAGACTTCATTGAAATAGGTGGCCAGTTCACCGATCGTCATGCCGTGCCGATTGGGAATCGGATACAGTCCGACGAATGACGAATACCCAGAGGCAACGATATTTCCTTCCACATCTATGCCGCCGATTGGATTCGGACGGTCCAACACGATCATGCGCTTCCCTTTCCGTGCGCAGGCTTCCATCATGTAAGCCATTGTGTAGATATACGTGTAATAACGAGCACCAATATCTTGGATGTCCAACACAACCGTGTCGATTATATCCATCATTTCGTCGGTCGGCCTTTTCGTTTCGCCATACAGGCTGAATACCGGCACACCTGATGCTGAATGACGACTATTCCCGAATTTCTCGCCTTCTTTCATGTTCGTAAAGAGTCCATGTTCAGGTGCGAACAAAGCCGCCAGATCGATGTCCGAATGGTTGAAGAACAGTCGAATGGTCGAATCAAGCGAACCATTCACGCCGGTTTGATTGGTCAAGAGACCGATTCGTTCGCCTCGAACTTCATTGGCGTAGGTTTCCAGAAACACGTCAATCCCGAGCTTGACGTTCTTCATTCTTTGACCCCGCCCAGTGTCAATCCTTGTACAAAGTAACGTTGGAACAAGATGAAGACAATGATCATCGGTATCGCCGCGACCGCCGCACCGCTCATGAGCAATTTAAAACTTGCCAAGTTAGCGTCTTGCAATGTTTTCAATCCGACCGGGAGCGTATATAACTCTGCTGTGTTTAAGACGATAATCGGCCAGAGGAAAGAATTCCATACGTTCATAAACGTGAAGATACCGAGCGCAGCCAAGCCGGGTTTGGCTAGAGGCAGAACAACTGTCCAGAATGTCCTCCACTCACTCGCCCCGTCCATTTTTGCTGCTTCCAGCAGTTCATCTGGAATGGAGTACATGAATTGCCTCATGAGGAAAACGCCGAACACCATCGACAAATCAGGAAGAATGAGGGCCCAATGCGTATCCATCAGATTCAAGTTCCCCACCATGATGAATAGGGGCACAAGCGTTACTTGACCCGGTATCATCATCGTCGAGATAATGATCCAGAAGATCAGGTTCCTCCCTGGGAAACGCTTTTTCGCCAATACATACCCCGCCATGGAGTCGATGAGCAGGATGCCCACTGTCACCACAACGGCAATATATAAACTGTTAAAGAACCATTTCCCGACATCATGTTTTTTGAAAAGCGACTTAAAACTGCCAAAAGTATTGGATACGATGTGGTCCATCTGGGCGCGATGGTACGTTTCCAGCTCTGCATCCCCGGTCTTTTCCGCTTCCCTTGCGCCTTTCCAATGTTCAAAATAAAGCGGGATGCCCATCGGATACATTTTCGGCGGATTGGAATCAACGTAGGAAACCGGCCTTTCCATTTCCATGGACTGATAACTGCTCAATTGGAGTGACGTAGAGAAAACCCAATACAGCGGGAGCAGGGAAACGACCGCAAATATAGAGAGCAGTGCAAAGATGATGAATTTATTCAAACGATCAAGTGGTTTTTTGTTCATTGTTCATCCTCCGATCACTCATCATGACGAAGCACCCGGAACTGGATGATAGAAAAGATGAGAATGATGGCAAATAATACGACTGACTGGGCACCAGCCAATCCAAAATCAAAATCGCGGAATCCTGTTTTATAAATAAGATGCACGAGCGTCTCGGTTGCACTTCCGGGTCCTCCACCTGTCATCATAATGATTTGGGTGAAAACCTGAAAGGAACCAATCGTACTGAGAAGCACCAAATACAAAGTTGTCGGCTTCAATAAAGGAATCGTAATGTGAATCCATTGCTTGAACTTGCCTGCCCCATCCATTCTCGCCGCTTCATAAAGCGATTGAGAAATGGAACCCATGGATGCTAAATACATAATGATGCCAACTCCGAATGGAATGAGACATTGCATGATGATGAGCGCCCAGAGAGCAGTGCTCGATTGGCCCAGCCAGTTGACCGGCCCCACGCCAAACCATCCGAGTACGTAATTGAACAATCCAAAATCATAATTGTACATCCACCTCCAAACCATCGCGATGATGACCATGGAAGTGACCGTCGGCAAATAAAATGCAGAACGGAATATACTTTGAGATAGTTTGCCCAGTTCAAAGATGAGGACCGAAAGAACGAGGGCACTGATGACGCCGAACGGTACAGTGACCACCGTGAAGAGGAGCGTATTTTTCAAGGCAATCCAAAACGCCTCGCTTTGGAAGACTTCTATGTAATTCTCCAGTCCGATAAATTCACTGCCGAACACTTTATACTTTTGGAATGATAGAATAAAAGCCCAGACGACTGGAATGGCAACGAAGAGGGTGAATAAAATGAGCTTTGGCAATAAGAAAAGATACGCGCTATAATTTTTCTTCATTTGCCGGAAGAGGTTTTTGTTCGGTTTTCGGAACAGCTTCATCTTTTCTTCTTTTTTCTTGGGAACCGCGCCCATCGGCATTTGCGTCATGAAGACTCCGCCTCCTTAAAGATGAAGCAGGCGTACGCGATGCATAGCCTGCTTGCTTGATCACTTTATAATTTTGTCGACTGCTTTTTTAGCGTCAGCCATCGCCTGTTCAGCGGTTTTTTCTCCATTGAACACCAATTGCAATTCATTTTGGATCGCTTCGTCAATTTTCCTCCACTCCGGATGGCGCGGCAGCATGACAACTTGATCTGACATTTCCATCGCTCTTGTCATTTCAGGATTGTCCTTGAAAGGATCCATTTCCGCAGCACTTACCCGAGCCGGGAAGATTCCATAATGCTGTGCCATATGATATTGTTCATCTGCTGTTGAAATGAACTTCATAAAATCTGCAACAGCCGCCCGTTTATTCGCATCATCCTGATGCATCATGACCCATCCGCCGACACCGCCAATTGTGACTGGGTCCTTCGAGTCGCCTGTCGGATAGTTGGCTACCGCGAAGTTCGTCGGATAGGCGCCTTGTGCAGCGCCGATCGCCCATGTTGCCCAAGGTTCCATCGCGACAGTCCGCTGCTCCTCGTTCGCCCACGCTTGGAACGTGCCGCCGACATCGTTTCCGCCCAACGTTTCCGGTGCCACTTTATGTTTCAGTTTCAAATCGGCCAAGTCTTGAATGGACTGAACGATTTCCGGTGAATCGAAAGTGAACTCTGTCATATCTTCATTCAACGGCGAACCGCCATTTTTATAGAAGAACGGCCATGCCTCATAATAACCAGGCATGATATACGTCGAGAAGCCGTATACATCGATCTTGCCGTCCCCATCCCGGTCAAATGTTAACTTCTCTGCAGCCTGCAGGAATTCGTCATACGTCCAATTGCCATCTTTCGGTGGTTCCACGCCCGCTTCCTCGAATAAATCCAAGTTCAACAGCATCGAGTGCAACGTAATACTATTCGGAATTCCGTATAGTTTCCCATCATACGTATAGGCATCCAATGCATTTTCGTAGAAATCCTCTTTTTCCTTCTTATCCAAGTAGTCATCCATCGACTCAATAACACCTTGCTCGATATGGTCAATGCTTATAGCGCTGCCGCTGATATCGACAGGCGCAATGTCCGGCCAACCCTTCCCGGCAATCGCCACACCAAGTTTATCGCCCATTTCGGCCCACGGAACTTGTACGAGCTCAATTTCAATCCCTTCATGAGCTTCCTCATATTCCTTGATTTTCGCCTCGAGCCAGTGGAATTTATTTTCCTCTTCATCCGGCCATCTCGGTCCATCCCAAATGGTGATTTTCCCTTTAAATTCATCCGCATTGCCCGCTTCCTTCTTATCGCCGCATCCCGCTAGGATCGATGCGGCAAGGCCTAAGGAAGCTGCTGCAATTGCAGACTTCTTGAACATCTTTTTCATTCAATTAACCCCCCGATGTTTGATAGCACAACATTTCCCTTTTCTCAATAAGCGATTTTCCCCATCACCGTCTGCCGTTTTGCTCCCGTGGCGGACGGCAGTGAATTCGGGATGCGCTGAAAACCTAGATAGCCAAGAAGTGCAAAAACGAATGCTTCCTTCGCGTCCGGATCGATTCCCACTTCGGCAGAGGTCATGACCTCCACTCCTTCTGGCAAAAGATTTTTCAAGAAGGTCAGCAGCGTTTCATTGTGCACTCCTCCCCCACTGACAATCACGGTCTTCAACTGATACTTTTCATAATGCTTGAGGATTTCGTCAGCGATCGACCGTGCCGTGAGCATCGTGATCGTTGAAATTTTATCCTCATCAGCCATGTTTCTTTTGTCCGCTTCCGCCCAAATGCGCTCCGCATAGGCAGCCCCGAACAATTCTCTGCCTGTGCTTTTCGGTGGCAGAGCCGAAAAATACGGTTCCATTAGGAGACCATCAAGAAAAGGTTCATTGACAGTTCCTTTCTTCGCAATTGCGCCGTGTGCGTCATAGTGCATAGTCCCGGCAGAATACCTCGATATTAACGCATCGATGACCATATTCCCTGGACCCGTATCATATGCGATTACATCCAGCCCTGATTTTTGAGGCGGGAGGACTGTTATATTGGCGATGCCTCCAATATTGACTAGCACCCGTCCCTCCGTTTCAGTTTGGAACAAGTAGTGATCCGCGAACGGAACGAGCGGCGCGCCTTGGCCGCCAGCCGCCATGTCCCGTGTCCGAAAGTCGCCAATAACCGGAATGCCGCTATGCTCGGCAAGAACTGCAATATCCCCGATCTGCATCGTATTCGGACGACTGAAAGGCGAATCGCCTGCAGCGAATGGCTCATGCCAAATCGTTTGGCCGTGTGAACTGATCAAATCTATCGATTGCATTGCTATCTCCGTATTATGAAGTGCTTCATCCAGCAACCTGGCATATAGTTCCCCCAGGTACATGTTCATGGCAGAAACAGGCTGCAAAGCCGCCTGTGCATCCATTAACCGGAGCAGTTCACTCTTCAGCTCACCCGAATAAGGAACTGTAACGAATTTTTTGACATCGAAATGTAGTCGGTCAGGCTGCATGGAGAAATCGACAATCGCTATATCCAAACCATCTAAAGACGTGCCTGACATCAATCCACATACTCGCACAATGGCAACGCCCTCCTCTCAAGCTAGTAATGAAAGCGCTTTCCACCATTTTACTTGTTATAAAATTAAATTTCAATATTAAATTCTAAATTTAAAAATTTATTTCAAGGTAATGAAACAGGTAATCGTCCTTTGAATTCGATGTTGCCTACTAGCCCATCCGCCACGACTTCAAATGCTGTTCTAGTAAACTCATACGTGCATATCATGCGATTCGCATGGGAAAACAGCGAGAGATCATATGGTGAGCGGATAGCCACAATATCCACAGGCTTTCCGGTCGAGATCAAAGTCTCTACAAGCCGTTGCTGATTAGAATGTTGGAAGGCGTTCAGCGTTAGTACAACGATATGATCATAGTCTGGTGCCATCAGGCCGATCTGCTCCAATTGTTCTTCCAATTGTTCGGACGGAATTTCAATGTCAGTCAAGTCGGCGTGAACTTTTCGCAATTCTTCTGCCATGGTCACCGTTGCATAACGCTGATCCTCCACCATGGTCGCGTACTTGTTCGTAGGAAAAATAAGCAGCGCCCGATCTTCAGGAAGAATGCTTTTGCCTCGTTTCCCCACTTCGGTAATCCCTTGTTCATATATGTTTCGCATTTCCATCCTATGCGCATCGGAACCGACAAAATCCGCAATGCTTTGTATTTCTGTTTCTTCCCAAGTGGCGTAGCCCCGGACAAGCTTCTCAATTCTTTCAACCGATTCATCCACTTGCCGTTCTGGTATCTCCCCGTTTTCCACCGCTTTCTTTAATGCGAGGATTGCCTGTTTTTGCAGTGGGAACTGATGGGACACCATGACAAAATCGACGCCCGCTTGAACAGCTTGGACACATCCTTGCACGGTCCCTACGCCTTTTGCAATGGCGTCCATTTCCATGCAATCAGTTGTGATGACGCCTTGAAACCCAAGCTCCTCCCGCAGCAAACCCGTAATAATCGGACGGGATAACGTGGCGGGTGTATTCGCTTCAGGCTCCAAAGCCGGAAAATAAATGTGAGCACTCATGACCGTATCAGCTCCTGCTTGTATGCAGCGCTTGAACGGCACCAATTCCACATCATGCAGCCGTTTCAAATCATGTGGGATGACAGGTAGATCAAGATGGGAATCGACATTTGTATCCCCGTGGCCAGGAAAATGTTTTAATGTCGTCACCACACCAGCATTTTGCATACCAACCATCGCCTGTTCAGCCATCTCAGCCACGTGATTCGGATTTTCACCGAAAGAGCGTACACCGATAACGGGATTTTTCGGATTGTTGTTCACATCCACAACCGGCGCCAAGTTCCAATTGATGCCGAGAGCTTTCAATTCCTTCCCTGTCAAAGTGCCTGCTTTCCTGGCATTCTCTGAATCATGCGTTGCACCAAGCAGCATCGCTCCGGGTATGATTGTCGTCCCTTCGCCCAATCTCCGCACGACGCCATTCTCTTGATCAATGCAAATTAACAACGGGACCGTATAGCCCGCTTTTTTTGCTTCGGCTTGTAAACTGCTAGTCAATCGGGCAATTTCCTCCGGCGTCCCGATATTCCGTCCGAACAAGATAATTCCGCCTATATGATAATCATGGATGAGACTTTTAATCTCTGCTGACATAGTCAATCCTTTGAATCCGGCAATCATCAACCGGCCGACTTTTTTCTCTAAACTCATGTATTTTCCTCCTACACCGGAAAGCCCGGTATTATTCCTTCTTTTCGTACATGCAGGCCTTTTGAATGTTTCAATGTTTGTGCATACGCTGTCCTGGCAAGGCAGCCCCGCACAGTCCCGAGCGCTTTGTAGTAGTCATAGTAGCGAAAACCCGCCGAATGTATGACAAATTCATAGCATGCAATGGCTTCTAAGTAGGCTTCAAATGAATCGCTCACATCCACATAAATATCCGGCTCATACCCCTCCATGTCCTCCCAGTTCTCACTATGAAACACCCGTTTTAATCCATGAGGCGGCAGTCCGTCCAGCTCAAAGCCAGGAAGAGCGGCTTTCAGCCAGGCATCTTGGACAATCCGTTGGCACAATGCATGGTCTGGATGCATGCTGTTCTCCCAATGGGTAATGACGAATTCAGGCTTCTCCCGCCGAAAAATGGCGGCCACTTCTTTGCAAATTTCTTCATTGAATGCAAGCTCCGCGTCACGGTGCGTAAGGATGATAGTGCTGCCTCCAATTATGGCTGCCGCCTTTTCCGCTTCATTTATTTTCTGCTCCCGATACGCATGCACATCCATATGGGCGGGGGCTCCCTTTTCCCCTGCCGTCAAATGCAAAAACATGACGTCCCATCCCGCTTTGGCATATTTATGCGCAATGGCACCCGCCTGCAGTTCTCCATCCCCGCAATGGGCTCCAACAATCATCATCCGCATGCATTCTCCTCCTCTTCCGGCAATTGCGTTACGATCAAATTATGTAATCGGGGACGGAGCCGGATCATATGAGAATGTCTGCCGAAGTAGACTCGGTTCGTCAACAGCATGACTGTCAGCTCTCTTTCCGGATCGATGTAAAAGCTTGTCCCGGTAAACCCGGTATGCCCATATGCCCCGGCCGACATCAAATCACCGGCAGGGCTTGCGTCATTCCCTTTCAGTTGCCATCCGATCCCCCGGCTTTCATTGGAAAATGGTGTGAAATTTTGTCGGGATAGCTCCAGCCAATGCCGATCTATAATTCGCTTCCCTTCATATTCACCGTTATTTTCCAGCATTTGCGTAAACACAGCCACATCATCCATTGTCGAAAACAGTCCAGCGTGGCCACTGACGCCTCCCATATATTCCGTATTGTCATCATGGACAACCCCATATTTATGCCCCTCCAAGTGGGCCGCAAATTCGGTCGGCGCATAACGATCGTGTTGAAACACCGGTAAATATCCAGTATCTTTTATGGAGAGCGGCTGGAAAATATGTTCTTTCGCAAATTCATCAATTCTTTGGCCCGTCAGCTGCTCAATCAGTTCCATGAGAATGATAAAGCCAAGGTCGCTGTAGACAACAGCACTGTCAGGCTGGTAAGCCAATGTTTCTTGATGAATTGAAGCAAGCACCTCCTCCTTCCCCATCCGACTCTCAAAATAAGGTCGGTGGGCAACCAAGCCGGAAGAATGGGTCAAGAGCTGCTTGACCGTTATTTGATCTTTACCGTTAGATCCGAAGCCAGGTAGGAAGGTGGATACCTTATCATGTAAATATAATGCACCGGATGCGAATAGCTGCAGCATGGCGGGCAATGTCACCATGACCTTCGTCAGTGAAGCCATATCAAAAACATGCCGGCTCGACATGTTTGTTTTCCCTGGCTCTAAACAGTTATAGCCGAGTGCTTCGTCAAGTACAATTCGCCCTCTGTGGCGCACCCTGATGACTGCGCCTGGAGTAACATCCTTATCAATTTCCTTTTGTAAAAATCTCACTACCTTCTCCAAGATGGTCATCCCCCCTCGTCTAAATGTTTCACCATCGTTTGGTATTGCTTCCACGGAGTAAAACCTAACTTTTCGTAAAATGCAACAAGCTGCGTCCAATCAATCACAATGGCATCCATGCCCCGTTTCATGAGCTCATTAGCACCTGCCTTCACAATATCCAGACCAAATCCTTGTCCACGCAGAGAGCGGTCGATGCCTAATGGGCCGATTCCCCCCACACTTCCATCCACCAATTGTCTCCAGTAGGTATTGGGACCGATTTGAGGAGAGGCACCATCATTCACTCTGCAGAAACCTTGCAATTGATTATTTATAAACAGACCGATAAACTCCCGGCCTGTTCCGTTCTTCTGTACATATTGCACTGCCTCCTCATGCCACCTCCCAGGAAAGGACCGCTCCAGAAATTTCAGAAGCCGGTGCAAGTCGTTCTCGGTAAGTAATCGGAAGTAATGCTGCTCATTTTCAAGTTCGTACGGCAACCAGCCAGTTACGTGAGCAATCAAATCCGTCTCCACTGTTTCCCGTATGTATCCCTTCCGCAGAAACCAGTCAATGGTGGCCGTATCTTCAAGCGGCAAGCCTGGAAAATAATGGCGCATATCCCGTCCTAGCCGGATGTCCTCCAATCCTTCTTTATGAAATGCTTCTTCCGCACACTGCAGTAGTTTTGAGCCGACACCCCTGTTTCTTGCCGTTTCAGAGACAAGCAGACATTGAATCCAGCCAGTCCTGCCCGGCTTTGTTTCGTCCGGTTGTTCCATAAGCCGCTTGGAAACGATGAAGCCTGCCAATTCCTGTCTATCCAGATAAGCGAGTGAAGCGTCCCACATGACGGTCCCGTCATCTATCGTATTTTGTTTCCACAAATCACGGTTCATGGGAAACCGTTCACCAATCGAACGATTCCATAACGAAATAACATGTTCCGTTCCGATTTCTTTTAGAGGTAAGAGATTCATAACATCGCCTTCCTATGTAATTCACTGTTTATCCTCGCAACGAATCCATTTGCAGGTTGCCCCTCCACTGCGGCCAGCCCTGCAAGCGCCGCCCCAACCACGGGCTCTACTTGCGGAGTTTGGAATGTGACCGTGGGCAGTCGTATTTTTGCCATTTCAGCTACCACCTGCCTGCATAAGTCCGCTCCCGTAAAAACACCGCCAGATAGAATGATGGTCGTGACATCTTTATCCGCAAACAATTGCCGCCTGCATGCCTCGATGCTCTCCAGCATCTTTCCGCATGCAGCATTTATGATGTTCTTCGCGACAATATCCCCTTCTAACGCTTCCTCCACTACATAACGGGACAGCGGTGCAATCACAGAGCGTGGGTGTTCCTCCCCATAAATGACATGAATTATATCTGGAATGGAAGCAACAGAAAAATGATGGAGCAATCGATGGGAGAGCGAAGTGGATTGCCCTCTCCCATCATGCGCCTTGAATAGATGACGCAATGCTTCATTGCCTATATAAAACCCACTGCCTTCATCGTCAAATAAATACCCCCACCCCCCGGAACGGGCAGTATCACCATGCTGATTCACGCCAAACGTAATGGAACCCGTTCCAGCGATTTGTACGATTCCCGCCGCACCGAGGGTTCCCGCATAGAGAGCATTAAAAGCATCATTCCGAACAATGATAGATGTGTTTTCTGGAAGCAAACCGCTCAACAGATCCGCTACCTCTTCTTCTTTTCCGCTCTCCCCGACTCCAGCCAGACCCGCAAAGCAGCATGTCACTTGTCCATATATAAGAGGATTTTGAGCAGAGAGCATTTGCATCAAGTCTGTCATGACTCTGGCAAACGCTTGCCGACTCAGTGTATTGGGGTTGCTTCTCCCGGTCCTGGCATACATATGCAAACGTCCTGACTCGTCGATCACGATGCCTGTCGTCTGTGTGCCTCCCCCGTCAATACCAAGTACATACATAATCCGTAACCGCCTTTATCTCAATATCTCGTTTCCAATTCGATCCCTTTATAAAAATGCTTCAGGATGACCGTGAAGTCATAACCGGCTTCCGCCATACCGACCGCGCCGACTTGCGACATCCCTACACCATGGCCCCAGCCGCCGCCTTCCACTTTGAAACCAGACACTTCATTGGTTGCGGAATTATGGACCGGTTCGATGATGAACAATGTGCTCAATAACACGGCTGGCTTGCCATTTGCGTCAATATATTGCAATGCCCAGCGGATGCGGTCTTTGTACTCGTAAAATGTTCCGTTCTCGGTCACAAACTCAATCACTGCTGCACGGCCCGAGCTAGACCGCTCCGTTACATTGATTTCCTGCACCACGCCGACGTCCGTGTTAAAATAACTGCTTACTACTCGGCTGATTTCCTCTGCTGTCCATTCGAAATTCCACCGATAATATTTGGACCAACCCGCTTCAAAGTCTCCTTTTTTTACCTTCCGAAGTGATTCGGAATTGCCTGTTTTTTTATATACATCCAAGGCAGGGACATATTTTAACGAATTTCCTTTTTGCGCTACATGCGTTGCACGCAAATAGGGAGTTGCTTCCGAATTCCAAACATCTTCATTATTCGCCGTAAAGCCGCCGCTAGTGGAATGGAACACTGCTGTAATGAGCCGGCCGTCATATGTTGCGACAATGCCTTTCGTTCCATTGACTGCATCCGTGGATATCGGATGTTCGGCACTGAACCCGCCATACACTTGATCGGATGTTGTCGGCAATAAATCATAGCCATCCGCACTCCGTTTCCCCATATTCGATAGAGCATAAGTACGGGCAGCGACCGCTTGTGCTTTTTGCGCTTCTACTTCACTGTAAGGAACAGGCGGCAATTCTCTTGGAACGACCCCGTACAAATAATGCTCGATATTCAACTCATTAATGCCTGCGAGTGTTCCCGCACTATTGAAACCTACTTCAGCAGCTCCTCTATAAGGTGTTCCATTGATATAGACATGACCTGTAGCCGCAAGCAACCGGACAGGATTGGCCGTGGTCTTCACCTCGCCATTCATCGTCACAGAAAGTTGCCGTTCTCCATCGGCTGTCGTCACGATTTTCCAAAAAGCATCTGGGGCGGCAAGCCCTTTCGACACCACTTCCTCTTTGAAGGCAGTACGGACGTTAAATGCGGCATCTGTCGGAAATTCTCCGAGATACAAACGATACCCGCCATTATAATCTTCAACATAAGTCGGATAGTTCTCTGCATGTGCCCGTGCGAGCCAATCATCCAAATATGCCTGACTTGACGTAAAGGCAACTTGCAATCGGTAATAGCTTTGGATTTGTGCTGCTGACCCGAGAGTAACGATCACTTCTTCCCCGGCACCGCTAAAAAGGACGTCACCGGTCTGCTGATCCACCACATCAAATGGTCCATCCGCCTTCAACTTGATTGATTCCGCCTCTGGGACGACGCCTATACGGATCATCGGCTCCGTCTCCTGCGCAAAAGTTGGTATGGCATATCCACCAACCAGGAAAGCGCTTACAAATAAACAAACAAAAGCAATTTGTTTCCATTTTTTCAACCTGTTCATCCTCCCTAGCATTCTATTCGATCTACTACATAGAGATTCGACTTCAGGTTGAAATTCCCTTTCATATTTTAAAAATATTTTCAAAATTATTTTTCAGCAAGAAAAAAACAGCTGCCGGAACTACCGTCCAGTCAGCCGTTCATCTTCTTTTCTCAATGATTCTGCACGCAACTCACCGCTCGTCTTTCTGCGTTTCTTCACTTTCATTTGATGATGATCCAGTAACGCTTGAATATCTATAGCAAGTATCATTTATATCCCTCCATTCAACAACTTCCCTCTATCCTATGTTGTGAAAAAAGAAAGGATACATATTGTAAATATGTTCTTCTAATCTAAATATAGATATTAGTCAAAATAGATTGTGATACTATTTACATTAACAAACCGTAATAAAATGTAATGTTTTTGTAATGTTTATGCCGCTGTCTTGTAAACTCCCCGATGTAAGATAGAAAACGTAAACAGCTCACTCATATAAAAAAATGTAAAAATCCATATCGAGCAGTGGTAGATAGGGGAAAGACATGAAGAAAGTTGCTTTATCCGTACTTTTAGCAGGTTCATTGGCATTTGGCATGGCGGCAAATGACGCTGAAGCCAGCACACATAAAGTGAAGCAAGGAGAATCCTTATGGACAATCTCTCAATCGACCCATGTATCTGTAGCAAATCTAAAAAAATGGAATAACTTGAAATCAGATCAGATCAAACCGAATCAAGTATTAAAAACTTCCAAAGCATCATCAAGTTCATCAACAGCAAAAACAGGAACATATAAAACGAAACACAACGTCAATATCCGTTCAGGCGCGGGAACAAATTATAAGATTGTCACACTTGCCAAAAAAGGCACATCCGTAAAAGTGACTGGACAAAAGAAGGTCGGCAAGGAAGTTTGGTACAAAGTAAGCGTCAATGGCAAAAACGGATGGGCCCTCAGCTCACTGTTGACCAAAGGAGCCGTAGCTTCAAAAGCTACTTCGACTGTCGCTTTTGCTGATAAAGTAGTTGACCAGGCCATGGGTCTTCGAGGCATTCCATATCGTTTTGGCGGCACAACCATTAATGGCTTTGATTGCAGCGGCTTTGTCCAATATGCATTCAAAAGATCAGGCAAATCCGTCCCTCGTGACACACTTGGACAATATGCGGCATCTACTAAAGTAAAGACTCCAAAACCAGGGGATCTCGTATTTTTCCAGAATACATACCGCAAAGGCATCTCTCATGTCGGCATATATATCGGGAACAATAAATTCGTCCATGCGGGCGGCAAACAATCACAAGTAACCAGCTTAAGCAACAGCTACTGGAAATCTAAATTCCACAGCTTTAAACGTTTATAAATAAGGATTTTTCTATAAGACCTAAGGCTTCATCAGGTGGGAGAAAAACACAAGGTGTTTTCTCCCACCTGATTTTTTATATTCCATAAGAGTCAAGTCCACCGGCAGGACTTGACCCTTTCTTGATGAAAGAAAACTAGAAGCAACTGATGAAATCGGACTTGCAACCGATACATTTCATAGTGATCACCCCGCTTCGTATATTCAGCGAACTGGTCATAATTACGACGACTCGATTCATTTCTTCTTGTGAACTATGCTTTCGATGAGTGCTCATATCCTCAGTGCTCGTAAATTCACAAGTAGGGGTCAGTTTCCTCCTGTTGACAGCGTTCTGGCCAGGGAACTAGCCTTAAATTGACTGATCTACTTCCCATAGAATCATGCCCCTCAAAAAAAGACTATCCAGAAAATCAGTTTACACCGACTTTCCGGATAATCTCTTTTCTATCTATTGTCCAGCTGCCGAACGTCCGCCTTGGAACAACTGATATCCATGGTATCCCGGCCGGGCATATCGCCAATGATGGAGAAATACGGTGGTACGGAGACGCCCGATCCTCAGCAATTCCTCCTTTTGTTCGTCGTCCAAATCAAACTGCGTGGCGCTATAATGCTCAACTGGAATAAAAATTATATCCTTCTCATGCTTTCTGGAAATATACTGGTCATCATGTGCGTTTTTCATCGTAGAAAATAGCGCCTCAAATAAGTTCAACGCATTTTCGATTCGTTTGCGAGACATTTCATCTTTCCGAAGACTCAATTTCATGCCAATCAACGGTCTCTCCCGATTCCCCTCTTTATCATCGAATAACCATAGAGGAAAATTGCTCAGCACCCCTCCGTCTACAATAATCGTATCACCCGTCGGCACTTTCAACCGTACCGGTTCGAAGAAAAACGGAATGCCGCAACTCATTCGGAGGGCTTTGGCAACTGAAAATGTCTCCGGTTCTATTCCATAATGAACGAGATCGTCCGGCAGCACCATCATTTTTCCATTCGTTAAATCAGAAGCGACCAATTTCAATGTGCCGGGTTCGATATCCGAAAATGTATAGATCCCTTTTAGAGACAACTTCTCAAAGAACCACTGTTCCAATTCCTTCCCTTGATACAGACCCATGCGCCAATATAAATTGATCCATTTCATAAAAGGCAACGGCAAAATCGCCTTCCTAGGATCTAACAGCGTTATCAAATCCTCCTCATGCAACATCGTCTCAATCTCTTTTCCCGAATAGCCAGCCGCAATGAAAGAAGCGATAATCGCACCTGCACTCGTACCTGCCAGCCGTTTGAATCGATACCCTTTCTCCTCCAGCACTTGATACGCACCAACGAGGGCGAATCCTTTCAATCCTCCGCCCGCAAATACGCCATCGATCTCCAAAGCATCCCTCCTATTGGTATAGGATAAGTGCTGAGTCCGTTAAGTAGAACGAATTCATGAAACCTTTTATTTCAGATATCTTCGTGCCCCCGCATAGTTCGTTTTATACGTTCCCGAACGAAACGAGACAATCTCCACTTTCTTGGATGAATTCGGAGCGTGGATCATTTTGCCGTCACCAACAAACATGCCAACGTGATACACGGCCCCTTTTCCCTTATCGCGCGCAAAAAACAGCAGATCCCCCGGTTGTAAGTCGGCCTGTTTAACTGCAGTTCCCTGCTTTGCTTGATCGGCAGAGTCACGCGGAATCAAAATGCCATGATTTTTATAAATGGAATACGTCAGTCCAGAACAATCAAACCCATAAGCCGAAACACCCGCCCATAAATAGGGCAATCCGATGTAGCGCTTCGCTGCCTGAATGATAACTTGGCCTGTCGGTTTCGGCACGGCATGATAATTCTTATATACTTTCACGTCCGCTTTGCGTATATATTTCAAGTCATCCCCAGGAGTTCGGACAGTGATCCAGTCCCCCTTTTCTTCTGCAACAGGCAAAATTGTCGTATAACTGATTTCGTGAAATGCATATTTCGGCGACAACTTCGGCTCCTTATACAAAATAGCCATCTTCGCTTCAACAATGGCAATGGGAGAACTTGCATCATTTGTTTCGATGGCAGTCACGTGATCCTGCAGCACCCAGCCTTCATAGCCCTCAGATTTTCCGGGTTTCCTTTGGTCTTTTATTGCGACATATAGCCAATCCCCTTTTGTTTTTAGGATCGCTACCTCATCCCCGTAAAGCGCTTGTGTATCCAGCCTGCCAATCAAATCGTTTTTTTCGGCTATCGTCAAACTTTTGGTCCACTTCGCCATATTGGGCATGGACACAACAGCTGACGCATCGGCTGGACGGGGCTTGGCTGGGTCCCGCCAGACATTTGCCACTGGCACGCTAATTGCATACGCCTTGTCATCTGCAGCCTGCTTGGTTTCATTCGACGCATGTGTGTTACCTGGAGAGCCATTCCCCACATTTTGTTGTAGCGGTTTGGCTGCGACATCAAAGCCTATTACGCTAAAACAAAAAATGGACAGGATGAAAACTGCAAGTTTATTGGTCATTCTATCTACCCCCTTCTATGTCCCTATTTATATCGTACTAGGAGTAAAGAAGAATGGACAGAAGAAAAAAAGGCAAAACGGATAAATGTTCCGCTTTGCCCTTCATTCATTATTGATGAAGCCGTTGAATTTCGTTATGAATATCGGAAGGAAGATCATCGGTGTTGACGGACGACAAGTATCCCTCAGCTTTCATCTTCTTCACAAACTTTTTAAGTTCGATTCTCATTTTGACAATTTCCATATCCCTGTACTCGACGTATAACTCTGTACTGCTCCGCTGTAGTGCCATCCATTCACGCTCCTTTTCCGTTTTTTCATATATAGTACTTTACTCTCTCTCATTCTCCCCGAAAATTGTGTCTATTATGCCTTGTAAAAAGGATATCATGAATGGCTTAGTAGTTGGAATGGAACAGATTGGGACATTTTTTTTGAAAACAGCCGTTTTTTAGGACTTTTTCAAATTAATTTCTCAACATTTCATGATATGATTATAGATACTTATATACTATGATAGATAAAGAGAGGGATTGGAGATGAGGATAGGACATGTGATCCGGGCAGAGCGAGCCCGGCAAGAAATGAAACAAATTGTTCTGGCCAGAGGAATCTGTACGCCTTCCTACTTATCAAAAATTGAACGGAACCTGATTGAGCCTAGCGAAGAGGTTGTCGAACTGCTTATGGAACGGCTTGGCATGGATCCAACAAAGTTTATGGAACCAGCCCAAGACAAAACCGAGCAAGAATTTTTTAAAATGCTGAATGACAGCTATCGGAACGTCATCATCAAACGGGATAAAGATTACACCCAACAACAGCTAGATCTTCTCCTTCAGGAAAATCCAATTTTTGAAAATCGATCGATCTATTATACTTATCTACTCATTGTGTTGCGTTTTCGATTGATATTGGAGGAGTCTTTGGAGGATTGTAAAAAAGAGATTGATTCTTTAGAAGCATTTAGTGATGACTTTGATTACAAACAAAAATATTATCATACTTTGAACAAGGCCCTTTACTATTACTCTTCTGGCAATATTAAAATGTCTCTTAAACACTTTGAAAAATCTATCCTACTTACTGACAAAGATGTTAATCTGGAAATGTGGGAACAGGCTGAATTGGATTATACGCTTGGCGTTGCTTACACCGTAGATGAAAGGATTTTCCTTTCAATAGATTATATAAGGAAGGCATTATCATACTTTCGTGATAATTTCCATATGAAAAGGGTACTAGATTGTCATATTCTACTTGGTATAATTTATAAGAAGACTGAGCAATATCAAGAAGCTTTTGATTCATATATGAAGGCCAAGCAAATATGTGAAGACTTTGATTTGCACAGTGAAAAAGGTATAATTTATCATAACTTGGGAAGCTTAAATTCAGTGTTAGGCAATAGAAGTGAAGCAGTATATTATTATCACAAAAGCTTAGAAAGTAAGAGCAATAATGGTAATCCACTTATAACTATCTATTGTCTAGTAATAGAATACTCAAAATCAGAGAATATAGCCTTAGTCTTGGAATGGGTTGAAAAAGGCCTTGAACTGTACCGAGATTTGCAAGATAAGCGATTTGAGCCGTATTATCATCATTTGTCGTTCTTTGAGTTCTACCATAATGGAGGTCCTAAAAATATTTCCATTGCGGAAAATACCATTAAGTACTTCAAGTCTTTAGAAGATTATAGACATGTTCATAAATATTGTACTGCCCTCGCTGAATGGTACTTTAAATATCGTAAATATAAACTTTCTTCTAAGTATTTTAGAGAAGCAGCCCAATATGGGTTTATATATAAAAAAATTGAAAAGTGGGAGGACTTATAATGAAAAAAGTATTTACTATCCTGTGTTTGGTAACTTTAGTAGCGGTGATTTTCCCATTACAACAAGCGTCTGCAAGCCAAGACAAAGTACCTGAAATTCTGAGAGCTACTGGCTATTCTATCACTAACTTAAAATAACTCCCCCAAAGAAGCTCCCTACCCGGGAGCTTCTTTTTTTTGAATTCTCTCGCCTATTACAAGACCATTACAGTTTCCCGTTTTCAGGTGAATTGCGTTTTTCGAGATTTTGAGAGGGTATGTAGGGAGTAGTACGATACGAAACATCAAATTTTGAAGGAGGAATTAGATGATGAATGATAAACGTTTTGTAGGAGTGTATCATAGTGAATCCGCATTGCTTGCGAAGGTTGATGAGTTGAAGGCCCAAGGGATTGCAGAAGACAATATTTATGTAGTCTCGAAGAATGATTCGGATATATCCATGGTGCGGAGCCGTACTTCGGCAGATATTCAGACAACAGAGGAAGAGTCGTGGCTTGAAAAGTTCATGGATTTCATAACAGGGAAAGACCATGTCCACGGCATGCTTCACCACCTCGGTCTAAGCGATGCGGATGTGGATCGCTATTATCAGGATATTGAGAATGGCGGCCTGCTGCTCTATGTGGATCAGGGAGAGGCATCGGCATATTATGAGGAAAATGAAGCAAGTTTTGGTATGACCGATCTGGGCAGCGATCAAAATTTAGGCGCGAATGCCGTGAATGCTTATCAAAACATGGAGATGCGGAATGAGTATCAAGATAGATTGGTCTCAGACGATCAATTTGTCAATGATGGCCAATATGGCCGTGTTGGAGGTGAAGCTGTCTTAGACCGCTCTCCTTTGGACACTGACAGAGCTTACTCAACGAACGGATTGGGAACGGAAGAGGAACGCATGAAGTTGCGTGAAGAACGCCTTCAGGTCGACAAGCGTCCAATTGAAACCGGTGAAGTTTCCTTGGAGAAGGATATTGTGACAGAGGAGCAATCCGTTGATGTGCCTGTCATGCGCGAAGAAGTGTATGTAGAACGGCGCCCTGTGACGGATAGTGATGTGGTAGAGGACATCAACATGGCACGAGAAGATGAAACCATTCGTATTCCAGTTACGGAAGAACGGCTTGAAGTGACTAAGAAACCTGTTGTCACTGAGGAGATTGTCGTCGGTAAGCGTCAAGTGGAAGATGTCGAAACTGTCAGCGATACAGTTAAACGAGAGGAAGCACACCTCGAACAGGATGGCGATGTGGATATTGCTGGCGACTTTTATAATAAACGCAACCAAACCAATCCAAAGAATTATTAATATAGTAGAGGCGTTCCTTACAGGGGACGTCTTTTTTTAGATTCTTATGCCCAAACAAAAATTTCGGTTCCGAGGACGCGACGTACTATGGAGCGTGTCAAAGAACGGGGCGGACTAGCGACGTATTGCATATTTGGGACCCATCTCGCAGCGGGGCACCATAACGAGAAATTTGATATTGATGAAGAATCAATATTTGCCGGTGTGGATGTATTATACCGTGTTGCACTGAGATTGAATGCCTTGAAATAAGCCTGCCCCCCATTTAGTAAAGAAATGGGGGGCTTTTTATCATTCAGGCTGAAGCATTCCTTTCCGAAATCGAAATGTTTCGTTTGGTTCAGGCAGAAGGCGTGTTCCATGTGCAGGTTGCAATTTTTCCGGATGAAAACTATGCAAAGGAACGACATAAGATGCGTTGATTTCATCCACGAGCCACTTTAGATGATTGGCGGTCGCATGGCCTGAACAGAAGATATCAATTTTCTGGCATCCAATCGAATCAAGGAAGGAAAGCAATTTTTCATAGTCGGGATCAAAAGGGCCAAGCGGCGTGCCGTTGGAGTGGATATACAATGAATGTTCCAACGGGAAATCGAGAAGTTCAAAGAGCCGTTCAAAGCGATTTTCTATAAAATACATTGCTGCATGTTGACTCAGCGTATCTTTGGAAATCCATTCGACGTTCGGAAGTCGCGATTCCCATATATATTGCTCATTCGACAGATCATAAGGCATGTAAACTAAAAATGGATGTTCTATATGAAACCGCCTTGCTAGATATGCTGATTCCGGCTCGAGAACTACTTGTCTTCCAGCTGCTTGGGCTGCTTCTATGAGTATCTTCAATCGCATTACATCACGTTCATACCAATTAAAGAAAGCTGCGCCATCTGTCTTTGACAAATGTGCTGCCACTTCACTTCCAACCTGCTCCTCCTGCCGTAAATCATCAGGGTAATCCAATAGTGGAACAAGTTCCGAATCTTCTCGAAGTGCAGTTCCCTCCGTAATCAGTAGATCCGGCTCAAATTGCTTCACTTTCTCGACAAACGCCATGCTTTTCTGACGGTTCATTCCATGGAATCGAAGATCTCCGGTATAGGCGACTTTGACATCTGGTGTTTTCACAAGCATACCTGCTGCTCCGATGATATCATGATCAACACCCACGAACGTCACCTCGATGGCTTCCCCGATTTTCACCGTTTCCCCAGGCTTCACTCCCTGAATTCGATCCGGAAGACGCTCCGAACCAGGGAGCTTCAATTCATACAAGGCCGCATACAATTCCTTTCCTTCATCTGTCATATAGAGAGGAAGCTCAGGAGCCAAATGCATAATGCTTCCGATATGATCGAGATGGAGATGGGAAATACATACCGCGGTTTGCTGGGTGGATTCTTCAAAAGGCACTAGCGGGATATCATGCAACGCACGGCGGCCGTAGATTCCTTCAATGGCAGGAAGGGCTTGTAGCTTCAACAAGTCAGAAGTGTGGCGGTTTGCCCTGATCTTCTTTCCTTTCGAAAAAAGACGCTGCGTTTGAAAGAGCTCTCCAAAATCAAAGAGAATCCGATCCATCCCGTGTTCCACGGAAATGATTGTGCCTCCAATTGTCCGTAATCCGCTCCAAAATGTAATATTCGTATTGTCTAGCATATCTCTCATCCTTCCATCACCAATAAAAACGGGAAACCAGCTGTCCGGTTTCCCTTCGATTGGTTATCGATTCGCTTTGTCCAATTCGGCCTGAGCCGCTTTTTCTGCGTCCTCCAACCCTTGCTCAACCGATTTTTGTCCTAGCAGAACGAATTCAACTTCTTTATTGATTGCATTTTTCACACCATACGCGCCTACGACACGTGGATCATAAAAGCCGCCATCAAACTGTTCCTGCGCGACGCCATACTCGGGATTTTCTTGTATAAACTTTTTCCAATCTTCACTTTCGAGCGCAGAATAGCGAACTGGCAAGTAGCCTGTATTCATAGCCCAATATGTTGTATTCTCCTTAGAGATTAAAAACTTCATATATTCCCATGCAGCAGCCTTTTCCTCATCGGTTGCGGTATTGAACATCGTCACATTCGTTCCCATAAAAGCACTTGCTTTTTTCTTGCCATCCGGAACAGGCGCTGTCGTCCATTCGATATTTCCTTCGGCATCATTTGCCACAAATGCAATCCCTGCATTTGAACCGATATACATTGCTACATCGCCGCGCGTGAACGGACCGGACATATAGCCATCTTCCCCTGCTAACCGCGCCGTGCCGTCTTGGATCATCGAATTGATAAATGACAGAGCTTCCACTCCTTCAGGAGAATTGAACAGTACCTTCCGATTTTTCTCATCGATAAAGTCCCCGCCAGCTTGCTTTACCCACATGATCAGTTCCATGCCGACACCATTTTCAAAGCCCATTCCAACGATATTTTTCCCATCTTTCGTTGTCGTCAGCTTGTCCGCTGCCGATTTTAATTCATCCCAATTTGTCGGCACGGCCACACCGGCTTCTTCCAGCAGTCCTTTATTGTAGAACAGCACACGAGTGCTTTTATTGAACGGCATAGAATAAAATTTTCCGTCCCACATATTCGCTTCACGGAATACGTCCACAATATCGTTCAAATCATCATCTGTCATGCCAGTTTCGGCATTTTCCACATAAGGAGTCAAATCGGCAACTAAATCATTCTGAATATACTCTGTCACCCAATCCTCATACGCTTGGGATAAAGTCGGCAACGTTTTTGCTTTAGCAGACGCCATCAATTTTTGTGATAAATCTCCGTATCCTCCTTGATTAACTAGCTTAACCGTTATGTTGTCATTTTGTGCATTAAAATCATCGGTGATTTTCGCCAGCGCTTTTTCGTGATCGCCATTCATGGCATGCCAGAATTCGATTTCCACAGGCTCTGCCGGCTCCGTCTTGGCTGTTTCCTTCTCTTTCGTTGTTTCAACAGGACTTGCGTTTTTGGAAGTCTCCTTAGCAGTATCAGATGTTGTATTACATGCGACCAATAGTAATAGGAACATGAGAGTTAGTAGAACTGTTAACTTTTTCAATTGTTTTTCCTCCTTCATTTTGTGATTCCAAATGGAAAACAGGTATCCCGCCCAGCCATGAATCACCCCTCTCACAGTTCCGCTTCATCCTTTGAGCCCCGCTTTCGAAATGCCTTGGATGATGTATTTTTGCAAAATGAAATAGAGTAGGATCATCGGTAAAATGATCATCGTCGAAGCTGCCATTAATAACTCGTATATGGTGCCGGCTTCCGTGCTGAAAGAGGTCAGTCCCACTGGCAATGTACGCATTTCCTTTGAGCTCGTTACAATCAATGGCCACAGGAATGCATTCCACGATCCGATCGCCTTTAATAGTGCGATGGTAAATAAAGCAGGTTTGGCAAGCGGAACCATGATTGTCCATAGAAACCGGAAGTCGCTGCACCCGTCTATTTTTGCGGCATAGCCGAGATCCTTTGGTACGCTCAAGAAAAATTGGCGCAAGAGGAATATGGCAAATACACTTGCAGTCCAAGGGATGATCAACGCTTCGTATCGATCGATCCAACCAAGGTTGGATAAAAAGACAAAATTCGGGATTAACAACACTTCACCAGGCACCATCATTGTTCCTAAAAGCAAAGCAAACACGATATCCCGACCCCAAAAATGAAGCTTGGAAAACGCGTAAGCAGCCAAAATGGTCGTTAACAGTTCCCCAAGTGTGGATAAAACCATGACAACCAAACTGTTCAGCAAATACCTGCCGAATGGCGCCATCTCCCATGCGGTTTTATAGTTTTCCCACTTGAAGTCATCCGGCCACCAGACTGGAGGCATGATCATTACCTCATTGCCGCTTTTCAGTGAGGTGAGCAGCATCCAAATGAACGGCAATAACATGAGCACCGCCCCGATCCCAAGGGCAACATAAATAGTCGTTTTCGATAATGCATCCCGCAACATAAGCAGCCTCCTAATAAGTAACCTTCCGTTTTCCAATGTACAGCTGGATCAACGTAAGGATAAATATGATGATGAATAAGCAATAGGCAGCAGCAGAGGCGATGCCGAATTCCCATTCGCTGTAGAATTTCTCGAATATGTAATAGACAACGGTCAGTGCGCTCGAAGCGGGACCAGGTTGCCCGCCAAATAATGCATAAATTTCATCAAACACTTTAAATGAGCCGATGATCGACACAATCGACACGAAAAAAGTAGTCGGCGATAATAACGGCAGGGTAATATGAAAAAATCGTTTGGCCTTTCCTGCACCGTCCATTCGGGCAGCCAGATTATATTGCTCATTGATATTTTGCAGTCCCGCCAAAAAAATGATGATATTGTATCCCAGTCCTTTCCAAATACTGAGAATGATCAATGACGGCATTGCCCATTTCGGGTCGGTGAGCCACGCAACCGGATCTGCGCCGAACAGACCGAGGACATAATTGAACAAACCGTATTCCGTATGAAAAATCCAGCGCCAAACGATCGATACAGCAACGACCGACGTGACAAATGGAATGAAATAGGCTGTGCGGAAAAAAGATCTCAAGCGAATGTTCGAGTTTAAGAGAACCGCAATGAACATCGAAAGCGCAATAGAAGCGGGAACAACCCCAATCACGAAGACAAATGTATTCCACAGAGCCTTATGAAACGTCGGATCATTCCACAAGTATTGATAGCTGGCAAAGCCGCGTGCATAAACAATATCGTTGAAGTAATCGTAATCATCATAAAAACTGATCAGCAGGGATTTAATAATCGGATAGATGGTGAATAGCACAATAATCACGAGAGCCGGCAATAAATATAGGTATGCTTGGATTGACGCCCTCCACGTTGTTCTCTCCATAGCAGTCCCCTCCTTTACTGTTTATGTCCAAACCAAGAAGCTTGGAATGGGATGCGTTCTCCTGCAGGCGTAAACAAATGGAAGCCTTTTTTGCGGATGCCGAGACGAATCCGATTGCCGGCATGAACATCGTCCTCATGTGCCAAAAAGACTCGCAGCGCCGTTCCGCCAAGTTTAACGACTGCTATCATATCGCGACCGATCCGCTCGACCAGTTCAACATCGACGATTACATGAAATTCATCTTGTTCCGCTTTATAAAACGCTTCCGGCCGGACCGCCACGACACAGTCCGCATTCTGCCCCTCAGCCTCAACTGGAATGGATTGGTCCGTTCCAGCCAACGAAACAACGCCTTTGCTAATGCTCCCTTGCAATTGATTAATAGGAGGACTTCCCAGGAAGCTGGCAACAAACAAGTTTTCCGGTTCGTCATACATTTTTTGCGGTGGCGAGTACTGCTGAACGACCCCGTCTTTCATTAAAATGACTTTATCGGAAATGCTCATCGCTTCTTCCTGATCATGTGTTACAAAAATTGTCGTCACTTGGAGCTCTTGTTGGATACGCCTGATTTCCTCCCTCATTTCAAGTCGCAGCCTGGCATCCAAATTAGAGAGTGGTTCATCAAACAGCAGCAGGTCTGGTTTTCTCGCGAGTGCCCGCGCAATGGCAGTCCGTTGTTGCTGACCACCAGACAATTGGCCTGGTTTCCGGTCAGCCAAGTGGTCAATCTGGACAAGTTTTGCCATCTCGAGCGCCCGTTCCATTGCCTGTTTTCGTGGCATTTTGCGCATCCGCAAAGGGAACTGGATGTTTTGCAGAACGGTCATATGCGGATATAAGGCGTAATTCTGGAATACCATTCCGATGCCTCTCGATTCGGGAGGTACACCGTTCATTGATTTCCCATCAAATAAAATCGTGCCTCCCGTCGATTCATAGATGCCAGCCATCATAAAAAGCGTTGTACTTTTTCCGCATCCGCTCGGCCCAAGAATTGAGACTAGCTTTCCTTGTTCTATTTTGAGATTGAGTCGATCGACCGCAATCACGTCTTGAAACTCCATTGATAATTCACGCAGTTCCACTTGCATTACAATGCCTCCCGATTCATACATAGTCGTCGTAACATCACTGCTCATTTCGGACGGATTCCTCCTGATGGGCAGTACTTCATTGTAGAGGTCCATTGTTAATAGGAATTAAAGGGAGGGTTAAGGTTTTGTAAAGGATGGAAATATGCCTTTCTCACACTTTGATAATCACAAACTATTTTGCCGATGCTATTCAGCTAACTATCTGGCGCACCGATATTACTAGTGGAGGCGAACAACATGAAACGTACATCAGTCATTTTCTCTGTCGCATTTTTTGTTTTGATGTTAATTTTCCAATATCCACTCTTGTCCCAAGCAGCTTCTACTTCGACCGCCACATCCTACGAACTGATAAAGACTGCCCTTCTAAGCGGCCAGACAACAGGTCATTTTGATACAACCGAACTATCGTACAAACAGGTCGGGGAACTCATTCAGAATGTCGTCTGGGAAAATCCAGACATTCAATACTATGAAGGTGCATCCATACGTTCCGATGGACAGATTCAATTTACATATTCCATTTCTCCCGAAGAAGTGAGAGCAAACCAAAAGACATTGCACGCAAAAGTCGCTCAAGTGCTCCAAACAATCACGCAACCCGGCGATTCAAAGTTGGAACAAGTCAAATCAATCCATGACTACTTGGCATTGCATGTAGCTTACGATTATGAAAACCTAAAGAATAATAGTCTACCGCCAGATTCCTATACGCCTTATGGTGCGCTAGTGAAAGGCGTGGCGGTTTGCGAAGGGTATACCAAGGCGGCTCAGCTATTCCTAGATCAACTGGGAATAGAAAACCGGTTTGTCATCGGTTCTGCAGGCGGCGAACTTCATTCCTGGAATGCTGTCAAACTGGATGACCAATGGTACTTTATGGATATCACTTGGGACGATCCCGTTCCGGACAAGCCCGGCTATAGCCGATACACTTACTTCCTCATCACGTCAGAGCAACTTCGAAAAGATCACACGTGGATAGAAGCCGATTATCCAGCGGCGACAAGTACCAAGTATCATTACTTCCATGAATTAGGACAAAACGTTACCGTAGGTGACACTATTTATTTCAGCAATCAAACCGATAACGATAAACTATATAAAATAAATATAGATGGTTCGAATAAACAGCGCGTCGGAAACATTCGCGCTCCCTACTTCGCTATGTATGGTTCCACTATTTACTTGAGCAACTACATGGATCGCGGGTACTTATATAAAATGAGACTGGATGGCAGCGAACTGACCCGGCTAAACTCGGTCCATTCCACCGCCATCGAAATTGACGGCAATGTCCTAACCTACCTGAATGAGAAAACGGGACAAAAGGAAACCCTTCTTCTAGAAGAGGAGACGCAGCCCGTAGTTCCAATCGGTGACAGGGTCGCCGCAACAAAAATATGGACGGTTACATTCAATATGGCAATCAATCCGGCATCCGCAACGAACACAAACGTCTATGTCACATCAGCTGCGGGGAAAGCGATACCAGTTCGAGTATCCATCCACCCTACAGATGCGACAAAACTTCTCGTCTATCCGCCAGCCGGAGATTACGAGCGAAATCAAAACTATGTGTTAACCATTGAAAATGTAAGGACACCAACCGGTAAGATTCAATCGAAACGGACAACTCACTCGTTTTATGTAAAATAAAGCACACGCGCGCACTTCCATCGCGCGTGTTTTTTTATTCGTCATATTGTTTCCATTTAGGGCAAGAAGGGTATTTCGGCAGTACATAGAATTTCAAGGAGGCAACAGCATGAAGAAAACATTCATCGGAAGTTTCCCGACACAGGAACGGTTGATTTCAAAAATAAAAGAATTGCAAAGGAAAGGCGTGAAAGAGGAAGATATGTATATCGTCATGAAGGATGACCTGGCTGTCGCCGAGTTGAAAAGCCGGACATCCCAAGACATCCATGACACGCCCTCTTCCCTGTTTGAACGATTCCTCGGCTTCATGGCAGGCGAAGACAATGTACGAAGCATGCTGGAGGATGCCGGATTCACAGATGATGAGGCGAAACTCTATTTTGATGCTGTTCAAGACGGCGCCATCCTTCTTTACATTAACGGCACGGTGAACAAGGATTCCGTATTGGAGCAGGTTGCTGATGACAGCCGCTATGGCGGTTATGACCCGGTGACACCTGAAGAGTTACAGGGCGAGGAAAGGAATTTGTAGACGAAACAG
This sequence comes from Sporosarcina luteola, assembly GCA_014204635.1. Lineage (GTDB taxonomy): Bacteria > Bacillota > Bacilli > Bacillales_A > Planococcaceae > Sporosarcina > Sporosarcina luteola_A. The sequence goes on along the minus strand of JACHLS010000002.1, from coordinate 222,015 downwards.
TACACTGGCAAAGCGAACAGTTCCTAAAGCATGCGATCGAGGACAGTAACGGGCGATCCTCTTCCAAAACAAATCAAAATACGACGCCTCTTGCGTGGCCGAGAGGTGTCAACGGACAGGGCGCTGGCAAATACGAGTGGTTCTAAACTAGATACGAGCGGTCTCCTGGCATATATGAGCGCTTCTCGACCAGATACGAGCGGTCTCCTGGCAAATACGAGCGCTTCTCGACCAGATACGAGCGGTCTCCTGGCATATATGAGCGGTTCTCTACCTGATACGAGCGGTCTCCCGGCAAATATGAGCGGTTCTCTACCAGATACGAGCGGTCTCCTGGCAAATATGAGCGCTTCTCTACCAGATACGAGCGGTCTCCCGGCAAATACGAGCGCTTCTCGACCAGATACGAGCGGTCTCCCGGCAAATACGAGCGCTTCTCGACCAGATACGAGCGGTCTCAGCAAATACGAGCGGTTCTCTATCGGATACGAGCGGTCTCCCGGCAAATATGAGCGGTTCTCTACCAGATACGAGCGGTCGCCCGGCAAATATGAGCGGTTCTCTACCAGATACGAGCGGTCTCCTGGCAAATACGAGCGCTTCTCGACCAGATACGAGCGGTCTCCCGGCAAATACGAGCATTTCGAGCGCACTGTAGGCATATTCGAGAGATGTCAAATCGGATACGAACGGTCACATGATTGTAACAGTGCAGAGTTCTACAATCGTAATTACTTAGAAAGACTCAACTAACTAAAACGTGAGGATTTGATTTAATTGTTTGAACGTAAACTTTATTGTTCCAATTGCAAGCGAGAAGTTCAACCCGGTGAAGAGATCTATGCCAAAATGGAAGCACCAAAACATCAGGTAATGGTAGAAATTAGAGCATATTTAAAGAAAAAGAGTGACATCTACTGCTCGGATTGTTTCAAGTAGGGTAACGTAGATTCAATAGATTACGTGTATACAGATATAAAAAAGGTTCTTCAGAGATAAATCTCTCAAGAACCTTAGTGCTTTACTGGTTGTTTTCTTTCATGAAACCATGGACCTGGGATTCGACATAATCCACATGATCGTCTGATAAGTCTTTTTCAGGGTGTGGGTGGAACCAGTCGATATCTCCTTCATGGTAGATTCCTTGGTAATCGTTTCCGTCAATGGTTACCTTGAATTGTTGTCTCTCATGAATTTGGCCTTCAAACATCGGTTTTACCTCAATCTGTTTCAACCAATCCACTCTCCTTCCGTTTTATTGTGTACTAGTTAAACATACCCGTTGTCAGTTAAAATACACATTCCTTTTTAAAATTCTGAATAAATGATCGGAACGGCACGTTTACAATTGATTCAATACCTTCCTGGCTCCTACAAACAACCAAGTACTAATAACAAATGGCATTGTGAATGCAGAAAGCCCAAAGGGCAAAAGCCATGTATCGACACTTGCAATGAGCGGGACCGTTAAAAATGAGGCGATCGTGGCAGATACAGGAGCGAGCGGCCGTTTCCCCTCTTTAAACACAATCCCTACTGCGATAACAGTTAAAATAGCATTGTATCCGTACAGCCCTAAATCAATTAGCGTATGCTCTCCTCCCAATAGAAATGCCCCCGCCACAGCTACCACGTTACCGGCAATGGCATAGAAACCAAACCGCCATCCCGCCCAGAATAGACCAAAGAATAGTAGAATCCCTGCAATCGACCCTTGCAAGAAGAAGATTTGGCCGATTCCGCTAATAAAAGCATCCCACCAATTAATATGCCCTGCCGTTTCCAGTTTCCAATGGGATAAATCCTGCGGTACGAGTTCATTCGTGATGTTGAATGTCTTCAGACGGAAGGAGGCCAATAATACAATCCATGTTAGTAAAATAAATGGAAACGTCAAAACGGGAAGTCCAATATTTTTGAAAAGATTCATCATAGCGGCAGTAAAAATCGCAGCAATCATGGCACCGAATAAAGCAATTGCCCAACTAAAAGGTCCTGTTAAAAACAATGTCACAGCTAGCCCCGTCAATACGGAATTGTATCCGAACAAACCTTGATGAACATACTTAGGATCCGCACCGCCAAACTGTCCCACAAGAGTTCCAATGATCGACGATATGAAAGCGATGATACCCAGTTCGATTGATGTTGTCAGGATCGCAGCCAAAATGAAAAACCCAGTCACCGCATTTTCTATTAAGATGACTTGAGATACCCCTTTTAACGAAACAATAAAAAACGAAAGCAGTCGATTGCCCCCCGGGCGAGCTTCACTAGTTTGCATTGACATGATTCCCTTCTTCATTCACTACTGCTTTCCTACCCAACGATACACTTCTCTAACCCACTTCCGTCCCTTATCCTTTTTATGTATTTTTTATAATACCTATTAATTAATCAGATTCGAATGAGTTATGAATCAATTATGTAAAAACTTCTGAACAAAAGGGGCTAATTACATATATCTTCGTTTATTCAGGAAATTATTGGGGAGTATTAGGTAGTGTGCCTACTTACTAAAAGTATACATATTTAAAGGAGGGGTAACATTGCATTTATCGCCACGTGAAATTGACAAGCTACTGATAGTCGTTGCAGCTGATGTGGCCAGACGACGTAGGGAGAGAGGGCTGAAGTTGAATCATCCCGAGGCAGTAGCCCTGATTACGCATGAGGTTTTGGAAGGTGCCCGAGACGGCAAATCGGTAGCAGAGCTCATGCAATTCGGGGCGACCATTTTGTCCAGTGAGGATGTCATGGAAGGGGTTCCCGAAATGATTGAAGATGTGCAAGTGGAGGCAACATTCCCAGACGGGACAAAACTAGTCACTGTGCATCACCCAATCAAATAAACAGAGGAGGAGACGAATGAAACCAGGTGAAATTATCCTAAAAGATGAAGATATCCTTTGCAATGCGGGCAGAGAAGCCTCCAAGCTTTCTGTGAAAAATACCGGCGACCGCCCTGTCCAAATCGGATCTCATTATCATTTCTACGAAGTGAATGAAGCGTTACAGTTTACAAGAAAAGAAGCTTATGGCAAACGTCTCAATGTCCCTGCTGGCGCGGCCGTCCGCTTCGAGCCGGGAGATGAAAAGGAAGTCGAGCTGGTCGATTATGCCGGCGAGCGCAAGGTTTACGGATTTAACAACAAAGTAGACGGATCTCTTGAAAAGGGGTGCGATGAATGAGTTTCAAAATGTCTCGAAAACAATATACCGAACTATATGGCCCCACGACGGGCGACTCTGTTCGATTGGCTGATACTGATTTATATATCCAAATTGAGAAAGATTACACCTCCCACGGAGATGAAGTTGTTTTTGGCGGCGGTAAAGTAATCCGGGACGGGATGGGTCAAAACCCACTTGCCACACGCGGCGATGGAATTCCGGACACCGTTATTACCAATGCGGTAATCGTTGATTATACAGGGATTTATAAGGCGGATATCGGTATCCGTGATGGAAAAATCTCCGGTATCGGCAAAGCGGGAAACCCTCTTGTGATGGACGGAGTCGATATCGTCATTGGCTCTGGAACTGAAATCATTGCCGGCGAAGGAAGAATTGTCACTGCGGGCGGACTTGATACTCATGTCCACTTCATCAATCCAGAGCAAGTTGATGTTGCTTTGGCCGCCGGGTTAACGACTCTCATCGGCGGTGGGACTGGTCCTTCCGCTGGTTCACGAGCAACGACAGCCACACCAGGCGTATGGAATATTCATCGGATGCTGGAAGCAATTGACGGGTTGCCGATCAATATCGGGTTAACGAGCAAAGGACAGGCTGCCAGCACGGAGCCGTTAGCCGAGCAAGTGCGTGCCGGGGTCATCGGTCTGAAAGTGCATGAAGACTGGGGTGCTACGCCATCTGCCATTGATCATGCCCTGCGTGTTGCTGATGAATATGATGTCCAAGTCGCATTGCACGCCGATACGCTGAATGAAAGCGGGTTTGTTGAAAATACAATGGCGGCACTGAAAAATCGGGTCATTCATATGTATCATACTGAAGGAGCCGGCGGAGGCCACGCACCGGACTTGATTGAATCGGCGAGTTATATGAATGTCCTCCCTTCTTCCACCAGCCCAACGCTCCCCTTCACAGTGAACACGTTGGATGAACACTTGGACATGCTAATGGTTTGCCATCATTTAAATCCATCTGTTCCTGAGGATGTGGCATTCGCCGACTCTCGGATTCGGAGAGAAACAATCGCAGCGGAAGATATCCTCCAAGACATGGGCATTTTCAGCATGACGAGCTCCGATGCTCAAGCAATGGGACGTATTGGCGAAGTCATTATTCGCACATGGCAGGTTGCCCATAAGATGAAAAAAGATCGGGGCTACTTGGAGGGAGACCATGAACATTGCGATAACAATCGGGTGAAACGATACATTGCCAAATATACAATCAATCCGGCAATCACTCATGGCGTTTCCGAGTATGTCGGTTCAGTCGAAGTTGGCAAAATTGCTGACCTCGTCCTCTGGGACCCTGCTTTTTTCGGTGTCAAACCGGAAATGGTCTTGAAAAACGGCTTTATCGTCCAAAGCCTGATGGGAGATGCAAATGCTTCCATTCCGACTCCACAGCCTGTCATCTACCGGCCAATGTATGGCCAATATGGCAAAGCGTTAGGAAGCACATCAATTACCTTTATTTCGCAATCAGCTTTTGAAAATAAAGTCCATGAACAGCTCGGACTCCAGAAAATGATCCTGCCTGTCAAAGGAATCCGGACGTTAACGAAGAAAGATATGAAATTAAATTCTGAAACACCGGAATTAAAGGTAGATCCCCAGACGTATGAAGTGTTTGTTGATGGCAAACGCATTACGTCCGAACCAGCAACAGAAGTGCCATTAGGGCAACGATATTTCCTATTTTGAGGTGAAGTCATAGTGATAATTGAATCGATTGTGTCAAATGTGGATGAGATGGAGCATGAAGAAATTAAAAAACGCCATATTGAAAAGGTCTACCTGGAGAGCAGCGACCTTGTAAAACGCATCCAGCGTGTCAAAACAGATCACGGAAACGAACTTGGTATTCGTTTACGGAATCCCCGTGATCTGGTCGCTGGTGATGTGCTGTTCATGGATGATAAAAATATGATCGTTGTTGATGTGATGTCGGATGACTTACTCGTCATTCAACCACGAACAATCCATGAAATGGGAACGATCGCCCACCAACTGGGGAACCGTCATCTCCCTGCCCAATTCGAAGGGGATGAAATGCTCGTTCAGTATGATTATCTTGTGGAAGAGCTATTGCAGCAGCTTGAAATCCCTTATCAACGAGAGGAACGGAAAGTGAAACAAGCTTTCCGTCATATCGGTCATAGCCATGACTAAGAGTCTTCTTTCCCTATTTCAACTGTGCGATTCCAATTTTCCCACTGGGGCATTTAGCCACTCTTACGGAATGGAAACCTACATCCAAGAAGATAAAATCTTTGATCAATATACATTTCTGCAATGGCTTACTGTCTACGTGAACGAGCAGCTTGTCTATTCAGACGGGCTTGCATGCCGGATCGTCTACGAAGCTTTGAAAGATGGCCGGCAGGCGCAAATCTGGGAAATGGACCGTCTGCTTACGGTCCAAAACCTTCCTAGAGAATCAAGAGAAGGCACAAAACGAATTGGTGAAGGTATGTTGAAACTGGTCCAGTCACTTTACGATATTCCCCTCTTGGCTACATATACGGAAAAAATCCGCAACAAAGAGGCCTATGGTCACCCTGCGATTGTATTTACAATTGTCGGTCACCATCTAGGAGTTTCTTCTGAATCAACCATTCTTTATTACTTATATTCTGTTGTCTCCAGTCTTGTTCAAAACGCTGTACGGGCTATTCCGCTCGGACAGACGGCAGGACAGCAAGTGATTCAACAATTTCAAGACACCTTGCTGGATGCAACCGAGAAAATAAAAACAATAGATCCTGATGATTTTGGCATTGTCTCCCCTGGTTTGGAGCTGGCGCAAATGCAGCACGAACGGGTAGGCATCCGGATTTTCATGTCATAAGGCAGAAAAATGAAAAGGAAGTGTTTGGATGGAACCGATTAGAATTGGAGTTGGTGGTCCAGTTGGGGCCGGTAAAACGATGCTTGTAGAAAAAGTAACGCGCCACATGGACGGCGAAATCAGTATGGCCGTTGTGACAAACGATATTTATACCAAGGAAGATGCAAAGTTCCTGATGCAAAATGGTGTCCTTCCGGAAGACAGGATCATCGGTGTCGAAACGGGAGGGTGTCCTCATACAGCGATTCGAGAAGATGCATCGATGAACTTTGCGGCAATCGAAGAATTAAAAGAACGGCATCCTGATGTCGAGCTTATATTCGTGGAAAGTGGCGGTGACAATTTAGCCGCTACATTCAGTCCAGAGCTTGTAGACTTCTCCATATATATAATCGACGTGGCGCAAGGTGAAAAAATCCCGCGCAAAGGCGGTCAAGGGATGATCAAATCGGATTTATTCATTATCAATAAGACGGACCTTGCACCTCATGTCGGTGCAAGCCTGGAAGTCATGGAATCCGATACAAAAGTGTTCCGCGGCGACAGACCGTTTGTTTTCACCAATTTAAAAAAGGACGAGGGATTGGACAAAGTCATCCAATGGATCCGCGAAAACGCACTCTTACAAGGACTGTCGTAATATGGTGCAAATGACGGGAGAACTCCAACTGAAGCTGGAGGAGAAGAAAGGCAGAACGATCGCAAAGGATGCATACTTCCAAGGTGCACTAAAGGTGATGCGGCCTATCTATTTAGATGATTCCGGCCAGGTTTGCTATTACATTTTAAACCCAGGCGGCGGCTATTTGGATGGTGATCGTTACAAAATGCAGTTTGCTCTTGAAAAACAAGCGCGTGCCACGATTACCACCCAATCTTCTACGAAGGTGTATAAGACGCCTAACGATCACGCCTATCAAGAAGCGGAAATTATCATCAAGGACGGCAGTTACTTAGAATATTTGCCTGACCCGTTAATTGCCTACCGTGATGCCAAGTATAAACAAAAGAATGTATTCCGTATGGATCGCACGTCTGCCCTCCTTTACTCGGACATCATCACCCCTGGTTGGTGTCCAGAAGGAAAACATTTCAGTTATGAATCGGTTCAGCTGATCAATGAAATGTATATGGATGAAGAGCTCGTCGTGTATGATCATTTGAAATTAACCCCTTCTAAGCAGGAGCTGCATGGATTAGGTTACATGGAAGGTTATACGCATTTAGGTTCGATGTTCATTATTGGCGAAAAGGTGGATAACAGTTTAATAGACCGCCTTTATGAGGCTATTTATGAAAATACAGATGACTATAAAGTGGGACTCTCAAAATTACCGATACCTGGTGTAACGATCCGCATCGTAGCCAATTCAACACAATTACTCGAGCAGCTGTTCTCGAAGTGTCATCTGCTTATTACAGAAGAATGGTTCGAGACAAAACCAAGTTTCTTACGTAAATATTAATGGTTGTTTGCGGGGGAGGCATCTTCCCCGCAATTCCTGCGTATGATGGTAGCACGTTTTCACTTAAACGTGTTACGCATCCAAAAGAAAGGGATACGATATGGGACGTTTTATTGTGACAAGATTATCAGAAACTATTGCAACTCTGTTGCTTGGCAATATTCTCTGCTTCACCTTCCTCCGTCTCTTGCCTGGAGATCCCGCTGTCGCGATGTATGGGGAACAATTCTTACGGCTGAGTGAAGCAGACCAACAGCGTATAACAGAGAACCTCGGGTTGCATGAACCGATATACAGCCAATACATGAAATGGCTTGGCAGCGTCCTGCATGGTGATTTTGGCCATTCATACAGAACTGGTGAACAAGTAAGCACCATTATCGCAAGAGCTGTCGGTCCGACAATTCTTCTTATGCTTGCCGCGACCTTGCTGATTCTCGTCATCTCAATTTCGCTTGGCATCCTATCCGGTTTGAAACGCCATTCAGCTATTGACCATGCGATTACACTCGGCAGCTTTGTCTTCATGTCCATTCCGACATTCTGGTTCGCTATCATGCTAATGTTAGTGTTTTCGGTTCATTTGGGCATTCTTCCTTCCTCAGGAATTGGCAAAGGTGGACTGCTCGATTGGCTCAAGCATTTAGTAATGCCTGCCACCGTATTAGCCCTTTCACATATCGGTTATTACATACGTATCCTGCGCAATCATCTTGCCTTAACAATCAACAAGGATTTCATTTGGGCTATGAGGGTGCGCGGCCTTTCCACTGCCGCCATTTTGTGGCGGCACTTGTTGCCAAACGTGTCGGTGCCTTTCTTGTCGTATGTGGGCATGTCCTTCACGTTGACGCTAGGAGGTTCGGTTGTCATCGAGTCTATCTTTTCCTGGCCGGGACTTGGAAGGTTAACGCTGGATTCAGCAATCGGCCATGATTATCCGGTCATTATGGCTGCTCTATTACTAACATTAAGCACGGTCGTGTTTGGCAGCTTTCTCATAGATTTGGTTTGCGCTTGGATTGATCCGCGTGTCAGAAAATCCATTCTTCATAAGGAAGTGACATCAAGATGAAATGGAAAGGACGTCACATCGTTACATGGTCCGGCTTCTATTTGTTGTTGCTCGCCATCTTGACCGCAACAGCCCCTTTTCTAACTTTCTACGGTCCGTTGGAGGTGAACTTGGATGCTGTGCTGGAACCGCCCTCTGCAAGCCACCTGCTCGGCACGGACGAGTTGGGACGCGATATTTGGTCACGCCTTCTCTACGGAGGCCGGGTTTCATTAACAGTCGGCTTTGCCGCCATGCTCGTTTCCCTTTTCATCGGTGTGAGTTATGGTGCATTGAGCGGTTTCATAGGAGGGATGGTAGACCGTTTCCTCATGCGTGTCGTTGATACGTTATTGAGCCTCCCTTCTATTATTGTCATTATCGGATTGCAAGTTTTCTTTCCAAAGAGTATGTTGACCATAATGTTACTAATTGGATTGACTAGTTGGATGCCAATTGCTCGCCTTATCCGTGCAGAAGTCCTCTCGTTAAAAGGAGAGATTTTCGTCCAAGCATCAGCTGTTGTCGGCGCTTCCCCACACCACTTATTGCTCAGGCATGTACTGCCGCAGACCATGCCAACTATTGCAGTTATGGCAATCGGCGGGGTCAGCCATGCCATATTAACTGAGTCGACATTAAGCTTTCTAGGCATCGGCATCCCGCCCCACGAGGCTTCGTGGGGGAATATGTTGACAGGCGTCCAAACATACATATTATCAGGAGGCTGGTGGGTCGCACTGTTCCCTGGTATTTGTATCACGCTAACTGTCCTCGCCGTAACGTTCATAGGCGATCGAATGCAAGACCGCTTTGCATTGCCTCAATTGAAAGGCGGAGAGTCAATATGAAAGATCCTATTTTGTCTGTGGAAAATCTATCTGTCAGAGCAGAGGCTGACCCCCAAAATCACTTACTGGAACATATCAATTTTCAAATCAATGAAGGAAAGATTGTCACTGTTATTGGTGAGAGCGGTTCCGGCAAGAGCTTGACATCAAAGGCACTGTTAGATCTTTTGCCGAAAGGCATCAGGCTTTCAACCGGATCGGTTCATTTTAAGGGAAACAATGTGTACACCATGAAGTCTTCGGAAAAACGGCAACTTCTCGGAACCCAAATTGGATTCGTATTTCAAGACACATTTGGTTCATTTGATCCGATGCGAACGATCGGGCAACATTTCACCGAACTATTTTCCGCACATACAACACTGTCAAAACAGGAAGCAAAGAAACGATCCATCCAATTGTTAGAGCAAATGCTTCTCCCGCAGCCTGACCGTATTTATTCTTCCTATCCTGAAGAATTATCCGGTGGAATGAGACAGCGTGTGCAATTGGCACTGGCCTTGTCGCTAGAACCGGCTTTACTGATCGCCGATGAACCAACAACGGCACTGGATCCTCATATCCAAGCTGAAATGCTTCATCTGATGAAAGAGTGGCGGAACCGGACGGGGGGCAGTATTTTATTGATTACACACGACCTTGGCGTAGTCGCTGAAATGGCGGATGAAGTGATTGTCATGAAGGACGGACACATCGTGGAATCCAGTCAAGTGGATCAATTATTTTCTGCTCCCGCTCACCCGCATACTATGTCGTTGCTCTACCATTATCACCAATTGCTGGAGGGCGGGCAGCAGAGTGAGCTGCGCGGGCTAAACAGGCCATTACTAACTGTGAAACAGACAAGCCAAACATACAGCAAAAGACATTTGTTCCGAAAAGAAGAGGTAGAGGCGGTCAAACAAGCGAGCCTCACGATCCATAAGAATGAAATCTTCGGGCTGATCGGTGCAAGCGGGAGTGGCAAAAGCACTCTATCCCGTCTCCTCCTCCATTTAGAGAAACCGATTGCCGGAGAGATTAACTGGTATGGGGACACGCCGGTTCGAAAAGGGATTCAATGGGTTCACCAGGATCCGATCGCTTCTTTTGATCCGAGATGGACGGTTGAACAGATCATTGGTGAAGGCGCTGATTATTGGAATCAGAATCCCCAAGAAAAGCACAGCAAGATAGCAGAAGCTGTTTCTCTCGTCGGTTTAGATGACAAGTTCCTTCCCCTCTTTCCCTATGAATTGTCAGGGGGAATGAGGCAACGGGTTGCATTGGCAAGAGCCTTGTTGCTAGACCCTGAATTACTAATTTTAGACGAGCCCTTCGCCAGTCTCGATTTAAGTTCACAATCCAGAATGCTGGGGTTATTGCAGCATATTAATGAAACGCGTGGGACAGCCATCCTCTTCATCTCTCACGACATCCGGGCGGCGATCGCCATGTGCAATCGAATTGCCGTCATGGCGGCTGGTGAGTTGATTGAAACAGGAACGGCTGAAGATGTACTGCATTCCACAATGATCGAAACGAAACGATTGGTTTCATCCATTCTTACTACTATTCCACGAGATAGGAAGTCTGACTATGAAAGAGAGAGGGAGAGGGACTATGCGTATCACACGTAATGTATTGTTAGTCATTATCAGCAGCTTACTTTTACTGTCTGCCTGTGGAAAGGGAGACGCCCAGACAGGCACGGATACATCCGCACCGAAACGTATCGTTTACGGAACTGACGAGGAAATCAAGCAAATTAATCCTGTGCTGACCGATGCTCAGGAAATTGACCGTCTATTATTCCGCGGCCTGACCCAGCCAACAGAGAACAACGAAATTGTACCGGATCTGGCTGCTTCTTGGGACATTACAGAGGATCAATTGACGTATACATTTACTCTGCGGGAGGATGCCCAATGGGAAGACGGAGAGCCGGTGACTGCGGATGATGTGAAATTCACGCTGGATGCCATTATAGATCCAGAGACAAACACACCAATTGCAGGTGAATTCAATGAAATTCAATCTGTTACCGTCATCGATCCGCATCAATTGGAGATCACACTGAAGAACCCTTTCCCCGCCTTACTGGGAAAATTACAAGTTGGCATCGTGCCGAAACACCTGCTCGAAAGCCAAGATATAAACCAAAACGATTTTAACCAGAGCCCGGTCGGAAATGGACCATTTAAGATTAAATCGTGGGATGCTGACCATACAGTGACATTAGAACGCAGTGAGACATATTACGGTACAAAACCAAAAATCGATGAAATTGTTTTTAAGCCGGTTTTAGATGCCAATACACGCGTGCTTCAATTGAAGACCGGAGAAATCGACTTGGCTTTGCTCGGACCAAATCAACTCAAATCTATTCATGAAAAAGATCATTTGGCCATCTATAGCATCCCAACAGCCGATTATCGGGCAGTTCTTTATAATTTCAATAAGCCTTTATTCAAGGACCCGCTTGTTCGGCAAGCAATGAATTTTGCCATTGACCGGGAAGCAATCGTCAAAGGGCTATTAAATGACAAAGGACAGCCTGCTTACAGCCCTCTTCAAAAATCATGGGCTCTTACAGATACGGTGAGCGAAACGCCGTTTCAGCCGGATAAGACAAAACAACTTCTAACAGAAGCGGGATGGTCATTGAACAAAGATGGAATCTATGAAAAAGATGGACAACAATTTGAATTTGACCTTTATACCATCGCAACGGACCCTGTACGAGTAGCCCTGGCCAACATCGTATCGGAACAGTTAAAACCACTCGGCATCATCGTCCATCCAAAGCCGTCCAGCTGGGATGCGATCGATTTGAATACGATTGACTCTCTCGTCATCGGATGGGGTAGTGAAAACGATCCGGACGACCACACATACCGGCTCTTCCACAGCAGTCAAATCGGAGACGGCCTCTACAACATGGGATCATACGAAAACCCAGAAGTAGACAAATTACTTGAAGCCGCACGGACAACAGATGATATAGACGAGCGAAAAAAGTGGTACGGGGAGTTCCAGGAGGCCCTCACCGAAGATCCACCTTTTAATTTCCTTGTCTACTTGGATGCAGTCTATGCAGCCAATGATCGAGTAACCGGAATCGGGAAACGGACACTGGGGCATCACGGCTTCGGCATCGTCTGGAATATTGAAGATTGGGATGTCGAATGATGAGGTGCATGTATGTCTGAATCTACGTTAAAACGAATCGGCATTTCAATGGAAAGCGGTCTGCTTAAAAAATTTGACCATCTCATCCAAGCAAGAGGCTATGAAACCCGATCCGAAGCAGTCCGGGATCTCGTGCGGGATGCCCTTCTTCAGCATTCTTGGGAACAGAATGAGGACATTGTCGCCGGCACTATCGTCCTTTTCTACAATCATTCCCACAAGCATCTGTTGGAGGAAATGACGGAAATCCAGCATGGCATGCACGCGAACATCCTGGCAACAACGCATTTCCACCTCGACCATGACAATTGCCTGGAGCTCATTGTTGTGAAAGGGAAAGCATCGGATATTCAAACCCTTAGCCATCAGCTGGCCAGTCTGAAAGGCGTGTCATACGGGACATTTACCGTTGCCCCTATTACAGCTCATTAGTAAAGGCCAACTAGCACTCCAGTTTCATTCCAAACGAAAGGCAGGCTTGCTCTACTCAAGAGCCGCCTGCCTTTTTATATATTTTGCGCCAGTCATTCAGATCTTTTTCTATGATGCATTGCTCTAGCACTTTGTCCCATTCTCCAGTCATTGTATTCCAAACGCGGACGAACATCCGGTCGTTGGGGACATGATGCAGCCGAAATTCAAGACATTCAACGGAATGAGAGTCCATTTCGGTTACCGATTGAATGGAGTGGATAGAACATTGTTCATACCCCCCTTCCCCAGGATCCAGCAGATGTTCGAGAATCTCACGCAGTTTCTCTTCTGAAATTTCGTTAGCATGCCAGCTATTGTTCGCATGCCGGAACACTTTTGATTTCGTCTGTTTCACTTCACCTTGTAGAAATGAATCATGGATCGGACTGAAATAAGCCGTTTGCTCCTCTCGCTCAGGCGGTTGAACATAAATGCCGCTCTCTAGTTGCTGATGGCCGGCGTCGGTTAATGAGTAGCCCGTCTCTTTTTTCGTAATTAACGCTGCCCGGGTCATAGCTTCTATCATATCTTGAATGAAGAGCGGTTCGACGAGCAACATGCCACTCACTTCCTCTGCAGTTTGGAACGGCGCTTTTCGAAAACTGATCAGCAGCATTTTCATCAGAATATCCATTTTGGTCCGTTTGACTGTTTCATATGCAATTTCAAGAGAATGAACAGGAAGCCCCCACGTCAAAGCTGTGAGCAGCTTTACATTCGCATCCCGCAATAATTCAGCTTGCAGCCGCTTTTGTAAATCCATCTACCCCATCCTCTCTACTGAAGCAAACTCTTTAAAACCATTTTGTGATTTTATCTGTTCAACGAGACGGCTGTACATCGCTTTCGTTTCTGCCTTTTTCGGCCGTTTGGTGAACATTTCTGAACTTCCCACAACAACCAACAGTTCCCGCGCTCTTGAAAGGGCGACGTTCAACCGGCGGTAATCCTCCGCAAACCCGATCGTGCCGCTCGGCTGATCATGGTTCCGTACAAAACTTAATATGATAATATCCATTTCCATGCCTTGGAACTTATCCACCGAACCCGTACGGCAATGCAGATGCTTTGGCATGACCTCCTGCTCAATTAAGCGATCAATTCGTTTCACCTGCTCGCCGTAGAAACTAATGACTCCGACACTCTTTTTCACATCCGGTGCCAACCGTCCCTCTTGGATGGCTTCCACTGTTGCAGCATCCAGATCTACAAGCAACTCTCGAATCATGTTCAGTTCGGCTTCGTTATATAAACTCGTGCCGCCTTTCACTTGGGCTTCAAAGAAAGCGGACTCATTCGGCAAGTCAAACCACAGGAGATGATCCTGCCGATCGACAAACGATGAAGACAATAAGTGATCGCGGATGTGGTCCGAATCAGTCAAGCCGCATTGGAGCTTATACGACCCTTCAGCGTAAAACGGCGTAATCGTCTCCATGATGGTCTCGTGCATCCGATATTGAATCCCGAGCATCGTCTTGTTCTGTTTTGGCAATGTACGGAATAAACGCTCGAACAGCGACTCTTTCAGCATGTTCCGCAGTTCATTCTTTTCATGATCATCTTTAATTTCCTCAATGAACTCTTCCATTGTTTCCCTGCCGACGAGCGGCGGCAATTGATGATGATCTCCCACTAGGATGATTTTCTTCCCTTTTAGCATTGGCAATAACAATTCTGGCGGTGTCGCTTTCGACACTTCATCGATTATAACGACATCGAATGTCGGGTAATCTTCCATAAATTCCTTTCGTGCGGAAGCGACACATGTCGTTCCAATGACGTTGGCATGTCGGACATACAGTTTCCGAATTTCTTCGAGATCATAATCCCCAGCTTCCTCAAGCAGCTGGCTCCATTCATCCTGCAATTCCATCGCGAGCGGCAGATGTGTCTGTTCCTCAGCCAATTGCCGGATTTTTTCATTTAAGGCTTTCATTTCTGCATGTACTTGTGCTATGCGTTCCTCGGGATTTATCTGTAATACCTCTTCCAGCGACTGCAATCTGCTGGCATACTGGTCTGCTTCCTTCGTCATATCCAGTTGCAGCTGCACCAATCCGTCCAGCTTTTCTTGAATTTTTTTCAAGTTGGCGGTTGCATCGGCAAGGGTAGTTCGTCTACTCTCCAATTGGGTTTGTGTTTGTCGTAACTGGGCAAGGCGCTGTTCATTCTGGGCAAGCTTCTTTTCCCCTTCTTCCAATTCGGACTGGATGACCTGGAGATCTTCTTGTCCGGTGACAAGAGGTGCCAATTGATCACGTTCCTGTTTCAGCTGCTCGAGTTGTTCGCCATGTGCAGCAAGATCAGCTTCCAACTGGCTAACATCACGCTCCAGCTCAGCTGCTGAATCCTCAAGTTCCATCTCGATTTCTCTTTTGACGGACTGAAACATCGACACAGCTTGGGCCTGTGCAGCTTCTTTAATTCGGTTCGCATGGCCTGTTACTTCTTCCAGTTTGCCCTGCAAGTAGGCGAGGTTTTCAGCAATCCGGTTGAAAAGCGCCGCTTTTTGCCCAGGCTGCAATCTTGGGATTTGTGGACTTTTCGTCTTGATGAACCGCCCAATGGCGTCGATCATATCATGCATTTCATCCGCTGTCCGGTACAAATCGCTATTCTTGCTCTGGATAGAGCCTAGCGGGAACCCATTGGTTCTAAGAATACCTTCTAAATGGGAAATGCCATTTTCGAGCCGTTCAAAAACACCTTTCCATTCTTGGAACTCATACGTGTACGTTCCGTTTCTTACTGTCGCCAGATGTTTATGCAATGAATTGATTTCAAGCTTCAGCGGCAGAGAGGGATCATACGGAAAAGACTTCACTTTTTCCAATAGGGCCGGCAACTCACCAATAGGTGCTAACTCTTCCTTCAGTTGACGCAGGATGTTCCGTCTATTGCTATTCTCATTTATATCGTTTTTGATCCGGTTGAGGAGGAGCTTGGCTGCTTCGATGGCATGTTTCGTTTCATAGAAACGCATCACTTGCCGGAATGCGTCTACTTTGTTTTTGACAGCAGCCATTTCCTGCTGCATGCGCTCTTCCAAATGCAACGACTGCATGTCCATTTCAAGACGGGCTATCGTTTCATCGAGCTGCTTCATTTCTTCTTCTAAACGGGCTTGTTCCTGCTCATATTCCTCACGCTGCCCTGCCGCTTCAAGCATTTTTTGCTCCATCGTTTGCAAAGCAGCTGACAGCTCTTCGTGTTCCTGCCTCGCTTCCCGTTTCCTCTTCTTCGACTCTTCCAAAACGGAAAGCTCTGTTTGCCATGTTTCTAAGGCCTGTTCGCTCTCGGCAGTTTCTTTGACGATGGCATCCAGTCGTTCGGCTCGGGCTTTTCGCTGGCCATTGACAGCAGCCAACGTTTCTTCTTTCCAATAGTGAGCCACATTTTCTTCAATAAACCGCTTGCCTTCCTCTTCGATGCTTTCCGTCCGGCCGTAACGCAGGATCCGGATTCCCGAATCGGAGAGCAGACGGCCTAATGCGTTATCGACGGCAAGATTGGATTGCGAAGCGACAAGCGTCCGCATGCCCGCCTTTACAAGCTGGAGGCACAATTCCGAGATAACCGTCGTTTTCCCTGTCCCGGGCGGCCCTTGGATGACATATACATCGTTTGCCGACATGGCACCGACAACGGCTTCCCGTTGAAATTCATTGAGAGGATGGTGAAAATCAAGATCTGCTTTCTTATTCGTAATTTGAACGACGGGCCGCTCCTCAAACAGGATCTTTTCTAAGTTTGGGTTTGCCGCGAAGCCATCCTGCAAATCCTTGAACCCTTTCCGTAATCTCCTGATCTGGCTCAATTCGGCAAAATTGCTGAAGACAATTTCTGTCTCTTTCCCGGCCGGAACGAGAGAACCACGTCTGGCCAGCGCCTGATAATGCCGTTTCAGCTCAACCTTGACGGTCCGTTTAGACCGATTCACATCGATCACATACCCAAAATCGTCTCCCGAACCTTTCCATTTGGCACTGAAGCCCGGAATAGCTTTCCAATCCTTCGCTTCCAATCCGCCGCACATGAAAGTGGCTTGGGTGAAATCTTCATTGACTGCCACTTGCGAGAAGCGAGCCGTAATATCTGCGACATCCGCATTCTTTTCTTCAATCCGCAAGTACCCTTCCCAACTGGCAATTCTTTTTTCCACATAAGCAGATCGTTCCTCGGCGATCGGCAGCTCCCGCAGGCTTGTGTACAACTGAATTGGCATGGGCTGGCCCGCCTTGCCCACTTGAAATTTCAAACGGGCCGGCAAGCGTCGATTCGTCCGTACTGGTTCCCGGCGGCCTTTCACTCGGAATGAAATCGCGACAAAACCTTCATTTTTCAGCACGCATTCCATAATCGCAACCCGTTCATTCAACAGCCGGGACAAAGGACCGTTCGTTTCATTGTCAAAGAAGAAGGAGAACGTCATCACATCTTGTTTAGCCGGCATTTTTTCTATGTAGACATCGAAATAATCTTGCATGGCGAAGAAGCTCACTTCATCGAGTACCCATCTCCCAATCTCTTTGCGGGCCCGCTGAGTCAGTTCCAAACGGCATGCAGCCTTTATTTGTTCCATTAGACATTCTCCTTCCTCAAAAAATGAAGTCATACGTTCTATCATACAACAAAAACAGGGTTCATTTGTATGTGGAAAGTCCTTTTTTATTGAGTCTCACTTATAAAGTCCGTCGTGTCATTGATTGTGGAATTCGCATAGTCTCTACTTTTCTACCTAAGTTTTCCTTTATAGCTGCCGGGGTAATTGAATGGTAAGAAATGAAGGAGGTGCAAGCGATGGATGATAAAACGTTTATTGGGCTGTATGAAAGTTTGGAAGAAGTGACTTCAAAAATCATTGAGTTGGAACATAAAGGGATCGACCCGGCACGCATTTACATCATCGCAAAAGAAGAGTCTGCTGTTTCGGTACTGCGGCATCGTACTTCCGATGAAATCCAGTCAGAGCCGTCTTCATGGTTTGATCGATTTATCGGCTTCCTGTCAGGAGAAGACCCGGTTGAAACCATGCTCGTAGAGGCAGGGTTTCATTCCGCGGAAGCAAAACAGTACTACCAAGAAGTTGAGAGTGGGAAGTATTTGGTATACGTTGAAGGAACGGTGGAAAAGACAGTTTATGAAGTGCATGCAGATAAACAATCTAATGAAGGTAAGGAACCCTTTGATTCAACTGTGATGCAGAATAGCGAACCTTTGCTGAATCAGGAGGAGGAAATCGATCGGAGTCCATTCGGGCGAGCGGGTGGTGAAGCATTGTTTGACCACACACGATACGAAGCTGACCACGATTCAGGGCGTGAGGCGTCAACCCGTGGCTATCCACAGAGTGAGCGGGAAAAAGAATTGATTCGTGACTACTATGAACACAGCACAGAGGAAGAAGAATCACCAGAAGACCAGATAGACATCATCCCGACTGTGTTCCAGGAAAGCCAAATGGATCGCCAGGACGCCCTGGCACAAGAGAACGAGATAGATGAGGCATCCCTATTTGTTCCGAATAAAACCGATGCAAAGAATCCTACTATTATTGATTTGCGCAATGTCTCAAGAAAACGCCAAGATGATGCGTAATATAGTTGAAAACATGCCGTGCACTCTCTTATTGCACGGCATGTTTCATGTCAAAATGACGGTTGCATTAAACACTGGTAACTCGGTTTCGTCCAGATCTCTTGGATGTATACAATGCACTATCCGCTCTTATATAGAGACTTTCCCCGGTATCCCCTGCTTGATAGGTTGCAGTTCCAATACTAATCGTTATTGGTTTGCTTCGCCATGATGAAGTTTCTACATCTTTTCTAATTTTCTCCGCAAAATCAAAAGCTGTTTGACGGTTTGCTAATTTGAGAATGATAGCGAATTCCTCTCCGCCAATCCGGGCGATAGTATAGCGTGAAGGTGTCTTGCCAGTAATTTTCTCTGCCAGCTCTTTCAATACTTCATCTCCGACATTATGGCCATACGTATCATTCACTGTCTTGAAATGGTCAATATCGAAAAGCAAGACGGTGAAATCCTCATGTTCCGTGGCGGCTGCCTGTATTTGCTCCGCCAGCTGTTCTTGAAAAACCCGTCGATTCTTTAAACCGGTTAATGAATCTGTCGTTGCCATCCTCTGAAGGCGATGGTTCAAATCAACCAACTCCTGTTGCTTTTGCTGCACTTCATTCATTAATCCAAGCAAAGTGGAATACGCCTTGTCTGTTTCTTGCTGAATCTGTTCGGCATTGCGCTTGGCAACGAGCAATTCATTTTCATATTCTTCCCGGATACTCATCTGCATAAGTGCACACTCAAACAACCCTTTTCTTTTTCGTGCGCTCATTAAAACAGGAAGCGGACCATTCGTTCCTTTTAATGTCAAATACAGCTCATCCACCTGTCCGTGAATATGAATGACAGGCACAAAATATGTCTGAAAATAGACCTTCGAAGGGACGGTCAATACATCCCGAATGTTCGCCGGCATATCTTCCAGCCCCAACATTTCTTGCATGGTCCGATTCATTTCCTCGATGTTCCAATTTTCTGAGAGGACCAAGTAACCACAAGGCGCAAGGTTCAGCTGCTCATCCATGCTTGTCTGCATCTCCATCGATATAGTCCCGGATCAATTTTATAGTTTCCTCTGGGTCGCTAATATGCGGATTATGACCTTTTGCATCCATTAACACAAACTGACTGCCCTTGATATGTGCATGCACATATTCCCCCACCTCAATCGGAGCGATGGCATCTTCTTGCGTTTGTAAAATCAGCGTCGGAACTTTGACGTTCTCTAATCGGTCCCGCATATCCGAAGTAAATGTCACCTCCGCAAATCTTCTGGCGATAACTGGATCATTCTCACATAATGTACGTTCGAAATTAGAAGCAAGCTCTGGCCGCTCTTCATTTCTCATGACGACAGGCGCTAAATACTTTGCCCATTCTTTATAATTCAGCTCCATCATATTGAGCAATTCGTTGATATCCTCTTTTTCAAACCCTCCGTGATAAGATCCATCATTCATATAATGTGGAGATGGCCCGATCATTACTAACTTGTCCATCAAGTTCGGGCGCTCAATAGAAGCAATAGCGCCAATCATGCTGGAAACGGAATGTCCGACGAAACTAATGTGAGACAGATTCAATTCATCTGCAATTTCCAAGACATCCAACGCATACCCATCCAATGAACTATATCGTTCCTGAGAATAGAATGTTTTATCACTCATCCCCGAGCCGGTATAGTCGAATAACACAATGCGGTAGTCATTCTCAAAAGCCGGCACTATGTTGCGCCATACTGTCTGATCACATCCAAACCCGTGAGCGAATACAATTGTCTTTTTTCCGTGTCCTGCGACCGTTACATGATTACGTTCCAAGGTGTTCAAATCCAATCATCCTTTATCTTCTATAATGTTCTCATTCTACCATAAAGATAATAGTATTTTCACACGTCATTTTAATAATTTTGTCGCTTGCAACCTTTACACGGAGTGCGTACGATGTACTTACAGATAGACCTTGGAAGGAGTTGCCCTAAACAATGAAAGAATTCAAAATCACATATTTTTTTGATAAAGAACATTATATTCGGCGATTCATTCACCTGGACTCCATGGAGCAGGCGGTCACCTTAGTCAAGAGCGAAAGGGGTCGTTATATCTCCTTCACGGACAGCCGAGGCATCTACCATGAACTCGACACGGAAAAAGTAAGAGTAACCCAAGTAGCGGAATATTTTAGGTCAATAAAATAATTCATTTACCGCAATAATGAGTACAAAAACAGCCTCAGTGGAAAATTCCATCTGAGGCTGTTTTGTTTGGGAGCCGAGTCACCTTCCCTGCCAAAAGGAAGGAGGTGAAAAGGCAAAGAAAGTGTAAGCTTTGAGATGATCGATTTCAAGCGGGTCGCTTGTCCTATCACAAACTGGCTTCTGGCAAACGATAACTCGTTCACAAAACGAAGCGTTTGTATGATGCGACACTTGATTGATCGTCCTGCGGCTACTCGATATCCTTCCCGGATTGCCGATAGTCCGTCCCATCTGCTGCCCGAGCGTTTCTCCCGTAGAATCTGCTCTCCGATTTGAGAGCTCATACTACCATATGAAAACAAACGAAGGGTGTTTAGGTGTACGACTGCACCGTTACAATAACCCTTTATACTTCGCTTAGCGATTTTGACAGAATGACGAACGGGTATGCGCGGGTGACTACGACTTATGCGCGGCTGGACGGCGGGTATGCGCGGTGACTACGACTTATGCGCGGGTGGACGGCGGGTATGCGCGGGTGACTACGACTTATGAGCGGGTCGGCGGCGGTTATGAGTGGGTGCCAACGACTTGTGCGCGGGTGGGCGGCGGTTATGCGCGGGTGGCACCGATTCACGAAAGGTTTCCATGGACTTACGAGAACACTCGAGCTGACAGCATGCATTAGTAAAAATACAGATGGAGAGTAGCATTACGCTTCTCTCCATCTGTATTAGTTTAAAGACCAAACCCCGATTTTATTCTTTTAAGTCTTCAATCGAGTTGATGTCCATATAGGCTGGTACGACAAGGCCAATTTTGACCCCTTCCATGCTAATTCCCAGATCATCGAATTTTCCTTCGAATTTATCCGCATAAGTTTTATGCGTAACCGGAAGCCATGCAGCTAAGGTCGCGTCGGCACTTCCATCTGCAATGGCCGTCCATAATGGGCCGGCTTCGACTTGCGTCAATGTCACGTTGTATCCCATATCTTCCAACACAAGCTTTATCACATTATGGCTGGCGATTTCGCTGTCCCAAGCAACATAGGCAAGATTGATCTTGTCTCCGTCGACTGAATCTACGCCCTCAGTCCACTCGGAAATCTTATCCGCATTTGCATCCACCCAGTCACGGGCAGCGTCTGCCTCTTTGGTTCCATCTTGGATTGCCACCATGACTGAACCCATATCGTCCTCTGTCCAATGGAAGTTCGAGAGGATTTCATAGGCTTCAGGCAAGTCTTCCTTCAGTCCTTTTCTAGCAATGGTATGGATCTGTTCTTCACCGCCATACACGCCTTTTGGATCGTCCAAGTATTTCAAATCGAATTTAGCGAATTTCCAATGTGGTGTCCAACCTGTTACGATGATCGGCTCTTCTTTGTCATACGCTTTTTTCAAGGCTGCCGTCATGGCTGCTCCTGACCCGGTAGTAACCGTCCATTTATCAAGTCCATATTCCTCAATTGCTTTGTCCGTTGCTTCCATGATTCCAGCACCCGGGTCGATTCCCGTAATCTTGTAATCGACAGCTTCCCCAACTGATGTCGTGGAACCTCCGCTTGCTTCATCTTTCTTGCCAGTACTGTCGTCGTCTTTATCTGCACAAGCTGCAAGTCCAATCGCGAGTAAGGCAGCCGCTCCAAGTCCTAAAAATTTCTTTGTTTTATTCATGATACTCTTCCCCCTTGTTTTTTCTTTCCTGCATGTTGCGTAATTCGGTCAAGAATGATCGCTACGATGACGATCGATAATCCAGTTTCAAACCCGACTCCTGTTTTTAATTGTGTTACCGCTCGATAAACTTCTTCTCCGAGTCCCGGTGCACCGACCATGGAAGCAATGACGACCATCGATAGCGAAAGCATGATGCTTTGATTGACCCCTGCCATGATCGTTGGCTTTGCCAGCGGAATTTGCACCTTGACTAAGCGTTGCCATGTCGTCGAGCCGAATGCTTCGGTCGCTTCGATCAAGTCCTTTGGCACCTGCTCAATGCCAAGCATCGTCAACCGGATCGTCGGCGGCATAGAAAATATGACCGATGCCACCACACCTGGCACGACGCCGATATTGAAGAAGAAAATGGCTGGCAGTAAATAAACGAATGCCGGCATTGTCTGCATGAGATCCAGAATCGGGTTGATCATTTTTTTCACTGTCGGCTGCTGAGACCCCCATATACCTAATGGGATGCCAATAACTAGGGCGATGACAACAGACGTGATGACAAGCGACAGCATTTGAAGCATCGAATGCCAATAGCCGAGATAATCAATGAACAACAGACCAAGCAAAGTGAAAATCGCAATTCGTTTTGTTGATAGAACCCATGCTACGAGCGCAAACAAAACTGCTAGCACAATCGATGGCATCCAAGCCATGAGATCGACTGCGCCTTCGACTGTGCCTTTAAGGAATGCAGAAAGGCCATCGAACACCGATCCAAATTGGTTGACGAGCCAATCAATGCCCGTATCAATCCAGTCTGCAAAGGGCAAACGGGGCAGTAGCTTATTCATGTCCTGTCACTCCCTTCGCTGCCGGTTCTGTTTCTTCCATTGTTCGTTCATTGTTGATGAACTGACCATCGCCGGCCAATGCACCGATCAATGCGCCTCGGATAATGATGCCTTCCAAATGATTCCGTTCATCCACTACAGCCATTGGAATTGGCGTTGTAGAAACCTCATCGAACAGCTCTGTCAATACAGCGTCAGGAGAAGTTGTCGGTACATCCTTGATCAAAACTTCCTCTAATGACGCGCCTGATTCAGTCGCCGCCACTGTGTCTTGTGCAGTAACCGCACCAAGGAGCCGGTTGCCCTTATCGACGACATAGATAGAAGAAATACGAAGCTGTTTCATGAGGCGCAGCGCCACACGCGGCCCACGGTCAACTTGTACAGTGTCTGCCTTTTTCATGATATGGCCGGCTGTCAAGACTTTCGAAAGATCGACATCTTCGACGAACCGTTCGACATATTCATTGGACGGGCTCATCAATATTTCCTCAGGCGTGCCAATTTGAACAATACCCCCGTCTTTCATGAGCGCTATTCGATCCCCGATCCGCAACGCTTCATCTAAATCATGGGTAATGAAAATAATTGTCTTGCCCATATCATGGTGCAATTGCAGCAGCTCATCCTGCATGTCTTTTCGTATCAAAGGATCTAATGCGCTGAATGCTTCATCCATCAGTAGAATATCGGGATCGTTCGCAAGCGCTCTCGCCAAGCCGACCCGTTGCTGCATTCCTCCACTCAATTGATTCGGATATTGCTCCTCATAACCAGCCAGACCCACCAACCGCAGAGATTCTTTCGCTTTTGTCTTCCGCTCTGCCTTTGCAATTCCTTGGATTTCCAAGCCATATTCCGTATTCTCCAGAATTGTCTTATGTGGAAATAAAGCAAAGTTTTGAAAGACCATTCCGATTTTTTTTCGTCTGACGTTGCGCAATTGCTCCTGATTCATATGGACAATGTCTTCCCCATCAATCCGAATGGCTCCAGCAGACGGTTCGATCAATCG
The DNA here is from genome assembly GCA_014204635.1 of Sporosarcina luteola. Classification (GTDB taxonomy): domain Bacteria; phylum Bacillota; class Bacilli; order Bacillales_A; family Planococcaceae; genus Sporosarcina; species Sporosarcina luteola_A. Next base: position 197,626 of record JACHLS010000002.1, on the reverse strand, counting down.
ATTGAACATCCGGACAAGTGTGGACTTGCCACTACCAGATAAACCCATAATGACAAAGATTTCTCCATCATACACATCGAAGGAGGCCTTCTTCACACCTACCGTCGTACCTGTCAATTTAAGAATTTCCGCTTTAGATTTTCCTTCATTGAGAAGTTGAGCAGCACGTTTACTATTTTTACCGAATATTTTCGAGACATCTCTCACTTCTAACTTCCTATTATTTTCTTTTTCTTCCATACGTACACTCCTTACAAACTCAATGTCTACAAGTATATGTGTATTGCAATCAAATTACAACAGTTTGAACCAATTTAATTGTTTGTACAGTAAAAACTGTACAAAACTAACGTATATCATTGCATTTCCAATGCAGTTATAATACGCTTATGAAAAGTGACATGACGTTCATAGCGGAGGGAACCTATACATGGAAGGCAAAGAAACACTCGACAAAGTTCGCGAACGGATTATTGAGACCATTGCGCAGAATATACATTTATATGGCCTGACTTCTTCAGCGGGGAGACAATTCGGAACAATGTTCTTTCACAATGAACCGATGACACTCGATGAAATGACAGAAGAACTCGGCATGAGCAAGACCAGTATGAGTACTTCTGTCCGGGCTTTATCGGATTTAAAATTGGTGGAACGGGCTTGGAAACGAGGGGTCCGCAAAGATTTATATCAAGTGAAGGATGATTGGTACCAAAGCTTTATCGATTTATTCTCAATTAAATGGCGTAGATCAATTTCGCTCCACTCCACTTCCATTAAGAAATCATTGAGAGAGTTGCAACTTCTGGTAAATGATCCGGCAACTAGTGAGGAAGTGAAAGAATTCGCTACGCAAGACATGGCGAAGCTTGAATATATCCGTGATTATTTTGAGTGGCTTGACCGGCTCGTCGATGCATTCGAAACACATGAAATCTTTGACCTGGTCCCTCTTACAAAAGATCTGAAGGAAAAGTAAGCTACAAGCTTGAATGATAAAAGCCTCCACCGATGTAATGAATCGGTGGAGGCTTTCTCATTTCTTATAGTTTGACTCGTTGAAGACGAAGAGCGTTCAAAACGACAGATACCGAACTGAATGCCATCGCAGCACCTGCTACCCATGGAGCGAGTAATCCAAGAGCTGCAACTGGAATGCCGATCGTATTGTAAAAGAATGCGAAGAACAAATTTTGCTTAATGTTGCGCATTGTTTTCCGGCTCATAATGATGGCATCCGCAACGCTATTCAAATCGCCCCGCATGAGCGTAATGTCAGCGGCTTCAATTGCAATATCTGTTCCCGTTCCAATCGCCATGCCAATATCTGCAATGGCAAGTGCCGGCGCATCGTTGATACCATCACCGACCATTGCTACTTTTTTGCCTTGCGCTTGCAGTTTCTTGATTTCCTCACTTTTCTGTTCTGGAAGCACTTCCGCAATCACATGGCTTAATCCGACTTGCCGCCCGATTGCTTCGGCCGTTTGCTTATTGTCGCCTGTTAATAAGATGACGTCCAACCCGAGAGCCTGCATCCGTTGAATGGCAACTTGGGATGTTTCTTTTACCGTATCCGCAACGGCTACGATGCCGGCAAGCTGTTCATTTACTGCGATCAGCATGGCCGTTTTGCCCTCGTTTTCCATGTTGGCCATCGTTGATTCGATATTCAGAAGATCAATATTCCGGCTGCGCAGCAACTTCCGTGTTCCAACAAGCAATCGTTTCCCAGCAACTTGGGCTTCAATACCATAGCCAGGGAGCGCTTGGAATGATTCCGGTATAAGCAATTCGATGCCCTTCTTTTTCACACCTGTTACAATCGCTCTCGCCAATGGGTGTTCCGATTGATTTTCAGCAGAAGCGACCCATCCGAGGACATCTTGTTCTGCATAGCGTTTTGTAATGACAACGTCGGTCAATGCCGGTTCACCTTTCGTTACAGTTCCCGTCTTATCCAATACGACCGTGTCAATGGCCCGGGTATTTTCAAGATGTTCCCCGCCTTTAAACAGGATGCCCATTTCAGCGGCTCTTCCCGAACCTGCCATGATGGATGTCGGCGTCGCAAGACCAAGTGCACACGGACATGCGATGACCAGGATGGAAATGGTTGGAATTAAAGCCGCCCGGAAATCTCCTGGCGTAACGAGGAAATACCAATCCAGAAACGCCAAGATGGCTATCCCGACAACAATTGGAACAAAGATGCCCGATATTTTATCGGCCAAACGCTGAATTTCTGCTTTTGATCCTTGTGCTTCCTCGACAACTTTAACGATCTGGGATAATGCACTATCTTTCCCGACCTTGGTTGCTTTAATTTGCAATGAGCCGTTTTTATTGATGGTGGCACCGATGACGGGGTCTCCCACAGTTTTATCCACAGGAATACTTTCCCCAGTGATCATCGATTCATCAATTGCGCTCTCACCGGCTATTATTTCACCATCTACCGGTATTTTTTCCCCAGGTTTAACAAGGATAATATTCCCGGCTATGACTTCCTCGATTGGAACCTCGTATTCAACTCCATCCCTAAGGACACGAGCTGTTTTGGCCTGCAAACCGAGCAGTTTTTGAATCGCCTGGCTCGTTTTTCCTTTCGCCCGCACTTCAAACAATTTGCCTAGAAGAACCAATGTCAAAATGACAGCAGATGCTTCAAAATAAAGCTCCGGTTCCCCGACTTTGCCCGCTTTCACCCACTCATATGACAAGTATAAACTGTAAAAATAGGCGGCACTTGTTCCGAGCGCAACCAGGACATCCATATTTGCACTCTTGTTCCGCAATGCTGTAAAGGCACCTTTATAAAACTGGGCTCCGACAATGAATTGGACGGGAGTTGCGAGTGCCAATTGCACCCATGGATTCATAAGAAATCCCGGCAAATATAAGAAGGATAGGAATTTGAAATGGGCAACCATCGTCCATAGTAAAGGAAGTGTCAAAACGGCAGAGAAAATGAATTTCCTAGTTTGCCGCCGGATTTCCTGTTCTTTATGGTCCACAGACTCTTGTTTATCTGATTTTGGAATCAATTCGTACCCCATTTTTTTCACTGTGCTGATCATTTCGGTTGGGGACGTTTGACCTCCATCGTAATCGACAGTAAGGGTTTCGAGTGCAAAATTGACCGCAGCACTAGAAACGCCCTCCATTTTATTCACTCGCTTTTCAATCCGTGCGGCACAGGCGGCACAGGTCATTCCTGCAATATCAAATTCGGCTTTATCTTGAATGACTCCATATCCTAATTTCTCTATTTTTGCTGTTAAATCGTGAACATTTGTTTTTTCCGGATCGTAGACGACGGTAGAGCTTTCCAAAGCAAAGTTGACATTCGCCTTTTCTACGCCGTCCATTTTGGATAATCCCTTCTCGATCCGGTTGGCACAGGCTGCACAGGTCATGCCATTGATCTTCAAGGTTTTTTCCGCTGTTGCCATGTTGTATCCCTCCAATACAGTAAGGGGGTATTATTCTTATAAAAAAGAAGGATCATACGGCTGACGTATAATCACTTCTTCCACCGCCCTATACCCCCATATGGTGTAAGCGGCGCCAATAACAAGTTATGCAAGATCATATCCTTGATCTTCAATCGTTTCTTTAATTTGTTTCAATGTATCTTCATTATCGAATTCCACAGTTACTTCATGTTGGGCAAGATCTACTTTTACAGCAGATACACCATTCAATTCGCCGACGCTGGACTCGATCGCATTTACACAATGGCCACAAGACATGCCTTCTACTTTCAAAACTTCTTTCATACTGATTCCCCTCCTGTTTCAATTAACACATCAACTATAACATACCCCATACAGGTATATCAAGTAGCAAATCAAACTTTTATTTGGTCATGGTTCTCATGACACTCATCAGCTCTTCAATTGCAGCCTCACCGTCCTGCCCTTTAATGGCATTGACGACGCAATGATGTGTATGGTCTTCCAGCAGCGCCAAGGAAACTTTGTTCATGGCTGATTGGATCGCACTAATTTGATGTAAAATGTCAACACAATACCGATCGTTTTCTATCATTTGGTGAACGCCCCGGACTTGTCCTTCTATACGTTTCAGTCGATTCAGCAGCTGTTGCTTATTTGGCTGGACCGTCTTCTTAGTCGTTTCTGTCATATGATCACTCCTCAGAGTTGTTATGATACCCTGTACCCCTAATTTACCACTTGAAGTCTGCAAGAGCAATCATATGGTTCCAAGAAACAACGTTTTCATTCCTTTATCTATTCAACCGTTTTTTTATTTCTTCCCTATTCCGTTCAAAGCCTATAAATACCTCCGGCTTGCTTTTGAAACCAAATAACGATCTTTTTCTAAATACAAACGCTGGCACAATCCGAGATCCACTCAGTTTAATAAGTTCTTCTTCTCTTTCCGGGTCTGTTGAAAGATCGTAATTGATATACGGAATATGATGCTTCTCAAGAAAGGCTTTGGCGTCTTGGCAATCTGAACAGGTCGGCCTTGTGTACAATTCAAAACGTGCATTTTCCATAAGTCTTTACCACCTTTTCAAGTCTGATAGCCAAATACAAGCGCCGGGTATTATAGCATTCCCCAATTCTTCCTATCTACTCTCATTTGAATTCTGGACAATCAATCACTTTACTTATCTTTATTTTTCCCACTATGTTTCCTTATACCTTAATAGGGTATTATACATTGAGGGGGTATATAAACACTATGGTATGCCCTTCTTGCGGTCCTCATGACCTCTTCATGCAGGGTTGCATAAACTAATGAACATCTCTTCCGTTTGAATGTGTATGACAGCGCTGATTTTTACTGGTTTATTTCCAACACCTATGGATACAATAATTAGTGAAAAATTAATAGCTATATTCGCTCTTAGGAGGGTATTATGGATTTTCATTATACTGTAATGACTAACAAAACAATTGAGGATGCTATTTCATCTATTGAACAGAACTTAAAAGCTCATAAATTTGGTGTTCTTTGGCAGCTCGACTTGACTGAAACTCTTCAAAAAAAAGGAGTAGATAGTTATACTTCGCCATACAGAATACTTGAAGTTTGTAATCCAACTGAGGCAGCACAAGTTCTTGAACACAATTCTTTAGCAGGATACTTTTTGCCTTGTAAAATCACAGTTTACGAAGAAGAAGGAAACACAAAAATTGGGCTTCCTAGGCCAACTGCCATGATAGGTTTAGTAAATGATGCTGAATTAACAAGTGTTGCACAAAAAATAGAAAAATTACTTATTAGTATTTTGGAAAAAAGTAAATGATCAGAATCAATTGTGCTTGGTAAATAGGATTAACCCTTCCTATGATTAGAACCATTACCTCTCTAAGAATGCTAAAGAGTCGATGGTTTGTAGTGAAGAATGCACTTACTATCTAAAGGAACGAACTAGAGAAAGTCTGGAATGCCTTTCATTTTTTGCTGATATTTCGTTATAAAAACACATAAAGTTACATCTTTAATGGGGAAGCCTTTGAATGTAAAAACTCTTAACGGTGACTTGAGAACTGGTTGTTTCGAAACTTTATTAATATTACAGTAGTGACCGGCTATCCAAGCCGGTCACTACTTTTTTCAATGCTGATGGTGATCCCCCGCCGGCTTAGGTTTCACTTGGCATAAAATCGAATCATCATGCTGATGGGCGGGCGTTTCCAACTGAATTGTGACATGATGGATATTTTGATGTGAAAGGTTATGTTCGATCGTTCGAATCACCGGTTCACTTTCAGCAATGGTCATCTTATCATCCACAACAGCATGGCAGGATAGTGCGTTTAATCCGCTCGTTATGGACCAAACGTGTAGGTCATGCACACTCAGAACCCCGTCCGCATTTCGGATGGTTTGAATGACCTCATCCATATCCACATTTTGTGGCACCCCTTCCATGAGGACATGAAGTGCTGACTTGGAAACGAAATAGCCGCTGCGCAATACAAGAATGGCGACGATGACACTCGCGAGCGGGTCAGCCCACCCCCAGCCGAAGAACATCATCAGGAGTGCAGCTGCAATGGCCCCGATGGATCCGAGCATATCACTGATGACATGAAGGTAGGCACCTTTCATATTCAAATTTTCTTCCACATCTGCGCCTCGCATCATGATCCATGCAACCAGAACATTAATGGCGAGTCCAATGCTGCTGATGATCAACATTCCTGTCGTTGCCACTTCAGGTGGGTTTGCAAAACGTTTGATGGCTTCATAAAAAATGAAGATGGCGATGACAATTAACGTTACTCCATTTAGAACGGCGGCTAAAATTTCAAACCGCTTATATCCGAATGTCTTGCTGCGGCTCGCCACCTTTTCCCCGAGTTTAAAAGCAAGCAATGCAATAGCAAGTGAAATTGAATCGCTCAGCATATGTCCAGCGTCTGCCAAGAGTGCAAGGCTGTTTGTTAAAAATCCGCCTACTGCTTCGACAACCATATAAGTAGTAATAATTAAAAAGGAAATGAGCAATACTTTCTTATTGGCCCCATGCGTATGGTCGTGCGCGTGATCATGCCCCATATAAATACCTCCTTCATCCTAATGATGAGCCGCGTGGTCAATGGCCTGCTTCAATAAATTCATGACGTGATGATCATCTTCCGAATAGTACAGGGTCGTCCCTTCCCTTCTAAACTTAACCAATCGCAAATTTTTCAAGAACCGCAGTTGGTGAGAGACGGATGACTGGCTTAAATTAAGCGTTTCCGCAATGTCATTTACCGAGCGTTCTTCCTTGCATAATAAATTTAAAATCCGGATTCTTGTCGGATCACTTAACGCCTTGAATGTTTGGGAGACGACAAATAGCGTTTCCTCATCCAATAGTTGCTGCTCTTCTCCCAAAGAATTGTTTTCCTCGTTCATTTTTAATCCCTCCCACAATAATGTATATATGAGCATATATTCATATAATATGTTCAACCTTAATATTTGTCAACCAATAAATATAGTACCCCCCTATATTTTCATACCCTATTTTCTTTAGTGTTAACACCAACTACTAATAAGTATGCCTTTTTTAAAATCATCTATTTACATACCCTAATGCGGTATTATAATATGACAATAGATTCATCTCACTAGAAAGGCGTGTCCAATTAATGCAAACGGAAAAAAAGGTGAAGCTGGCAGTCAATGGCGGAGTTTCATTCGGGGCTAAATTGAATGCCGCCCAATTGATGGCACTCGCTGAGCATTTAGGTGATCAGGAACTGGAATTAACGACATTCCAGCAACTATATATCGAAGTGGTAGAAAGTGAAGTTGAGTTGATTCAAAAGAAGTTTAGGGAAGTCGGCCTTGCCTGTTATCCAGTCGGAAATTATGTAAAAAGCTTGCGTCATTGCAATTTCTGCAAAGGTGCGGAGGAAGAAGGAATGCCTGTTGCAATCGAGCTGAACAATCGGATTGCCGGGCGCCCTGTTCCCTTTACTCTTCGTCCTGCCTACACAGGATGTCCTATCGGATGCGGCGAACCCCTCGTTAACGACATCGGCGTGATTAAGTCAAAGAATGGATATGACCTGTATATTGGCGGGAATCCAAAAGGCGCTTCTGCTAAAACGGGTACTCTCCTGCTCGAACAAGTGCAGCCAGAGGAACTGTATGAAGCTGTTGATCAGGTTATCGACTTCTATGCCGATAACGGGAAAAAACGAGAACCGTTCTATAAATTTGTGAACCGAGTCGGTGTGGAACGAATACAACAAGAAATACATTACGCCATCGTAAAGTAAGGTACGTTCACTTATTATAACTTTTCTATTGGCAAAAAAATAATCCTTCAGAACAAGGAAGGATTACGTCAAAAATGTTTCTATTTTTGCTAGGCAATCTTCAATGATCTCACTTACTTGTTCATCGGCTGGGTCATACTTTTTCAATACTTTCACGTTTCTGGCTGACCAATCCAATGATTTAACTTGGTCAGTCAGAACTACTCCTGTGATTGGAAAGCCTTCACCATCAAGTGCGATGCCATGCTCGGGCAAATCCACTTCAAAGGGAAAGTTTTTCTTTTGGTTGGTAATTGGACAAACAACTACAAAACCTGTTCCTAGATTAAACTTTTGGGGCGATAAAACAATAGCAATCCTTCTCCCAGCTTGTTCGTGACCGACCTGTGGGTTGAAACTTAAAACAATCAGATCGCCTCTATCTAGTACTACTGACATTAAATCAGCTCACGTCCTTCCATTCCAAAATCAATTTCCTTATGTCGGTTTTCAGGAGTAATTTGTGATACAAGTTCCTCTAGTGTGTATTTCTTTCTTATCTTCTTGGGTTTTAATGTAATGATCCCTTCATTCCCAATCACATTTAACTCCATTTCGGAACCTTGTTCAATGCCTATTCTATCAGCAGCTTCTTTTGGGATACGAATGCCAAGACTGTTTCCCCATTTTTGTGCGGTAACTGTAGACACGTAATCAACCCCTTTGGTTTGGTTTAAATTGGTTTTTGGTTGTTCTTTCTCCATTCTATCACCTTCCATTCAAGACGTATATACTCAGTGTATACACACAAAAAGGAAAAGATACACCTTATGACACGCCCCCCCGATTTTTTTCATAGGGAAAAGCCGTCAGACAATCGGCATTTTCCAATGTAGCCTTGCCAAACGCCTTTACCATGCTATAGTAGCCTACTGCTAATTCGGTGGGATTTATCGAATGAAGGATATACAAGAGAACGAGTTGGAGTTTTTAGTGCCACGTGTAACAAATTATTGACTGGATGAGTGTAGCTGCAATAGAAGTACGAATCACAATCGAGAACAGGTTCGATTTAATTCATGATAAATTTCAAATTCACTTAGATAACCAGTCCAGTTATCGTGTAGCAATTAAACAGCCCGTGCACTATAACGTGCGCGGGCCGTTACAATTTACTCCACCTTTATCTGCCCCATCATTCCATTGTCTTCATGCTCAAGGATGTGGCAATGAAACATATAAATCCCTTTATCCTTAAATTGAACTGCTATTTTTACACGTTCGTCCGGCTTGACGGAAATTGTATCCTTCCATCCCCGTTCATTTTCCGGCGGCTCTTTTCCGTCTCGAGAAATGACTTTGAATTGCGTCCCATGGATATGGAAGGGGTGGATCATAACGCCCATCCTATCTGGCTTATTATAAATTTCCCACACTTCCGTGATCCCTTGCTTTTGTGTAAAGTCGATTCGATTGGGATCAAACTTCTTGCCGTTGATCGTCACGTGCTCCATCATGCCAAACAGCTCCACTTCTTTCGTAACTGGCAAGTTCTTTTCTTCGTCTGTGAGAACAAACTCATTCATTTCATTCGGCATAATACTCTTTTCCACCTGCTGATCCGCTACGTCAAACGGTAAAAGAATGGAGCCATCCTCATTCACTAAAGCCAAGTCATCCGTCTTTTTCAGACGTGCAAAATCAATGACAATCTCGGCACGTTCCGATGGTGTGAGCGTGATTTCATTCATCTGAATCGGTTCATTCAAAAGTCCCCCGTCCGTAGCAATTTGAACAAACGGATCTCCTGTATTTAGCTTGAATGTAAAGTTTCTCGCATTGGATCCATTTAGCAGACGAAAACGGACATGCTCGCCTGGAACAGTCAATTTCGGGTTAATCGTCCCGTTTACAAGTAATGTATCACCAATTGTTCCATCACTATTTTGTGCGGCCTCATAATTCAACTGCTTTTGGTCATCAAACAACCGATCTTGAAACAACAACGGAAAGTCATTTTCTCCATACTGGTTCGGCAATCCAAGCTGTTCCGATTTGTCATCCTGTATATAAAGCAATCCTGCAAGTCCGTTATATACTTGTGCTGCAGTATTGCCTTCAGGATGCGGGTGGAACCATAACGTTGCTGCGTTTTGCGCTACTTGAAATTCAATGACCCTTTTGTCACCAGGCTGAATCGGATCGTGTGGCCCCCCATCCATATCCCCCGCCACCTTTAGTCCATGCCAATGAAACGTAGTCGGTTCATCCAATTCATTGATCGTCTTAATTTTGATCCTTTCACCTTTCTTCACTGAAATCATCGGGCCTAAAAATGTTCCATTGTAGCCATATGTGTTTGTTTGAATCCCATCAAAAAATTCGGTTTCCCCTTGTTGCGCTCGCACCGTATAGACAATATCTTCTCCCGGATCACGTTGAAGCAACGGAGGAACCTTCAATTCATGCTCTCCAGTGGAGTCATTCAAATGAACAACATGATCATGGCTCATATGGCCTTCCATCATCGTCGCGTTCATAGTCGAACGGTCCCCATTTTTCTCCGTATGTTCCATAGTCCCATTGGACTCCTGTTTTCCGTCGCATCCGCCGATTACTGCTATACTGCAAGTAATTACGGCAACCATAGTTAATCGTTGCATCAACATCCATTACCCTCCTTTCTTCTACATATGTTCCTCATTAGAATAATGGATAGATATGAAAAAATTATGCAAATGGAATTTATTCTAATGCGTTTTTAGAAAATAGTGCAAGATCAGTTCTCCCTTAGAAACAATGAAAGCGGTATGACACCGTGACTACACATAAATTGAAATCCGTCAGGAAAGGTCGCCCTACTGCAACGCACCGTCAATTTTGAACGATTGTTTACCCAATAAACTCCTTTTTATTTCCTCCGTAATAGTTATTAAATACAATTTGTAGTATTATTCGTGTAATAACCCTTTACAGTTCCATTGTGGACTGACAGAAGGCAGTGATACTAATAATGTTACTGCGAACGGGAGAGAAAAAGATGAGAAATATTTCTATTTTGGTAGCTGATGATGAGAAGGAAATTGCCAATTTAATCGCCATTCATTTAACGAAAGAAGGCTACCACGTCATTACCGCATTCGATGGGCAGGAAGCGATTGAAGCGATCCAGAATCATTCCATTGATTTGGTTATTTTAGATATTATGATGCCGAAAATGGATGGATACGAAGTAACCCGGCACATTCGAGACCAACATATTATGCCTATTATTTTTTTGAGTGCAAAAACGTCCGATTTTGATAAGGTACATGGATTAGTCATTGGAGCAGATGATTATATGACAAAACCATTTACCCCTATCGAGTTGGTTGCTCGTGTAAATGCTCAATTGCGACGTTTTCTAAAGTTAAATCAATCAAACACAGCATCTAAATCCCAATTAGAATTTGGTGGATTGGTTATTTCTTTGGAGCATCGTTCTGTTACTTTATATGGAGAAGACATCATACTCACTCCGAAAGAGTTTGATATTTTGTATTTGCTAGCAAGCCATCCTAAGAAAGTGTATAGTGTGGAAAATATTTTTCAACATGTCTGGGGAGAAGCGTACCTGGAAGGGACTAATACGGTAATGGTTCATATTCGCACCTTACGAAAAAAATTAAAAGAAGATAAAAAGAAAACGAAACTGATCAAGACCGTTTGGGGTGTCGGGTATGCGTTCAATGGGTAAGATTTTACGAAGTTTCAGATCGAAAATGGTTGTGTTATTTGGATTAAGTATGCTGCTATCCGCCACTATAACCTTTATTATCTTTAAAATCCTTCAATATTATTACCATACGCAGGTTGATTATGGCGATCCATTGACCCATCTCCGTACGTTTATATACAGAATAGGGGATATCAATTTCTTTTTGATTTTATTCATTCCTCTCTCTGTATTGTTTTTCTTTCTCTTTACGAAGCGTTATTCCACCTATTTCAATGAAATTTCAAAAGGGATTCATTATCTCGCCCAAGGTAATTTTCATCATCAAATTGAAATTCAAACGAATGATGAATTTAACCAAATTGCAAAAGACATGAATCAGGCAGGTAAAACGTTACAAGAAGCTATTGAGAGAGGGGATTTTTCAGAGAGCAGTAAAGATCAGCTCATCGTGAATTTAGCACACGATCTCCGTACACCACTCACATCTATTTTAGGTTATTTAGATTTGATTCTAAAAGATGATCAGTTAACAACTGAGCAAATCAGACACTTTTTAACAATATCGTATACCAAGTCCCAGAGATTAGAAAAATCACTAGATGAATTATTTGAAATCACCCGTCTAAATTATGGAATGCTTCCAATTGTAAAAGACATGCTCAATATAAGTGACCTGCTCATACAATTAAATGAGGAGTTGTATCCTATTTACGAAAACAATAATTTATCAACTCGATTGAACATTGATCCAAATTTGTTCGTATACGGAGATGGTGAACTATTGGCGCGTGTATTCGAAAATCTACTAACCAACGCAGTCCGGTATGGGTACGACGGCCAGTATATAGATATTAATGGCTTTAGGAAAGATTCTGAAGTAATCATTCAAGTGATAAATTATGGAGATATGATCCCGCAGACAGATATGCCTCACCTTTTTGAAGTCTTTTATACAGGTGACCGAGCAAGGACTCAACAAGAAAACAGCACGGGATTAGGCTTATTCATCGCAAAGAATATTGTCGAACAGCATGAAGGAAAGATATTGGCTGAAAGTGATGTAATTCATACGTTATTTGAGGTTCATTTGCCTTTCAAGGATACATCCTCAGCAGATCAGCTGGATACCGATGCATATATTTAAGAAAAACTTTAACTTTCCCCTACTTTTAATTTAACGTTTTTCCTCTATCCTGTATGTTGTAAGGGTGGAGGAGGCAAGTAGGATGAAAATTAAAGTTTTTTTATTTTCTTTGTTGATGTGCGTTATCTTATCTGTTGTTATGTTTACACCACTATTTCAGGACTCTGTAAACATTCAAGAAAATAAACAAACCAATCTAGATCATGTAAACACGAGAGAGAAATCGAGGAATCGGCAAAACACCGAAGTTTCTTCTGAACAGATTTTCCAAGGCGATTTACTATTAGTCAACAGTGAATATCCTATGCGTGAAACAGGTATAAAATCAGACATCGTAAATTTATTTCATCATGCGGACTTGACGACCGGATACGGGTTACTTAACAGTGACATTTATTTGTCAAAAAACGTAGCACAACAGTTTTCAGCAATGGTCCAAGCAGCGGCCGAGGATGGAATACATCATTTTGTAATCAATAGCGGGTTTCGCAACTTTGAAGAACAAGAAATACTCTATCACAAAATGGGCGATGACTATGCGTTGCCTGCGGGTTATAGTGAACACAATTTAGGATTATCCCTTGATGTAGGGTCTACTCAATTGAAGATGGAAACGGCACCAGAAGGAAAATGGATTGAGCATAATGCTTGGAAATACGGCTTTGTATTACGCTATCCGCAAGATAAGACCCAAATTACCGGCATCCAATATGAACCTTGGCATATACGATATGTCGGACTTCCCCATAGCGCGGTTATGCAGGAAAACAATTTTGTTCTGGAAGAATACTTGGAATATTTGAAAGAGGTAAAGGATATTACAGTAACGATCAAGGGGATTCACTATACTGTTTCTTATCATTATTTCAAACAAGGAATGACGTTACATCTCCCTTCGAATCATCCATATACCATTTCGGGTGACAACGTTGAAGGTATCATTGTCACCGAGTATGAGTGACCTTCAAAAACAAACTCCTCTATTTACGTACAGGGCAACCACTTGATTGGGATCACAAAAAGCCTTTTGCGTAAATCCTTTCCAAGAAGCTTCGCTCACTCGGGAAAGATTGTTTCCTTATAGCTCTGAAAGTCGTGTAGATCCTATACTATGGCAGAAGTTTTCCCTCTCCGAAATACTAATGTTTAAGGATTTTAGGGGGGCAGAAATAAAATCATCTATGATAAATAGAACGATTAGGAGGATATGATTTTGAAGAAGTATTTTATTTTATTGCTTACACTAGTAATGGTTGCGACTCCGGGATTCCAAACAGGAGCTGCCCAAACTGAGCATTCCACACTGAAGACCAACACTCCTCAGTTGAGAGTAGACCAAACACAGCTTTCTATCACTGAAGAACGTACCATAAAGGTACAAGTTGATTTTGGCAAAAAGGTAGACCTCCATAAACTACAATGGACATTTGGAGGAAAAAAATTGAATGAATGGAGGCAATGGGACGATGAAGCTGGAGAATATAGTGGTAGTTCGTTTATTTCAATTAACAAAAAACCGAACTATTCCAAAAAATCAACGGTCATTGAAACAGAAATCACTTTTGGCCTCCCTTATGGGACGGCAGATTTATCCCCACGAACGATCCGAGGACTTTATCCGGAACTGGTTGGGGAATATAAGCTTGAGGTACAAGATATACAATCAAAGAAGGTTGCCTCGACCACATTGAAACTGAATATCTATGATGAATTTACAAAGTATGAAGAAATCAAACCGACTATTAACGATGTGTTTACCAAAGCGAAGAAAGATCGCTATTTAGAATACAAGTCGCTTGGTACATCTTCTGAAGGGCGTGACATTCATTTTGTAATTTTAGCGAAGGATGAAAATGCAGTCGACAACTATTTAACCGAAACACTTCCTACTGCACTTTCGAATCCTGGATCGCTGTTAAGAAAGTTGGAAAAAGGCACAATGGGGGATTACCAAGTTCCAATTTGGTTTAATAATGTACATCCAGATGAGGTTGAGGGCGTTGACGGGCAACTTGAGCTACTAAAGAAACTTGCACTTGAGGATGAAATATCATTCAAGACAACCGATGATCATGGCAATGAGCATGACGTGACATTAAAGTTAAATGAAGTTCTTGATCATGTCATTATACTCTTCAACTTTACAAGTAATCCAGACGGCCGCGTTGCGAATGAAAGATTAAACGCTGAAGAATTTGATTTAATACGTGATAGTGCGTATCAAACACAAGTGGAGACAATTGCTGTCAGTCAGGAATTAGCGAAATGGACGCCCTTGTCCTTTATTGAATTACACGGATACTATGAGGAATTCATCATTGAGCCTGCAACAGCACCTCATAACCCCAACTATGAATATGATTTACTAGTTGATGGTTTGCTTGGACAAGCTCATGCAATGGGACGAGCTGGTATTGCGAATTCAAAATTTGAATCCTACTTAATTCCCCATCTCGATTACGAAAGTGGCTGGGATGACATCACACCATCCTATCCAACGAATTTCGCTATGTTACAAGGATCTCTAGGACAAGTAATTGAGATTCCGACATTGAGTCAAGATTCCCTTTATGCAACATTTCATCTTGGACTTGGTGCTATCGACTTTGTTGCAAAACAGAAGGATGCGCTTTTTAAGAAGCAGTTGACACTATTTAAACGAGGAATTGATGGAGAGGACAATCGGGAAGTCGATAAGTGGCTAGTGAATGCGAAGGGAGAAGAAATAGGGAGGAATCGTGGAGATTATACGAACTTTTTCCCCGACTATTACATCATTCCTAAAAACAGAGAGCTGCAAAAGAATGCCTTGGAAGCAACAAATATGATTAAATACCTGCTGCGGCATGGTCTGAAAGTAGAAGAAACAACGACGGCTGTCACATTCAATGGGGTTACGTATCCGAAAGGTACTTATGTTGTGCCTATGAATCAAGCGAAGCGCGGATTCATTCATGCAATTCTTTATCCTGGTGAGAATCTCTCTGATTGGGAAGTTACAAATGATAAGATTGTTGTTAACTTTCCCGCTTTACACGGCTTTGATAGTGTAGAAGTTCATCAGGCAAAACTATTCAAAGATAAGACAAGCCCCCTAACAGAAATTCAAAAGCCCGAGACAATTATCCAATCAAACGTTGATACTTATATTATTTCAAATACAAACAATGATGCAATTAAGGTCGTAAATGAATTGCTGATGGATGGAAAAAAGGTTGAGCTTGTCTTCAAAGATGCCGGGAAAATTCAATCGGGTGATTATCTAGTGCGAACACAAGATTTGCTGGGCTATGTTAATGAATATTCCCTAGACGTTATTCCAGCGGAGAGTTTACTAGACACGGTAGAGCTAAAGCAGCCAAAAGTTGCTGTACTCGGTTCACCGGAAAGCAAGTTTGTCATAAAAGAACTTGGATTCCCTATTGTTAATGTAGAAGAAGCAACTATTATTTTTGACGATGCTGGAAATGCTACCAAAGACAGTCTACGAGATAAAGCATATGTCGGGGTAGGAGAAGGATCACTATACTTCGTTAAGGAAACTGGCCTTCTACCGGGCTATGACTATCACGAAGGAAACAACTGGTATGAAGCGCTATTCCAAACGGATGTGGAGAAGAGTTTGTATACGGCGGGCTATGGAGCAAAAGAACCTTTTTACGTCTCGTCAGGCACTTGGATTACATCTGTACCTCCTGATGCAGACGTGCTCCTAACAATCACAGACAGCGACTACTTTATTTCCGGATTTTGGCCAGGTTTTGAGGAAGCGCAAGGGAACGTCTTGGCATTTACAACTTACTATAATGATCAACCATTTACCCTCTTCGCCAATGACCTAACCTTTCGCGCCCATACAAAACACAGTTATCGCTTGCTGGCGAACAGTTTCTTTCTCTCGTCGACAAAAGCTGATTAGAGTGGTGTCAGGCTTGCGCTGGTCTGGAAGTGGTTTTCATAAGCACAACATGATTATGATGGACTAAACTGTTGAAAGAAACCTTGTCTTAGCAAACCTTCAAATTAGTAACACATGTCATTGCGCAGCCCCCCAGTATGATCAATGTATCAACTGGAGGGGGTGTTTTTTATGGGCCGCGGAAATCTGAAACTATTGGCCCTTCCACTTAAAATAGTCCGTTTCTGTCTTAGCTGGTTGTCCTTCTTGGTTGCTGAAGTCTAAAACGGCACAAAAATTGCAGGGAAAAATTTCAAGTAACAAATCCTTCCTGGGACCGAAGATGAGGAATGGCTGGTTTCTGGTCTATTTAAGCTATCACATAGCGGCTCCCTCGGTTCAGTCCGCAGGTCTAGGACCAGCAGGCTTTCCGGTACTTTCAACCGTTAAAATCGGACGGACTGTAATATCGCCATTCACAATAACTTGACAAGACAAACGTAAGCAATCGTCGTGTAAAAGGTTATCAATCCCTTTGTCAGCAAATGCCTTTTTCTCCTTATGGGATACTTCTTGATATCCTCCTGCCATCACTTCCACTCGACACGTTGTGCATTTTGCATTTCCGCCGCAGCGATGCAAAATGTTGACTCCATTATCCTCTAATGCCAATACTAACTTTTTCCCTGTTTCCACTTCAAAACTTTCTCCACCAAAAACGGTAACGACATTCATGCCCTCTCACCTCAACAAAAAAAGCTGCATTCTCATTCTTTACAAGACAGCTCTCTTTAAACATGAAGTTTAAATCATTCCTTGGTGGATACACTTTAGACGATACATGTGAATGAAAGAAGGAGATGCAGTTGTGGAAAAAGTAACTTGTGATTTTTCACCGATGAAAGAAATACTACAAACGGAAATGCGTCAGATTATAGCAGCCTTGGAGCTAAATTTGGAAGCGATCAACGATGAAACCAATTGCCTCCTCGGCAATTTCGAAAAAATAAAAGAACACTTTTTATCCGTTGAGATGAAAGCAGCCACTTTTTATTTAAATTGTTATTTATCCCCGTTCACAGATAAATATCCAGAGTTATCAGTGAGTATCCAGAACATGTCAAACCTTAGACATGGCGGTTTGATCGTGATTCAACGGGAAGATTCTCTCGATGCCTTGTTGAAGCCAGGAATTGAAATTGGCGCTGAATTGACCCACTCTCTGCTTGAATCTATCTTTTATCCTGGAAATCCCCTTCATGATGGAGCTGTACTGGTAAATCGAAGCAAAATTATATCGGCAACGAATGTCCTTCCTTTGTCCGGCAGGTTCACGGGTGAAAGAAAGCTTGGCACACGGCATCGTGCAGCTTTGGGGCTTACTGAACAGAGTGATGCGCTAGTACTTGTAGTTTCTGAGGAAACAGGCAGGATCTCATTCGCCTTTAAGGGCCAACTTTACCCGATCAGTACTCAGACGTATTGAAGCACAGGGTATTACGGTATTACATTTAAAGACCCCAATACGTTATTGTGTCTGCGATACCAAGTAGAATGAGGAACGCCCCTGCCAACCGCTGCACCCACTTACCTACGTTCCTGCTTATTCGGAGTACAAGTCGTTTAGCATCGAAAAACCATACGAGCAGCAAAAGAACAAGAAGCGGCAACGAGGTAGCGATCCCGAAAACAGCAGGCAATAGGAAGCCGTATTCGATGGTTACTACTAAAGGCATCAGCCAGAAGAAAAACAGGACGAACATTGTCGGACAAAAAGCAAGGGAAAAGCTGGCCCCTAACAAAAAAGAACCTATTTTTTCATTCTTTATTTTTATGGGGATTCGTAACGTGACCCGCCGAAACCATCCGAATTGAAGTATTCCAATTAGCACTAGCCCCGTTAGGATAAGTAAAGGACCAATCAACTTGTGAATGACTGGAAAATAGACCGTTAACATGGTTGAAAAAGAATCGCCTACCATCCAAGTGAACAACCCAAGCAAACTGAATACTGTCACTTTCCCACCTATAAAAGCGGCAATATCCAACATATCGTCCTTCTTCTGAATGGTTCGATTGCCATATAACGTGATAGCGCTCAAATTTCCCGTCAACTGGCACGGGGCTGCCGCTCCCACAAATCCTAAAAGGAGGGCAACGATGATTGGATATTGCTCATAGGATTGAATCAAAGCCATCGCAGGGTCTGTGATCCATTGACTAATTGTAGACATCCATCCATACACCGCATCGTCACCCCCTGTTTACTAAAGCAGGCGAAACGCCTAATTCGGACGGACGCCAGTAACCGTTTGCGTACGCCAGTAAAACTGGTTGAACGCCAGTAACCGTTTGCGTACGCCAGTAACCGTTTGCGTACGCCAGTAAAACCGGTTGAACGCCAGTAACCATTTGTGTACGCCAGTAAAACTGGTTGAACGCCAGTAACCGTTTGCGTACGCCAGTAAAATTGATTGAACGCCAGTCACCGTTTGTGTACACCAGTAAAACTGGTTGAACGCCAGTAACCGATTGCGTACGCCAGTAAAACTAATTGAACGCCAGTAACCGTTTGCGAACGCCAGTAAAACTGGTTAAACGCCAGAAAGTCTGATTGAACGCCAGTAGCCGTTTGCGTATAGCTGGTAAATCCAGACGAACGAGAGAATCACTGTACGTACGCCAAATATTTAACGATCCCCTCTTTATTTCCACTTATAGCCGATACCCCATACTGTCTTTAGGAACTCTTCTGTCGGGAAACCGGCAGATTTCAATTTTTCTCTCAAATTCCGAATATGCGAGTCCACCGTCCGGATATCTGTATATGTATTATAATCCCAAGCAGCTTGCAATAACTCTTCTCTAGTGAATGTCTTCCTTGGACGAGACAGCAAGGCTTCCATAATAAAAAATTCTTTTAACGTCAATTGGACTTGCAGCTTGCTGTACTGGATTGCGTATGTTTCTTTATCTAAAATAAATTCACCCGCCACAATGGCCGCCGTACCATTTCCGTCAGCAGGGAAACGACGCAGCAAAGCCTTGATTCTAGCAGTCAGCTCTCTGTCATCAAACGGTTTTGTAATGTAATCGTCCGCTCCTGTCTCCAAGCCTTTGACCAAATCCAATTTGTCAGCGCGTGCTGTCAACATAATAATTGGGACGTCGGAGAATTGGCGAATTTTTTTACATATGCTCCAACCATCCATTTCGGGGATCATTACATCCAGCAAAACGAGGCTGATTTTTTCCTTATCGAGAATATCCAATGCTTCCTTCCCACTCGTCGTTTTTATACATCTGAACCCATGCGGAAGAAGGAATAATTCAATGAGGTCCAGCATCCTTTGCTCATCATCGACCAGTAAAATTGTCTCCATATATATAGCCCTCCCATCTCATTGGAGCCTGCCTGTGATCGTCAGAGATTTTATTAAATAGTGACTTTGAATACACTTCCATGGCCAAGCTGACTGGCTACTTCGATAGCACCTCCGTGGGCATCGACAAGTTCCTTGACAACAGCCAGGCCAATTCCAGATCCACCATAAGATCGGGAACGTGATTTTTCGACGCGATACAGCTTTTCAAAGATAAAGGGAAGGTCCTGTTCGGGAATTCCGATACCTTCGTCCGTAATCACAAGAACGGTTTTTTCCTCTCTTTGATACACTTCCATTGTGACTGTAGATTCTTCCTTCGAATATTTCAAGGCATTGTCCAATACATTCAATAGGATCTGCTCTAACCGAATTGGATCTGCATGAATTTGAAAGTCTCTTTCCATCACAAGCTGAAGCTCCAACTTCTGTATCACAAAGGAAGGTTTGACTCGTTTGAATAGGTCATGAATAAAAGAGCTAGCCCAGAAATATTCTTTGGAAACTGAAAATGAATTCTCATCCAATTTAGCCAAGTCCAATAGATTGTTAACCAATTCCTTCATCCGTTCCGATTCTTCCGCGATAATTTCTAGATACCGATTGCGTTCCGCTTCCTGAATGCCTTGTCTCATTGCGACTTTCGAGTAGCCATTCAAATAGGTCAGGGGGGTACTCAGTTCATGAGCGGTGGAAGCTAAAAATTCATTGCGCTCCGCCGTCAAACGCTCCAGATCACCAGCAAGTTTTTGAATCGAACCTGACAACTCACCCAACTCATCTTTCCCTATGGCCGGAAGGCTGACTTGAAAATCGCCTTTGCTAATTTTCTCTGTTGCTTCCTGCATTCGAATTAATGGCCGTGTCAAAAATTTGGAGAGAAAGGCGTAAATAACGAATAGAGCGACCACACTCGTCACGCCTGCCAAACCAAAATGCATATTCAATTTCGAAACCAAGTGCTGGATGGAATCAGTACTTTGGAACATGATGACATATCCAGACCCCGAGTCTACTTGATACGGATGGACACTGATCACATAGGGCATATCCTTCCAATTCGCCTGAATGATTTGATCCGATGCAGTATGCATCTGGTCCAAGGAGGGGAGGTATTTTAAAAGCCCCTTTTGATTTTCAGCAGAGCTGCCTATGATGCCACCTCGTTCATCAGTGATAAGTACTTCACGATCTATATCCTTTTCCATCAGAACAATATGTTTTATAGCAGTTTCGGAATAATAGGCCATCAGTACATCCCGATGGTTGGAGCCGTTCGCCAACAAACGGTTGAACTCCTCTTCGGTCCTCGAATCAATAATGTTTCGATGGAGATACAGCATGAGTGACGTTTCCATAATTAATACGGTGATAAAAAAATAAGCCGTTAATTTCATTGAGATCCTATTCACTTTGGCCACCGCCTCTCTTCAGAAATAGTATAGAAGAAAATTATGGAGTAAGTATGCAGAACTACTTTCTGCGATATAGAGTGTATTACACTCTTCACTCTCTCACTTTCGCAAGAAATTGTTTTGAAATTCATGCTCCAAACTTGAGCTAAAAAATAATTTCATCAACAGCGGAGTAATAAGAGTTGTGATAATCACAACAACAATGAGAGACGCATACAAATCTTGCGTAATTAAATTTGAGGTTAATCCTAAAGAACCAACTATTAATGCCACTTCGCCACGGGAGACCATTGCAGAACCAATTCCCATGGAACTTTTCCAACCAAAACCGGAACATTTCGCACCAGCCCCTGCCCCTATAAACTTAGAGAAAATGGCAAGGACACTTAGTAAAATGATTAAACCAAAATTAGTAAATACACCGGTGAATTCAGCTGAAATGCCAATGTACGCAAAGAATATAGGAACAAAGAGAGAGTAACTAATCGTTTCCACTTTTTTTAATACAATATGATTGAACTTTGTCGAACCTATGGCAATTCCCGCTATGTATGCTCCAATTATGCTGGCAACACCCATATATTCAGCTGCGAAAGCATAAGCCAAACAGATAATAAGTGCAGATGAAATGACCGTCTCACTTACAGGCAACTTTGTAAGGCGATCCATAAGCCATGGGATCACTTTCCAGCCTATCAAAATGGCAAAAATAAAGAATAGAAGTTTGTTGATTACTAACATGGTTAAGGAAATCTCTTCACCGCCAGCAAAGCTCATTAAAAACACTAAAATGATCATGACTACAATATCATCTAAAACCGCAGCTCCCAGGATCGTCGTTCCTTCACGAGTTTTTAAATAGTTCATTTCTTTCAATGCTTGGACAGAAATACTTACACTTGTAGCCGATAGCATAACGCCTAAAAACCAGGATTGCAGATTGGTTAATTCCATTATGCCTCCTATGAAATAACCTACTAACAATGGGATGATAATTCCACCAAAACCGACAAAAGCAGCCGATTTGGCTGACCGTTTAAATTCACTTATATCTGTTTCTAAACCAGCGATGAACATTAGTAAAATCACACCGATCGTACTGAATGCAGACAACAGATCTGAGGGCTCAATGAATCCAAGAACGGATGGGCCCAATAAAACACCCGCAATAATTTCCCCTAAAACAGCAGGTTGATGGAATCGTACACTTAAAGCCCCAGCAAGTTTTGCAACAATAACAATTAACGCCAAATAAAGAATAAACATCTTACCTCCCCTTTCCTAACAATAATTTCTCATGTAATAGAGCCTGTCACCAATAGGCATACTTCCCCCTTGGTGACAGGCTCCTCCTTAGTTGATCCTATCCAATTTTCAAGTGAATTAATGAGAGACGATTCTCAATCCTATGACCGCTATAATGATGAATGACAAAAAGATATTGCGCTTGCGATCTGCTGAATCATTGTAAAAAATCATTCCAATTATGACACTTCCCACTGTCCCCATTCCGGTCCATACTGCATACGCAACACCTAATGGAATGGTCGCCATGGCAACGGAAAGCAACGATAAACTGATGGCAAACCCTAAAAGCATAAAAGTCAAACCAGTTCCCTTTTTTCCAGCTGCGACTTGTTGCATGCCGTTTACCCCTACCACTTCGGATAACCCAGCGAGAATCAGAATGATCCAATTCATAACATGTCAGCCTCCTTCTGCTGTTTTTTGTTGCTTGTTACAGACTTTAATCCTAATACGCCGACCAGTAACAAGAGAACAAACAAAATAACCCCTACATTAACGGCTGCTCCAAAGAAAATGATATCAACAGCTACAGTCCCTAACGTGCCCAATCCGACAAAAACGGCATACACCGTTGCAGCCGGTAGTCGGGTAGATGCAATAATTAATGTTCCAAAGCTAACAACTATTGCCACGACTGTAAGAGTCCATGTGAGCCCATTATCCGCATACTTCAATCCGGTCGCCCAGCCTACTTCAAACATGGCTGCCACTACGACTAAAAACCACCACATAACAAAACACTCCTTTAATTGATTTTGTGTCCTTTCTCACCCATTAAGGGATTTCTAGAAAAATAAAAAAGCCCGGGACATACCACTATCATTAGTGGTATCTCCCGGGCTTTTATCCCTCCGTGGACAAAGAATCATTCTTTGCACTTTCTCTCGGACCAGACCCTAACAAGGCGGAACCCTAGAAAGTTTTTATAAATTGTCTTTATACCCTAGCACACAGCAGAAGATAAGGCAAGTCAAACAACAAAAAGTATACCAAGATATTATTTCTACCTTTCACCGTAATTGCTGGGCCCTTTGCCAAAGAAAAACACGCTGCTATTTAGCTAGCGTGCAAAAAAATAAGAGACGAACTTTAAATTTTGGCATGCGGCGGGCCAACATCCGGCTCTCCTTTGATTCCTGAATCAGCCGAGGCAACTGGGTTGAATGCCAATGAAAACAGGATGCCAAATGTGGCACAAAAGAGCATGAAGCGTTTCTTCACTCTGTTTCACCTCCTTTCATTTCCCCCATTAATCGTTGGTATGACAAGATGCACAAGTCTTGATAGTGATACGCCATTTTATATTTTTTTTGGTTGGCGTAGTATAAAGAAAAATGCCGGGCTGCTTCTTTCAGATATTTCCATTCTTCGTTGTTTTGGAAATATCGGATGCACCCCTGCATATTCTTTTCATAAAGAGAAAATTCCCGAACCGCATAATACATTTTCGTCTCTATATAACGCAGTTGGATGCGTTCTCTTTCCCGTAACTTAAATCGCTGAATTTGTTTTATATTGTCCTGGATCGCCATAAAATCTTCCAGGTGAAATAAGATGGATATTTTTAAAGTGTAGGATTTGATGAGGTTTTCTCTGCTCATGTTTTGCTTCAATTCAATACATTGATTGATCGTTTTCAGAGCATCATAATAGGTTTTTTCTTGGTATTGGATGTAGGCCAAATTGTGATAAAGCCTTGCGGAGGTTTCGGAAACATTGTCACCAAGAACACTGAATCCTTTTTGAATCTGTTGCTTCGCTTCGGTCGTTTTGTTGAGTTCAATCAATATCGTCGCAGCCAGGTTATAGCAGTCACCTGCAGCTCTCCATTTATGCAGATTAATGTATTGTTGCTGCGCCTTTTTCACAAAGTCCAAGGCTTCGGCATAATCATACAGATGGAATAAAGCCAGTGACATATTATAAAACGTTTTGGCAATGATTTCCTCTTTCCTCGCCAATTCTAAAATGGTGTTATAGTATGTTATACTCGCTCGATAGTTTTTATTAAAATAGCAAAAAAGTCCGGAAATATACAAGTAGTGTGTAAATAGAGGTTTGTTTGTTTCTAAGTCTGTTTGGGAGAGGTGAATCATTTCATTGGCGTAAATCTTTTGGGCTTGTCTAACTTCCCCTGTTTTAACTAAACTAATATATTTTAATATATTAAAATGAAATTCTTGTTGAATGGAAGGAATGTAGCTAAATTTTGCGGCGTGTTTCGTTGTAAAACGGCTGGCCTGATCAGCCTCTGTGGAAAGTAATTGTTCATACTCCTCTAACAGTTTTTGGAGGGCTGGATCTTGCTTTTGGATATCAAAAAAATAGGAAAACGGAACATCAAACCGTTCGGCTAACAATCGAAGGACATCTTCTGATGGCACAAAACGTCCGCTCTCGACATTACTATAATGGGATGTGGAGATAATGCCGTAGCTTGCTTCCTTTTGCGATAGTCCCCTTTCCTCCCGCAACTTATGGATACGGCTGCCGATATACATAGTTCCCCCTCCAATCCTTCTCTTGCAATCTATTGTAAGGAGTTATACAATGGCTGACAATATAAATTACATTCAATTTTAAATTTTCATTCTATACTCCTTGATTTGCTTACTGCCAAATGATTCTTCTTTCCTTGTCCCTTCCAACCCCTCCTTCCAATGTTCTATTAACTTTTATTCCTATTACCTATTTTTCACATAGTTCTAATTTGCTGGATGAACATACTATTGCCGCCACTCAATTAACTTCTTTTTTGAACCCAGTTCTCTTTACTAAAAAGATCAACCCTTTGTATTTACTCAAAATTTATACTATTCAATTAAATATGTTATAGTTTACATATGTTGGACAGCATACAAATTTGAAGGCAGACTGGCCAGTCAACTTCACAAAGGAGCGATTCACGTGAAAAAAGTTGTCGCAATGGTATTGACAGGATTTCTCGTTGGCAGTGCTCAATTTTCCGTCCAAGCATCGAACGTCTCATACGCAGATCAAATCGTTTCCATGCAGCCCGGCGTCTCAGCCGAGGAGCTAGCAAAGCAAGTAGATGAGCTGACAGTTTCGACAGGAATGAGCGAGACTGAGATCTACGAAGCGATGTACAATGAAATGGAAAAGCAAAACCAGATGGCCGAGGAAGAAGCGAAGCAGCTTGCTGAAGAAAACGCCATCTCTGGCGATGCCGACATTCAGGGTGGGGATTCAGGTGCCCTCTATATCGTCGGTCCAAGTGCCCGTGGGGATTTCTATTATACTCCTTCTGCAACCGCATATATTAATCATGGGCATGTCGGGCTCTATTACTCCAGCAATGTCATCGTAGAATCGATCTATCCATCGGGTGTCCGAAGCATTTCGGCAAACGTCCGAAAAGTGGATAAAGGAGCTGTCGTGAAGTCTATCTCAACGAGCAGCACAAACAAGCAGAATGCTACGTCCTGGGCGTATGGCGAAATCGGGCAGCCGTACTCGCTGAATTTCGCAAACAACCGGAATACAGGACACGGCGGTGCAAAGAACTGTTCGAAATTGATCTGGTCTGCATTTAAGCTCAACGGCAACCTGGATCTAGATGTAGATAAAGGGTTCGGGGTGTATCCGCGGGACGTCCGGGATGCAACTCAAACTGTATTCAAGCGAAAGATCTAATCAACTGGTAATCATTACGGGCAGGACTAAGCAGACTTCGCGTCTGCTTAGTTCTCTGCTCGTTAAGGAAGGATGGAGACCTATGAAGAAGAATTGGATTTGGATTGGCGTTATTGCAATTGTCGCTATTGTATTTATTTCTTACCTCTTCTTAAACAACCGTCAAACACCAGCCGGTACCCTGTCCAAGGAAACCGTCTCACCAGATTTGGAACAGAAAACCGAGGCGATCCTCTACTTCTCCACAACAGCAGACCAGGATATGAATCGGGACGGTCTTAGCTTTGCTGTTTTCATTGATTCTGCCGGCAAAACGGATCTTCTTAAGATGAACGGCTTGGAACTAGGCAGTGTGTACGCTTCTGGCGACACCTTGTTCATGGAAGACCGAAATAATATCTTTCTAATAAATCCGGACGGCATGGAGACCTTTGACATGGAAACGGAGGAGCATACCGGCGAAGTGACAGGATTTCAGGATGGGCATTTCTATAGTGTGAATAACTCTGGATTCACCGAGGATGGCGGGTACCAATCCAATATCCGTGTCGGCAATGAAGACGGATTTGAAACCATACATGTCCCTTACTATTTACATATGTCCGGCATCGCGGACGGGGAACTGTTCATGGTGACGGGTGAAACCGAAGATATTTCATTACAGCGAATGCCGCTCGAAAAAGAAGTGGACATTGAGAAAATCGCGTCTCTCGGAGCACTGGGCGAACGGCTTGGCCTCTCCACCATCATGAAAAGTGATGGC
The DNA here is from genome assembly GCA_014204635.1 of Sporosarcina luteola. Lineage (GTDB taxonomy): Bacteria > Bacillota > Bacilli > Bacillales_A > Planococcaceae > Sporosarcina > Sporosarcina luteola_A. Next base: position 170,604 of record JACHLS010000002.1, on the reverse strand, counting down.
AAGTTTTACTTGCTCATGAGCGATACAGAAAAACTGACAGCTGCCATTTATGAAGTTGACGAACAAACGGGGGATAGTAAGACAGTTCCCTTTCTGACCTATTCAGATGCGGATGACTATCGTTTGCGAATTCCTTTTAACCTGCGCAACGCATCGGCCATCCATGACGGCATCCTCTACTATGTAGACGGACTCGGTGAAGTTCATCGATTTAATACGAAAACGAGAGAAGCAGAGCCATCTTTTCAGATTGAAGGAATTGAAGAGAGCTCACCTTACATGGCCGAGCAAACGTTTTTCAAGAAAGGCGACCTCTATGTGTTCCGATATGATGCGGCTTCCGATTCACATGTGATCGACACATACGACCTGGCATCCGCCAAACGTATAGACGAACAGCCTGTGTCTGGTTTGGAGGAGATGTATCAACTCGTTAAAAAGAAAGGAAAACGTGTGGCCGCTTATGATTTTTTTGTTCGTTAATGCATAGTGGCAGGCTCTAACTAGTAGAGCCTGCCAGTTTTTTATTACTTCTATTTTTATAAATCTTACTCCCTCTCATATCTTCGTACTATAATAAAAGTATTACCTTTTCAGGAAAGATGTGAAGCAAATGCTTGCCCAGTTAATGACACTGTTCACTTCCATGGAATTGCGTTCGGAGAAACCGTCCGCTGTCCATTCCAGCAAATATGTCTTCGAATACTTAGACCAATGGATAGTAGTTGATAAAAAAGAGGTTTCATCACGAGAGTATGCGCTGCTTTCGTCTCTTCTTAAAGAAGTCGCCGGTCCAAGCGGAAGTACATTGACCGATGAATGGATTCAGTATCTGAAAGGCAATGGGGATGTTCCAATTCGTGTGGAGACGGAAATTCGGATTACCCAGCTATTTTTTGAAAAGCCGACCACACCTTTGCGGGAAGTGGAGGAAGCTGTCCATGCTTTCTTTGAGGACAATATACGACTCCTCCCCCTCAGTTCACAGCAGGCTTTATTAGTAGAGAAAGTCTCCTCCTACATACAGTCAGAGGAAGATTATTTGTCTTTCGCAGCTGCGCTGGAGAGTGATTTTTTCATCAAAACAAAACTATATATCGGTAAGTTTCATCAAGCGGATTATACTTTCCCTTCATTTTTCAAGCAGGAAGAAGAGTTATTTAGTAAAGGTCTCACCCTGCTCCCTGACCAGCAAATCTTGACAGTGGAATCGATTTTCCCGTCTCTCTTGGTTCAGGAGTTGCCAGACCATCTTCATTCAGTTTTACTAAGCCAAGTCGTCGATCCCATCAGCCATGATACCGAATTGCTGAAAACCATCCGGACGTTTTTTGAAAACGGGTTTAATGCCTCCATAACTGCCGAAAAGCTTCATATCCATCGGAATACACTCCAATATCGGCTCAACAAGTTTCAGGAGAAGACGGGAATTGCAGTCCGTAACTTTGAGGGTGCCTTGATCGCGTACTACGCCAGCCTCCTTGCCAACCGCTCATAGACAGCTTGCACAATTGGCCCCGCCCCCTTTTTGTGCATGTTGCCCATGCCATTCTTTCCTTCGTATTGGTAGCATGGAATTATACATAAGACGAAGGGGTGTAGAGATGGAAGAGTTGGTATTGGATCAAGTTGCGAAGTACTATGGGGATTCTTCGGCGAAAGCAGTTTCAGATTTTAATTTGAATGTGCAAGAAAAGGAGTTTATCGTCCTCGTCGGTCCGTCAGGGTGCGGAAAATCGACAACATTGCGGATGATTGCGGGGTTGGAAGAGATTTCGGAAGGGGAGCTCCGGATCGGCGGGCAACGTATGAACGACGTCGCACCGAAGGATCGGGATATCGCCATGGTGTTTCAGAACTATGCACTATATCCCCATATGACAGTGTACGATAACATGGCTTTTGGTCTGAAGCTTCGTAAATTCTCAAAAACGGAAATTGACGAAAGGGTTCGAAAAGCTGCGGATATCCTAGGGCTGGAAGAGTACTTGACACGGAAACCGAAGGCGCTGTCAGGGGGGCAACGTCAACGTGTGGCATTAGGACGGGCGATTGTCCGTGATGCCAAGCTCTTTCTGATGGACGAGCCGCTCTCGAATTTAGACGCAAAACTCCGGGTGCAAATGAGGGCTGAGATATCGAAGCTTCATCAGCGTCTTGGGACAACGACCGTATACGTAACGCATGATCAGACAGAAGCGATGACAATGGCTACACGTCTTGTCGTTATGAAGGATGGGCTGATCCAGCAGATCGGCACGCCGAAAGAAGTATATGAAAATCCAGCAAATGTGTTTGTCGGCGGTTTCATCGGTTCACCAGCCATGAACTTTTTTAAAGGAAAAGTAGACCATGGCCGGTTTATCATGGGCGATGTTTCCATTGCCATCCCTAACACGTACTATAAGACCCTTAAAAAGGGAGGATACGAAGGCACCGAGGTTATCCTTGGCATTCGGCCGGAACATATTTCCGAAAAGGAAGATGTCCTCTCGGAGTGTCCGGAATCCATCGTAAATGTGGAAGTCGATGTAGCGGAGTTAACGGGCGCCGAGATGATGGTGTATTCCTCCATCCATGGCCAATCGTTCATTTCCCGCCTCTCCGCAGATGTCCAGGTACAGCCCCGGCAGCAAATCCGATTGGCGTTCGATATGAGGAAAGCTCATTTCTTCGATAAAGATACGGAGAATAGAATTGCACTCATTTCATAGCACATCTTGCCAATAACCATACAAACAAAATACAGGCGAAGAGAGCATATACATCCTGCCCTCTTAGCCTGTTTTAGTTCGTTTTATAGATCACTGACAATCTCCAATCGGCTTTCCCGCTTAGCCAGACAATGGAATGCCCCCCAAAGCCCCGCCTCTCCTTTATGGCGGCTCACTTCAATTCGCTCTTCTTTCCCCTTGAATAACGGATGCTGCAAGTAAATGCCGAGTTCCCTGCGAACCGCTTCGACAAGGGCTGGGTGGTGATTGAATACGCCCCCTCCAAGCACGATTGCATGCGGGTCCAAAAGAAGCAATGTATGATGCACTTCCCTGGCCAATGCTTGAACGGCTTCGTCTACAATGGCGACAGCGCGGGCATCTTCTTTAAAATAAAGGTCCATAATCGATTCCAACGTCAGCTCTTTATTGCCAAAAGCTGATTGCCCTTTCGATTCCATTGAAGGACCGGAGACATGCTTTTCGAGCATATCTTCACCAGCCAGGCTAAAGCCTATTTCTCCTGCCACCCCGGCTCCCCGAATGAACTTCCCTTCGTGGACGATTGCACAAGAGATACCGGTGCTCAGCGTCAGATAGACCATTGTTTCATGATGAAAACTTCGTCGCCTATACTCACCCCATGCTGCCATATATACGTCATTGTCGATTTCAATTTCTGCAGCGGGATAGAGCTCCAGCAAACGCTCTTTAACGGGGAAACCATGCCATGGCAAATTGTTTTGATAAACTGCTATTCCTTTTTCACGATCCACAATACCAGGTAATCCAACAGCAATACCTTCGATATGTGCACGTTCCAGTCCAGCTTGCTTCCCAAGTTCATCACAAGCCGAGATGAACAAAGCAAACAATGCTTCTGAATCAACTTTTTCAGTCGGCTTCACTATTGTGCCCATAACCATTCCATCCGCTGTCATGAGAGACGCTGCTACTTTCGTTCCTCCAATATCTGCAACGAGTCGATGTCCCATTCTTTGTCGCCGCCTTATGCCAATTTGACGACTTGGGTCAGATTGCGTGGCTGGTCAGGATTGAATCCGAGTCGGATGGCACGCTCATATGCAAGCATCTGAAGGATTGGCACATATAGAGAATAACGATTGCGATCGCTGATGGATTCGTCTAGTTCAATCATTTGATCCGCTTGGAATCCTCCGTTGACAGGACCGATTACGAGTACATGACCACCGAGTTTTTGAATATCCGTTACGAGCGCCTGATCATAATTGGCTGTTTCCTGCTGTGCAAGCAAAATGACGACCGTCGTCTCATCCACGATTGAAATAGGTCCATGCCGGAATTCCAGGCTGGAATAGCTTTCACATTCAGTCTGAGTCATTTCCTTCAGTTTTAAGGTCGCTTCCTTTGCAAGTCCATTATATTGGCCAGATCCCAGGAAGATAAAACGTTTCTTTGTCAAATCATTGGCAATCCGCTTGGTCGGCATCCCGTTTTCGATGACTGTCGAGACCAGTGCTGGCACTTTCCGCAATTCTTCCATGTCTACTTCTGATGACGCCATTTTCGTTGCATATAGCTGCAAGGCATACATCATATTGCTGAAAGATTGTGTCATGACGACACTCTGCTCTGAAATATGATCCAAGGCAATAACGTTATCCGCCATCTCAGCCATCGGCGTGTCGCCATTGCAAGTGACCGCGAGCGTACGAATGTTAGCTTTCCCTTTTAATTGTTCTAGCGCAATAATAATTTCGGATGTCGTTCCGGATCTTGAGATGCCGACGACTAAATACTTCTTCCCTTCCAAAATAAGACCTGACTGGTGCAAAAACAGCTCTGATGCCGGGACGGCTGTAGCAAACTGGCCTGTCACCAACTGATAGTATCTTGCCGCTGAGGAGGCCAAATAAAAAGAAGTGCCGCAACCTGTGAAAATGACTTGATCTACTTCCTGTCTTTCTATATTCGATTTTTCCATAATGTCCAATGTCTTTTGCAACTGTTCCGCCTGATTCGTAATTTCATTGTACGTATGCATAGTAGGTATCCTCCATTACAGTTCCGTTATCGTTATTTCTTTCAACATCCGTTCTACTTCCAACACATCGACATGCCCGATTTCCATGTGTGCTGCATTAACCGACCCACAGGCAACGGCATGTTTGTATGCTTCAAAACAATCATGTGACACCGCAAATCCTTGAATTAGCCCACCGACAAAAGAATCTCCGCTGCCAACCGTATTCTTCACGGGAACAGCTGGCGCTTTTACTCGGAAACAGCCTTCACGATTCACGATTACTGCCCCTTCACCGCCAAGCGTAAAGCAAACATGAGGAATGCCGGATTCCACTAGTCGGTGTCCTTCTTCAATCATGAGGCTCAATGATAAGTCAGGAACGCCAAGCAATTGGGCAAGCTCCTTCTCGTTCGGCTTAACAGCAAACGGTTTCGCCTCAATACCGTGCCGCAGGGCTTCTCCGCTCGTATCCAGAATCGCTTTTGCCCCGTTTGACTGGATGATGTCGATTAATTGGGCATATGCATCTGAAGGAAGACCTTGCGGCAGACTGCCAGAAAGTGCAAACCATTTTGTCCGTTTCGATTTCTTCTCCAGCCAACTGAGCATCTTCTCCCATTCCTTATCGAGGATGACTGGGCCGCCTTCTAGAAATTCAGTCCCTTTTTCCGTTTCTGCATCCATGATAGTCAGGCACACACGGCTCTCTCCTGCAATGGAAATGAAATCATCGGGGATCCCTTTCTCACGGACAAGCGCAAGAATCCGCTCGCCGTTCACCCCCCCAAGGAACCCGCCTGCATCCACATTCGCACCTAATTGTTTCAACACTTTCGCCACATTCAGCCCTTTGCCTCCAGCATCCTGGTGAACATCCTTCACCCTGTTGACCGATTCACGTTCCAGCCGGTCAACCTGATAAATTTGATCAATTGCAGCATTCAGTGTGATCGTTGTGATCATGCCTGCAGCATCCTAATTTTCGTCTTCACCAATTCCGTCACTGCTTCACGTGCCGGCAAGAAATATTTCCTCGGGTCGTTTTCCTCTGGTTGCTGCTTGAAAAATGCCCGTAATTCTTCTGCGAACAAATCCTTGAGCTCCGTCGAGAAATTCACCTTCGCGATTCCATAGCGGAGTGCTTTCCGCACACTTTCTTCCGGCACGCCCGATGCCCCGTGCATGACGAGTGGTACAGACACTTCCCTGTTGATTTGCTCCAGCAGGCTGAATTGCAATTCCGGCTCCTTTTTGTATGCACCATGTGCAGTACCAAACGCTGGTGCCAGCGAATCAATACCAGTCTGCTGAACGAAATCACGAGCCATAACAGGATCCGTGAACATGGCCATACTGTCTTCTATGACCAGATCGTCTTCCACTCCTCCGATCGTTCCCAGTTCCGCTTCGACCGGCACTCCGATGGAAGATGCAGCCTCAACTACCTGCTTCACAAGAGCAACATTGTCCTCAAATGGAAGTCTCGAGCCATCAATCATCACCGATGTATATCCTGCACGCAGGCATTCCATAACGACACGGAACGATTCCCCGTGGTCAAGGTGAAGAGCGACAGGAATTTTTGCCTGTTCTGCGGCCGCTTTGACCATCGCAATCATATAAGGCATACCGACGTATTGATATGTACTGGATGTCGTCTGCAGAATAACAGGAGCACCTTCCGCTTCAGCCCCTGCAATGACTGACTTAATTATTTCAAGATTGTGGGCGCCGAATGCCCCGATTGCATAATGGTTGTTGTATGCATCCTGCATCATTTCTTTTGTTGTCACTAATGGCATTCCGTTTGCCTCCTTGTAATATCATAGGGTTGTTGGTACAAGTTATAGAAACAGAAGCACCCCTTCAGTGCTTCGTTTAAACAAGGTCTGTGTAAAACCGGCATCTGTCTCCCCGAACAATAGAAATGCAAAATTCCACCGGCCGGTTTGAAGTGTCGAATGCCGTACGTTCTAACAATAAAGCAGGCTTCCCCACTTCCGTTTGCAAATGGACGCTCTCTTCCTCCCGTATTAGAACAGGCTCAAATGCTTCCTTGGCACGGACGACAGAAACACCGTATCGGGCCGCCAGCAAGTCGTAGAGGGACGACGTCTTCACATCAAATAAATCTTTTTTATCGACAACGACTGATTTTGGCATATAAGAGGATTCGAGGATAATCGGCTCACCATCCGCACATCGGATCCGCTTCATCTTAATGACTTTCTCTTCACCCTCGAGTTGAAGTCCACTGCGGATTCTCGAATTTGGAGTCACTTCCTCCACTTCAAGAATAATATCTGACGGGGTAATCCCTTTGTCTCGCAATACTTGGCTGAAGCTGTAAAACCCGCCAAGCGATTGCTCCAGCTTCGGATGGGCGACAAAAGTCCCCTTTCCTTGAACTCGGTACAACAGACCGTCTTGAACCATTTCCTCGATTGCCTTTTTGGCTGTGTTTCGACTAATATTAAAAGTTTCCATCAACTGGTTTTCCGAATCTATCTTATCACCGGGTTTCCATTCACCTGATTGAACCCGCTCTTCCAGTCGTTGCTTGACTTGATAATACAATGGAATGATGCTTCCTTGATCTAAAGGTTTCATACAAATTCATCCTTTTATTTCATTCTTCATTCCAATATATCATCCTTGGTTCAAGTTTCCTATTAAATCAACATAAGCTACATTGGAGGTTCCGAAGAATTCGGGAAAATTATTTTATTTGTTCAGTTAGCAGCTCTAACTCCGAATTTGTAGACATATAGGCAATCTCCCCTCTACATATCGTCACATCCACATGTTCCGAGCTGTTCAGAATAACAAGGTCGGCATCTTTGCCAGCTGAGATGGATCCTTTTCTTGACTCGATTCCTAATCGTTTCGCCTGATTCAATGAAGTAATCCATGAAAGTTCAACGAGAGACAGATTGCACCAAGCCGCCATATTCCGCCTTGCTTCATCCATTGTCACGATGCTTCCTGCAAGTGAATTGCCAGAAGCCAGTACACATTTGCCGTTCTTTACGATGACTCTATTTCCACCAAGATCATACTCACCGTCCGGCATCCCTTTTGCACGCATGCCGTCTGTTATCACAAGCACTCGGCCAGCTCCTTTTTGCCGCATAATAAGCTTCATCAGGTCGGGGTGTACATGATGACCATCGGGAATTAATTCCACAAATACTTCGTCCGCTATCAAAGCAGCCCCCGCAGCACCCGGATCCCTATGATGGATGCCACGCATTCCATTGAACAAATGAGTAGCATGAGTGGCTCCTTGTTTAATAGCTTTTTGCGCCTCATCGTACGTGGCATCTGAGTGGCCGATGGACAAGATGACTCCTTCTTTCACTAGCTCTTGAACGAAGTCCGACGGCCCCATCTCAGGCGCAATGGTCGCAACCTTAATTGCGCCTGCGGACAATTGCTGCCACTCTCGAAAGAGATCGACGTCCGGCTGAAGGATTGCCTTTTCCGGCTGTGCACCTTTTTGCTTTGGATTGATAAACGGGCCTTCTAGATGGATGCCAAGCAACTCTGCTATGCCTTGTTTTCCATCTAGCGATCGGTATTCTTTTACAGCTCGCAAAGCATCTTCAATTAGGTTTCTTGGATTTGTCATGGTGGTCGCAAGGAATGAAGTCGTGCCTTCTTTCACTAATCCTTGTGAAATGCCAGACAGTGCCTCCTGTGTTGCATCCATCGCATCATGGCCGCATGTTCCATGAACATGGATATCAATCATGCCCGGAATGACGGTCTTTTCATTCTTGCAATCCATAATAGTTTCCTCTTTTATTAGCTGAGGACATGTCTCCATTTTTCCAACGGATATAATTTTTCCATCCTCTATGCAGACATATCCCCGACTGATTACGGAGTCTTCCAGCACGACTGCCGCATTGATGATCCACATCGAATTCATGAAGACACCTCTTTCATTTTCCTTCTGCCTGCAGGGTACCATCCATTTTCCCTTTCATATTAAATATCCGATCTGCCATCCACGCCAGGAACAGCACGGTCAAGCTAATGCCGAAAAACGGAAGAAGCCCAGGGATGAATAGAAATACACGGTACAATCCATATAACCCAATGAATGAAAGAATGGCCTGCATCGGGAACGATAAACTGAGCAGGACGGATGCCGAAAAGTATCTGGAGAAAGGCAACTCGTAATGAGCGAACACCGGAAAAATATTGATGACAAGAACTGCATAAAGCACAAGGATTGTGATAAGCAATGTCATCATCACGAGGCCATGCATCCCGCCGATTGAGGAGGCAACCCTAAAATTGACGACGAGGAAATAGCCAAATGCCAGCAGCGTAACCCCAATTTTATTTGCATCGATGAATTCCTTTTTATACGTCTGCCAATAGCTCTTCAGCAGTGTTTTTAAATCATCTTCCCCTTGAAGCCTTTTCCGCATCACTTGAAAGATGCCTGCTGTTGCGGGGCCAATTCCGAACACGACGAGCCCTAGAAGTGTCAGACCAATCCACATAAGCTGAACGACCGCAAGCATGGTGACAAGCTCTACAAACCAATACAATCTACCTTTCCAGCCCATCACTTCCATCCTTCAGCACCTCACCAAAATGGGAAAGCTCATACAGAGGCTTTCCCCTGTACAAGCTCCCGGATTATTTTTCACTTTCCATGCGCTCGTATGCTCCTTGCGCAATTTCCAGATAATCGTTCACACCCATTTTATCGAGCGTCTTCAAATATTCATCCCACTTTCCAAGATCCGCCTTGCCTGTAATAAAGGACGCGGTCATCTCATCTACATATGTCTGAATATCTGTCATGATGGCACTTACCCGTTCACTTTCTTCCACTGTGTAGTTGATTCCTGGAAGAATGTCCTCGTCCTTGATGCGGTAAGGTTTTACTTTTTCAGCATTCAAAGTCGAATTCTCCTTCGATTCAGCCCCTTGGAAGAACTTCTGGCGGACGATACCTGGGTAATAACCTCCCGGCCAAGTCAAATACTGGCTGATCGCCTGGTCCATATTCAAGCCATCCGGATTATCGGTAATCGTTTCGAGATATTTGAAGTTACCTGCGGAATCTTCTTCATACGTCACACCTTCAAAGCCCATGAAGAACATTTTATTGCCTTCATCCCCATAGAAATAATCCATCCAGCGAACCATTGCCTCCGGGTTTTTCGCTTTGTCTGTCAACACGAACATCCCCATATTGCCGAGACCGTTTGACACCGTATTATACGCCCGCTCGCCGTGCGGTCCTTCCAAAACTGGCAAACCGACATACCCATCGATCTTTAACAATTCCGCTGGATCTATTGAGTTCAGTGCACCGTAGTTTCCTTTTGCTGATTCAGCTGTGAATTCCTGTGGAGTCGTCGTGAAAACGTCTTGATTCATCAACCCTTCAGAGTACAGCTTATGCAAATAAGCGAGCATTTCCTTATATTCATCCGTTGATGGAACGAAACGGAACTCTTCCGTGCCCGGTTTGAAATCGAGGTTGATATTCATGCTTCCTTGCTTGTTTAAACCGAAGCTTCCACGCAAGTAAGAAATGAATTCGTTGATGCCATAGCCTCCGCCCCAGCCAAGTTCATCCGCCTTTCCATTGCCGTTTGGATCCTGTTCCTTGAAAGCTTTCAACATTTGATAGAATTCTTCTGTCGTTTCCGGTTCTTTCAATCCGAGATTATCGAGCCATTCCTGCATGACCCATGGAGCCCCTGCACGAAGCGCTTCGAAATTCGGATCATAGATGGCCGGGAAACCATAAATATTGCCATCCGCCATCGTAATCCCTTGCTTCACTGATGGATACTCATCGAGAATTGCTTTGAAGTTCGGTGCATACTTATCGATGTAATCGTTCAACGGAAGAAAGATCCCTTGTTGTCCATACTTCAAAAGATCAGTCTTGGAGAAGGCAGAGGCGAAATACATCTCCGGATAATCCCCGCCCGTCAAAGACAAGTTTCTTTTCTCAGCAAGCGCTTCCGTTTGGACAGTCGTCCAATCAACTTTAATGTTCGTCATCTTTTCATACTCATTCCACAGCATCAAATTGTTCCAATCCTGTGAAGCGAAGAATTTCGCTGCAAAGCCGTCCACTTCAATCTTTTCTTTGACGATCGGCATGCCTGTTTCATTTAAGTTCTCCAAGTCTCCCGTAACCGTTTCCCCGTCTGTTTTCGAGCAGGCCCCCAAAATGCCCGCTGACAGCAGCATGGAAGCTGCTAAACCTGTGAAATACCTTTTCTTCAACATAATCTCCCCCTTTTATCCTTTCAAAGATCCAATCATGACACCTTTTACAAAATACCGTTGTAAGAATGGGTACAGCAGAAGCATCGGCAAGTTCGCGACGATCAGGACTGCGTATTTCAGCCCTTCCACACTAAGCTGTTGGGCAAGGAAGCTTTCCGTTGTCGCCTGGATCATATCGTCCGTTTGCCCTTGAATCAGAATCTGACGCAAGATGAGCTGAAGCGGGAATCGATCCTGATCTGTTAAATAAATCAATGCCTGGAAGTACGAATTCCAATGGCCGACCGCATAGAACAGCACCATGACGGCAATGACCGGGAAAGACAACGGCAAGACAATATTCCAAAGGATTCGGAAGTTGCCGCAACCGTCGATCATCGCGGATTCCTGCAACTCATGCGGAATAGACTGGAAGAACGTTCGCATAATGATAATGTTCCATACTGCTACTGCGTTTGGAATGATCATGACCCAAAACGTGTTCAGCATGCCAAGGTCACGGATAAGCAAATAGGTCGGAATGAGCCCGCCGCTGAAAAAGATGGTGAAGACCATGAAAGCCATGATGAACCCTCTGCCCTTCAAGTCCTTCCGCGACAGCGGATAGGCTGCTAGAATTGTCATGACAACATTCAAGGCAGTTCCGACAACAGTGTATTTCATCGTGTTAATAAAGCCATTGATGATATCTTTGTTCTTAAATACTTTCTCGTACGCTTCCACCGTGAACTCCTTCGGCCAAAGCCACATCTCACCCGAAATGACGTATTGCGGATTGCTGAGTGATGCACTCACGACGAAAACCAACGGGTAAAGGACGAGCAAGGCAATCAGCGTGAGGAAAATATAGTTGAACACAATGAATGTGCGGTCTGTCTTTGACTCTCTCAATTTCTCCCACTCCTTACCATAGACTTGTCTCATTCACTTTCTTCGCGAATTGATTCACCATGAGCAGCATAATGAAGTTAATGATCGAATTGAACAATCCGACGGCTGCGGAGAAGCTGTATTGCGCTTCCAAAATCCCGCTCCGGTACACAAATGTCGAAATGACATCAGAAGCCGACATGTTCAAATCATTTTGCATCAAATACACTTTCTCAAAACCAACTGCCATGACCGATCCTGCGTTCAAAATGAACAGGATAACGATCGTCGGCATGATGGCAGGAATGTTAATATGGATTATCCGTTGGAACCGGGATGCTCCATCTATCATCGCCGCTTCGTGCTGCGCTGGATCTACTGCCGCGAGTGCGGCAATATAGATGATGGAACTCCAGCCCATCGTCTGCCAAACGTCTGAAAATACATACAAGCTCTTAAACCAGGACGGCTCCGAAATGAAGTCGATCGGCGTCCCTCCAAACAGCCGGACGACTTGGTTGATCATCCCGTCCGGTTTGACGAATAAGAGGAGCATACCAACTACAACGACGGTCGATAGGAAATGAGGTGCATAGATGACCGTCTGTACGAACTTTTTATATCGGAGGCTCTTCACTTCATTTAGCATAAGTGCGATTATGATAGGCACCGGGAAGGATATAGCGAGTGTAAAAACCCCAATGCCAATCGTATTTTTGATGAGCCGCCAGAAATAATAACTGTTGAAGAAGCGCTCAAAATGCTTAAAACCGACCCATGGGCTTCCGAGAATCCCTTTGGATGCAATAAAGTCCTTGAAGGCGATTTGCAGTCCATATAAAGGAAAGTAATGAAATACTAAGAAGTAAAGAATGACTGGGGAGAGTAGAACATACAGCTCCCAATTCCGCCAAACGGATTTCCATCTTTTACTCCGCGCTTTCCGTTTTGCTTCTTTCTTTTCTTCTGATTTAAGAGTTTTTACTGCTACGTTTTCACTTACATTGGTCATACACACACCCCTTTCTTTCAGGACAGATCAGTTATGTACGATGCTGGAGGTTTGAGATACTGCCACCACTTTGCCGCCAGACCGGATGGATTCTGTCGCTGCACATCCAACTGCTACACTCATTCGCCCGGCAAACGGCGTAGTAAGAGGTTCTTTATTGCGAAGAACCAGCTCGACGAAATCTTGGGCGATTTTCGGATCGGCTCCTCCATGGCTTCCTTCTTCCGGCTTCATTTCGTACGTCACATCGCTGAATTCCTTCCACGTGTTTGTCTTGCGCGTCTTTAGATAGACTTTGCCGTTCACATCGTCATTTTCAATCCGGCCTTCGGTTCCAATGAACGTGTAGTTCCGCTCATAGTCAGGTGTGAAATGGCATTGGAGATACGATGCCTTGACGCCTCCTTCGAGTTCCATAATGAGCATGTTGTTGTCTTCCACATCGATCTCATTTCGGAACGCGCATTCCGTGAATGTATGAGGAACGTATTCCGGACACGTATTTTTCAGCGAACATTCCGGACAAGTCAAATCATTTGGCATATCGCCCCCATAGTAATCAAGACTTCCAAATGCAGACACTTTCGTCGTGTAACGGCCAGAAATCCAATGGATGACATCGAGGTCATGAGACCCTTTCTGAAGAAGAAGTGATGTCGTGTTTTTCGATTGGCCATGCCAGTCGTGATAGTAGAAATAACCGCCGAAGCCGACAAAATGGCGTACCCAAACGGCTTTCAACTCGCCGATTGCGCCGGAGTCGATCAATCCCTTCATCGTTTGATACATGCTCATGTACCGCATATTAAAGCCAACCATTAAATGTTTGCCGGAATTTTTCCAGGCTTCCAGAATGCGGTCACATCCCTCAACGGTGATAGCAAGCGGTTTCTCGGCATACACATGTTTACCTGCTTCCAGGGCAGCTATAATATGTTCCTCATGCAAGTAATCGGGAGAGAGTACTGCAATCGCATCTATATCTTCTCGTATTAAAAGATCTTTATAGTCCTTCGTAAGAAAAATAGGTGTTCCGAGCTTTTCTTGAAATTTTTGTTGTCTTTCTTCCGAAAGATCCGCGAGCGCGACCACTTCCGATTCTCCATCCGGTTTGTGCCAATAATGCGCAAGTCCGCCGCGCAAGCCGGCACCGATAACACCAATCCGTACTTTTTCCATTTCCAACATCCCTTTCTTAGTTAAGCTACTATTTAACCAGGAAAATTTTCCGCATTTATGGAAAACGTTTTCCTTGCTGTGAAAAGAAATCCACATCTATATTCATGTAGATTTCCGAATCATTAATTCAGTCGGCAATAACGTACGCAAATCCATTCGAAAGTCTTGATCAGCAATTTGATTTAGCAACACTTTTGCTCCCACAACTCCCATTTCATATTGCGGGATAGCCACTGTCGTCAAAGCCGGCATTGCATATTGCGCCATTTCATTGTTGTCGATTCCTACAAAAGCGATATCTTCAGGCACGGATAAATGATTTTCTTGAACTGCCCGCATAGCTGCAATCGCAAGCATATCGCTGGCACACATAAATGCCGATGGCAAGTCAGTATAACTGGCTAGCAGTTCAGTCATAAGCCGATATGTCCGGTCCATACACCACCTGGAATCTACAATAAAACGCTCATCCACATCCAGATTAAATTCCTGCATCGCTTTCCGGTAGCCTTTGAAACGCTTTTCTCCTTTAAAATCGCCATTCATTTCCCCGCCAATAAATCCGATGCGACCATGCCCCCGGGACACGAGATGGGCAATCCCTTTATACACCGCCTCTTCCCTATCGTAATCGACAATAGAAACGTTATGCTCACTGTAGTTGAAATCCATCCCTACAACAGGAATCCATTTTTTCAATTCTAAAAGAGTTTCTTTTCGGATAGAGTCGACAAGCAAAATCCCCTCTATCTCCTGCTCCCTAACTGTCTTTTGGAATAACGCATCGTCTTCCAAATCCTCCGGTTGAAGCAATAATAGCGAATAACCGGCTTCATTCAGAGTATCCGTTATTCCTATAAAGATTTTCGAGAAATATGGATTTTCATTCGCAAGACGCGGGCTGGCAAGCCAGCCAATTCTTTTAGTGCGCACTTGCACACTTTCAGCGGATTGTACAAGATTGCGTGCGTGTTCATTCGGCGTGTACCCCATTTCCTTTACCGCAAGCCACACTTTCCGCTTAATCTCCGGGTTCACATTACGGGTCGTATCGTTTTTAATTACTCTGGAAACGGTACTGACAGATACCCCTACTTTCTCCGCAATATCTTTTAGTCTGACCATAAGCTGTCCTCTTTCCTTTGGAATCGTTTACAACTAATCTTATGGCATGAGATCAATTGAAACAAGAGGACGTTCCTGACCGTCAATACATCATAGGGTTGTTGGTACAAGTTAAAGGAAATAAAAAATGTTCAATGTGTCTGAACATTAGTATTAAACAAATTATAGAGTTTGAGATTTGTGCTGTCAACACTATTTTCAATTCTACTAAGCATTTTATTACCCCATCAACAATCATCCCATTGTTTGAAGTATTCATATGTTTTACTACAGAATCTAACGGAATAATAGGCTTTACCTCTCGTTTATCTTGAGTCTTTGGAACATTAGCAGTCAAATTAAATATAAACATTCAATTTATAACGTGTTGCATGTTTATATAGAATTCTTATTCTAATTTTCCGCATTACGAGTAACTACCCTCGGTAGAGCTATTTCCATAACTTCATTTAGATCAATTTTTTATTGAATTATCAATCAACTAATTTCCAAGAATAAAGGAGGATTCTAGTTTCAACAAATCAATGATAATGGTACGATAAGGACTGGAAGTGAGGGAGATAATTTTGAAGATCATGCGCAATCTAGTTACTTTAGGAATTTTGGCATTGCTGCTAACCGGATGTTCAGAAAACATGAAAACAGTCGACTCGGAAGTTGCAAAAAAAATAGACGTCTCTAACTATTTTCCAACGATAGGCATGACACGCACCTATGTACAGCACGACACAGAAGGCAAGGATTTGCAGGAAACAGACATAGTGAAAATGGAACCAGATTCTGAAGGCAATGAAATCATCTATATTCAGGCAAAGGGTGGTCTGGTTGCCGATTCTATCAAAGAATACAAAGTGGACAAGGACGCGGTTCGCCTCATTTATATCATCAACACATTGAAAAATGAAGAAACAGATATACTGGAGCTCGCCCCCAAAGTCACGTGGGAGACGAATGATGCTGACAAGTCCGTCAGCTACATGACAGACAGCGGATTGGCCGTAGAAGTGCCAGCGGGTTCTTTCCAGAATGTCATCGAAGTGACCACCATTATCCCTGATGATAAACACGAACAAAAAACAGTCAAATACTTCGCGCCCGAAGTCGGACTGATAAAAACGGTGTTCCATTTCAAAGACGGCGAGGAGTATGTATTCTCCGAATTGGAATCTTTTGAAATGACAGATGAAAAACAAGTGGAACAAAAAGAAGATCCAGAATCTGAAGAGTCGACGAAAAAGGATTCAGGAGAAGAGTCGAAAGAGCCGCCGAAAAAAAGCTCTTCAACGGGCGAAACATCGCCTCAGGAAGGGATCTATTCGAACACAAACTATCAGTTCTCGTTCAGTATGCCTCAGTCGATGTTGGACCGGATGGATGTCAAAACTGGCAGTTGGGATAGTGACGCAGTAGCTACTGTCGACTTCTCATTGAATGAACCTTCCCGTAATATCGAGCAAGGGTTATTCAGTATTGTGGTGTTTGAAAATACAGGTGCTGAATGGGACCATCCAGTTTACAAGTACGTCGGTGAAAACGACAAATATATATTCGCCTACACAATGGCAGGAGACCCGATTGAAGCCATGCTTCTCCCGGAGAACGCCGATTTGCTGGAAGAAGCACAAAGCATCATCCAGGAATCCCAGGAAGCAATGGAGACGTTTGAAGCAAAATAGAGACGTGGAATCGTGAGCATTTCTGCTCCACAGGGAAAGAGGGCTGTCCGGAATTCAGTGGAAACTGATTTTCTGGATAGTCCTTTCTTATCGTGAAGTAACGAGTAAGATATTGCATATGATTCAAGCTTTTTAGAGAGTTACGCTGCTCTTTTTGAACTTATGAGCGGTTTGCATGAACTTATGAGCTGCTTCTAAGTGGATATGAGCGGTTTGCAGTTTATGAGCGGTTTCTAGGAATTTATGAGAAGTTCTCTGGTAGTCACGCAGGCGAGACTGGTAATTTTGATGGCATCGACAAGAGGACGGCACCTTTACTCATGAATCCTTACAACTTTTCCTTTAGGCAAAAAATGAGGTAAAAAACAATCTAGTTATTCTCAACCTCATTTAGTTTAAGAAAAGACAGGTGAAATCATACATCGTATTCCAATATAAAACTCAGATTTTCCATTCACCGTTTTCCATTATTAGAATTTCCTCCTGTTCTAATAACCCGTAAACATTCATGGAGCCGTCGCCAATCATAATATCTTCATGAACTGCTGATCTATTCATACCTAGCTTGGTTAGTTCTTCTTCAGTCTTTACATCACTATCCAAAATAGTATCAATGTAAGCTTGACCAAGTGCAATATGACAAGCAGCATTTTCATCAAGTAGAGTACTTTTAAAGGTGATACCCGTTTTAGCAATACTCGAACTTGCAGAAACAAGTGCAACTTCACCAATCATTCTAGCTCCATCATCAGTTAGAAGAAAATCAATAACGACTTGGTTATTTGGCTCGATTTTAGTAACTTTCCCTTTTTCAAAGAACAACTGTAAATCTTGAATCGTCTGCCCTGCTAAAATCAGAGGTTTAGTAATGGTAACATATCCATCTACATGATACTTATTTGGCATTGTCCAAACTTCTTCAACAGGTATATTAGACATAAATTCTTTTCCGTCTCTAGTTGTTTCTGCCCCACCTAACCAAACATGATTTTTGACTAACGAAACGATTAAATCTGTTTTCTCACTTATATACCGCAATGCAGAAAACTGATAGTTGTTCAACTTCTCAGCTATTTTTTTCAGATTAAAATCCTGTTGTTTCCAAGCCGATATAGGATTAGGCTCATTGGATTTTGTTATGTCAAATATGTATCTCCATAGAAGTTCAATTGCTTCACTTTCTTTATGCTCTGGAAAAACCTGCATTGCCCATTCCTTAGTTGGGGCATTCACGACCACCCATTTGTTATGATTTTCCATACCATAAGTTCGGCAAGGACTCATAGCGATCGATTTTGTTTTATTGATTATGGAAGCTCTTTCGACCCAATCAGAATCCTCATCTGAAAACGTTGGTGCAACTATTGTAATCGTTGAATAACCTGACCTGGCATAATTGAATTGATTTTCAACTTCTGATTTTGGGAACTCCCCCAAAAATTCCTGTTCTAGATAACGTACTCGATTCATTTCAATTTCCGAATCCCGTAGATCAAGGGCGACATATTTGGCGCCACTCTTATAAGCTTCTTTTGAAATTTCACGGACTAACGGCAAATGTTCAGGAGAAAAATTAATTTTAATTAAATCTCCCTTTTCAACTGTTACTCCAATATTTACAATTACTTTCGCATAGTTATTTAAATACATAAAATGCCCACTTATAGCAAAAATCCCCCTTCTTGTTTCTCTCAGTATTTACTACTTTATCAATGTGCTAATTAAAACTACTGCTTCATTAGTTGATCAAGCTCTGAGAATTTCTTTGAACTCCTCAGGAGCATCTACCCTGTTCAGCCCACTTTGCATGTTTCCCCGAACATTATTCCAAGCAAGCAGCCACCATGTTGCCAAACTTGCGTATATCTCCAATGTAATCAAATTCGTCCTTGTCATTTGTATATAAACTATTGTACATTCTAACCGCGACTGCGTTAAATTCTGGAATGACAGTACATGAACAGCCGGAAGCACCCAGAATTTGATAAGATCCTTCTGGCAGACCTGTACCTAATTCATCGTATTGATAAGAGACCTTGTTATCTTTTATCCACCAGAGAAAGCCAAATTTAGATAGTTCCTCAGGCAAGGTGTCAGGACTTTGGATGGTGCTTGCAAGTGTAAAAACTTCTTCAGGCAATATCTGCTTCCCGCCAATACAACCTTTGTTCAAATGCAAATTGCCCCATACTGCCAGATCTCTGGCACTTGCATATAGATTCCGCTCAGCCCCGTCATTGGAACCTAAACGTAATGTCGGAAAACTGTCAGGGGATTGGATATCACAAACTAATGTGTTCTTCCCCTCGGTCATCCACCCGGTTTGCGTCATTCCCAATGGCTTACATACTTTGTCCGCTATCACCTCAGCTACTGTTTTACCGGTAGCCCTCTTATGTATGAGTGCTAATACATCTGGTCTTTTCCCTTCGATATTGGTTCCTGATTTGAACATCCGGCTAACTTGCTGTCCCTTGAATTTTAAACCGGTGCATCGAGTGACTAGATGACGTATCGTTGTATCTCCTAGAACTTCTCCATTGAATTCATGTAAATACTCCTTAATTTTATCATCCAGGCTTAGGACACCGTCCACTACTGCTATGGCAATTGCCAGACCGACATAGGTGACTCTCGTTGAATAGACATTAAATTGAGAGTTCACATCTATCTGCCTAGCTCCTGATTCAAAGTGGTGAGTACCTGAATAATGTTCATACACGATTTTATTGTCTTGCATCAGCAACAATGCCGCACCTGATGCGCACTTCTCTTGTTTTATTTTTTCTGTGTATGTTGTTAGCGAGTTAAAAGATATATTTTCCATTAATTTGTTCATTTCGATTCCCCCATTCCTTTGTCTTTTACAGTATTCGAGAAAATCGATAAAACCTCCTCCTATTTGCGTATCCATGTAAGTTGCTTGCAGAAACCAATAGGGTTACCTGACATCTTCTTGCCTTTTTACTTCGATAGCAAAAGCAAACAGACTGCCTGGAATGTCGGCAGTCTGTTTGTAAGATATGATTGGCTTTATATCAGATCGTGGCCAACACTTTCATCCACGACCCTCATTATTTTAACGGCTCCGGCCCCGGTGGTGTATTGTGCATGTACGGAGGTGCAGGCTGCAACTTCGGATTGGGTCCGAACGGCTGTGGGTCGGCGACGTACGTGAATTCACCTTGCCCATCCATACTCTTGCCGCTCGCCCATCTCCCTTCGCTGCTTTCCTCCCCTTTGGAGCAGTTCATGAACGCATAGGAGACTTCCGTTTTCTCAAGAGATTGCGGGAACGTGGCAGGGACGACCAGGTTCTGTTTTTGTTCAAGTTCTTCAATGGCAGCGGCCCACTGGTTTTGGTGCATCGTATCCCTTGCAATTAACCAAGACAGCATATCCCTCACACCTGGATCGTCTGTCATTTCATACAGTCGCACGACTTGCAGACGCCCTTGTGATTCAGCATTCAAATTGGCTCGAAAATCCGCAAGCAGATTCCCACTGGATATGATATATTTTCCGTTGAACGGCACCCCTACACTATCAGCCGGCATGGCGCCCAGTCCTGCCACGATGGCATGCTGGGGATTCATGCCGCCTAGAATGGCTTCGATTGCCGGATCTTTTGCCGCCGCTTCCTGTTCTTGCACTGGTGCATCATCTAGCAATTGTGCAATCATAGTAGCCAACATCTCGACATGCGCGATTTCTTCTGTTCCAATATCAAGCAGCATGTCACGGTACTTCTCCTCACCCCGACAATTCCAGCCTTGGAATAGATATTGCATCATCACTGTAATTTCGCCATATTGTCCTCCAAGCACTTCTTGGAGTTTTTTTGCATAAATCGGATCTGGACGTTCCGGTTTCGCATGGTATTGAAGTTCTTTTACATGATAAAACATGGAATCTACTCCTTTCAAACCGTTTTGGTAGTAACAAGTTCGAGTAGTCTATTCCCGCCGCTTGAAACAAAAAAACAAGAAACAATCCTGTTTCCTGCCTTCTACCTATCAAAACAGGACAATCGGTTAATTGCTATTCTAAAAAAACAAAAAAGCGACAGATGAACACCACTTGTTCACTGTCGCTCTTCGTTGGAAAGAAATTCTGATTTCCTACAATTTAACCTATTCCTTCACTGGCGGCTTCGCCCGTTTAATGAAAAAGGCAAGGATGAACGCCACCAATGCGATGCCTGTTGCTACAACAAATGCATCGTTGATACCTTGAATTGTCGCATTTTTGACCGCTTCCCCATATACAAGGGAGGTGGCAACCATTTGTCCTTGCTGAACCGGTACACCTATGGCTGTGGATAAGCCTTGGCCGAGCTCTGTCAGTTGATTGGAAAGATACGGATTATCACTAGTAATGACATTGGCGTAATTAGCTGTATGGAATGAGCTCCTCGTCGTCATGACTGTGATGAGGAAAGCAGTCCCGATACTTCCTGCAACTGTCCGTGCCGTATTCGAGGCCGATGTTCCATGTCCAGCCAGTTTGGTCGGCAGCTGGTTCATTCCCTCTGTCGTCACTGTCATGGAAAGGAAGGACATGCCAAACATCCGCATAACATAAAGCAGTAAGATAAACCCGTAAGATGTAGTCATCGTCAAATTCGTGAACTGCCATGTCGTCATAACTGTGACCGCCAAACCGAAAACGGCCAGCCACCGCGCCCCGATTTTATCAAACAGCCATCCCGAAATCGGGAGCATGAATGCCATGACGATTGCACCTGGCAACATGAGGAGACCGGAATCCAAGGCAGAGAATCCTCGAATGTTCTGCAAGTAGATCGGCAGCAGCAACATTGCCGCGAACATCGCCATGTTAATGATCATCCCGATGACCGTCGTCAAGGCGAAAATATCGTATTTGAAGACGCGCAACTCGAGCATTGGCTCGTCTGTCGTTAGTTCCCTCCAAATGAATGCAATGAGGCCGATGACTCCGATCGCCAGCGTGATGAGGACAATGCTGCTGTCCCAACCATTATTGCCCGCTTCACTAAATCCGTACAGCAGGAAACCGAGCCCGATGGTGGAGAAAATGAAACCATACATATCGAATTTCGGTTTTGTAATTTCGGCTACATCCACCATCCAGAAGAAGGCCATCACTAAAGCGATGATACCGAATGGAATGACGATATCAAAAAGGACACGCCAAGAATAATGGCCGATGAGCCATCCCGATAGTGTTGGACCAATTGCCGGAGCAAATAGAATCGCAACTCCGAACAACCCCATTGCCGCCCCGCGTTTCTCTGGGGGATAAATCGTCAGAAACACGGTCATAAGAAGCGGCATGATGACGCCTGCCCCCGCCGCTTGAACAACCCGTCCTGTCATTAGCATGGCAAACGTTGTGGAAACCGAACAAATGATAGAACCGACTGTAAAAGCGGCTATCGCAGACAAGAACAGCTTCCTCGTTCCTAATCTCGCTATCAGGAAGGCGGTAATCGGGATAAAAATCCCGTTCGTTAACATGTAACCCGTCGACAGCCATTGCACCGTGCTCGCCGTAACATTCAAATCAATCATAATATGCGGGATCGCCACATTTAATAATGTTTGATTCAAAATGGCGACAAATGCACCGAGCATCATAGCCGTCACGATTTTGCCGCGACTGTTTTGGATTTTCTCCATCCAATCTGTCACCGGTTCTTCCTGCTCTGTTTCTCCTTCTTTTTCGCCTGACGCAATCATTTCGGTTAACGCTGATTGCTGATCGGTCGAATCCAAGGGGATCTGTGTCCTGTCTTCTGATTGCTCCGTCGTCGGTTCTGAATCAGCGGCCTTTTTCAGCATTTTGCTTCTCATCACATAGTTCGCCGTAATGAGCACCAAAGCGGCAATGAGCAAGTACCCGATCAGATATATAGTCATGTCATCACCTACTTATGGATCCGGACAGTTACGTTTATTCCAGGAATCAACCGTTCGACGTAGCCATCTATGGAGATTTTCACTGGGATTACTTGCGTTTCCTTCGTATAATTCCCCGAGGCGTTAGTGGAAGGCAATAGAGAGAATGTACCGGCAGTTGCTAAACCGATTTCTTCTACCTTACCTCTGAGTGTCATGTCAGGATAGGCATCAACGTAAATGTCGACGTCTTGACCTACCTTTACCTCGTTAATCTTTGTTTCTTCGATATTGGCCGTTACCCAAAGCTGATCCAAATCATAACTAATCGCCAATTGGGTTCCTGCACCAACCATCGTATTTTCCACTGCGCTCGATTGAACGATTGTGCCATTGCCCGGAGCTATAATATCCATGGAAACTGGACCTGCCTCGCCTTGCGTTTCCACCGTTCCAATTTTCGCGCCTTTATTGAAAGTTTCCCCTGTGCTGCCAGTCCAATTCGTCAGTTTTCCGGCAGCCGGAGAAGCGATCCGGACTTGTTGGCCTGCGATTTGCGCATTATTTGTCTTCAAGTAGGTCGTCGATTGATTGTAATAGTAATACCCTACAAATCCGCCTCCTACTAGTAAGACAAGCAAAATGACGTTCATTAAAACCATTCGTTTTGCATTCATAGATTTGCCGCCTCCTTATTTACTGTTCTTCTGATGTCAGTATGTCCAAAATATGTTGATGAATCAAAAGCAACTGGCCCAATTCTTCTTCTGGAAGCTGCTCGATGATGCGCAGTTTTTTCACAAGCATCGATTCGTCGGCAACAATTGCAAGCAGCTTCTCTTCACCTGTTGCAGAAAGACGGATCGTGACAGACCTGCGATCATGCGGAGGCACTTGCCGTTCAATCAACCCCTGCTGAACAAGCCGATCCACCACACCACTCACCGTACTGTTTGTCAGTTTCAAGCTTTCGGCCAATTCCACTAGCCCTATATCTGGGTGGGACGAAATTTTATACAGCGCTTTTAGTTGCGGCACCGTCAAACCATTTGATTCCGCATCCTTTTTCGCCAGCTTAAAAAGCATTTGATTGATATCCGAAAATGAATTCAGAATATCACTTGAAAAAGCTCTTTTCATGCGTACACTTCCCTTCGAAATATTTCGCTTCATCATATTTCGTACACGAAATATGATATTCATATCATCTTGTTTTGTCAATCATTTTATTGAACAACAAAACAAGTTACCGGTCAGGAAGTTTTGTGTATGGAAAGGTTTTATCCACGTCCTTGAGTAAAAAATAAAAGAAAAAAATCCACTCTGCAAATGTTAGTTATCTTTTCTTTTTGGCTGTTTTCGCAAAGTTTGTTGTTTTCGAAGGTGATTGATTAAATTGTTAGAAAAGATATAATAGGAAAATAAACGATGGGAATTAAAGGTAAGCATATTAATGTTGAAACTACAGTTAATCGGTAAAGTAGATTATAGGGCGAAGACTTTAAACAGATTAACAAAAAACTGGGAGGAGGGTATAAATGAGAATTAGGGTTATAGCCGTGGCTATTATTATGATTATTGCCATCACTTTAATTGTTGTTTTTACAAGAAATACAGGAGAGTCTATGGAACGGTTATTCTCCGAGGAAGAAATTACTTACAAAAACATTAAGAGTATAGAATTGAATGAATATGAAACAAATAATCAAACGGTGACCGATGATAAGAATTTTATCAAAGAATTTTCCTCTGCTTTGGAAAATTTAAAATCAGATAATATAACGACTTCCATTGATATTGGCGAAAAACCACTCTATGTAATTTACATTAGAAATGTCGGGTATTACCCTGGAGGTGGGATTGGCATCTACAGCCATCGAATAGAATATAAAGGCATGACCCAAACGATGACCTCTGAAGAATCATCTACACTCATTAAACTTATAGAAGATGAAATCCAAGAAGAAAATTATTAGGGAATGGACTGTGTATTTGGTAATTAACCACCTTTAGGTATTTGAGGTGGTTTTTATATTGCTTTTAGCATTTCTACTGTTATGTTGTTCGATTTTTAGCAGGTAGAAATAAGCATTTGCTCAACTTGCTTTTCAAATGCCAAGTTTTTTCCCTTATCAAGCCATCGGAACCAGTAGAGGTAATTATCCAGATACTTTGTCGCAACACCTTGAAACCGTTCCATCTAAGTCTTTAAGCGATTATGAAAATTATTGACGTATTGAATGATAGATGCCTTTCTTAACACGCTGTTTCTGTCGTTCCTTGACCGTTTCGTGTTGTAACCCTTTTATTTTGGCGAATTTCTTATAATTAGTCGCGGTATCCGTACATAACAAGGCGGACGGGTGAATAAACTCACCTATCACTGTGTCAATTTCTTCGGCTTTGACACGCCCAGTGCCTGCTTTCCGAGCAATCACACTACCGTTACGGTCTTGTGCCACCACAACAGCAATTTTAAGGTTAGAAATTCCTCTTTTTTTGTCTTTCTCCCCACGCTTTTTGGCTTTCCTCTGAGTGACTTCTTTACCTTTCATAGATTCACGAAAAAAGGTTTCGTCACTTTCAACGATATCAAGCAATTGGTTAAATCCAAGACTCCCCAATGCGTTCAAGATTTTATGTATAGTCGAACGCCTCCTAACTTCATTATACCAAACTTGTAAAAGTATGGCGAAGAAAGCGGCAATCTATACGAAAACAGCCTTTCTTTTGATTTTAAAGTAAATTGCTGGTAGCAGGATTGCTAAAGTTAACAGCGCTAGTATTCGGAAATCCACATTCCTATATAAAGTAATTAACCAATCATAAATCATAGAAATCATCACCTCCATGTTTCCGCCAACACTAACAGACATTTTAAATAATTTCTACAAAAAGATAAAACTCATGCTTTTAATTTACAGTTAAACATCATACTGTTTAGTTTGTTATCAGATCAAGACTAGACTATAATCTTGTTTTTGTCCTTAAAATGAAGCGTTTTGAAATAAAATGGTGGATTGTTTGGCAAAGTCCGGCAGCAATTTGGTTTAGGCGAGTGAGAATCAAGTATCCCTGACCTTCTTGGCGCATCAAACGCACCTTTTTCCTTCCCTAGTTGGTGCTAACTTTTTATTCCCCATGTACATTCATTTACAAGAGATAAGAACTTCGTTACGATAGTAGAAAAGTAGGGAGGTTTCTCATGTTCTGTGATATTTGCATGCCAAAACCACTAGAATTCGAGCTCTCATTTGAATCGGCCCAAAACATCGCCCACCTTCCTGCCATTCATCGGTATTTGGAGGAAATCGGAATGCTCGTCCGCTCTGTCCCGGATGGCCTGACGGCAAAGGAGGAGGCGATGAAAGGACTGCTTGATTATATAGAAGGGCATATGGATCCTTCCGATATCCGATTTAGAACGGATCAACTTGAATGGAAACCGATTGCTGAAGCAGCCGAGTTAATAGGAACCCAATGGATCGACCAGATCATCGACGAAGGACACGTCGGTTTCCACATCCAACCCATCGTGGATGCCAACCAATCGTTATACGCATATGAGATGTTGGCCCGTTTTACAGATGGCCGCGATAACCCAATTTCTCCATTCGAGGTATTTCAGACGGCTAAACTGCGAAATCGAATGTATGCACTAGATCGAATTTGCAGGATCAATGCGGTAAAGCAGGCTGCGGCTCTAACTACGAAAGTTTTCATTAATTTCATTCCGACCTCCATTTACTCGCCCGAGCACTGCCTTCGGACAACCGTGCAGCTGGCGTCAGAGTTGAACATAGAACCCTCCCGCTTCGTATTCGAAGTCGTTGAGACCGAGGAAGTCAAAGATCCAGCACATCTGAAGAGAATCTTAGAATACTATCGTTCCAAAGGATTCCGCTATGCATTGGATGACGTTGGAGCAGGCTATAACACAATTGAGACGATACACGAAATGAAACCTTACTATACGAAACTCGATATGCACTATGTTCGAGACATACACAAAGACAACAAGAAACAGCAGATTGCACGCACCGTTCTGGAAGCCACCATTTCTGTAGGAGCAACTCCTCTTGCCGAGGGGATAGAAGATGAAGCAGAGTTCATTTGGCTAAAAAATGCCGGCTTTCAGCTGTTTCAAGGATACCTATTTGGCAAACCTGCTCCAATTGAGAAGTAGAAAAGTTAAGTTGGCGTATGTTTTCAAAGTGTATGACGGTAGAAAAGAAAAAACTCCAGGGAATTCCAACTCATTCCTTGGAGTTTTAGTTTTATAAATACGTTTTCAAATGTATTCATGCAAATCTGTGCTTACCCGTCTTCGCTCCTCTTGGAGACATGTCCGATCAATTCATGATTATCTATTTCCCACAATAAAAAATGTTTTTAGCTTTATAGATTATCAATCAGCAGATTTTATCTAATTGTCTGACCAACAATTACTTTCCAGGTGTTTTTTTGTTTTATAATGGGAAATTTCACCTCATTTTCTCCATTTACATCTTCATATGAAATGGTTCCTTCAAATTCGGTTGGACTTATAGCAGTGATTTCAATGATTTCTGTTTTTGTGATATCCGGTTCTATATCTAAGTATTCTTCTAATTGAACCTTTTTGTCAGGAAATCTTATGTCATCCGATAGTTCGACTAAAGTAGTCACATCATAGTCTTCCAAGGCCGTTAAGTAATTTTGCAAATGTTGCTCTACTTCCATTTCAGGAGTAAGAGCCGCTTTCGTTGAGCATCCTCCTAACAGCAAGAGAAGTAGGAGTCCAGCTAATAATCTTTTTCTCATTTAACCACCTCATTTTTCAAGATTCTCATATTTTTTATATTTATATTTACTATAATACCATAAATTTACATTAAAATATTTCTAAAAAAAGAAAGGAGGTACTTTCCTGAAGATTGGGCTAAAATTTTTATTGTTAGGGTATTTATATTTTCAATGCCTTTAAATTCTAAGGCGAAAGAAAACAGCAGTACAGGTACAAATGAGGTGGTTCTATATACTTTTTGACAGCTGTTGTGGAAACTGAGCTTTAAAGGCGGCAGAATAAAGCCATTGCCAACTCCCTTTTAGAGAATCCGGTTCTTCCTGCACTTCCTTACAAACGACCAATGACAAAAGAAGGCTTCTTTAGAAAACACGAGTATGTCTATGACGAGCATTTCGACTGCTATCTTTGCCCGGAAGGACAGGTTCTTACATACCGAACATCCACGAAGGAAGGATACCGGCAGTATGCTTCGACTCCTTCTATCTGTTCCGTGTGTCCAGTCATTGGCCAATGTACGCAGAGTAAGAATCAGCAAAAGATGATTCAGCGGCATATCTGGCAGGACTACTTGGATGTGGCTGAGGACTTGCGACACAACCATGAAATCAAGGAAATATACGGAATGCGCAAAAAGACGTTTGACCGCGTCTTTGCGGATGCCAAAGAAAAGCATGGCATGCGTTGGACAACCCTCAGGGGACTAAAAAAAATGTCCATGCAGGCGATGCTGACTTTTGCTGCTATAAATTTGAAGAAGCTGGCCAGTTGGACGTGGAGAGCGCCGGCTATAGAGGCTGAAATGATGCCCCTGTCTCAAGGGATCTCCAGTTGATTGGAGTGCAGGGTGGGGACTCCTGGGGGATCAGCGCAGCGTGAAGACCCCGCAGGAGCGAAGCGACGAGGAGGCTGAGGGCAAGCCCCCCGGAAAGCGTCCGCCCGAAACGGAAATCAACGTTATTTCAGTCTACTAACAATTAAAATTTACATTCAAAAGGCTGAAACTCCCTCAACATTTATTATGAGGGAGTTTACTTTTTGACTAATAATTACACAACCGCCAGTCGTCTATTTCCACCTCTCCCTATCTAGTCCTTGGAATACATTACTTGCCTTCCGAATCTTTCTGATTTGTTTCGATCCAAATAGTATACAAAAAAGACTGGCAGGCTCCTCTTTCAAGAAGAACCTGCCCAGTCTTTCCTATTTGGAATCAATCCGTTCAGCCTGCACGATGAGCCGGTATTCATTCGAATATTCGGGATAGCAGGTGATCAAGGACATGATTGCTTTGCCCTTTTGCGGATCGAGCACTTCCACTTCATCCGGTTTGACAATTTGCAAATCAAACACTTTGAATATCATCTCTTTCTCAACCGTCTGGAAGGTGAACGTGGTACCGACGCTTACCTCGTGTAGCCGGTTGAACTGTTTGCCAAATACGCGGGCTTGATGCCCGGCAATCGCGTAGCTTCCATCCATCACGCCCGGTTCATCCATATCCGGTATAGCCCCAAGCCCCTTGGCCAAAGTGGCTTGGTCCGCTCCCAACCATACGGGAGCTTCAAGATCGATCGACGTAATGGTTAGGACGCCTTCCATTCCAGTTAGTTCGGGATACTGCGGCGGTTGGACATTCTCCTGCCGTTCTTCTTCTAGCTGCTGGCTTGTTTCCGGTTCTGCCGCATGTATGGCATGAAAGGAATTGACCCATTCTTGTTGCTGTGCGTTCTGTTTCGCAGTTCCTTGCAGGAGCCAGATGAGAAGCCCGGCTCCCGCCACCATGAAAACACTGCCACTCCATCGCAATACACGTTTCATTGAATCACCGCTTTACATGGAGGACTTGCGCCCAAACCGGATGGTGCCATTGCCGGTCAATCTGAGCAGCAGCCCTGCCAACATGAGAAGCCCTGCCACAAGTAGTAATCGATTTGCATCCCAGATACCGCCTGTAGTTGGCAATGAAGCTCTTGAATCATCATCATTCAGCGTTTTATTAGCCGCAGTTCCTGCATGTAAATTGCTCCACCCTGTGTCATTCTGGCTAGTGCTGTCAGTGAAATGGGATGTTTGGCCAGTCTCTCCCGGCTTAGCTGCCAGCTCATCTATAGCTGGTGTAGAACTTGGACCATTACCCGAGTTTCCGCCTGGTCTCGCGGCAAGTGGCGAAACTTCACTTTCTTCCTCATCCGTCACCACGTCATCGCTGGAAGTTCCATTAGGCAAAGGACTGGAAGAGCCATTTCCCGGGCCGGCCGTCGAGCCATTATCCGGATTGTCGAGATCTTCCTCTGGGCTGGTTGCATCGTTTCCGGGATGAATTGAACCTTCTCCAGGATTCATTGGGTCTCTTCCCGAATTGCCCGAGTTCTCTCCTGTGCTCGGTGTCCCGTTTCCAGGATTCGTTGGAACCTCTCCCGGGTTTGTCGAGCCAGTTCCTGGAATAGCCGGATTCTCTCCTGAAGTTGGTGCATCGTTTCCTGGATTCGTTGCATCTTCTCCCGGGTTCGGTATACCCCCCTCGGAATTCGTCGTATCATCAGGTTCCGTTACATTATCTTCCGTTATAAAAGGGGTCAGTCGTTGCGTTTTCAGCACTTCAACTTTTACGGTATCCAAAATCGGCAGACCAAGTTCAAGTCCAAGACCCGTGTTCGTTTCCAACACTCCGGCATCAGTCGTTTGTACCTCATTCTTCAAGATACCGAGTGCTGTTCCTTCAAGCAAACCATTCATTAGTTCTGCTTGGGCTAGAGAGGAAGAGGAAGAAAAACCTTCTCCTTTAGCCGCGACATGTTCGTCGAGCACTCCAATATGCGTTTGACCAAGAATCGGTAGGTCCGTCGCATTCATCTCGACCAAACCGCTGTCGTAGGAATACGAATTTTCATCCGCCTTGACATCTTCAGACGCCACATCGACATTTACATCATTCGTCAACTTCGACTGCAGATCGACAGAAAGGAGCGAATTCTTTTCTGCCGTTGAGTCAGTCTGGATCGATTCCATTGCTTTCAAAATGGATATGTCCAATTCGTCCACAAGACCTTCCAGTACGCCACCACCCACATGAACATCGGCTAAAGCGGACATGGCTGAATTGTCTTCTGGCGCAGTGGATTGCTTACCGGCTAGCACTTTCACCGAAGTGTCTTCCAGCAATCCTTTATCCAGATTGGCTTGAACCAGCCCTTCAGAAACAGAGTCAGCCTCTTCGCGTATCGTTGCATGTTCATCGAGCACACCAATATGCATTTGACCAAGGATCGGCAAGTCCTTCGCATTCACCTCGACCAAGCCGCCGTTGTAGGAATACGAATTTCCATCCACCTCGACATCTTCAGACGCCACATCGACATTCACATCGCTTGTCAGATCCGATTGTAAGCCGACAGAAACGAGGGAATTCTTCGCGGCCGCTGAATCAGCGTTTAACGACTCTGCCGTCTGCAAGACAGAAACGTCCAATTCGTCCACAAGACCTTCCAGTACGCCGCTGTCCACATGAACGTCGGCTGCAGCGGACATGCCAGACTCGCCTTCTTTCGAAGTTGATTGCTCACCGGCCAGCACTTTCACCGAAGTGTCTTCCAGCAATCCTTTATCAAAATCGGCTTGAACCAGCCCGCCAGACACGGTGCTGCCCGCTTCACTCGTCTTAGCATGTTCATCCAGTACACCAACATGCATTTCACCTAAAATTGGCAAGTCCTCTGCATTCACTTCGACTAATCCACCGTCAAAAGACGATGAGCCTTCGCTTACCTTCTTTTCACTTGATGCAGCGTCAACCTCCAGATTTCCAGTCAAATCGGAGTTCACTTGAACCGTTGCAACTGAACTTTCGGACTCACTTTCCGCTTCAGAATTACTAAGTACTGAGACATCCGCGTTTTCAACGATGCCGTCTTGCAGCTTTACCGAAGCCAATGCCTCTTTTGGATTTCCAGCTTGATCTAGAGTTGAATCGGAAGGGACATGTACTTTCACATCACCGATTACTGGAACATTTGTCAATTCAATGTTCAGTAAAGTTGGATTGCTTTCCTGTTTTTCCAACAGATTTGCCTCTGCTCCGAGTGAACCATTACCAGACGCTTCTTCCGCCTGTGCAATGGAAGGAACTAGCAAGATCGCCGTGTACACACCAAGTGATAAGAAACCATACTTCAGACTTTTATTTTTCATGTTCGTTCTCTCCTTTTTTACTTTATTATTAAATTAGTAAAAAAGGAAAGTTTGCTGGAGGATGTTCTGGTGGAGCATGTCCCCATTGTGAATTCATTTCTACATCGGCAAACTGCCAATATCGTCGGAACATCGATTCTATCAATGTTACCCTCGTCAATACACCTGGCACCATATCCGAGCCTCCGCCCATAATTGTCATCGGCGAGGTGATTGAACTTCCACTACTTGTTATAATGATTGGTCCCATATTCAAAATTCTATTTTTGTCTAATGGTCCATTAGGAAACGTATGCTTTTTTTCTGATTCAGCCATTTGAACGGCGGACAGAAAATTCAGCGCCTCCCCTTCGAATTGTGAACCTTCTGTCCGGTCTACCTTGGCCAGCTCATCTGCAGAAACAACGACTGTAGCGGGATGGAGCTTCTCTTCGCTATCAGATGATGTTAGTACCGTATCTTGGAGTGATTCGATCGTTTGATGTTCAATTCCTGTTGTTTCAGGAATTCCGTCGATCTCATTTTGTTCAATTAATTCTTTAGTGGTCCAGCCTTCTAATGAAGTTGATGGCTTTGAATCAGGGACATTTGAAGCTTGCTGCTCCATTTCTCCCGATTGTCTTGCTCCTGCATGAGGATGGGAACTAACAGTTGGCGCATTTCCGTTTTCCGAACCATTTGGTTTAACTGCGGGGATGACAGGCAATTCCTCTGCGATACCTGAGCTCCCTGTCCATATCGTTTGTAACGTATTTGTTGTTTGATCCAAAATAGAGCCTACATTCGTCAAACTAGATTGGAGGAAATCCACCACATTCGGTTTCAAATCTGCCAGTGGTCTTGCCTTTGGATCACTCAACCTTTCGATCGTATTAGACGTCAGGGTGACTGTGTCCTGAACGCTTTGATTGACCGCATCAACAGTCGAGAAAACAACGCCATCTGCAGAGAGGATGGTCTCTTCAACTGTATGGCCCAGTTCCGTTACAACCGGTTTAACAACAGGAACATCCGGAAGCTGACCGACCGTGTCATTCACACCGGAAACTGTTGTTTGAACGGTTCCTGTTGTAGATTCTACTACAGGAGTCAGATTAGAAACCGTCGAGTCTACTAAGCTTCCCGCTCCATTCAAAAGATCCACAATCGGTTTGTCCGACTGGGGAGTCGCCACCGTCTCGACTGTAGAGGACGAGAAATGGATCATATCTTGAACGGTTTGATCCATACCACTGACAGTAGTGGTCATCACAGTACCTGCTGATTCCACCGTTCCTTCCAAGGTCCGGCCAGCTGTCGCAGCGACGGGCGTTACCTTCGGAATGACCGGCAACTCTTCGGCCGTTTCATTTACATTTGTCACCGTGCTGTTCACTATGTCTGTCGTTGACTCCACGATTGGAGCCACATTGTCTGTAGTGTCGCCAAGCAATTCACCCGTCCGTTCTAGAAGCCCGGAAACCGGGTTGTCTTGCGGTTGCTTAATTGACCCCACAGTTTCGGAAGCAAAGTCTGCCGTATCATGGACAGTCTGATCAACCGTACTGATTGTCGTTTCCACTAAACTACCGACAGATTGGGCCGTGTCCTCCACAGTCTTTCCAACGCCTTCGAGCAGACCCGCCACCAATTTTGGCGACTTCACCTTTTCTTTGGCTTCTGCCGCTGCTTCCCCATGGACAAGAGTCGGAACAAACAATACACTCGCACATAACACACCACCGATGGATAGTAGCCTTTTCACAAGTTGCACCTCCTTCCATCACCTTTGAGACCCGCAGAGGGTCCGTTGGTTTTTCACTACCCGAATGAGGTTTATGTAAACGCTTTCAATTTAATATATTTGGAATCTTAAAAGTATTTTTTTCTCTGAACGAGTGAAAATTTATCTGCAACGTAACAGGTGTCTTCCTATCAAAAAACCTGCATATCACAAACTGTGTGTGCAGGTTTTAACTCGACATCCCCTACTTAATACTGAATTGCTCTCATAAATTCTTGGTAATCGTGTTCTATATGTTTTCTCATGCATTCTCTGGCCAGTTGGGGATCTTTTTGTCGAATCGCCAAAAAAATATCTTCATGATCCCGTAAAGCATTTTCTATAATTCGCGGGTCCCCTTCGATGATGGCTCTTCGATAAAAACTATTAACTCCTCTCAATTGCAAGGTCATAGAAATAAGAAACGGGTTTTTGCTAGCCCTGACAATACGTTCGTGAAAATGGAAGTTGACACGCAATAGCCCCTTTAAATTTTGCATGGCCATCTCATACCTCATTTCCCTGATGGAGGTCTCCAATAATTCCAGTTCCGATTTATCGCAACGTTCTGCTGCAAAATAAGCCGCCAATGATTCCATTTCAACCCGGACTTCATAAAGACTTCTATAATCTTCAACCGTCGGATTCACACCTGTCACCCCTCAAATTTGATGAACATTCAGTTGTTAGTTTTTCTCTGGTAGACGAACAGCTATCTGAATCGGACTTCTACTACCATTCATGGTTCTGTAATTTTTTCCTCAATGAATCGATCTCCAGGTATTTCAGCTATCTTAAAGACATCTTTCAATTCATCATTTCAGTATCATCCGTTTTACAATTTCATCAGACAAATGCAATACTCTATCTACTGTATACAGTATTCTCATAAAAGAATAGACTTTCAATTTTGATATGTCAATACCGTTTCATTATTCAATCCAAAAGAACCAAGCTCATTGGCTCAGTCCTTTTTTAGCAACTCCTCAAACTTTCTGGCAGACATCTGCTTTCCATCGCACCTCATTTTTTACACACTTTAAAATTCACCATTTCATATTTAATATCTTATTTCGAATCATCTTTCTATCCTGCTCGCTTGCCATTTCCCATTCCGACACTTCCTCCAGTAAACTGTCACGGGTACGAAACCCTTTGACAAAACCATTTAATCTGGCGGCCAAAGTAGAGTTCACCAAGTGCTCTGGTGTAGGAAAAAGATCGTGCAGTTGTTCCAACGCACGGGGATACCGCTTCAAATAATATTTCTGATGGCGCTCCTCCGCCATTGTAAAGTTGTCAAACGGACCGATGTCTGTCTCAATCAGCTCACCAAATTCAATTTCCATCTCTCTTTTAATTCGCCAGATCGCTTCTCTCTGTATGTCCCCATGATAACGCAGCAGCGAAATATATTGCCGTCCCCTATATGCATCCCGGTTCGGATAATGATTCCCCCAAAAATAACGCAAAATGTCTTCATACCGGATGATGTTCGGGTCGAAATCCACCTCCACAGTCTCCGTATGGTCGCCCATCGAACGATATGTCGGCGAATCTGTCGTCCCCCCGGCAAATCCGACCCGTGTCCGTGCAATTCCCTTTAAACCTCCAAAGCGTGCCTCCGGACCCCAAAAACAACCCATCCCGAATGTGGCCGTCTCTAGGACTTCGCTCGGCCATCGCAAGCTCTGTTCCACTGCTGGCAGCTGATCCATAAAATACCCCTCTCCTCGCTTCATTCTTTTAAAAAACTATATAAAAGTACTTTCCCTCATTCGGTAAACGAATACTACCCATACTCCATCAATTAATTCACATGGTTTAAGCCTGGCCATTTCAGGTATGCTGACTAGAAAAGAGAGAGGAGGACAGATATGGACAATCAATCGAACGAAATCAGAGAGCACTTCAGACAGTTAGACCGTAGCTTATTCATGGATACACTGCAAGAATTCGCTTATTTGGATGAGGCGATCCCGATTGGGTACGAACAAACCATTTCTCAGCCATCGTTAGTGCTGGAAATGACTTTGGCGCTCGACCTGCGGAAAGAGGCAAAAGTATTGGAAATCGGTACCGGTTCAGGTTACCAAACTGCCATACTCGCTCCGTTTGTTCGGCAGGTATTTACCGTAGAACGCATCAAGCCATTAGCCGATCAGGCAAAAAAGAGGTTACAGACAATAGGTTTTCATAACATCCATTTCAAACTGGATGACGGCAGCTCAGGCTGGAAGGACTATGCACCCTATGACCGGATTATCGTTACCGCTGCTGCGGCCGAACTCCCATTTGAACTGACCGAACAATTGATAGAAGGCGGAAAAATGATCATCCCTGTCGGTCCCACATCACTGCAAGAATTAGTATTGTTTGAAAAGAAGGCTGGCGGGACGCTAACCAAAGAAGTTCTTGGGGAAGTGAGATTTGTGCCTTTAAAAGGCAAGTACGAATGAGGAATGTCGCGTGGGGACAATTAAAAAACAAGCCCTTAGCATATAAAAACTGCCAAGCAACATAGGGAGCTTGGCAGTTCTTCTTCAAATAAGCGGTACGTATGGCTGATAATTCGGATTGGCAAAGTAAGGTGGACGTGGACCAATTTCTGGCGCCTTCACAAGAAGGTTGTCGGCATAGTGGATTTCCACCTTTTGAGTCGATTGATTCAGTAGCAAATAATACACCTCGGGATTATAGTAATACTCCATTCGTTAACCTCCTATCGCGTTTATCGTATTCGCACCTGCCCCGAAATGTGAGTGACACGCCTATCCGGTATGTATCATATAGTAGGTTGAGTAAGAACGAGGAGGAATTAGCCTTTATGCCGAAGGAATTTTCAGGGAGTCCAGATTATCCCTTGCCGCCGAACTATGGAAATATAACGCAATACCAAGACGTTGCTTTGACAGTACCTGAACAACGACAGTTCCGGCAACCTGGCCGTGAGGAATGGATGGTGCCTCAGCCGGTGATCGAGAATCCGAATTATATAGGATCCGGAAAATTAAAAGGAAAAGTGGCTTTGATTACCGGAGGGGATAGCGGAATGGGCGCGGCGGCCGCGATCGCGTTTGCCAAAGAAGGGGCCGATCTTGCGATTGCCTATTTGGATGAACATGAAGATGCCGAGCGGACAAAACGACGGATAGAGGAATTGGGACGTTCCTGTCTCCTGCTGCCCGGCGACTTGCGCCAAAAAGAACAATGCATTGCTATTGTAAATCAAACAATTGACACATACGGATCCCTGGATATTCTCTGCAATCATGTCGGCATCCAGTTCCAGCAACTATCATTGTTGGACATTACTGACGAACAATTCGATAACACATTCAAAGTAAATATCTATTCTCATTTTTATACGACACGAGCGGCACTACCGCATCTTAAGGCTGGCAGCTCGATCATTAACACTGCCTCTGTGGTTGCGTTTGATGGCAATGATCAATTAATGGATTATACAGCGACCAAGGCAGCAAATGTCGGATTCACCCGTGCCCTCGCACGGAATTTAGTTAAACAAGGCATTCGAGTAAACGCCATTGCCCCCGGCCGCATTTGGACACCATTAATTCCGGCCAGTTTTTCTGCCGATCAAGTACCATTGGCAGGCAATCCAATGGATCGACAGGGGCAGCCATTTGAAGTGGCGCCGACTTTTGTCTATCTGGCTTCTGATGACTCTCGTTTTGTCACAGGGCAGGTGCTCCATGTAAATGGCGGCCAATTTTTTGGTGGGTGAAATGAAAAGAAGGACACGAATTGACGTGTCCTTTGGAAGCCATTGTTTTACTATCACTTCTTAAGTGACCGGAGTGCTCGTACAATCATGACAGCCACTTCTTCCCGAGTAGCTGGTCGCCGTGGGTAAGTCCCATTAGTTATCCCCGCCTCAATGGCCGCCTGAAACTCTTCCGCAAATCTTGGAGACGGCAGTGCGTTCTTTTCATCCTCTTCCTCAGGCATCGGCACTTCGAATTCTACTGTTTTCTTTTCCAATTTGAAATATACTGCCAAAGCTTCTGCAATTGCTTTTCCCTGGGCACGTAACTTGTCGGCTGAGCGGAGGGCCTGTATATCAATAACGGAATCCATAAAGCCGCCTTCCGTCAAGATTGCCGGCATGTTTGTTTCCCGAAGGACATGAAAATTCGCTTGGCGCACACCTCGATCCGCTAATCCCATCGCCTTGGCAATCCGCGGCTGAATCAGCTTTGCAATCTCTGTTGACTGGGAACTGGCCTTTTGTCCATTAAACGTATACGTTTCAACGCCTGTCCACTTTCCCCAGCTCCCTGTGTTGGCATTATGGTGGACCGCCACATACACATCGGCTTTCCATGCATTCGCCTTATTGGTGCGCTCAACTAGCGGTACGTCTGCTTTACCACTAGGATCATCCACCCGCAACACTTCGACATTGTCATACGTTTTCAGTGTAACCATGCATGCTTCGACAACCTGATTGTTAAAATGCCATTCATGCTCTCCATCTGGCGATTGCTTGCCGGACGTACCTCGTCCATGCCCCGCATCCAGTACAATTTTGACCATATCTTCCCTCCTTTCTACCTTCTCTTTCTATATATAGAGAATTCAAAAAGAAAGGGATAGGACAAGGTCTATCATCTGAAATTAATTTTTATGCTTAGAGAGCCATAACGAACTGATCGTGCCATCCATCTCTCTGTCAAGTCGGAGTTGGTTTTGTCCGAACGTGTAAAAATAGGAGTACTCGTCATTCATATCATCATAGCCCTCATGATCAGGAGCACCCAAAATGGCCAGCAGATCCTCCAACTCATTCGTCAGAGCTCCGCCGCTTAACGCTAAATAGGTTACATTCCCATCCAATTCGTCATAAAAGAAAGTTCGGCCGCCAGGAAAAGCATAGTAGATTCCACCTGCATAATAATCATGATCATAGAAGTTTGAATGGGTCTTCAGGACTTCGTCAATGGGCATACCCAGTTGGACGTCTTCATGCACCAGCATGCCGTCCTTCAATAAACCCAAAGATTGCTCCGTAAAAGTAAATTGCGGAAATGCGACATAGTACGCATCATATTCATCCCACAGTTTCACTGCATGCTGTCCTGTCTCCAACCCGTATGGCTTGTCTGCAGTAAACGACTTTTCATGCAGTTGAGTGAATTTCATGTGCTCCGGATTCCAAACCCAAGTCGTAAATGTCCAACCTTCCTTACCTGAGGCCGGTTCATATGTCTGCAAGTAGGTATCCTCAATAAATTTAACCTTCCCATTAATCAATGGAAGACTTTCTTGCCCCTCAAAAAGGATCTGTCTCAGGTTCCCTTTTTCCATTGTCCACAAAACAAGTGATTCCTCATTGTCAATTAAACCGAGAAAATGCTGATTTCCTAGTTTATATTCACGTATAGCCTCTTTCTCAACGTGAAATGGAATGATCCCATTTGGCTGCAGCACTCCTTGTTTTTCACCGTCTTTTGCTAGGAATAAAGCGTAACTCCCCATATTATTGTCCGCTATCTCACCAACTTCCAGCTCTGGAAGATCTTCGACTGCAAGCACATACAATTGGAACAATGTATCTCCATCCTGCCAATCGGCTGAATATATTGCATGGTCAACTAGCAATTCAATTGGTACGCGGTTATCTTTGGAAACTGGAGGACCGTCCGTCGCTATTCTTACATTTAGCAAGCGTACATTCACTTCTTTGTAAAGCCCTAATTTCTTGCCCCGTGTAAAAGTGAGGATGTCCTGTCCGTCTTCATGTCGAACCGTCTGTGGGTTGCCATTACGGTAGACATTGCCTGCCGCTTGCTTCATCTTATCGTGAAATAAAGGCAAT
The DNA here is from genome assembly GCA_014204635.1 of Sporosarcina luteola. Classification (GTDB taxonomy): domain Bacteria; phylum Bacillota; class Bacilli; order Bacillales_A; family Planococcaceae; genus Sporosarcina; species Sporosarcina luteola_A. Next base: position 131,284 of record JACHLS010000002.1, on the reverse strand, counting down.
TGTTGGTCCGACAAGTAGAGTAAAAGTTCATGAGAATCCAGCTTGCCATCCAGATTCAATACATCAGCTAGAGCCTTTTCATTTTTGTTCACTATGGCTTCATATATGCGCTGCACAGTCCGCTCCGGTGCTGTAGCGCGTTTTATTTGGATATGCCCCTCTATAATAATCACTGTCAGAATGACAATAAATGTTAAGATTAATCTCGAAGATCGTTTTCTTTTCGTCTTGTTCTGACAAGAACGACAAAAAGAAGTATCCGAATTTATACTTTCGCCACACGTCTTGCAAGTTTCCATTCCCTCATCTCCTTCATTTTCCATCTGATCAACTATATCATTATTGCCTTGATTTGGAAATGTCCTGCGAGAGTAACCCAGGGGAATGAGAAAGACCAACTATGGCGTAAGTGTTCCGCAATAGCTTCTTGTGAATTTTAATCATATTTTACAAATCTAAATAGGAATTCCCTTCCTTTAACTAACACTAATATTCTATACTTCTACAATTTCTACATTTCATACTGTATTTTGTCGGTATTTCCCGGGCAATAAAAGGCTGGGAATCATACGATTTTTTACTGGGCCCTGTTTGATTGATATGAAAGTAGTCAATCGCTCGATCAGCAACCATCTATTTCCTATGCTCCCTTCATTCGGAGTATCACAGGGCAGGCATACAGCCAACTTGAAAGCTATCCCTTAAAGAAGTTTAACAAAAATGACCAGAAAGCAGGATGGGCCAGCAAGGGATGGACTGCTTAATTCAGATATAAACAGGTGTATAATCATCGGCAAAAGTTTGCAGCAATTTATTGGAGGATTGGGTAGACAACCGTTTTATCTTCCTCAATAATTGGCATGGCACCCCATTTTCCTAATTCATGCGCAACCAATTCCCCACCATCACGCGCCGGGACAATATGCTGTATGTTCCAACCATGCACGGCTAGCCAATTACTAATAAGCAACCGATGACAGCGGGCAGGATGGCGTTCAGAGCAGCAATACGCTGTTCGGTACTTGCCGGCAATCTCTGTCAACTGGTCTATCCCACGTTTGAAACAATGCGACAGCGAATAATCCGCATAATTGTGAAATGAATCATTGCGCCAGCCTGCATTCAAAGCCGGAGAAATGAGGGAGGACGTTCCTCTTCTGCCGCCTAACTCAGGAATATGAACATACTGAACATCCTGTTCAGGAAGCCATTGCTCCATTGCCTCTTTTGAAAACCAAGGAAACTTCCGGCTCCCCGGAAATGCGCGGACATCAACCAACACTTCAACTTCCGCCAGTTCTAGCAACCCTAAAAACTCCTCCTTTGTGTTTGAGTAATGACCAATCGTGTATACGTCCATACTTTTCACCTATTTTCCCTTTTACTCCAGACATACCTTCGGGATGCTGACATCAAACATGAATTGATTTCTATCAAATATTTTAATGCAAGTGGATGTTTCCATGCTTTTCATAATCTGCTAGATACATATCCTTCTTTTATTTTAATGATCATCACTGGGCCAACGACTTATAATCGCTGTCTTCCTCGCCGGTTTCTCCATCAGCGGAATCCTTATTCTACAGTGCACAAGATTCTCTCTATTGGTACAACCGAACCGATACGGATGCCTATTGTAAGTTGGGATTCTGGCAATGCGAATAGAAAATGATCGATTCCCGTACACCGTTTGATAAACTTGGAAACTATGTTATAGTGATGGAGAAAACTAAAAAGGATAGACCACTAGGGGAGTCTTTGAGAAAGACTGAGACGTGTATACATACACGGACCCTCTGAACCTGATCTGGATCATACCAGCGTAGGGAAGTGGATTCGCACGTCTCCCAGGGGATATTCTTGTCTGATATGCGAGCCGCTTTCTTCAACGCTGTGTTGAAGAAAGCGGCTTTTTTGGTTTTCCAACATAACAAAGGAGTGGTTGGTTATGGCATTTTGTGAAGAAGTCAGGAAAGATTGTGACGCCATTTGGAAAGCGAGCTTTGAACATCCTTTCGTTCAAAGTCTGGGAGAAGGTTCGTTGCCGGAAGACGTGTTCCGCTATTATGTATTGCAGGATTCATATTATTTAAAGCACTTTGCAAAAGTGCATGCACTCGCGGCTGTACAGGCCCAAGATCTTCCGACTGTTAGACGTTTCGCCCAGCATGCGGAGGAAACATGCGGAGCGGAAATCTCGTTGCATGAAGGATTTTTCGATCTGCTTGGCGTGACGGAAAAGGATTTGGTTGAATTCAAGCCGGCTCCTTCAGCGTATGCGTATACCTCCCATTTATACCGCGCTGCGATGGAGGGCGACTTAGCAGCAACCCTTTCTGCTTTGCTCCCTTGTTATTGGCTTTATTATGAAATCGGAGAGCGCTTGCAAGACGCCAAGCCCGAGCATCCGATTTATGATAAATGGATCGCAACTTATAGTTCAGACTGGTTTGAAGCGGTAACCAATGAACAGATCATGCGACTGAACAAACTGGCAGAACCCCTTTCCCCTGAAAGACGGGAAGAAGTAAAAGCCCATTTTATTAAAAGCAGCCACTATGAGTTGCAGTTTTGGGAGATGGCTTGGACACAAGAACAATGGGCAACTTCAGAGGAGCGTGTGCTACGCGTATGAACAGCCAATTGGATTATATTCAAAAACTGCGTGCGGAAAATCCGCTCATCCATTGTATGACAAACATAGTGGTCGCCAATTTCCAAGCAAACGGTTTGCTTGCGCTTGGGGCTTCGCCCATTATGGCCGACGCTTTCGAAGAGGCTGCCGATATCGCAGCGCTCTCCTCTTGTACCTTGTTAAACATTGGAACGCTGGACGCCAGTAAAATAGAAGCCATGATAGAGGCAGGAAAAAGTGCAAATCAGCACGGAAAGCCGGTCATTCTTGACCCCGTCGGCGCTGGGGCTACACCGTTTCGCAAACAAGCGGTGGAAAGAATGCTTCAAAATCTTGATGTCACGTTGATTCGAGGAAACGCTGGAGAAATCGCTGCTTTGGCAAATGTTGAGTGGACCGCAAAAGGGGTGGATGCGGGAGAAGGTTCGGCGGACATCGCCTTGGTCGCAAAGGAGTTGGCTCATCACCATCGTTGCCTCGTGGCCGTAACAGGCGAAACAGATATGGTCACCGATGGAGAATCCATCATACGGATTACCGGCGGCCATCCACTCATGACGCGCATTACCGGGGCAGGCTGTTTGCTAAGCGCTGTATGTGCTGCATTTTTGGCAATCGCCCCAAGTCAAGAAAAAGATGTGATTGCCGCGGCGCTCGCATTTTACAAGAAGGCAGGCGAAAGAGCTGCAGCCAATGCGGAGGGGCCAGGCGATTATTCGATCCATTTATTAAACGCCCTCTCTTCCTTGGACGGACAATCTATTGATTCCTCAAAAATTTACCTGAAGGGGGTCCGGCAATGATACCAGTCGCCATGACAATCGCCGGTTCCGACAGTGGCGGCGGGGCAGGAATTCAAGCTGATGTAAAGACGTTCCAAGAGCTGGGTACGTTTGGGACGTCGGTTATTACTGCGGTAACTGCCCAAAACACACTTGGCGTCCATGCGGTCCAGCCTATTGAATGTGACATCGTCACAGCTCAACTTGGTGCCGTCCTTTCCGACTTTACTGTCGGTGCCGCTAAAACAGGAATGCTGTTCTCTGCCGAAATAATAAGAGCGGTTGCTGGGACGTTGGGCAACTATCCTTCATTTCCACTCGTGATCGATCCAGTCATGATTGCAAAAGGGGGTGCCTCCTTGCTGCACCAATCAGCCATTGATGCGCTCAAGGCATATCTTCTTCCAAACGCTACCGTCCTGACGCCGAATATTCCGGAAGCAGAGGCGTTAACCGGGATGTCGATTCATACGCTCTCTGATATGGAACGGGCAGCATATAGACTGCTCGAATTTGGAACGTACGCAATTGTCGTAAAGGGTGGACACCGACAAGATACTGATTTTGCAGAGGATCTTTTTATAAACCGAGAGGGCGCGCGCTTTTTATTGAGAACCAAACGAATTGATACAAAAGACACTCACGGGACAGGATGCACTTTCGCAGCTGCCATCACGGCAGAGTTGGCAAAAGGAAATTCAGTAAGTGATGCGGTGATTGTCGCGAAACATTTCATTCAAGCAGCAATTGAAGATGGCATTTCTCTAGGGAACGGACATGGTCCGACGAATCACGCAGCGATCCGTTTGCGCGGCGATGAGTCGAGAGGAGTGGAATTAATTGAAAGACTATGAGTACCTCCTGTATTTCATCATGGGGTCCATCAATGCCGAGCAGCCCCTGGACGTGTTGGAAAAAGCCTTGAAGGGCGGAATCACCTGCTTTCAGTTGCGGGAAAAAGGACCGGGAGCTCTGCGTGGAGCAGAAAAAATGGAATTTGCTCTAAGGTGTCAACGGTTATGCAAGCAATATGACGTGCCGTTTTTCGTCAATGATGACGTCGAATTGGCAATGGCTATTAAAGCGGATGGCGTCCATGTCGGTCAAGAGGATGAAGAAGCAGGCTCCGTCCGTGAAAAAATTGGCAGTCATATGAAGCTCGGCGTTTCCGTCCACACCGTGGAAGAAGCGCTGGCAGCCCAAGCAGCCGGAGCCACGTATGTCGGGATGGGTCCTGTCTATCCAACGCACACAAAGTTGGACGCAAAACCAGTTGCGGGAACAAATATGATAGGAGAAGTGGCACGCTTGATTCCTGAACTTCCTATCGTTGGAATCGGTGGCATTTGCGCAATGAACGCGGCGCCAGTCATCCTTGCTGGGGCGTCGGGCATCTCCGTCATTTCGGCCATCGCGGCTGCGGAAGAGCCGACACAAGCGACGAGCCAATTAAAAGAAGTCCTGTGCAAGGCTCTCAGTAAGTACGCAAAGCTACTAAAGGGAGAAAAACCGGAATTCCCATAGGATTCCGGTTTTGAGTAATGAGCGCTCGCCTCGTCTTTACGAGCAGTCGGCAGGATATATGAGCGGTTAGCGGGATATACGAGCGGTCGGCAGGTTTTATGAGCGGTTAGCCGAATATACGAGCGGTTCGGGCAAACTTATGAGCGGTTAGCCGGATATACGAGCGGTCGGCAGGTTATATGAGCGGTTAGCCGAATATACGAGCGGTTCGGACAAACTTATGAGCGGTTAGCCGGATATACGAGCGGTCGGCAGGTTATACGAGCGGTTAGCCGGATATACGAGCGGTTCGGACAAACTTATGAGCGGGCGACACGGATATACGAGCGGTTCGATCCAACTTATGAGCGGTTAGCCGGATATACGAGCGGTTAGCCGGATATACGAGCGGTTCTCACAATTTACGAGCGGTTAGCCGGATATACGAGCGGTTCGGACAAACTTATGAGCGGGCGACCCGGATATACGAGCGGTTCGATCCAACTTACGAGCGCTTAGCCGAATAGCGGTTCGGACAAACTTACGAGCGGGCGACCCGAATATACGGGTGTTTATTAGACGAGCCGGACGAACGCCAGATAACTCGCGCACCGCTGCGCAATATGCCCGATTCCGCCAAAGTGACTACCTTACATCCAACACACTTGTTGTCAATTCCCCCACCCCTTGCTGATCAATTCACTACGTAGCGGACGAGTCCTTTGGCGTTGGCGTAGAGAGCGGCGTGCGTGCGGTCGGTCAATTCAAGTTTGGCCAATACTTGGCTGACATGTTTTTTGACGGTGTACTCTGTAATGAACAGCTTTTTTGCAATTTCCCGATTGGATAGCCCCTTTCCCAGTTCTTTTAATATTTCCATTTCCTTTGGCGTTAATTGGTCCGTTATGCTGTCCGGCGACTTCCTTGTATTCATTACAAAATCCAATACGCCTTGATCGAAGTAGGTTCTTCCTTTGCTGATCAGAAGCAATGCGTGAAGAAGCTCCTCGGGCAATGCCTCTTTCAATACGTAACCTGCTACGCCCATCCGTTTGGCACGCAAAAAATCTTCTTCGTCTGTCGATGAGGTCAGAATGAGAAATTTACAGGACACTTTTCGGCTCATCGCGGTTTCCACCAAGTCCAAGCCGGATTCTTCTCCGAGGCGTAAATCGACAATTGCCACATCAGCGTTCTGTTGTTCCATCAAACGTAATGCCTCGCTTCCGGTCGTTGCTTCCCCCACCACTTGAATGGCCCGATCCAGAGAGAGAATCGCAGCCAATCCTTTTCTCACTAACGGATGATCGTCCACTAGGATGACATTCATAGCGCAATCCCTCCTTTCTCGATATTCGCGGCTACGAATGGGATTTCCAAATGAATGGAAGTGCCTGATCCCTTCCCCTCTTCAATGAATAAGGTTCCTCCTAGCCCGAGTATTCGCTGTTTCATGTTGGGAAGGCCAATTCCCCTGTGAACGCTATCCCGTTTGCCCATCGACGATTGAATTCCAATTCCATCATCTTGAATCGTAAGGAGCATTTTATCTTCTCTAATCAGCAGTTCCAATTGGATGTTCGAACATTTTCCATGCCTGATCGCATTTCCACATGCTTCTGCCAGCGTCCGATATAACATCTCCTTCATTGCGGGCCGTAAAGCTGTTTCATCACCATCCAGTTTCACATCAATCTGAATGCCATTTAATCGTGCGGTATCCTCTGCAAATGTTCGAATTCGTAAAAAGAAAGGACTTTCCCCCTTTTTCACAGAACTTAAATGAAAAATCGCTTCACGCAATTCCTTCATCGTAGATTGGGCGGTTCTCGATAAAAATGAATACTCTGCATGCAATTCATCCTTTGGCAGTCGGTGGTGTTCTGCTTGCAGTCGATGCAATGCATAGACGATGCCGAATACTCTTTGGGATACACTGTCATGGATTTCATTTGCTATTCGGTTCTGCTCCTCCACAACAAGAAGCTGATTCCTCGTTTGGGTTACATGCATCTGCTCCAGCAACATTTCACTGACATCACCCAGAAACCGAAACGGCTGGAGGATCAGGGCTTCATCGCTAGCTGCTGCCGAAAATTTTATGCCCATATATCCCCGGTGCATGCTTGTCCGAATCTCTCTCACCAAAAATTCCTCTTCCCCTATTCGCACTACGCACATTCCTTCTTGAAAGCGTTCCACGTTCTTTCTGATTTCCTGGTCTGATCGGGCCGTCATATTCATGAAGTGCGTCACTTGCTCTTTCATGTCTGTCAATAAAAAGAACGCCTCTTCACTTTGCGTACAAGATACGAGCGACTTTGCCACTTCCCTTGTGATCAATTCAGAGTTCGTTGCTTCGGCCAAGCCATCCATCACTTCATACAACGACATAATATGATGCAAGGTCTTATCATATTTTTCATTCAACGTATTCAATTCCTGATTTTTTTGCATCAATTCACGTTGTTTCCCCTTTAACAGCCTTGCTTTTTCATCCATCTCCTTCATCAGCCGGGAGAACAGGCTAGCCATTAAGGTGATTAACAGACAAACGAGGAATACATAAGAGTGTTCTTCCATAATTTCACCGATTCGAACTTCTGAAAAATACGCAGCGATGGCAGTAGCCCCGCTGACATAAACCGTTAAAACGCCAAGGCAAAACACAGGCGATACAAAGCCTGCGGCAATTAATACCGGATTGATCGCATACCAAATGAAGGGACTGGTGATGCCTCCTGTCGGGATCAGCAGCAAAGTCAAACCTAGTATTTCCGTCAGCACTATCCATTTCAGCATAGCGGGCTGCCGGAAATACCTATTGACCAAACTCGACACGATCCAGGCCGCCATGCTGAGCGTGGCAATCACGCCGGATTTCATTCCAATGGAGGATGGAGGGCCAAGAAAAAAGAAAAACAGCGATGTCAACAGAAGGGATAAAACTCTAAAGAGCAAGCTTACGCGAAGCATTCCGATAGACATGGATTGAGCTATTACTCCTTCACTGTTCGGCATAAGCTTTCACCCATTCCCGGTTGTTAATCGCCGAATTCGTTTCCACTATTTCATATTTATAATGGAAATGTCCATCCAAAATGAAATACGTTCCTTTCTCCTCCTGTTGTTTGTAAAAAAATATAGGTAGTTCCTTTTCATCCGCGATGCGGATGAGTGATTTCATGGATGTAAGATGGAGGACAGGAAGATCCATCCATTCCCCTTGCCGCGGATCGATTTCAATCAACCGGCTGCCATATTTTTTAGTAATGACATCATTTGGGGCACGTTTCCGTTTCACCCAGATCGGCCGGTTCATTGCGAGCAATGTAGCCAATGTGATAAGAAACAAAAGGACGCTGATCAACCGGGCACTTTGTATGGAGATGGATAGAGCTCCTAGATTCACGGCATTCGGTATACTTGGCGTCCCGCCGAACTCGATGTCTAAAGTAGATGTCTTGTCACTGGCCAACGTGATGCTATCAAAACCATACTGAAATATGAGAGGTTCTTGATGGGGCATGTCCCTTTCGACTCCTGCCGATTGAATAAAACCGTCCAGACGCGGAATAATTTCTATACTATATTTTGAAGGACTGATTCCCGTCTCTTCCTCTACCTGTGTAATAAATGCATTCAATTTTTCCAAATCCACAGTTGACTTTTCTTCAAGGAGAACAAGACTCGTACCCACTTTTTCAAAGGATGTTTTCTTTACAAGTGGAAATTCCTTTTCCCACAACGATTCCGCCTTAATTGCTACGACAGCCTCGTAAGTTCCGACAGCACGCACTTCATCTGCTGCTGTCAGGGAAATCGTCCAATCAACCGGAATCCCCGTTGTAATTTTCTTGATCATTGTCTCTCCGACAGGCACGGTTCCCCCTGATGGATGCAAAGCATTTGGAGCCGTAGTTGCTTTATAATCGAAGTGAGCCGACAGGGAAACGGTATTTTCAGGATCCTTTTCGCTTAGGTTGGCAGGCAGCAGAAAACAAAACAGGGCGATGCCAAAGGTAAACAGAAGAAATGCGCTTACTGCGATATTTTTGTTTTCGCCGGATCTTCTTTCCATACTTGTCCATAAACCCTTTCATCCAATTCATTCTCCTTCCCCACCTTGTTCCTCCTCCACTGTATCTCCTAGCTCATCCGTTTCCACCTTCTCTTGGGCATCAGTTCCCTGAGATCCCTCTTCTTTCTGCTCTTCCTGGTCCAGCTCCGTTGCTGGCAATGGGTTGTCCATTTGATCCTCCTCCAGTTCGAGCATGATGACATCAATGTTCGACTGCGGGATGAATGATTCGATCTTGGCTCCTCCCTCATCCCAAACGGCATGGACCGTAATCGAGCCGTTGACCAATTCCTTTGGGTGGCCGGTCAGTGTGAACCCTTTAAACATGCCAGGTCCGATCCAGGATGTGCCATCTGTCGCAAATCCAGGTCCTTGGATTTCAACCTGTTGATCTGTGTTGTTGCCAATCCAAAACTCCCTTCCTTCACCGTAATGGACAGATAGAAGTGCGTCTTCCTCGGAAACAGCCGCAACGGTCACTTCATTGCGCAGCTCGGTATCCGAAAAGCTGTTGCTTTGCCATACGAGCAGTGAAGCGCCTGTGGCAAGCAAGATGCAGAAACTGAACTTTCTCAATTACTAGCTCCTCCTCCCATACTAAAGGCCCAATTAACTCGGGAGCTTCCCCGCAATTAATCAGGCCGGTTGCACCACTCACTCCATACATCTCAAGGTGCCCATCTACAAGACGTATTTCATCGTATCCTATTTAACTCATTTTCCTCTTCATTATAGATGAATGATTATGAATACTTTGTCATTCAATGAAGTTTCGTTTCTTCTAATTTTGTTTTTTTATTAAGAAGTCTATCGATAAACGTCGAACACGATGAGAGCAAAAAAGAGTCGGCAGTTAGCCTGCCAACTCTTTTTTATACTCATTTAATTGCTTCACCGCTTATCACCAAGTTAGGTGCAAAGTTTCCAAAGTCCGCGTCAGGTCCTACAATAACTTTCACATCAACTTTCACTTCATGTTGTGAACCGGAGGCACTTGCAATATCCAACTTGGCAATGTCAATACCCTTCAGGCTATTGATGGTCGTCCATGGCTCAGTTCCACTTTTCACTTGGACAGTGATGCCCTTCGGTAAATTATTCTCTGTTTTAATTGCTGCATACACCATATTTTCCGAGTTGTTTGTGACAGTGAATAATTCATTCCACACATATTCACTATGGCGCTGTAGTCCGAATGACGCTCCATCGCCGCCCTTGTTAAAATCAATGACAAGAACGCCATCTTGAATCTCGGCAGCACGATGGGCACCCGGGTGAAGCGCCAAAAGGGCCGTATTTGTGCTCGTAACAGACCCGGTCATGGCACTTGTGACGGTGGCGGAGGAATACGACATGGCCGCCATCAGACTGGACATCATCACGAGCAGAACAATGAGCAGCATACTTTTCTTCATTCTCATCATTTTTATCCTCCCAGCACTTGGCTTGTTTACAAAGGGGATTGCTGGTTGTCCATCAATCCCCTTCTTGGATTATTTGTTTACTGCTTCTCCCGTTACAACAATATTCGGGTTAAAGTTACCGAGACTAGCGCCCTTCGCTACAACTACCTTCACATCAATTTTTGCTTCATGCTGTCCGTTCGTTTTAAATGCGATCGGCAAATTGTCAATCTTCGCAGATCGGGTACTATCAATTTGTTGCCAATCCCCTTTGCCTGCACGGACGAATATGCTGACACCATTGGCTGGATTATTTTCCGTTTTGATTGAGACGGCGACCACGTTTTCTGAATTGTTCTTTACAGAGAACAGGCCATTCCAAATGTATTCGCTATCTTTTTGAACTCCATACGTAGTGACCGGCAGACTCGTCTTATTCCCTTGGTTGAAATCGATTTTCAGTACCCCATCCTCAATGCGGGCTGCATTGTGATCCCCTTTGTTCAGCGCCAGCAAGGAATCTGTCGTACTTTTCACCGTTCCTGTCATTGCACTTGTAACTGTTGCTGATGAATACGACATAGCCGCCATCAGACTGGATATCGCCAACAAAAGAACAACCAACCATAACCCTTTTTTCGTTTTCATTTCTCTTATCGCCTCCTCATGTATTGCAGCGAAATGCTGCGGCCGATCTGGTTTCAGTATAGGTGAGTTCCTGACCTGTTTCGTTGACCCTCGGAGTGATTTTTGGAGAACAAACGCATACTAATCCTAGTTCATTAGCTACTCCCTATCCCCCTCTTGCGTTTTCGGGCAGTATACTTTTGAGCCAGCAGGCTGCCACGTTCGAGGGCTTTCCAATCTCGCCTGTTGCACTACTATGGGAACAAGGAGGTTCACTATGAAACTATTTTCACGGGGTATTACGATTCTGCTGTGCTGTGCGGTCCTCTTCATCTTAGCCGCGGCTATTTTATCAGCACTCCAAAAGAAACCAGTCCTGTTATCTGTGATCCGCTCGGGCAGTATGTCTCCTGTCTGGGAACGGGGTGACATGGTCTTCCTTAAAAATCTGAGCGGCAAGGAGACCGTACAAGTCGGAGATATCATTTTCTTTACTGTAGAGAAGGGCAGCATGGCGGAGAAAGGGTGGATTGCCCATCGAGTGATCAGTGGGAATGATCAAGAAGGATTTATTACAAAAGGAGATGCCAATCAAGAGACCGACCAATCATCCGCAGGAAGCGATGTCATTCAGCGTGACCAGATTGCGGCACGGGCTGCCACAATCGGCCAAACCCCCATCGTCCTCCCGAAGGTGGGTTATTTCTCTTTATGGATGGAAACGTATAAAGGCAATCCGTATGCCTTGCCGATCGTGGCAATCATCCTAGGAACGATCATTGGCATCGGCGAATGGAAAAGCAAAGGGGCACGCAAGAAAAAGGGGAGAGGGTTAGAACAGCAACTTATTTATCTCGGCAGCGGGCTCATAATTTCAATTATAATGGGAGGAACGATGCTGGCATCCAGTCAACATATCAAACTGCCATACGAAGTTTCTGCCGAAGGACAAGGGGTGCTTATGGGAAGTACCGTCGGCATCTTGCAAGTGGGCGACACTGTCACCCAGCCGCTTTCGGAACTGCGGAATGACGGTTTCTTCCCTTCTATCGGCGTCATGACAACAAATGATAGTCAGATTGCATTAAGCCATACAAATATGCGGCTCGCCAAGGGAGACATCATCGAAGCAACTTATACTGTCCACGCGGAGCAGCCGGGCAAATACATGTCCACCATCCATGTTGGCATCTTCTACCCCTTTTTGCCCGCCGCACTCATCTATAGTCTGGCAGACATTTCCTATTGGTTCGCTCTGATCTCTGTCTCTATTGTTCCAGGGCTGCCGCTAATTCTGTATCCCGTAATCGATAGAAAGATGCGCATGCGGATGAAAAAGGAGGTCCGAAAGAAAACCGGTAAGCTCCGTTCCCTGTTGCGTGTGTAGAATTCAGTTGCTTTAATGGAAGATTTATATGAGAGTAAGCAGTATACGGGTTCATTGCCCATATACTGTTTATTTAATAAGGGGAGATGAAATATGCAAATTTGTTTTATTGGAGGAGGAAACATAAGAGAAGAATTCGATGGGATGCTCAGTCAGTTCAACCTGTCCATTCCACCAAGCCACAACGTATTAATCGTTCCGTTTGCAACAGAGCCAAATAAGTATTCAGGATGGTATCACACCATTCGGCAGACGTTTGAAATGTTAGGGAATCACAATGTTGAATTGCTGCCATATGAAATGTCCTCAAGCGTAATGGCTGATAAAATCTCGAATCAACATGTTCTTTTTTTTACTGGAGGCAAGCCTGAAAAATTATTAGAACGTCTACATACTAAAGATTTAATACCAGTACTAAACGAGTTTTCAGGTTTGATGATCGGCTATAGTGCAGGGGCTTTGGCATTTTGTCAAGATTGTATCATCTCAAAAGATGCGGACTATCCGGTCACTCAAGTTTTAAAAGGGTTAGATCTGGTCGACTTTAGTGTGGAGGTTCATTACACAAGCGAAATAGACGAGGAGCTCATCCCTCTATCCAAAGACAGAGAGATCTATGCCCTTCCAAATGGAGCAGCTCTCTTTTGGAACGAGGGAGAAATAAATTTAAACCATGATGTGTATTATTTCAAGGATGGCGCTAAGATAAAACTAACTCTAAATTGATAGCCAAAAAGGATTACCCTCCGCTATCAAAGCGGAGGGGCTGCCAACGTTGCAATGACATGCTGCATGATAAAGCTAGGCAGAAAAAACGCCACAACGATCGATGATTTCATCCGCCCCAAGCAGAGAGGCTTCCCAAATAGTCGTATTCGTTTTTTGCATAAAGGATTGCACCACATGATAACCGACAGCATAGCCTGCTCCCGCGGACAAACCGACTGGTTGATATCCTTCTTTCCTCGCATGCTCATCCCCGAACATGTAGGCGCTCACTTCCCCAAAACCTCTTGCATGTAGAGCGTCTCCAATTACCGCCTTTGAGTAGTCCAGCTCCTCTCGATCGATGGCAGTCACCCACGGGCCAAGATACTGTTCACCATAAAGTGATGTTGCAAAGGAATCCGCCAGTCCTTCGATCACAAGATAATCCCCTAACGTGATATCCCCATGGTTCCAATCAAAGTAGGAAAAACGCAAATTATGATGAAATTCATGCGCAATCAAAGATGGAAAACGCGGAATGTTAAATTCATTAGGATCAATCATTGCCGTCACATAACCTGGAATGCCGCCAAAACCCGTATAGCCATTTTGACTCTTCAACTTTTCTGAATCCGCGAGATACACACCAAACCGGATGGCGTCCGACTCCACATGTAACCCATGCTTTGTTGATAATGCCAAGCACTGCCGTAATGTCTTGTCCGCCACTTGCAGTGCATCCATCTCTCTTAATTTCTGTAGTGCCGATTGTCCTGTCTTTTCATGAAGGCTGGCATATCCAAGCATTTGAGCGGCCATTATCACATCATAACCATTCACTTCTCTCGCTTTCATCGGAACACCGATCATCTTCCACATCTCTTCAAAAGGCTTCATCATGCTATACCGAAAGTAGCTTTCCCGTTCCTCTTTCTCCTGCAAGGAGAATAATCTTTCATATTGTTCCACTGTATTTTCAATGATAATTTCCACTCTCACTACACCTCTTTTATTTTCAAATGAATTTCGGGGCTTCATGGAAACTGTAAGGTATTACGTAACGTGAGGGTCAAATCTTATTAAAAGAAGTAGTGTAAAACAAAACACCCTCATCACAAGAAACTTGCTAAAAAAGTTTGTGAGGGGTGCTGCTCTGCCCGCTATTTAATTTTGCCTTCTTTCAATTTATAAATTAGGCACGGAAGGTCTTTCCCACTTCCGGTCCCAGTCCAAAGTAATGACGAAAATTATATATAAGTGGACTCCATTTAGACGGGTCTATATGGCAATCGTTCTCAAGTATTTCCTCATGTGCATGAAAACGTACTACTTGTGTCTCTACAATTGCAAATTGTGGATTGTAATCCGGAATGCGAATATTTTTAACAACGGCTTCCACCTGGATTGGACACTCCAATACACGATGCGGCATCACAGTTTTTGACTTTACCGGTGTCAGTTCAGCCGCGTCATATTTGTCTTTCCTATAAGTAAATCCAAGTTCCTTTTTATATCGAGGAATATTTTGATTGCCTGTAAACGATGAAATCTTCTCTATGTTTTTCCAAAGTTGCGGACTGGGCAAATTGATGACACACTGCTTGTGCCTTGTTATATTTTCAATTGCTTGACTGCCAAGACCGACACCTAAGATAATACAATCTCCTAAAGCCCAAGACGATGACATAGGACTAATGTTCGTCGTGCCATCTTCATTTAGCGTCGATAACAGAAATGTCGGTGTTCCATAATACATGATTTTGGGTTTAATTTCCTTCATTTGATCTTCTCTCATTTTATATCCTCCTCGCGTGACCGTTACATCTTACATTCTAAGGCAATAATGCTACCATATTTATCGAAGTATGCATGTAATGCATCCCATTACTCTTTCCTGTGGCATTAAAGAGACGCACTCATTTAGGAATTCCCGAATTGAATCTATTAGCGTGTTATGTAAGTTGGTTGGTTATTGAGTTCTTCAGGGATTATGGAGGTAAGTAGATTCGGATTTTAGATGGACCTGTCAATATGTGATGAATGAAGGAAGGAATCAAAACCATAAATGTCGATCTTACAAATGGAGCAATCATTTTTAGTTAAAGACATGGAGAATACCATTATAATAAAAAACCTTGGAAGCGGATTGATTTTCACACAAACAATCCATGCCTAAAAATTATATGTTACTTAGATTAGTCATACATAATTCAAAGGGGAAGCCACCTGACAAGTGACTTCCCCAATTTCTACAACCTTATAATAACCACATGCCGATCAGTCCTGAAACAACGCCGACAAGAGTGACCGAGATACTGACAAACCACAATACTTTCGCAGGAAAGGACTTCGCCACAAGCAGCAAGGAGGGCAAACTGACCGCGGGCAATGTGATAAGCAATGCACCGGCCGGACCGCCTCCCAGGCCGAATGCCATCATTGATTGGATGATCGGGATTTCCGCTGCTGTCGGGATGACGAACAACATGCCGCCAAGGGCGAATAGCAAGATGAGGAGCAAAGCATGCCCTGACGCTTCCCCGACGTGCGGGAATAACAGCCCTTGTGCCGCTCCCATCAACAGAACGGAAAGAATGTATGCGGGGACAATGTAAATGACCATTCCCCCTATAGCTCTCATCCATCTGGAAAGGAATGGCCCTTTATCCTCTTCCTCCACACTTTTCATGATCCGTTCCACATCGACTTTGTCTTGTTGCGGTACAAAACGGTTTGCCATATAACTGACGCCGAATGTTAATAAAATACCGAACACAACGCGCATTAAGGTAAACTTCCAGGAAAGGACGAATGTCATGAAAATTAAGGTTGCCGGATTCAATAATGGATTCCCTAGCCAAAACGCCAAACTAGCCCCGACCGACACATTTTTTTTACGAAGACCGACAGCTACGGGCGCTGCACAGCATGTACACATCATTCCAGGCAAGGAGGATAAGCCGGCTACCGCCGTGCTGCCGAATGAAGTTTTACCTAGCACTCTCATTAACCAATTTGCCGGGATGAGCACTTGGATCAGTGAACCCAGAACGATACCGAGAACAGCCGCCTTCCAGACAGACTGAAAATAAATCAGGGCGTAAGCAGAAGCGGTATGCCAGGAAAATGATTTTATTTCATCCGGCGTACCGAGAATACTATCGCCAATGGAGTGAGTCGTAAAGGCCGTCATACTTTTTCCGTAATACGGTATCCATTTTACATACGCCAATCCAAGTATTGCGATAACAAGAAACAGAAGTATGGAAACAATCGCCCGCTTCTTTCGGGACGATTGGGAAATAGCAGGTTGATTCAATCGAAGGACCTTCCTCTCTTAGTATAACTGAATTATTATATCACAATAGTTAACTGCCGACTATGGCTGCATAGGTATAGTTCCTCTTGTGCCTGGCAGCCATTTACGTGAAAATAGAACGAGCATCAAAGAAATCGCATTGAGAGGTATACATATGGATGGAACTTCCCATTTCGTTATTGGCTTGGCGGCAGGCGCTGTGGCCGGCTTCCAAGCATCTCAGGATCCCGTCGCCATTGCAGCCTGCACTGCCATCGGCGGCATTTCCGGATTGGCACCCGACTTGGATACGAACGGGCTGGCCAGCAACCGGATCACCGTTTCCAAAAAAGTCGCGCAAGCGGTCATGCAACTCATCGGAATCAGCGTCTTTCTGCTCATCACGTACCGATTCCTGACAGACGGCCTCTCTTCATCACTACTGGTATATGGAGTGATTGGACTCATCTTATTGATCGTGTCGCGTATCATTACACAACGCCGGATTCTTACATTAACAGGCGTTCTTGTCATGCTTCTCGGATTTGTCCTGCATCAATCGATCGGTATCCTATTAGCTGGCAGTTACATCATCATCGCCTCGTTCCTTCCGCATCGTTCTTACACGCACTCCTTGCTCGGACTTGCATTTTATGGAATGATCTTAATTCAATTACAGGAACAGTGGCCAATCGAAGGGATGCTCGCCGCCGGACTTGCCGGCTACGCAAGCCATCTGATCGCGGATATGAAACTTCTGCCCATGAACCGGAGAGGCGTCAAGTGGTTCGCACCTATCTGGAAACGGGAGTTTTGAGGAACAAGGGTTCAAATCACAAGTAATTCTCGATAAAAGAACAGACGCTTTCGGTAAGGGGAAGCGTCTGTTCTTCATTTAATTATTTATATACTTTTCAAATACTTCCCCGAAATCCTTCTCGTGGTACTGTTCTCGCGCATTCGTTAACCATGAAAAACCGAATTCCGTTACTTGCTTATATTGATCAGCCATTTGAAAATCTGTCGGTCTTGCATTTTGTAAAATTATAGCTGCTTTATCCAGGCTTTGTGTTGCCAAGTCTAGCAGTACTTTATTTTCATATGTCTTCTCGGAAATGAATACTAATGCTTTATAAAGATCGTTTAATTTCGCAATCTGCTTTTTATCCACATCGATGCTGTATTCCTGATGGCCGAGCGTAAATTTGATTTCTACATCTAAATCCACTTTGCCCGCCGTTTCCAAGTACACTTCCGAAATCGTATGCATTCCAAACGGATACCGTTTTAGCATCCGTTTGGAAGAAATGGCGGTTTCTCCATCCACATGAATGAACGCTAAATTTGTAAAGCAATATTCGTCCGCCTTTGTCTTGATAAGAAAATAGATCTTCTCTCCGTCCTCGTGTCGAATGTAATCGTCCGCGTTTGTTTTGTCGTAATCTTCCGGGCCAATAATTTTTCCGATATCCGATAGGCCAAGCGCGTCAGAGGCAAGCTTTTTTAACATATCCCGTCACCCTCTCCTGCTTAGAAATACAATCCAGTTTAGTATAAGACAACAGGAGGATGAGCAACAGATGGAATTCTCCTAGTTTCTAGAAGGACCATTTACTCAGTCTGCTTTTGCACGATATCCTTTTATAGCAACCGGTCAGCCTTTAATTCAAATTGTGCATTGGCATCATCAAAAACCATTTGCCACACCTCACAATCGATCGTTCTACCGATCGCCAGCATTTCTGTTCGGTGCTGTTCACTTATGGCAAGCCCCAAATACATTCGTTTTGGTTGAATACCCAGTTTGGGAGCCGCGATCGAACGCCCGATGCTGATGCGCTTACGAAAGTTATAGAGAATACGATATTCATCCTCTCATACGACCAAACATCGTGTTTGACGAAGTTCGATAAAAACAACAGCAATAACATACTCTCTGTCCGTGCAGATGGCCGCTTCCCATCACGCATCGCCATCTTTACTTCCTCAAATACATCTCTTGGCAGCTGCTTTGTTTGATGGCGTGATTTCTCATAGAGCACCTTGAACACATACCGGGGATCGGTCACTTCATATTCGATACAGTAACCGTTATGATTGTTCGCGTAATGTGCCCACATTGGCATATTACGGCCGAAATTAGTACTGAAGCTTCCAATCCCATATCGTGACCGCTGCTCTTCCACCAAGCCATGAAGCCGCTGTAAATCTGTACCCGATGGTGCAAGCTGACTCTCATCATACATCAACGCTTTCAGCTCATAGGGATCATTTAGATTGGAATAGGAAGAGAGCCAAAACTCCCCACTTTCCAATAAGCGCAGCCGCTTTTGATTTTCTTCCTCATAATGAACAAAGCGACTATCGAAAAGCGGATAATATTTATAAAGGGATTTAGGAATTTCCTCGTTCTTGTAGGCAATAGCCCCTCTCGAATCTCCATTTCGTAAATAATCAATCAAACGAACCTTGTCTATGTGGTCGTCCTCCTCGTAAACGGATTTATTTACCGTACCAAAAAATAAGGATTTTCTGCAATTCCCTTTGCTTAAAAACAAATATTTTCGGGAAGACTTACAACGACAACATGAACAGACTGGAGGAATACATTGTGGGAAAAACACGATCTATCACAGGTATCGTATTGACAGCAGCGTTGTTATTGGGAGGTTGCGGCGGCAATAACAACAAAAATGGAAACCAAAATGGAACTACGCAAACGGACAATCAAACGACGAATACCGAAAGCACCAATGATAACAATGGGGATAACACAGCGAATAACACAGCGACAGGAAACGGAACGGCCACTTCAACTGGCAACGATAGCGCAGCAATGAAGCAAAAGCTGGACGAAATTGACTATGCGGAATTCGATTTGAGTGTCGATTACGGAAAAGATCAGGAATATGAGATTGAAATCGACCAGGAAAATGGAACAGTAGAAGCGAAGGTAGAAGATGAGCTCAACAATCGATTCCTGCACGGCCAGGAAGCATTTGATGACATTTATCCAAAACTCCAACAGCTTACCATCACAAAAGATACGAAGCTTCAGGATGCCATCCAACAAGTACTTACTACGTTCGATTTGGCAGATAATTATACGCAGTTCGATCTCGAAATAAAATTCCAAGATAATACGAAAATTGACTTTGAAGACAAAAAATAAAATCAGGTGGAGAAAAACAAATCGTTTTTCTCCACCTGATTTTTATTTTGAGAACAGCGGCATAATGTAAGGGAAGTCTTCAGAAATAATCTAATGACTTTTATCAAATAAAGAATCCTCTAAGAATGACCTATTCACTCTTTGTATCATACTTGTTTCCTTCTCATACACTCCGGAAAGAAGACGAGGGGCAGCACGTTTTACGAACCGCTCATACCAAAGGGATAACCACTCATAAATGGACTCCAACCGCGCATACACCAACGACAACCACTCATAAGTAGACGCTAACCGCGCATTAACTCCTACACCCGCGCATAACGCTTGGAGACTGCCCGCCCCCCCTTGCTACCAGCTCATTATCACACAATGACTGCTCTTTCCCGTTGTCCCCATCTGCGCCCCAGAACTATGAAAGGACGATCGGGAAGCTCAGTTTCGACTGAAATTCCGGATCGTCCTTTTTTATAACATCTTCCACTTTACATCTCTTATTAACACTAATTGCTCCACTACCAGTCAAGCCCTTTTAGCTGCGAATGCTCCTTTGACTGTTGCCTGGTAAATCACCAACGCACTCCCGCTGCACCCTAGGATGACAAGTGCCATCGGCCATGCGGAAAAGTCGCCTGCCATCCCGACAAGCGGCGATACAGCGGCTCCTCCGACGAACGGGATCAGCCCTAAAAAAGCTGCCGCGCTTCCAGCAGTTTTCCCTTGGCTCTGCATTGCCAGGGAGAAGGCGGAGGTCGAAACGATTCCGACACTGGATACGATAAGGAACAGCGCAATCGCCATCAAAGCAAGGGAACCTTTCATCCAAACGACACCTAACAAGCCAAGACTGCCTGCCACCGATAGAAGAACCCCTCCCCATAGCAGCCTCGACTCATGGATACGGCTGGATAAACGTCCTGTCACTTGGGCCGCAATGATAATTCCGAGTCCATTCAAAGCAAAAAAGAGAGAGAACTGCTGCGGGGATACCCCGTATATGTTTTGCAAGACAAATGGCGAGCCGGCTATGTAGGCGAACATACTGGAAGAAATCAACCCTTGGGTCAACGCGACGCTAATGAAAACTTTGTCTTTCAGCAATTTGCCAAACGTCCTGAACACAGCAAACAGCCCGCTTTCCGATCGCGCTTCCACCGGCAATGTATCCGGAAGAAACAAGGCGGTCGCCAAAAACATGAGCAGCCCGATTGTGGAAAGGATGAAGAACACGGACTTCCAAGTCGCAAAACCGAGCACCACTCCTCCTGCGATGGGAGCTAATATGGGAGCTGCGCCATTCACTATGGATAACAGCGCCATGAATTTGGTAAGATCCTTTCCTTCGTATAAATCCCGAGCGCACGCCCGAGCAATGACAATCCCCGCAGCCCCCGTCATCCCTTGAATGAAGCGCAACATGATGAACATCCAAATATCCGAACTGAATGCACAGAGGAGCGATGCAATCGCATAAACGAAGAGCGTTGCGATGAGCGGCTTTCTCCTGCCTACGATATCACTCATCGGTCCAAACACGAGCTGTCCCGCCCCGAGACCGACCAAGCAAGCAGTCAAACTTAACTGGACAATGGAGGTCGTCGCATGTAAATCATTCGCTACCGCAGGCAATCCCGGTAAGTACATGTCCATCGATAACGGACCAAACGCTGTCAGCGATCCGAACAATAATACAAGCCACACGGTTGGCAATGGTAATCTTCTATTTTTCTCCATTGAACCATTCCTTTATCTCAAAGCATTCTTATTAGAATAGCATGGTTTGCCTTCTAGTACTAGATGCTACAAAGCGCGCCCCTTTTCCGAACAAAGCAAACATAAAAACCTTTCCTCTCCCCCTTGTGTATCTGCCTCGCAATCAATCGTACCGAAACGGCAAGATGCACGGCTTCCGACTGCAAGACCCCAAACGTTTTTACTCACCTCATTGTATTTTATTATTAAAAACTTTATAATAATATATTAGAAATAAATAAATAACTTGGCACTTGCATACCCTACTTATAGTTTCAAAATGCATTGAAAAACAATAATTATTTTGTCCATCAGGTTCGTGAAGAAGCAGTTGCTTTTTCATTTTTATAAAATATGAGTGGCCATCGGATTGATAGATTTGGAGGAATGTATGAGTAGTCATGACGCTTATTATATAATAGAATCGAATCAGTATTGTGAGAAGGCTGGCATGAATCCAAATGAAATTTCCCGCCCTAAACAATTGCTGACCGATCAGCAACTTGCATCAAAACGCCACGATTACAGTGAGATTTTGTCGGTCGTCCAATTTTTCTCTAACAAGCTATTAGACTCGTTAAAAGGGACGCCGATCCTTGTCGTCGTGTCGGATGCAAACGGGTATCTCCTTGAGATTGAAGGGGATGAAACAATCAAAGGGATGATCGAGAAATTCGGAATCAAACCCGGCAGCTTATTTGTGCAGGAAGATACGGGAACGAATGTGATTAGTTTGGCATTACAGCACAAACATCCAATTAGCATCATTGGTTCACAGCATTATCATACGTTTCTCCATGACATCGCCTGCTATGGCACAGCCTTTCACTACACGGATGACAATAACCTGCTTGGCAGCGTGTCCATCATGTTGCCCATACAATATCAAAATCCATTATTCCTCACCATGCTGACACAATCGGTCGATTCTATCGAACGAGAACTATTATTGCGCAAACAGAACCGAAAGCTCTATATTATGAATCAAATTATGATGAGCCAGACACGGAACGGCATTGTCATTACAGACCAGAACGGGATCACAACGGAATTCAACGCGTTCGCCGAGGAATTATCGGGTAATCGCAGAGAAGAGGTGATCGGGCGGAATATCATAGATTCTCCTATCACAGGGGCCTATTTTCAAGAAGTATTGGAACATGGGAAAATGTTCACGAATGAAGAGATTCAATTCACGAGTGCTGCCGGAAAACATCTTGTCTGCCTATTCGATGCGCAGCCCATTTACGAAGGAGATAAGATGATCGGGGCATTCGGTCAATTCCGGGATATCTCGGACCGATATTTCCTCCAAGAGAAGTTCAATTATCTCGCCTACCACGATGATCTAACAGGCCTTCCGAATCGCCGCTGTATTAATGAAGAGATTGAAAAAGTGATCCAAGATATAAATGAGGGACAAACAAGAGCATTGGCCCTTATTTTCATCGATTTGGATCGTTTTAAAGTGATTAACGATAACTTCAGCCATTCTTACGGGGATATGCTGCTCAAAAAAGTGAGTGAACGACTATCCGGTTGTCTCGGGGAACATGATATTCTAGCTCGGATGGGTGGGGATGAGTTCATTTTTCTGCTAAAGGATTTCGAACATCCCGACTATGTGACAGCAAAGGCGGAGGAAGTGTTACATCTATTCAATGAATCCTTCTATATTGGCAACGACGAATTGCACACGACAGCAAGCATTGGCGTTGCATTGTACCCAGACTATCCAATTTCTATGGAAAAATTAATGATTTACGCGGATAATGCCATGTACCAGGCGAAGAAGCAAGGAAAGAATCGGTATAACGTGTATACGTCCGAGTTACTCGAGGAGCGAGAAGATGACTATAAACTTGAAATCGACTTGCGTAAAGCGATCGAGCATGAAGAGTTTGTCCTCCACTACCAACCGCAAATCCATTCGAAAACGGGAAATCTCATGGGAATGGAGGCATTGATCCGATGGCAGCATCCTGTGCTGGGGCTTTTATATCCCGATAAGTTCATTCAATTGGCAGAAGAGAATGGACTCATCAATCAAATCGGAAAATGGGTCATCAATGAAGCATGCGCTCAAAGTAGGAAATGGCAGGATGCAGGCTTGCAGCCACTCCAGATTTCCGTCAATTTATCAACTCAACAATTCCTGACGAATGATCTGGTCGCATTTATGAAAGAAACGCTTCATCGGAATGGCGTGGATCCAAAATTTCTCATTGTAGAAATTACGGAGTATATGGCAATGGAGTATGAATATTCGTTAAAAGTGCTGAAACAGTTGCAACAGCTTGGAATCGGCATCAGCATTGACGATTTCGGCACCGGCTATAGCTCACTTACGTATCTGCAAGATTTTCCAATTGATTATATTAAAATTGACAAATCATTTGTCATGGAACTCGGCAATGGCCCGCAAAACGCCTTTATCGTCAAGGCCATCATTACTATGGGGCATAATCTGCAAATGCGGGTCATTGCCGAAGGCGTGGAAACAGAGGAACAGCTCAAGTTTCTGATCGATCAGCAGTGCGATATTGTACAAGGGTTTTATTTCAGTAAACCGCTTCCCGCGAACGAGTTCGAAGACCTTTACTTGCGAATTAAGTAATCCGCCGATTTCAAAAAGATTTTATTCTATTAACGGAGAGATATATATGAAAACAACCGCTTCTGTACTCGCAGCAAATTTTAAGCATTGGGGACTCCAACATATCTTCGGCATTCCCGGAAAAGCAGTCTCTCCGATACTATTTGAGCTTTTACATGAAAATATCGAGTTTGTATTAAGCAAACATGAGGCGGCCGCCGGTTTTGAAGCGGCCGGCTACGCTTTGATGAACCAGAAGATTGGCGTCGCAATTGGCACGTCAGGACCAGGCGGAACCAATTTATTGACTGCAGCTGGCCAAGCTGCAGCATCACATCTTCCACTATTGCTCATTACGGGACATCCATCCATGAAGGATACCGGCAAAGCACTTGGACAGGATTCCAGCACATTCGGCACCGATTTGGTGAACATGTTCCAATACGTCACGAAATTCAGCGCCCGGGTGGAACGCGGAGATATGCTCCGACCTTATTTACAGCATGCTCTGGAGAAGGCGGTCACAGGTGTAAAAGGCCCCGTGCACCTTTCCATTCCTTTTGATGTATTATTGGAGGAAATTGAACCGTTCGTGCTGGATTTGCCCTCTTCCCATAAAATGATTTCGCCACATATCGAAGACGTGGCGGCCAAGCTGAATCAAGCGTCCCGTCCCCTTATTTTCCTCGGAAAAGGTGTTCATTCCAGCCGGGCATATGAGGAGGTGCAGCGTTTAGCAGAGCATTGGGGCATCCCGGTCGTTACAACTCCGGGCGGAAAGGGCACATTCCCATCCAACCATTCTCTTTCGTTAGGAGCATTTGGCTTGGGAGGTACTCCAGAAGCGACGGAATATTTGCAGGAGAAGGTTGATTTGCTCCTCGTTATCGGTTCTAAAATGAGCGATATGTCGACTGCAGGGTTAGCTGAATCCATGTATCCCGATCACGTTGTCCACTTTGATTACGATCCGACGTTCATCGGTAAATCAATCATGGTTCCCACAACACCCGTGCTCGGCGATATTAAAACAAATTTGCAATTACTCCTGAAAGACCGGCCTGCCAAGCAAGAATCATTTTTATCCATGCCTGCGCCGCTTCCGCTTTTGGAAAACGCACCAGGCAATCGGATGTCAGCAGTCCAAGTATTACGGGCCATGCGCAATGAACTTCCAGCAGATGCAATCGTATTCGGCGATGATGGAAGCCATTCCTTCTATGGCATTAAACATTACGATGTATATGAGCCAGGGACATTCTATTTCGAGGATATATTCGGCGCCATGGGCAATGGCATCGGCTATTCTATCGGCGCTCAGTTAGCAGCTCCAGAAAAAACAATCGTCTGCCTGGCCGGGGATGGCTGTATGTTCATGCATGGCACGGAAATTTCAACAGCTTACAATTATGACGCTCCCGTCCTCTTCATCGTTGTCAATAATGGAAGATTGGATATGGTGGAGAAAGGGATGCGGAAAATGATCGGAACATCCATCGGCGGAGTCTATGAAACTCCTATGAAAGCAGCCTGTTTTGCAGAGTCGATGGGGTTAGATGGCTTTACGTGCCGCGATCCATTTGAATTGAGCGAACGGATACAGGAAGCGCTGGCACGTATGAAAGAAACAAAGAAACCGATTGTAATAGAAGTGTTGGTAGATGAAAATGAAATACCGCCAACAATGGGGAGACAATGAATATGGAAAACAACACAAGCTACACTGCCGGAACACGAGTTATGGAGGAGCTGTTCTCAGAGGAAGTCCGTACCGGCATGCAAGAAATAAAACATATTTCACCTGACCTCTGGAACATGATTGTATCCTTTGGCTTTGGTGACCTCTACGCCAGAGAAACACTTTCCCTTTCACAACGGGAATTGATCACCTTGACCTCGCTTATCACGCAGGGGGCGTTTGACCAGCTTCGCGTTCATTTGCAAGCCGCCTTGAATGTCGGGTTGTCAAAAGATGAAATCATCGAGCTTATCATCCATTGCGCCGGCTATGTCGGCTTTCCGAAAGCCGTTCAGGCCATGGGAATTGCGGGTGAAATCTTTAAATCGAATTAATGTTTTGCCGGACAAGGAAACCCGTTTCCTTCTGTCCGGCTTTTTGGTTGCAGCTTTTCCTGGTCTGCCATATATATAGACCCATACACTTTTACCCAAATGCATTTTATGTAAGTGAACCATTTAACCTAAATAACAAAACTTCCATTACGACTTTACTCACAAATTTGATGTTTACAATGAATTTAGATTAGGTTACGCTTGCATTAGAGAAACATATTTTGAGAGGAGCAACATCATGTCGATAGGCAAAAAGATTTATGGTGGATTTGCCATCATGCTAGGTGTGCTGTTAATGTTCGCTGGCTACAGCATTGTTCAAATGCTGTCCATTACTGCGAAATATGAAAACATGTTCGACCAACAAGTCAAACAAGTACAACTGGCCGAAAACATTCAAAAGGATACCGCATTTCAAGGAATGCATCTCCGGGAATATATTACAACTGGCACCGGTGCCGCATTATCCCGCTACGAAGCAGCCAAGCAATCGTTGCAAAACACATATGAGGAATTATCTACATATGCTACAACCGAAGAAATGAAAGAAGTGCTTGAGAGAACAGGCAATTCCATTGCTCAGTTCGATGATGTGTCCAATCAAGTTATCAATTACATAAAACAAGGCAACCGCAACGGTGCCGAACGCGTCATGAACACGAGCGGCCAGACGGCAACTGTCAACATCCAGCATGCTGCAGAAGAAATTGTTGTTTTCCAAAACGATCTTTTGGAAAAAAACCGGGCGTTGATCACTGAGAAAGCAACTGTCGCAAAAGAGGGATTGATCATCTCCACGATTGTTGACATTATTTTGGCCTTGCTCATTGCATTTACCATCAAGCGGTCCATCGCAAAACCGATTGGAGAGCTTGTTGCAGGCGCAGCTATTATTGCAGACGGTGATTTGACACAAGAAGATATCAATGTGAAATCAAAAGATGAAATTCGTGATTTGGCTCATTCCTTCAATACAATGAAAGCGAATCTCCGCAGGTTGATCGGCAGTATCACTGATAATGCCGCACATGTCAGCGCGACGGCAGAGGAATTATCCGCCAGCACGCAAGAAGTGACCCGGGCCTCGCAAGACGTGGGGGAAAACATGGAATTGATTGCCGCGGGCGCACAAACATCAGCCGCTTCTGCTCGAGAAAGTTCTCTGGCCATGGAAGAAACCGCATTGGGTGTCCAACGCATCGCTGAATCCGCCCAACAGCTGAATGACAGTGCAACGACTACTGAAACATTGGCCGTCGAAAGCGGCGCGGCTGTGAAACAGGCAAAAGATCAAATGGATATTATATACGATTCTTCGCATGCAACAAGTGAATTGATTGCCCGACTAAGCAGACAAACTGCGGAAATCGAGAATATCATTCACGTCATTACGGATATCACCGAACAGACAAACCTGCTGGCTTTAAATGCTGCCATTGAGGCAGCCCGTGCTGGTGAGCATGGCAAAGGATTTGCTGTCGTGGCCGATGAAGTCCGGAAGCTGGCAGAGCAATCCAAACAATCAGCCAATCAAATTGTAGGCTTGACGACAGAAATCCAAACAGATACAAAACAGGTGGAACAAGCAGTAGCCATCAGCTTGAAAAATGTGGAAGAAGGAGTTCATGTTATTGAAGGAGCCGGCAATGCCTTCCTTTCCATTGTCCAAGCCGTCCAAACGATGGGCGAGCAAATCAAAGACATTTCCACAGCAACCGAAGAAATCTCGGCAGGTGCCGAGGAAGTCGCCGCTTCCATCCAGGAAATCGCGACACATTCCAGCGAAGCATCCGGAAAGACGTCCCAAAACTCGGCTGCTGTCCAGGAACAAATGGCAACCATTGAGGAAATCAACACTGTTGCACAAGATTTGAGCGAGCAAGCGTTGAGTTTGCAGCAAGTAATACAGGAATTTAGAGTATAAGAAATAACAGCCACAATCCATCTTGACGGATTGTGGCTGTTGTCATTGTACTTAGAATGAATTTCCTATATATGTATGAAGGAATGTTCAACATGGCAAATCCCCTAATCTGGGTCAATTTCTTTCTGATAAAATACACATTCTCTTTCCCACCTGCGACCACAACAGATGTCAGAATACAGAATGGAACTAGTATCACAGGTATTCGAAACTTTTTTATCAGTGCCTCGTATATGGTAATAGCAGGAATTATAAAATGGAGGTTTTTAAAAATGGGAAAAAAGAAAGTTATAAATACTCCTGAGTCTATCTTGTTAGTTAGCTCTTTTTTCATGATTATTTTCATCTCTAAATACCTAGTATTTATACCTGAGTTCAAATACATTTTTGAGATAGGTACATTATGGTTTGCTCTTCCTCTTATTACGCTTATACTAGCGATTTATTCTTTTTTGAATAGAGATATGTAAGGTAAACAGTTGGCGGTTTTTCCATCAATTCGTTTGAGAAGCACAGTGGCCAGGGAGAGTGGAGCTGTGCCATAGCGGGAGCGAATAGTGTGCTTCATAAGTATTAGGAATAGTTTCAACACTCCCATAATTGAGTAAACCATTGATAAAGGAGGCAACTTATTGAGTGCCAATACGAAACCTGAAAAAACAATCATAGCTGTTAGTCGATTCGAAAAATGGGCATGGCTTATTGCCTTTTCAATTTTTGGTGTTGCTCTAGGCTATTTTTTCTCAAGGATCCTGTCTTGGTTAATGACTAAAGATCGCATCCCTTTTCAAGAACGTCTCACGTTTATCAATAAATTTGTTGAATTGTTCCAATTACATTTAGGTGAATGGTCTAATGTATTGTTTTCCATTGTGGGTCTTGTCGGCGGTTTATATGGAGCCAAGTTGCTTTTGCGAGAAAGCCCTGCCATTTCTATCACTAACGACAATATTAAAATAGCAAATGATGTAATTACGATCGAGTTGCTTCAAGATGAAATCCGAGATATCTATTACGATCATGATGAATTGGTGATTGTCGGGTGTTCAGGTCACGAATTATTAAGGAAATCCTACGATAGTAAACCGGAGACGTTGAAGGTTGCATTCAAACAACACGGGTATCCCTTTCGTACCGATGATCTATATAGTCATCTCTTTACATTATGGCAGCCGGCTTCTCAACACCTCCCCGACCATGTCCATGCATTGCTGAAGGCTAGAGAAATTGCTAAAAAGAATGATGAAGGGGAAGAAGCAAATGTGATGCGCAGTGAACTTGCCAAACTGGGAGTCGTTGTGAAAGATGAAGGCACAAAGCAGTTTTGGAGACATGTAACGCTGGATCATCAACTGAGGCCAATCAAATGAAAAAGTGATGAGGATATGTATAACTGCCTCATCACTTTTTTAATAAGTGAACCATCCGTTCACCACAAAAATTATATTTCATGTAGCCAGATCTTCAAAAGTTACGCTCTTGCGGTTTATTTCAAAAAATCCTGATCCATAAATGCAGGATCTGGATACTTATAAAACCCTTCCCCGGTTTCACGGCCCAACTTACCTTTATCGAGATACTCGGTTTTTAGCAGATCTGCCAGTTTCGTCAATTCCTCTTGACCGGTCGCTTCCGCTTTTGTCTTCACGATATGGTAAGCTGTCTTGATCCCCACAACATCGAGGATGGCGAACGGACCCATCGGCGCTCCTGTAGCGATCATCCATGTCTTGTCGATTGTCTGCACGTCCGCTACTTCTTTAATCAGGAGCATTTCCGCTGCGTCTAAAAAGGGAACGAGCAAAGAATTTAAGATATACCCGGGCTGCTCTTTTTGCAGAGGCAAAGCGACCATGCCGATTGCTTTTGCAAAATCAATGACACTGTCAAAAACAGCCGGGTCTGTTCCCGGATGTTTCATCACTTCCGCCGTATTGTTCTTCCAGATTTCATTTGCAAAATGCAACGCCAGAAACTTAGACGGACGCCCCGTCGCCTCGGCGAACTGACTCGGCAGCAACGTGGAAGAGTTCGTAGCAAATATCGTTTTTTCCGGAGCGACTTTGCCGAGCTCTTGATAGAACGCAGTTTTGATGTCCGCCACTTCTGGAATCGCCTCAATGACCAAGTCTGCCTCTTTCACCGCCTCACCGAGATCACTGAAAAACGACAACCGTTTAAACCCCTCATCAAACTGGTCGTCCGACACGCCTAAATCTTTCTGATAATACGCCTTCAAATGGCTAATCCGCTCTTTCGCTTTTCCGAGTGCTTCCTCATTCATGTCATATACATTCACCGTGAATCCTTTGAATGCGGTTTGGAATGCGATTTGACTGCCCAATACCCCGCTGCCTGCGACTGTAATGTTGTTAAAATTCATGCTGCCAACTCCCTTCGTTATCCTGCAGTAAGCTCCATTACAGGGATACCCATTTCGAGCATGACGAATCCATACACATGAAAAAACCTAAAAGAACTTCCACAAGAGACCGATTTCGTTTGGCTCACACCTAGTCGTTATGGAAGGACCCTATAGAATAAAAACACTCTCCTAAACATCACCTTAGATTATGGAAGATGTCCACGCCATACAGTAAAAGCACTCCAGTACCGACACCCCAAATAACGATACTGACTGTTTGCCAAAGTATAATATTCTTTTTATTGGCTTTTGCAAATAGACAAACCAATGCACCAATATGGTTTGTTCCTATGATCGGACCCAAAAGTGAGATACCTGGAACTCCAAATTTATTGAAATATTTCTTTGCTCTTTGAAAACGTCTAGCTATAAAATGATCAGAGCTATTCTGATCCTTCCTGGAAAACAAAGTCGTGATGAAGGAAGAAAACATAATGACAACCATAACAGACAGCCAATTAGCGATAATGCCGATTAAAACGACAAGAATAAAAGGAAGTTCTAATAGTACGCCAATAGGTACGGCCACGAAAGCCTCCAAAAAAGGCAAAAATCCAATTATAAATATTGCTGCGTATTGATATATCGCATCAATGTCTTCCACCTTATGAAAAATTTCTTCAATCAAGATATTCCCTCCCTAAATGATCTTTTGATGATTAAAGCTGTTGTTTCTTTTTTATTTAAGGGGGAGGACTTGCATCAGAGAAAAGTGAGATGACAAGCAATCCTTGTACTGAAAGAAGTTCCTTTTTTACTGGTTTAATCATAGTTTCACCTAGCTTCTCTTTTGTTACATAGAAGTATAAAAGGTGACGCAGGTAGAGTATCAAGGATATATTTTTTTTGTTTTTCTATGTTCTACTCTATTTTGTGTTTGACATTCAAACATGTCATCTAGGGGTTCTAAGTTGTACCGCGAATAGAAAAATCAGGCTTTCTGTACACCATGAATTCAAGGTGTACAGAAAGCCTGATCAAATGTATATCGCAGCTGTAAGGTAGTTCTACAGTTTTTTCAATACAGTGGTCAACGATTCGTCGATAATGGAGATGATCTTTTCCACTTCTTCCTTGGTGATGCAGAATGGTGGAGCGAACGCGAGCGTGTCTTGACCTTCATAAATAATGCTTCTGCCGAGAAGCCCATGATTCAATGCTTCTTCAATTACTTTTACAGACACTGGCTCATCGAACCGTGTTTTGGTTTCTTTGTCCTTCATTATTTCAATCGCACCCAGTAAGCCAATGCCTCGCGCCTTTCCTACGACTTCGTGCCGGTCTTGCAGCCAAGCGAACCCTTTTTGAAACTCTTCACCCATTTGGCGCACGTTTTCATAAAGCTGTTCTTCCTTAAGAATCCGCAAGTTTTCGAGTGCAACAGCACAGCACATCGGATGTCCGCTGTACGTGTAGCCATGCATGAAAATCCCATCCGACAAACTGACCAGTTCGGAACGCAGCCTTTCTGACAGCACCATCCCTCCAAGAGGGGCATAGCCGCTCGTGATTCCTTTGGCGATGACCATGACATCCGGCACGACATCAAAATGCTCCATGCCGAATGTCTTACCTGTCCTTCCAAAACCAGTAATGACCTCATCTGCGATGAATAAAATATCATTGGCATCGCATAGTGCCCGAATTTCTTTGAAATAGCCTTCCGGTGGAGGATTCACCCCTCCTGAACCTTGGATCGGCTCCGAGATAAAGGCGGCAATCGTGTCAGCACCTTCTGTTTCAATCAATTCCTTCAATGCTTCTACCGAAGTATCGACATACAAGAAATCGGGTGCCAACGAAGGGAAATCTCTGAACCCCAGCAATCCTGTAGCGCTGGATGCCCCCACAGAAACCCCATGATACGACTTCTTCCTCGAAATGATTTTTTTCTTGCCTGGCTTCCCTTTTAATTGCCAATAATACCGGACCGTTTTAAAAGCGGTATCGTTGGCTTCTGAGCCGCCCGAAGTAAAGAATGTCGCACTAAGATCACCCGGCGCCATACTTGCGACCAGCTCAGCCAGTTCAATGACCGGCTCGTGGCTGTTGGTAGCAAATGTGGAGCTGAACGCCAGCTTTTTCATCTGCTTGGCAGCGGCCTCGCCAAGCTCTTCCCTGCCGTGTCCGATATTGACATTCCAAAGGGAGGATAGCCCATCTATGACCGTCTTGCCACGCACGTCTTTCAAATAGATGCCGTTGCCTTCCGTAAAAATGAATCGCGGCCCTTGTTCCTGATGCTGAGTAAATGACGTTGTCGGATGAATGAAATGCTTTTTATCCTTCTCCGCCAATTCGTTATAATACGCTTCCCTATTTTCAGTCGTTTGCAAGATCATCATAATCCCTCCGAATTTTATTTTTTCTGAGTTGTAAGTGCCCGGATCGGGGCTCGTTCATACGTCAACTCTTCTTCCTTGGCTGCCTCTGTCTCTTCTGATGCAACAACAGCTCCTTCGTCGGATCGCAGCATTTTTAGCAGAGCCACTCCCATGAGCAACAAGATGACGGTGAATGGCAAAGCGGCCACCAACGAGGCGGTTTGCAGTCCCGCCAACCCGCTGCTATTGATGAGCACGACGACAATGGCTGCCATTAGAATCCCCCATGTCGCTTTCAATAAATTACTCGGATTCGGATCGCCGCCTGATGTCATCATGCCGAGGACAAAGGCTGCGGAATCCGCAGATGTCACCAAGAATGTTACAATTAATACCAAAAAGATAACCGATAACAAGGAGCTCATCGGGAAATTTGCAAAAGTAGCGAATAAAGCGCTCGTCACATCGTTTTGGACGGCTCCTGCGATATTCGCCCCTTGGAAGAGATCCATATGGAGGGCCGTCCCTCCAAACACTCCAATCCAAATGATTGCGATGAGCGGGGGAACGATCAATACCCCAAAGACAAATTCCCGGATCGTCCGCCCTCTTGAAATTCGGGCAATGAACGCACCGACAAATGGCGACCACGCAATGACCCATGCCCAATAATTGACGGTCCATGCTTTCGACCATGTGTTGCCGTCATAAGGAGATAAGCCAAGGCTCATGCCAAAAAAGTTCTGGATGTAATCGCCAACCCCTAGGACGAATGCTTCAAAGATGAATTGTGTTGGGCCAAGGATTAACACCACGAGGATCATACCGATAGCTAAACTCATGTTCAATATACTGAGGAATTTAATTCCTTTATCCAACCCCGTTAAGGCAGATATGAGATAGAGCACAAGAAGCGCCAGGGTGATGAAAAAGAGGGACAAGCTGTTCTGAGGTACGGCAAACACATGATTCAATCCGCCATTGATTTGTAAAATGCCCATTCCTAAAGACGTAGCCACCCCTAGCACAGTCGTGATGACTGCTAAAATGTTAATAGTTTTTCGCAATGTTTTCTTTTTTTCCTTGCCGATCAGAGGATTCAACGTATCACTGATCATCCCTGTTTCCCTTTTGCGGAACTGGATATAGGCCAACGCCAATCCGACAATGGTAAATACCGACCATTGGTGAATGCCCCAATTAAAGAAGGAGTATTGCATCGCACGCCGCCCTGCTTCAGACGTCATCACATCCGAGCCTGTCGGGGAGGTTGCAAAGTGTGTCATCGGCTCAGCGATCCCCCAAAATACGAGCCCCGCCCCGAATCCGCAGCTGAAGAGCATGCCGATCCAGGCAAAATAGGAGTACTTCGGCTTTTCGTCGTCCCGGCCCAATTTGACCTTGCCGTATCTGCTGACAGCGAGCCATGCGCAAAATAATACGATCGCTAGCACTGAAAGAAGGTAAAACCAGCCAAACGCCTCTGTCACGAAGGTATAGGCTTGATCTGCCCATCGCGACATCCCCGCAGCATCAAAGGCACCCCATAACACCATTGCGACAATGACAATGGCGGACACCCAGAAAACACTATTCATCATCCTCGAACTTTTATCCATTTGTGGTTCTCCTTTTTAGTATTTTGAACTAAAACAGTGAGATTTCTGCTACTACTAGTGCTGAAGCAAATTAAAACTGACCACTTTCGGTTCCGTCATTTCTTGGATTGCGAACTTTACGCCTTCTCTTCCGAGTCCAGAACCTTTCACACCGCCAAACGGCATCCCGTCGATTCGGTAATCACTGCTGTCATTGATCATAATTCCGCCGACCTGCAGCTCACGAGTCGCTTTGAAAGCGCTTTCTACATTTTGAGTAAAGATGCCTGCCTGTAAGCCGTACGGTACATGATTCGCTTGATCAATCGCCTCCTCCAAATTTGCTACCTCATATAAAAGGACAACGGGACCGAAGATTTCTTGTACGGCAACTTTGCAATCAGAAGGAACTTTCGAAAGGACTGTCGGTTTGTAAAATGCTCCAAACCTTTCGCCGCCTGTAAGAAGTTCAGCTCCTTTGGCAATGGCCTCCTCTACCCAATGTTGAACCCGTTCTGCCTCTCGTTCATTAATTAAAGGGCCCATATCAGTACCTAGTGATTGTTTGTCCCCCATCACATACCGTCCCGCTTTTTCAACAAAACGCATTTGGAATTCCTCATATATGTCCTTTTCAATATAGATCCGCTGGACTCCCAGACAATTTTGCCCTGCCGCACAAAAAGCTCCCGACACGGTCGCGTCTACTGCGGCTGCTATGTCGGCATCTTTTAGCACGATGACCGGGGAATTGGAACCGAGCTCCATGCTTATCTTCTTTAAGCCGGCTTTCTTTGCAATCCGCTCACCGGTCTCGAGTCCACCAGTGAAAGAAACCATTCGGATAGCAGGATGAGTGACTAATACATCCCCAATGATGCCACCTTTTCCTGTGATGACAGACAGGACTTTCGGCGGCAACCCTGCTTGCTCGAACGCTTCTGCCAGCAACAAGGCGCTTAATGGAGTGGCTGTTGCCGGCTTGACGATGATGGCATTGCCTGAAGCGATAGCGGGGCCGACTTTGTGGGCAACGAGATTCAAAGGATCGTTGAAAGGCGTGATAGCGGTAATGATTCCAATCGGGAAACGGTAATAATAGCCAACCCTTCCTTCCCCGGTTTCGGATTGATCGAAAGGAATGGTCTCCCCTTGAATGCGTCTTGCTTCCTCAGCACTTAAACGCAAAGTCTGAATACAGCGCATGACTTCCGAAACTGCCTCCTTGATTGTCTTGCTGCCTTCAGAAGCGATCGTTTCCGCATATAAGTCGAAATGTTCTTCTATATAGCGGGCTGCTTCATTCAGGATTCGCATCCTGGCATGGACGGGTAAAGAGGCAGACCGTTTTGCCCCTTCCTTTGCCTCTTCAATCGCCAGCAACACATCATCCTCAGTTGCGGCTGGCACACTGCTTATGAGCGAGCCATCCTGGGGGTCGAACACTTCGATGCTTTCTTTTTTCTGCACCCATCGGCCTGCCAAAAACATTGGTTTACTTTGAATGGTCGTTTCCATCTGTCATCGCTCCTCTCGTTATGTCTATCAACTATCCAGCAATTCCATCGCAGCTTCTGTCAAAATGTCGACTCCCATCGTCAAGCACCGTTCGTCAATATCGAAACGATTGGTATGGAGATCGCGCTGGCCTCCTTCCGGAAATGCACATCCTAGAAAGAACATGGAACCTGGCACCGCCTGCGTCATATAAGCAAAATCCTCTCCGCCCATGCCGAATGGTCCCTCTTTTATAATCACCTCGGGAATGCAGGATTCGGCAGCCTTGCGGATGATACGATTGACAGCCGGATTATTGACAAGGGCAGGTTCGCCCCGTTCCACTTTGAATTGATACTTGCCGCCCAACGTCTCGGCAAGTTTAAATGCCTGTTCGACTTCTCCAATCAATTGCTCCCGTACTGTTGGTGAGTACGCTCTTATCGTGCCTGTAACATTGACTTTCTCCGGTATGACATTGCTCGCCGATCCCGCTTGGATCTTCCCAATACTTGCGACGGCGGTGTCTAGCGGGGAAATTCTCCTGGATGACAGTCCATAAAATGCTTGTAGTATGGTGCCGAGCATCCAGACCGGGTCGGTCCCCAAGTGTGGATATCCAGCATGGCCGCCGCTTCCGAAAATGTCGGCATGGAATACATCCACGCTTGCCATGCTTGGCCCATCATTAATTTGAATCGTGCCGACTGGATGCCAAGGACATACATGGAGAGCGATGACGGCGTCCACTCCTTCCAATACGCCGGCTTCGAGCATACGCGGAGCGCCGGAATAGCCTTCTGAATCCGTTGCTTCTTCCGCTGGCTGGAAAATAAGCCGGACGGTCCCCTGCCATGCGTCGTGGGCGGCCTTCTCTGCAAGTTGTTTGGCAACTCCAAGCAGGATGGCAGTATGGGCATCATGGCCACACGCATGCATGACTCCATCGTGTAAGGAACGATACTCGTGGTCGTTCTCTTCCGCAATCGGCAACGCATCCATATCAGCCCGGATCGCAATTGTTTTACCGATGCCATTTGAAAGGGTCGCCACTATGCCAGTACCGCCAAGACCTGTTCGGATCGAAATTCCATCAAATGAAGAAAGTATGTCTGCTGCATAACGGGCCGTCTCATGTTCCTCAAAACTCAACTCAGGATATTGATGGAGGCGGCGTCTCCATGTAATCAACTGCTGTTGCAGCTCATTATTTGTAACCGTTTTCATTTTTCTTACTTGCATCACCATGCCCCCCTCCATGGACTTACATTGCGATGTGAAACTGATCCTTTACAATCAACCCCCGCTGGAAGTCTGTCAGCACTTCGCAGCCGTCCTCAGTCACACGGAATGTTTCACTAATTTCTATTCCATAATCATCGAACCAAAGACCCGGAATCATATGAAAAGCCATATTAGGCTCGAGCACGGTTCCGTCCCCTTTTCGAATGCTCGCCGTATGTTCGCCCCAATCCGGCGGGTAACCAATGCCGATGGGATAACCGAGCCGCGATTCCTTAACGATGCCATGTTTGGAAATGACACGGTTCCATGCATATTCCACTTCCTCTAATGTCACACCCGGCTTAATTAGCTCTAATGCGGCATTTAGCCCTTCCACCAAAATGTTGGACACATCCATTACCTCTTCTGATGGTTTTCCGAGGGAAACGGTTCTGGCCATGGGGGCATGATACCGCTGGTGACAACCGGCAAGCTCAATGATGACAATCTCATTCCTCGAATATTTGCGGTCTGTCCACGTTAAATGAGGAGTCGACGTATTCTTTCCGGCTGGAAGCAGAGGGACGATGGATGGATAGTCCCCTCCGTAACTATCCGTGCCAGTTACTAAACTTTTGAAGATGGCCGCCGCTGCATCACATTCCCGCGTCCCTTCCTGAATCATGGCGACTGCCGTCTCCATACCGAGGCCCGCAATCGTTGCCGCCCTTCGGATGTACTCGATTTCCTGTTCTGATTTCACTATGCGTACCCAATTGACGAGCAAGCTTGCATCCTGGAACTTTGCATTTGGCAGATTCTCTTTTAATTTCACATAGGCAAGTGCCGAAAAATAATAGGAAGCCATTTCGACTCCGATGCGCCGTTCGGCTTGGCGGAAATCTTTCAAAACCGATGCAATGTAATCCATCGGGTGCTTCACAGTCGAATGGATATGGTCTTCCGGATAATACAGCACATGTTGCGGTTTTAACCAGGTTGTCGCGATCGCTGCATTCGCATCCATCTTCCTTCCGATCCAAATCGGTTCTTCCTCATCCGCGATAACAATGAGCATTTGATCCACATAAAATGACCAACCATCGTATCCCGATAAGTAGTTCATATTGGCTGGATCTGTGATCAACAAGACATCGATCCCCATCTTCTGCATGCTGGCTTTCGTCTTACGTAAACGGTCTTGATATTCCTCCAAACTAAACGGCATCATCTACAAACCCTCCTCATCATGATTCATTGCGTCTTCCGACACCGACAGCTACTGATATTGCGTCCGTATCGTGATTCGTTACTATTGCCATGGTGCGCCCGCTCATTAAATTTTTCATTCCAATGAGAGGTCTTTGCTGAAAAGGATTCACAAACTATCTTCCTATCATTACAGCTAGTATATAATCAGAATTATATAAATTCACCGTCTATTTTGTATGAACTTTTCTTTCCTTCTTTCATACACTTTTATGCCGAATCCCTTTCACTATTTCACTCGCCTGAAAATGGTAAAATATTAGATCTCAATCTTACGAAGTTTTCAAAGAAGCTCTCCAAGAAAGAGCGTCCAGGCAGTTCCCCTCCTTCCAACGAAAACGCAGGATGAGGAGAGTAAAGTGGGCGTCTACATAGAAAGATATTTGACTCAAATAGGTGTGCTTCTACTATTTTAAATAAATTTTACAAACGATTCATATTTCTATATACTTGGATGGATCACTACATTAAAAAAGAATAGTAGTAGATTTAGGTTTCTCATTTAGCAGTTTCATAGCTATTTGAGACGAAGAGGGAAGTTGGTGAGAGTCCAACACGAACCCGTCACTGTAATCGATTAGGAACACCACATGAGTCCACTGTGCCAAAAGCATGGGAAGGAGTGGCTTTCCGTTACGTCGTAAGTCAGGAGACCTGCCTATTTCGATTATCAGCATCCCCGGGAATGGGATTGCTTGAAGTGTCAGATTGCTGTCCGTAATGATCGGATATTTGCCGGTCTTTCTTTTCATGCGCTTTCCTTCCGGGGAAAAGCGCTTTTTTAATGTTCAATCCAGAGGAGGAAAATAGTTTGAACAACATGATGAAGCGTTGGGGCTTGTTTAGTCTGTTTGTCGTTCTATCCTTAGCGCTGTTAGCAGGCTGCGGATCGAAATCGGACGAGTCCCCGAAACAGCAAGCTCAAGATGAAACACCAACAACAGAAACAACTGACAAAACACAAGGGGAAGAGCAGGATAGTCACCTTTTTCCTGTGACATTTACCGATGACGTCGGCCGTGAAGTGACGATTGAAAAGGATCCTGAAACCCTTATCTCCATTCAAACGAGCACGACGGAAATTTTATACGCACTCGGTGCGGGTGACCGTCTCATCGGTGTATCAGATTACTGCAACTACCCGACAGAAGCGCTCGAAGTCCAAAAAGTGGGCGGTCAGGATATGGACGCTGAGCTGATCATGACACTTCAACCGGATGTTGTCTTTGCGACGAAGTACCATTTCGACAATCATCAAGATATTTTAAAACAATATGAAGAAGCAGGAATCAAAGTCGTTGTAACAGGCAGCGCCACATCATTTGAGGACGCCTACCAAACGATGAGAATGCTTGCGGCTGCCACTGGCACGCCAGATAAAGCAGAAGAAATTATCCAGGATATGAAAGACCGCCGTGCTGCGATTGAAGAAAAAGCGAAGGAGATTACAGAGCCGAAAAAAGTATGGGTTGAAGTATCTCCTGGACCTGATATCTATACGACTGGCACAAATACATTCATGCATGAAATGCTGGAAACCATTCACGCTGTCAATGCTGCGGCAGATCATGAAGGCTGGGTAAAACTTACCGAAGAAGAAATTGTCGCCCTAAATCCTGATGTCATTATTACAACGTATGGCTACTATGTGGACAATCCGGCGGAAGGCGTATTGGCACGTGATGGATGGCAGGAAGTCAATGCTATTAAAAACAAACAAGTTTTTGATGTTGACAGCGATACCGTCACACGTCCGGGTCCCCGTCTAATTGAAGGAGTCGAGCAACTTGCGAAACTCATTTATCCAGAAGTTTTTGGGGAATAAAATCGCTTGGCTTTTTATTGGAAGTATCGGGGTTGTACTTTGTGCAACCCTTCTCGGCGTATTCATCAGCAGTGTGAAATTCCCGATTGCCACCATTCTACATATCATTGCAGAAAAAACATTCGGCCTCGGCTGGCTGGCAGATGTTCCAAAGAATGAAGAACTGATCATTTGGAACATCCGTGTTCCTCGAGTGTTATTAGCCTTTCTTGTAGGCGCCTCCCTGTCAATTGCAGGGGCCGCCTTCCAAGGGCTTCTTCGAAATCCTTTGGCGGATCCTTATACAATTGGAGTTTCATCAGGTTCGGCTTTAGGCGCTGTGACAGTTTTATTTTTCCAATACACCATTTGGGGCCTGGGCGGATATACACTGCCTGTCGTAGCGATTATATGCGGATTTCTCACGTTATTCGTGGTCTTCGGGCTTGTCCGGTTAAGCAGTAGAAGTCTGGCAATTGAAACGATCATTCTAGCAGGGATTATTGTCGGTGCTTTCGTGGGGGCGCTCACTTCCTTGATGATCGCTCTTGGAGACCGTGATGCGATGGCCCAAATCATTTACTGGCTCTACGGAAGCGTCGCAATGCGAGGTTGGAGCCACGTTCAGTTGATCATCCCCTTCCTCATAATTGGCGCCATAATTCTGCTTGCCCACTCTCGGGAACTCAATGCCTTGGCCCTTGGTGAAGAAGCTGCCGATCACATTGGAGTCAATGTGAAACGGGGAAAAGTCTTCATTTTGATTGGTGCGTCGCTCTTAACGGGTTCGGCGGTCGCTGTTTCTGGATCGATTGGATTTGTTGGTTTGGTTGTCCCCCACCTTGTGCGGCTCATGACCGGTCCTAACCACAGAAATGTCCTGCCGCTTTCCATGCTGCTCGGCGGTGCGTTCCTTGTATTGGCTGATTTGCTTGCCAGGACTATGATCGCGCCGAAAGAATTGCCGATTGGCGTCATCACCGCCTTGATAGGTGCACCGGTGTTTGCGTTTCTATTAATTCGAGACCGAATGGGAAGAGGGGAAAGCCGATGATCACCGTCGAACATCTCGCTGGCGGTTATGAAAAGAAACCGATACTCCGCGACCTTCATTTCGAAATCCAGAAAGGCGAATTTTTTGCCTTATTAGGACCGAATGGCAGCGGTAAAACAACGCTGTTCAAACTCATCACCGGACAACTGCCGATTGTTTCCGGATCCATCCTCCTAGATGGAAAACCGATGACCCAACTATCAAAGCTGGAAAAAGCGCGGAAAGTGGCCGTTCTTGCGCAAGAGAGCCAAGTGACATTTGATTTTACCGTAGAGGAAATTGTCAGCCTTGGGCGTTACCCACATCAGACCGGCATGTTCAAGCGGCTGTCTTCGGAGGATCGACACGTGATTGATACTGTCATGAGCGTCACACGGATCGAGCATTTCCGTAATGTTCAATTCCGAACACTAAGCGGCGGTGAGAAGCAGCGGGTTTTACTGGCTAAAGCATTAGCCCAAGAACCAGAAATTCTATTATTGGATGAACCGACAAATCACTTGGATATCAAACACACCTTCCAAATTTTAAATATGCTGAAAGAATGGCAACGGACGAAAAGCTTAACCATTTTCGCTATTCTCCATGACTTGAACGTCGCTTCCCTCTATGCAGACCGGGTCGCACTTCTTCATAGAGGCTCCTTCCTTGAAGTGGGCGATGTGAATATCTTACGGAAGGAATCACAGTTAAAAAAAGTGTATGAAGTCGATGTCAAAACACAAGCGCATCCGATTGTCGCCAAACCCCAGTTGCTTATGACGCCTTCATTAGAGGAAGCGGATCATTCGACTCCTTTTTTAAAAAGCTTCACCGTCAATCGCACGGAAACAAGTGTTGAACTTCGTTTCAACAACTCACTACGGACACTGTCCAACGCACCTAATAGCCAAGGCATCCAATGGCTCAAGCATTTTTGCCTCATGAATCAGCCCTTTCATGAAAACGATTATGAGTTCCTAAAAGCTTGGATGTCGGCTCGCGGCATTCCTGCCGAACAGGCATTAGGGGTTGGCTTCCACGGGAATTTGATGACTACATCCATCGTGGAACAGCAAGTGAACGGTGTAGATGTCGCCTTGCTCCTCCATATCGGGGAAGCGATTCATATGTTCGTTTTCATCGATGCCACAGTAAACGATCAGACATTAGTTGATTTTTATATGGCAGCGACGGAAGCAAAAATGACAGCGTGTCAACAAGCCGGGATCCATTTGGAACTGGACAGAACGGATTGCCTAGCCATAGCCGCGAGTCAACGACATTACAACAACCACAAAACAGAAACTGCAATTTCTCGCACACAGATTGAGCATCACGTGTTAGCAACACTCGCGATTGCATTGCAACAACATGTAGGAAAGCCCACGGTGGTAAAAGAAAAGGATGGGGTTATCAATGAGTAAGCGCAGGATCGTCATTGCAGGAACCGGAAGCGGTGTCGGAAAAACGACTTTGACAATTGGGCTAATGGCAGCTCTCATGAAGAAGGGAATGGCCGTACAAGGGTTCAAATGTGGTCCAGACTATATCGATCCTTCCTATCATACAGCTGTGACAAAGCGGATTTCCCGAAACTTGGACAGCTGGATGC
Source organism: Sporosarcina luteola (assembly GCA_014204635.1). Taxonomy (GTDB): domain Bacteria; phylum Bacillota; class Bacilli; order Bacillales_A; family Planococcaceae; genus Sporosarcina; species Sporosarcina luteola_A. The sequence continues at coordinate 88,557 of JACHLS010000002.1, read as the reverse complement.
TCGGTCGAAAAACTGTAGTAGACATTTTCACGCATGCAAGCCGCGATGCTGATATTTCGATCATGGAAGGGGTTATGGGTTTTTTCGATGGTAAAGATCCAAGAACCAATGTAGGCAGCACAGCAGAAATCAGTGTCCTTACAAAAAGTCCGGTATTGCTCGTCGTCAATTGCGCTAGTATGGCAAGAAGCGCAGCAGCTATTGTGAAAGGATTTCAAACGCTATCATCCGAACCCAATATCGTCGGCGTCATTGTGAACCAGGTCGGCAGCGAAGGGCATTATCATATTGTGAAAACGGCAATTGAACAAGAATGCGGTATTCCGGTTGTCGGGTATTTAAAGCGCGAGAAAGGAATTGAAATTCCAGAACGCAGTCTCGGGCTCATCCCTTCAATTGAACGCGGCGAGCTCGATTCGTTCTTCAATCAGCTCGGCGACATCATTTCGAAAACGGTAGATCTTGAAAAACTGCTCGAAATTTCAGTGGCCGAGCCTCTTACATTCACAGAACAAGAGTCGCTCTTTTCCCTCTCAGCAGAGCCCATTGTTCGGATTGCTGTTGCAAAAGATGCGGCCTTTAGTTCCTATTATCAGGAGAATTTCGAGCTCTTGGAATCACACGGCGCTGAACTTATACCCTTCTCTCCTTTGGCAAATGAGCCGGTTCCGCCCAATTGCAGCGGCCTGTATATAGGAGGAGGACTGCCAGAAGAATTCATGGGGGCGGTCAGCAAAAGTGAACGGACAAAACAATCCATTCGGGAAGCGATTGAACGTGGTATGCCTACCTTCGCGGAAGGCGGCGGTTTCAGCTTTTTGGCGCAGTCCATTACGTTGACGAGCGGCGAAGCACTAGAAATGACCGGCGTCATTCCTGGTAACGTTACAATTCATACAACCTTGAAGGCAATTGGCTACCGGGAAATCAAAGGCTGTGCCGAAAACTTCTTGCTCCGAACGGACGGACTGGCAAAGGGCCATGAGTTCCACTATTCCACATTCGAAGCAACCTCACCCCTGCAGCATGCGTATGAAACAAAAGGTATGCGTGGAACAAAGATGGATGGCTATGCGGCGGACAACGTAGTCGCTGGTTTCCCTCAATTCCATTTCGCAACATGTCTGGACATGATCGAAACATGGTTGCAAGCCTGCATCACATATCAAACTACTCAATTGGAGGTACAACATGGGGAAAAATAAAAAAGGACTAACGCTCGTCTACACGGGAAATGGCAAAGGAAAAACAACCGCTGCATTAGGCATTGCCCTTCGCAGCACCGGCCGTGGCATGAAAGCGAAAATCTATCAATTCATTAAGTCGCCAGAGCGGACATACGGCGAAAAAATCGCCCTTCAAAAATTAGGAGTCGAAATGGTGCAGCTAGGAATCGGCTTCACCTGGACAAAGACCCCTGAAGAACATCGGGAAGCTTTAAGAAAGGCATGGCCCATTGCGCGCGACGCTGTCATGAGCGGTGAATACGATGTTGTGATTTTAGATGAATTGAACAATGCGCTATCAATCGATAAGTTTCCAATCGACGATGTCCTGCCGAAGGAAGAAGTATTAGACTTGATTCGCAATAAACCCGAACATGTCCACCTCGTCATTACGGGACGCAACGCACTGCCCGAAGTACGGGAACTAGCCGACCTCGTCTCCGTCATCGAACCCGAGAAACACTATTACGAAGACGGCGTGGATGCGGTGAAAGGCCTTGAATTTTAATATATCAAAAGAGGTGCTTCGTTTTTCAACGAAGCACCTCTTTGTCTGTTGGATAATGGAAAAATGTGTTTTCACTCTTCGAATTATGGCAGATACCAAAGGTGCCGTGTTCATTTCTATATCCCTACAATCGGAATAGAACGAATACTGGCGTCGTAGGGCATTCCAATAGTTGAAGTCAAACTTGCTTCGAGTATCTGCCTGTCCCCGTGTTGGATGACCCGATCATTCCTGTAAACAAGGGAATGCACTTGCAACAAAAAATAAATTCTACTAACCCCTGTGTTTATCACTCCGGATGGCCATCGTTGGTTTTCTTACTGTCTTTCCGCGGGTGTTCCCCACCATATCCTCTTGGTTTTTCACACCCGTCCTCCACACTCGAATGCTCAATTCTAGGAGAAACGAATGATCTGGATCAGCGAGCGACCGTCCCGTCAGCGTTTCAATCTTTCGCAACCGATATAATAAAGATTGCCGATGCAAGTTTAATTTACGGGCTGTCTGGCTGACGTTCCCATAATGATTTCGATAGGTGGAAAAAGTATGGATTAAGTCCATCCCTTTTTGTTCATCATATTCGACGAGCGGAGCGACGATGGAGAGAGTGATTTGTTGGATTTCTTTTGATATAGCCAGATTAAGCAGCAGTCGGTTCATCTGCGTTTCGTTAAAATACGTTCTTTTTCCAATCCCTATTTGATTTCTCCCCATATCGAGCGCCGCCTTCGCTTTCTGAAAGCTGTTGGCGAACTCCCAAATACCATCATTATGCCGTCCTATCCCCCATGAAAATACAATTTCAGGCAACAAGTGACTAAAACGCCTCTCTACGAGATCCAAGAATTGATTGGCCGTATCCGTTGTAGTTCCATTTGACGTCTCCAAGTAAATAACAATTTCAGCATTTTTATACGCATATAATAAACGGCGTTGCACGTTTTCAGCAGCGTATAGCATGCCGTCCTTTATAAATGAATTGATCCTCTCCAATGAAGGCTTTTCATTGGCGGGTGGATGGGCACTTTCAAGAATGAGCCTCTCCAGGTTCTCAGGTCGTCCTACAATACATTCATACGGCAGAGACAGATCATAACGGAAAAATTCGGCATGTGCGTCGATATGATCTTCGGACATCTGATGCCCCATCGCTAAACTTAATAGGAATTCATTTTGCATCCGGCTTTCGGCTTCCATGACCGCATTATTCCTTGAAAACCAGAGAGCCGCAGCAGCAACGCCATGCTCGGCAATGGCCAACTCCTGCAATGCCAATTCGCGGCCAGCCTCACAACACAAATAATAATCCCCTTTATAGATACCATTTGATTTGATTGTAAAATGAATTAGTTGGTTATCTTCATAGTCCAGTTTGCGTGCCCTTGCATGCATAGGATGGTGAGAATCCCTAATTTCGATGCTCTCATCAGTCTGCCCTTCCATTAATCTTTGTATCTGATCTGTGCCAGCACTTCCTGCTGCGCATCTCCCTTTGTCATCAAAAATGAAGACCGTCAAACCCAGTTCTTTCTCAATCAATTCCGCAAGCTGCCCAATTGACTTTCCCTCCAATATCATGTGAATCAATTGTTGCTGCACGTCTTTTGGCCGATCCGCCTTGTCCCGCCGCAATTCCATCAGGCAACTCATAATCTCATGGACAATATCAGCAAATCGAATTTCCCACGGAATTTCCATAATAATAAACCCTCTTACCTCTGCATATCGGATCACTTCCGCGGGAATGGAAAACACATGCCGTCCTGTCGCAATCGCCAGAACAGATGCACCGGAATCATATACATCTTCAACAAACTTCATTAATTCGTTGGGATCACCATAACATCCGATGCCTGTACTCAACACAAACTCATTATCCCTGACAAAATTTTCAACCGGGTTTTCAATGACCGACACCCATTCAACAATCCGGTCTTCCACACGGTTTTTAGCCGTCACAATCGACGCCCCTTCTAAAATGGGAAGATTCACTATCGCTTCTACTCTTAAACCCACCGTTCTGATCCCCCTTTCTCCGAACAACGGGAATATTACTATTCATTGTAACATATTTCTATATAATCAGATTACAATATTCCTACAGATGCTGCATTCCCTATGTCTTTGTTCGCAAAAAGCTTTGACCAAAGCTAGAGGGATTGTTGAGGCACTAATGACCATGCACAAGAATGTTACGGCGCTATACATTTACCACTTGCAAATCAAAATGGACAAGTTCATTCGATGAAAATCAGCAGAACAAACGCTCCACCCTTTGCGTCTCCCAAATGGTTACAGCGTTAATTGGTTGCCATGAAACGCTTTCATCAGGAATTCACGATCTGGAACTTGCAATAACTCGTATGACTCCAAGAACTTTCTGTTATCGTATGAGATCTTCTCTAAACGAACACTTATTTCATTTGGTTTTATTTCTACAATTGAATAGGGAGCAACTGGCTTAGCATTGCACCCTAAAGAACCTGGATTTATATAAACCGTATGGTTATCTCTAAAAAAATGAATAGGGTGGTGATGACCAAAACAGATTACATGTTCTTCATTACCTTTAAATAAATTCGCTACATTATCTAAACTGGGCTCTACAATACGACTAAAAGGGTCTTTACTAATATGTTCCTTTATGTTGTCTTGCTTTATTTGATAGTGAATAAATAAGATAGAATTGCCTTCTATTGTACGTTTGATGATCCGAGGGAGCTTTTCTAATTCTGGAATAAAAGCTCTGTCCATATTGTCCGCTATCCACTGGTGATGCTCTCTAGCATGCGAGTGGCTTACTGGATGTTCTTCTCCTTTGAGAAGTGCCAAAATTGCTTCGTCATGGTTTCCGGTGATCATCGATATATCCGTTCTTGAAAATAAGAGTTTCAAAACTTCATTTGTATCCGGTCCAATTCCGATCATATCTCCTAAACAATAAATATGTTCTATGTCCCCTCTCGTATCAAATTCACCCAATACTGCTTTCAAAGCAGGAGCATTCCCGTGAATATCAGCTATCAATCCAATTTTCATGCAGCAGCACATCCTTCGAATTGTGAATCAAAATTAGTAAAACAGATTTCCATAAATATAAAACGCAGGAGATTGACTACATTCCTGCGTTTTAATGATTATTTAATTTGTTTGGCCCATCGCAGCTGAAATCTCTTCGGCAGCTTCTGTTACTTTTTCAATAAAATGACCCAGTTGCTCTTCCGTTGTTTGCACCTCCAGCGCTTCGATACTGATGGCACCGAGCACTGTGCCTTCAAAATCAAAAATGGGCGCACCAACCGCTAGCGTTCCTTCTGTCTTTTCGCCTCTGCTGATTGCAAAGCCTTTTCGTTTGATCGCACGCAATTGATGTGTAAACTCATTTCGCGCTTCTTGTCCCTGTATCAGTCGTTCCAACAAGACTTCTGTACTTTGCGGGGAGGCATACGCCAACATTGTTTTATTGGCAGCCCCGATATGCATAGGGATGCGTTCGCCGATGCTATCGATAATGCGGACATTTCGAGGGCTGTCAATCCGGTCGATAATGATGGAGACGTCATCATTCGGGGTGTTGAGGTAGACTGTTTCTTCCACTTCCTGCGCTAATTTTTCTAGAATGGGCCTCGCTACGTGGCGAATATCGAGCTTTTCATATTTTTTCAAGCCAAGCTCCACCCATTTATATCCTAGTTCGTATTGTTTTGTATGTTCAATTTGAGTGACAAGGTCATGCATCTCTAATGATTGCAACAGCCGATATACTGTGCTGATCGGCAGTCCTGTTTCTTCCGCCAACTCGGCGACGAGCCACTTATCTTTTGGTGAGTCCGACATGGCTCCGATGATGAGCATAGCCCGATCAATCGATTGGATCATCTATGTTTCCGCCTCCCGTCTTCCCCATATTGTAGCAGATACAGAACCACCCCGGCACTTTTAATTATCAGACCCTTCCCAATATATAAGAAAAAGAGATTGACATTAAACCAATATCGGAACTAAAATGAAATTAACATTTCACATCGCGGAATTTATTCCACAATGCGGAATAAATTAAATGGAAGCGCTCTATAACAGGTTAGTTTTCCGAACGTTGTGGTTTCTTAGCTATTCCGTCAAAAGAGTTCACTTACGATTATCCCAAACATCTTTTTAATTAAACGCAAGAAATAAACCGTACAAGGAGGCACGAGATATGTACAATCAACTAAGAACTATGGAATTATCACAACAGGTCGAGATGTTGACACGTCATTTGGTAAGCATCAACAGCATTAACGGATCACTTGGTGAGGTGGAAATCGTCCAGGAGATTTACCGAATTCTTCGGTCGTTCCCTTATTTCGAGCAGCATCCCGACCATCTCTGGCTCCAGACGATTGATGGGGATCCGATCGGCCGCCAAAATGTCTTTGCTTTTGTAGAAGGCGGAAAACGTTCGAACCAAACGGTGCTGTTCCATTCACATATTGACACGGTCGCAGTCGAAGATTTCGGGCCACTGAAGCAAGATGCTTTTTCTACAGACGCGATGGAAGCATTCTTCCGTGACTATGACAGCGATCCGGTACTCCAGCAGGAGGCGCTATCGGGCGACTGGATGTTTGGCCGCGGTTCCGTGGATATGAAAAGCGGGGCTGCAGTCCATATCGCGAATATCCTTCATTTCACAGAACATCCGGAAGAATTGACGGGTAATGTCCTACTCCTTTGCAACGGCGATGAAGAAAGTGAACACCGCGGCATTATCGGGGCTCTCTCCGAGCTGAATCGCCTCCAAGCGTACTATGGATACGAGTTTGTGATGGCCATCAATACCGATTTTATTACGCCGCTATATGATGAGGACCCGCATCGATATATTTACACGGGTGCGGCGGGCAAGATCCTTCCTTGCTTTCATATTTACGGCAAGGAAGTCCATGTCGGAGATACACTTTCCGGCATTGATCCGAACTTCATCGCCGCCAAACTGACAGAACGGATTCATAATCGCTACGCCCTTGCGGAGAAGATACCTGGAGAGCTCGTGTTGCCTCCGACTTGCCTGCAACAACGCGATACGAAGGAATTATATACAGTCCAAACAGCAATCAGCAGCCATCTCTACTTCAACTATTTTGTCTATGAGGATACGCCAGAAGAAATACTAGGCAAATTATTGCAAGAAGCAAAAGAGGCTTGCCAGGAAACGGAACGCTATCTACAGCAACAATTCGAAGCATATATCGAATTCACCGGCTTGCCTACACGTGATTTATCTTGGCATGTTGATGTAACGACATATGATGATTATTTGCGGTATTTGATCCAGAGAGGCGTTGATGTCCGTTCCATCATTCAGGATGCGCTGGCGAATCAAACCGGCGACTTGCGCGACATCAGCTTCTCCATCGTCAGTGCCTTGCAAGATGCAGATCCTGAAAAGAAAGCGCGTGTCATCTTGTTCTTTGCGCCTCCGTTCCTGCCGCATAATTATTTGAAATCGGATGTCGCACGCGATGAAAAGATCCAGTCATCCATAGCAAACGTGCTGAAAGAGATGAGCGAACTGACAGGCGAGCGGTTTGAACTGAAAAAGTTCTTCCCTTACTTAGCAGATGGCAGTTTCCTCTCTATTCATGAAACGGAGGAGGAACTGGCACCACTTGTCCATAACCTGCCGGAGTGGGGCCATATTTACACGATCCCGTTTGACACGATTCAAAAATTAAACATCCCGTCTGTCAATATGGGTGTCTACGGCAAAGACGGACACAAATGGACAGAGCGCGTCTACAAACCGTACTCCTTCGGTGTCCTGCCACTGTTGATTCGTAAAGCAACCGTGCAAATGCTTGAAGAAGCTTCTGAGGATCATTCCATCGAATTAGTATAACGAACCAACCAATGGCAAATCCCCCTTTCCAGTCGTGGAAGGGGGATTTAGTTTGTGATAAATCCTGAGGGATGAATATATTTGTATGTTTATTCGTTACTTACCAGACACTTCAAGAGATGCTAGGATGAAAGTGCTTTTTATGCGCGGGTATGGAGGCAGTATGCGCGATTATAAATACGGTGAGGCAGGTCTAACCTAGCGTGCATGAAATTAAGGTGTTGGAAGCACTTGGAGATTTATGCGCGGCTTGGATGACGGTATGCGCGGATACTCATGGTTATGCGCGATTTTCAAGGGGGTATGCGCGGGAGCGGATAGCTTATGCGCGGTTATAAATACGTTGAGGCAGGACTAATTTAGCGTGCATGAAATTAAGATTTTGGAAGCATTTGGAGATTTATGCGCGGTTGCATGCCTGATATGAGCGGTTCTGGAAAGTTATGCGCGGCTTGGATGACGGTATGCGCGGGGGAGGGTACTTTATGCGCGGTTCTTAAAGGGCATACGCGATTTAGATGACAGTATAGAATTTAGGGACGCCGGCGAGTTCTGCGTGTTGATATTACTTGCATCTCCCTACCCTTCCACCATTCCCAGTTCAATGCCTCACACTTGAATCATTACACGAATCTAAAACAAAATAACTATGTTAATTTTTATGTTTATTAGTCGATACACCTAGTAAAGAGGGGGCGATCGATATGAAAAAATACATAGTATACCTGACGTTAGTACTTCTATCTTTTTTGCTTGTATTAGGCAATCCGCATGCTGATGCGAAACAAACTTCCAGTTCCTATTCGATGATTCGAGATGCACTTCTAAATGCCCAAACGACTGCCCATTTTGATACTTCCGAGGTGTCTTACAAGGATGTCGGCAACATCATCCATGAGGTGTTGCGAGAAAATCCTGCTATTCTTTATTACCAAGATGCAAAAATATGGTCTGACGGGAACATTCAATTTACTTATTCCGTTCCTGTAGCTACGGTAAAAGACCATCAAAAACAACTGCACACAAAAGTAAAAAGCGTCCTGAAGTCGGTCAATAAGCCTAGAAGCAGTGATTTCGAGAAGGTCAAGGCCATCCATGACTATTTGGTGCACAATGTAGCGTATGATGGTCAAAATTATAAACGGAAAACGGTGCCGGCCTCTTCTTATTCGGCCTACGGCTCATTAATCAATGGTATTGCGGTGTGTGATGGCTACACCAAAGCTGCACAATTATTAATGAATCAGCTCGGCATTGAAAATCACTATGTCAGTGGATTTGCGAATGGTGAGGAACACTCATGGAATTTAGTGAAATTAGATGGCAACTATTATCACTTGGACATTACGTGGGATGATCCGCTTCCAGATCGTAAAGGCACTATGCGCTATACATATTTCCTAGTTACAGCCGATTACTTGAAAAAAGATCATTCCTGGGAAGAAAAAAACTGGCCTCGCGCTACAAGCAACAAATATGCCTTTTTCCATGACTTCTCAAATACAGTGGAGACGGCGAAACACTACTATTACAGCAGTGATGCAGATCACAATGCACTGTACAGGATTGCAAAAGACGGCAAGGGTAAAAAGAAAATCAGCAACGTGCGCGCCCCCTATTTCGATATATCGGGAGACTGGATCTATTTCAGCAATTACTCACAAAACGGCCATTTATATAAAATGAAACTGGATGGAAGTTCTATAAAAAAATTAAACAACACACATTCTGTCGATCTTTGGATTGACGGGAAAACGCTTCATTACACAAACGAGAAAACGTCAAAGCTGTTGAAGCTTCCGATTTAAGGGAAAGTTACGCCACCCCCCTAATCCCAAGCCCATTTTTATAGGAGATGTCGTGGCAGTTTGTTATACTATTCGGTGAAATGAATTCGAGAAGGAGTTGGCATCATGCAAAAGATAGCCGGAAAAAATGCCATTATTACTGGCGCTGGCCGTGGGATTGGCCGTGCAACTGCTATTGCATTTGCAAAAGAGGGCATCCATGTAGGACTGATCGGGAAGACGAAAGAAAATCTTGAAAAGGTTTCTGAGGAACTGCGAGAATATGGCGTCAATGTTTCCCTTGCTGCGGCTGATGTGTCTGACAATGAATCCGTCATGGCTGCGATTAATCATGTCAAATCTGAGCTTGGTCCCATCGACATATTGATTAACAACGCAGGCATCGGTAAATTCGGCAAGTTTCTGGAACTAACGCCTGAAGAATTCAAACAGATTATCGACGTCAACTTGCTGGGCATGTACTACGTTTCCCGGGCCGTTCTACCGGAAATGATCGAAAGACAAACGGGTGATATCATAAATATCTCATCAACTGCAGGTCAAAAAGGAGCTCCCGTCACAAGCGCCTACAGTGCATCCAAATTTGCCGTATTAGGATTAACGGAATCCCTTATGTTAGAAGTGAGAAAACACAACATCCGCGTCAGCGCACTTACACCGAGCACGGTCGCAACCGACTTGGCATTCGAAGAAAATCTGACTGATGGCAATCCCGACAAAGTGATTCAACCGGAAGATCTTGCTGAATTGATGGTCGCGCAGCTAAAGTTGCACCCTCGTGCCCTCTTAAAATCAGCAGGTCTTTGGTCAACCAATCCCTAATATACAGTAAAAACATTTTGAACTGTCAAATATTAGAAATGAAAGCCGCCTTTTTTGGAGAGCGGCTTTTCTTTATCGTTTCTTTTGATTACTTTGTCCCCCATATTTCCCGAGAAGGCAACACCATAACAGCAACCTCCCTCCCTTTTTGGCATGGTGAATTGAGGATCGGTTCTCGAATCTCATTGTTTATATTGAATGTTCGACCGAAATGAGTTCATGCCCGTTTTAACCTAATTTCATTACGGAACCAAATGCTCCAAGTATCTTTTGTATCGTTGTCCTCCACTACGATAATCCCCTCAATAAAACCATTTGATATCAAGAAGTGATAGACGCCCCCTCGTTCTTCATTACTACATAAACCCTCGTCGCAACAAGCATTAAACCCACAATAACTGCAACGATGCCTGGGCCCAATTTATCAATGAATAGCCAAGAATTGACGGCGGCACATACAATAAAACGCGTTGTTATCAATTGGTCATTTATTTTATAGAAAAAGCTAAAAACTTCCTTTACAAGAGTTGTCTTTAATAATTGAAAAACGCCTGCACACAGGAGTTTAAAGTACTCTTTCAATGTCTTTCACACTGGAAATTCTATTATCCACTTCCAAAATAAGTTGACAGATTATTAATAATTATCATTGCATACGGAAATTGATTATGCTATATTCATAACTATTACACATATACTTCAATTCTGAAAGGATAGACGTAATGGAAGATATTCATGTCAAAATCAAGACTTTACGATTGGAGCGTAATCTTACGCTCAAAGATGTAAGTGAGGAAACCGGATTATCTCTCAGCTTTTTATCCCAAATCGAAAGAGGTGCATCATCACTCTCCATTACTTCCCTTAAAAAGATTTCAGACGCACTTGGGATCCATATCAATTACTTCTTCTTAGAAGAAAACACACAGGAACGGTACGTGGTACGTGCAAACGAGCATCATAGTTTTACGACAAGCACGGGCAGCCAAGTGTACTCAAGGTTGACTGGCACATTCAACAATCGAAAGCTGGAGCCGTTGAAAGTGGTGCTGCCTCCCTATATGCATGAAACGCATCCCTACAGCCACAATGGAGAGGAATTTTATTATGTGCTGAAAGGCGAAGTCGTTTTCTATTTGAATGAACAAAAATTTCACTTATACGAAGGAGATACAATCCATTATCCTTCCAGTCTGATTCACCAATGGGAAAATCCTCTCCCAACGGAAAGCATCGTTCTAAGTATCGTGACACCAATCATTTTCTAACATAGGAGTGTGAACAGTATGCGAGTAGCTACAGACATCGGTGGTACATTCACCGATTTAGTATACGTGGACGTGAATGGGAATATAGGAGTTGAGAAAAGCAGTACGACACCGCCAAACTTTGAAAAAGGGGTGTTGGATGTCATTGAGAAAAGCGGCGTCGATCAATCATCCATTTCAATGTTCATCCATGGGACAACGGTCATCATCAACGCGCTGACTGAAAGAAAAGGCGCGAAAACAGCTCTCATCACAACGAAGGGATTTCGCGACGTATTGGAAATTGCCCGCGGCAACCGTCCCGACCTCTTCAATGTCAATTATGATAAACCGACACCATTCGTCGAGCGATATCTGCGCCGCGAAGTTAGTGAACGGGTCAATTATAAAGGCGAAGTGCTGACTGATTTGAATACAGATGAAGTAAAAGAATGCATTGAGTATTTCAAGAAGGAAGGCGTCGAGGCAGTCGCTGTTTCATTCCTCCACTCCTACCGGAACCCATTACACGAACAACAGACAGTTCAATTGATTAAAGAACTGTGGCCTGAGGTAAAAGTGACCGCTTCGAGCGATATCACACAGGAATGGCGGGAATATGAGCGGACGAATACAGCTGTGTTGAACGCTTATGTCCAGCCTGCCGCCACTACTTATATCAATCGGCTTGAAAATGAATTGAAGACCCAAGCGGAGATTGATCAGCGTTACATCATGCAATCGAACGGAGGAACCACAAAGTTCGAAAAAGCGAAAGAAGCACCAATCAATATGGTGGAATCTGGTCCAGTCGCTGGTATATTCGGCGCCGCAGTTCTTGGTGAAATGATCGGCGAAAAGAATATTATTGCATTTGATATCGGCGGAACGACAGCAAAGTGTTCCTTGATTGAAAACGGAGAAGTCAAAGTTTCTACCGATTATTACATTGAAAGGGACAGCCGGAATGCGGGTTACCCGATCAAGACGCCGGTGGTCGATATTGTGGAAATCGGAAACGGTGGTGGCTCAATCGCCTGGATTGATGGGGCCGGTTCATTGAAAGTCGGGCCGCAATCGGCAGGTGCTTATCCAGGACCGGTCGCTTATGGGCAAGGCGGGACGGAACCGACGACAACAGATGCGAATCTGCTGACGGGACGCCTGTCACCGAAGAATTTTGATTATAACGTCAACTTGGATACTGTGAGATCTGCCATCGATACGAAAATCGGAAACCATTTCGGCATCTCCCCTGAGGACGCAGCGCTCGGCATCATCCGGATTGCAAATTCAAACATGTTGAATGCATTGAAATTAATTTCCATCCGGAAAGGTTATAATCCGCAAGACTTCACATTGCTCGCCTTTGGCGGCGGCGGATCCATGCATGCTCCAGCATTAGCACTCGAACTCGGTGTTAAAAAGGTTGTCGTGCCTATCGCATCACCTGTTTTCTCGGCCTGGGGCATGCTCATGACAGATCTTCGTCACGACTACATTCAAACATATATCCAACGGATGAATGATTTGACTCTAGAAGAGATCGATCGGCAATGGGAAGAGATTGAAAAAAATGCATTACAGCATTTCAGCGAAGAAGGAATGGAGTCAGCAAACGTGGAATTCCACCGTTTTGCCGACATGCGTTACCTTGGACAGGAACATACGGTCAAAGTGCCGGTTGCAAACGGCAAATGGACGGAAGAAGCCCGGGCGCAGGCGATCAGCGACTTCCACAAATTACACGAAAAGAATTATACATTCAAATTGGAAGAGGCCCAGACGGAAATCGTCAATCTTCACGTCACAGCGTTCGGGAAAGTGGAAAAACCCCAAATCGCCAAATTGAATCGGTCGGGTTCCGTCACGGATGCCCAAAAAGAGGTTCGTGACGTTTATTACGAAAACAAAGGGTGGGTTTCGACACCTGTTTATGACCGGGACAAGCTTCCGACAAACCAAGTCATCCAAGGGCCTGCGATCGTTGAAGAAAAAGCGGCAGTCACAGTTATTTATGACCAGCAAAAGCTCCACTTGGACGACTATGGCAATATCATCATCGAAAAGGAGGACAACTAATATGACCCACTCAACCACCATTGATCCATTTACATTGGAAATCGTAAAAGACTCCTTATTGGCGGCGGGTGATGAAATGTTCGTCGCGCTAGCCCGAACATCCATGAGTCCGATCATCTATGAGGTGCTTGATTATGCCAGTGGTCTTACAGACGCAAAAGGAAACCTTCTTACACAAGGGAATGGTGTAACTGGTTTTATTGGAATGCTGACGTTCATGGTGAAAGAGACATTGAAGAAATATCCGGGTGATCAATTGAAACCCGGTGACATTATCATCATCAATGACCCTTATCAAGGCGGGGGCTCCCATTTATCCGATGTCGGTCTCGTCATGCCAATCTTCCATGATGGCGAAATTATCGCCTTTTCCGCCAATAAAGCACACTGGACGGAAGTCGGAGGTAAAGATCCGGGTTCTTTCACTAATGACTCGGTGGATATTTTCCAGGAGGGTCTTCAGTTCTCTTGCCTAAAACTTTATGACGAAGGCAAAGTGAATGACGCACTTGTTGAGATCATCCGTTCCAACGTCCGCTTCCCAGATTTGTCACTCGGAGATATGTGGGCCCAAGTCGCTGCACTTCGGACAGGAGATCGGCGTTTGCAGGAGCTTTGTGAAAAACATTCGAAGGAAACGATCTTGGCGGCAATCAATCACTTGCTTGACCACGGGGAGGAGATATCCCGCCAAGAACTGAAGAAACTGCCGAAAGGGACATTTTATGCAGAAGATTTTATTGATACAGACGGTGTTGGAAATGGGCCGTTCCCGATCAAAGTAAAAGTGACGATTACAGACGACGAGTTCATTTGCGACTTCCGTGGAAGTTCCCCGCAAGTGGTGGGACCGGTGAACTGTTCCTATACCGGACTTGTTTCCGCAGTACGGACGATCTTCTTAGCAATCACAAACCCGGCACAAGACGTGAACGATGGCGTATTCCGTCCATTGAAAGTGATCGTCGATCCAAAATCAATTATGTCGGCGGAACGGCCGGTTCCTGTTTCCAATTACTTTGAAACGCTACTAGGCAGTCTGGATCTCGTTTGGAAAGCGATGGCGCCGCATTTGCCAAACCGGTTGACTGCAGGACAATTTTTATCTGTCTGTGCCGTCACACTATCGGGCACACACCAAGACACGGATGAGCCTTTCCTTATTGTTGAACCTTCCGTCGGCGGATGGGGTGCATCCAACCGCAAAGACGGGGAATCGGGACAGTTTTGCATGGCGGATGGCGAAACATACAATGTTCCGGTAGAAGTTGCGGAAACGAGATATGGAATCATGGTGGACGAATATAGTTTACGCCAAGACGGCAACGGAGCGGGAGCGGGTAAATATATTGGCGGTAAAGGCGTTATTCGCTCCTATCGTGCCCTGTCGGACGGTCAGGCTGTCACTGTCACATTCGGACGCAATAAGTTCCTTCCTTGGGGAGTGGCAGATGGACACGATGGTTCTCCGAATGAGTTCTACGTCGTTGCATCAAATGGAACAACAGACGGACCATTTGGCGTTTATCCTCGATATAAATTGGACACAAACGATGTAGTCCAGCTGATGACCGGGACCGGCGGTGGTTACGGCCATCCAAAGGAACGTCCTGCAGATCAGGTTGCAATGGATGTAAAAAATGGATACTTCACTATCGAAGAAGCAAGGGACTATTTCTTAGTGGAAGTCGATCCAGTCACTTTTGACTATAAGGAATTGGCCGGAAGATAATTTGAGGAGGCAACTATGAAAAAACAGAAACCGCAAGTAACAAACGATATCGTACAAAACCTATTCCATGATCAATATCCGGAAGCCGAAGTGAAATTCGGTTATGTATCCATACCGCCCGGCGAAAGGCTGCCGAGTGAAGGGACTACCTTCCATAAAGAACAGGAGTATTCATTTATAACAAAAGGAACATTGAAAGGGGTATCCGGCGGCGAACCGTACGAGATCTCAGCAGGTGAAGCCTCTTTCATTCCAGCAGGCGAAGCCCATTGGTGTGTCAATGAAGGCGATGAACCCGTGGAACTCATTTTTGCGCTTGTTAAAGCGTAAGAAGTCATAGAAAACCAAGATAGTTTTCACAAAGACCATTAGCGTTCCTTATAAATCAGGCACTTAGCTTGTGATAGCCAACTGTCAAACCGTATTGAAACATGTTCTCTCTTTTGTACCGACAAGAGCCGGGCGTCCAATAGACATTCTGATCTAGGCCGCCCGGCTTTACTATACAATTTTCTTCGGAAATGAGGATGACATCATGGAACAACAACCAAAACAAAGCCAACCAGATAAAGATATACTCGGCAAAGACAATGCACTAGCACCCGTCCCTGAGAATGAACGGCAACATTGGCTGACGCCTACCATGATTTTCGGCGGCTTGGAATTCACTATACCTGTGTTGATGGTAGGTGCTGCTCTAGCAGCCAGCTTTGGGTTAAGTAAAATACTTCTCATCCTAATTATTGCACTTTTCGGATTTCAATGGGTTGGAAATGCCCTGCAAGGATACATCGGGGCGAAAACTGGTCGTTCTTCATCAGTCATCGCCAAATCAAGCTTCGGGTCGGTACAGGCAAGAGTCATTGTCGGGTTCACCATTTTCATCGTCTCTCTCGGCTGGTGGGCCTTGCAGACAGCAGTAGCCGGAAATGCTATGTCCGCGATGTTCGGTATTAATTACCATACGAATTGGTGGGGGTGGGCACTTGTCACAACCGTAGCCGGATTGCTGTTCGCCCTCCCTTCCATTATCGGCTATAATTCGATGAAATGGACTGATTATCTCGCCGTTCCTTCCGGCCTTCTATTAATTATCGGCGGCATCTATCTATCCATGAAAAACACAGGCTTTGATACAATCATGGCATGGAACCCGGAACCGAGCATGACCATTTTAGCGGCTATCAGTTTGGTCATCGGTGTCAATGTGTCCCAGTGGGTAATTGCTTCCGACTATACAAGGTACGCAAAGCCGACATGGAAGGACAACTGGATTATTCCAAGCGGTATTGCAGTGATCGGTTTCCCTCTTTTCATCGTCGGAGCTGTCATGTCGGTCGGTGTAGGCGATGCCGACATAGTCAATGTCATGATGAATTTAGGATTTCCGTTCTGGGGTTTCCTCATTCTTTGGCTCGCGACATGGACATCGCAGCTGGTCAACAACTATAGTATGGGACTCGCCTTGGCAAACGTGTTAAACGTTAATTCTGGTAAAGGCCGTGCCCTTTTGACCCTGCTCGGTACTATATTGGCAATTATCGTGGCACTCATGGGAATTCTCGACTACTTTGAAGACTTCCTATACTTGACCGCCCTCCTCTACCCTGCGATCGGCGGCGTCATGATGGGTGACTTTTTCATCATCCGCAAACAGCAATGGGTCGAAAATCCAGGCTGGAACTGGATGGCTACGATTGCCGTTGTCGCTGGCGTTATCGTCGGTTACATCACCCAATATCTCTATCCTATCGGATTGCCTGCAGTTCAATCATTGCTCATTTCACTTGTCGTTTATGTTGTCGCCATGAAAATCAAAAAGAATATCGCACCCGATCAGTTTACAGGCTAACCTAATGACATTGTTGCAAGGAAGAAGTCTCCGGAATTCCCGGCGACTTCTTTTCCTAGTTAGGAAGCACGAAACAAAGATTGCTTTTGCAACGTGAGAAGACTGACGAACAGACACAAAATTTCCGCAACGGCAAATGATAGCCATAACCCTATATTCCCAAATATAATGGGCAAAGCGACAAAAGAACCGATGAGAAGTAAATAGCGTAAAACTGCCAAGATGGCTGATGTTCTTGGATCATTTACGGCAGTATAAAAAGTATTGATCACCACATTCGCCCCGACAAATATGAATGTAAAACTATAAAACAGAATAATTTCCTGCGAAGTCGAAAAAACCTCCTTATTCTCCGGAACAAACATAGCAATCAACGGATTTTTAAAGAGCAGTAAGAAGATCGTGCAGCTTATTCCCGTTAATGTCACTGTCTTTATCGCAAGTCTAAGTATGTGACGAACCCGATCGTATTCTTTGGCTCCATAGTTCACACTAATAATAGCAGTTACACCACGCGACATGCCTAAAATTACCGCATTGATTACCAGGGAGATATACTGGACT
This sequence comes from Sporosarcina luteola, assembly GCA_014204635.1. Taxonomy (GTDB): domain Bacteria; phylum Bacillota; class Bacilli; order Bacillales_A; family Planococcaceae; genus Sporosarcina; species Sporosarcina luteola_A. The sequence goes on along the minus strand of JACHLS010000002.1, from coordinate 70,835 downwards.
ACCGCAAATGCTGATACTCCCATCTCACCAAATCGCTTCATGAGAATCCAATTAAACAATAGACTGGATACACCTAAGCAGAATTGTGTTATTGCCTCGGAAGAGCCGTTATAAGCCATTTGCATGAATGCCTTCCAATTAAATTTGTATTTACCAATCTTCAAAATGCCATCTTTTCTCATAAAATGCGGCAAGAAGATGAAAAATACTATAGAAGCGCTTATACCTGAGGCCAACGCAGCTCCAAAAACCCCCCAATTAAAAACACAGATAAAAAGCAAGTCCAAAATGATATTAAGTGCCATAGTCAGCATACTGCCTATCATGTACAGCTGTGGTTTGCCGATTGATTGCAAGGACATGCCAAAAATGATATTGAAGAGAACCGGAATGATAAAGAATCCAAATGTTTGAATGTAGCTTTTCACATAGGGTAACAATACATCATTCGCACCCACCGCCTGAGCCAGAGAAGACGGAAAGAATACAACAACAACCCAGATTACAAGCGCAATAACAAAAAGAGCGGTAACTGCGTTATTAAAATGCTGATTCGCCTTTTTACGATCCTTCTCTCCTAAACTGATACCAACAAGCGTATTCCCCCCAATCGCAATCAAAATGGCAATACAAGAAATGATATTGAAGATTGGCGAAGCCATATTGACCGCGGCCATTGCATTCGAACCGACATATCGACCTAGAATGAGACCATTGATAATGCCATACAAACACATGGACAAGGACGATAAAATTCCGGGAATTGCGAAATTGCGAAATAAATAAGGAACCTTGTCATGTAATAAATCGAGCTCTTTTGCTTTCATCTTACCTTCTCCTTTTCAGTTGTGAGCCATTGCTCATTGTTTTACAATCGAATTATAAAGTCTTGTGTTACACAAGACTCAAGAGGTGAAAACATGAAGAATTACTATTCGATAGGAGAAACTGCAAGTTTAGCTAAAATGACGATCGAAACCATACGGCATTATGATCGAATTGGGCTATTGAAACCGGCAAAAGTGGATAAACAATCGGGGTATCGTTATTATACGGATGAGGAATTGATCTACCTAGAAGTCATAGGGTTCTATCGCAAAAACAATATGTCCTTAGCTGAAATAAAACATATTTTCCAACAGGATTTTATGCACATTACTGCTTTCCTGGAAGAAACTGAAAACAAGATTGATGAAGAAATCAAACGGCTTCATTACACAAAAGGCCAAATATCAAATTTGCATAAGCAATTGAAAAAAAACACGACTCCAGTTGCCGCCAATTTCGATGTGAAGTCCCTTCCTCCACGAACCATTGTCTTAGCGGATCACCTACAGGAAGCCACATTAGAAAACTTTCGCAAGCTGCATGATGACCTATATGAAAAGCTAGGAAAAGGAGCCCGAGAACATTTCCGATTTGATGATTCCGCTTATTTTTTTGTATCCCACGTAACCGAGACTCTGGCTTGTACGATGTTCTCTGTTTGCACATCATTTGAGGCTCATCCAAATCTCCATCACTTGCAGGATAGAAACTTTTTATGCTTTACATGTTCTGAGGAAGAGAAAGAACGAGCGATTAAAAAGGGATTGGCTATGACCAAAGAAAACTACGGCGTCGAACCCGACTACATTCTCTTGAAAGTTTTATTTACTGGCATGTTTCAATGGAAATATGAAATTCAAATTCCATTACCATAACGACCGTTTTATAAATAAATTGGTTCAATGCCACATAAGACGACCAACATCGTGGGAGTTAACTTAATCTTTACACCTGATTCATGCTAGATTAATAATCCTCCTTTACAGTTGAGTGGAATGAAACTCTAGGAGGTCGTGTAAAGTTGAAAAAGAAGTTTTTCAAAAAAGCTCTTCCCGTTGCTGTCATTTCCACTGTATTGGTCGGAGGCTTGTTGAATGCAAACGGCAAATCGGCTGCTCAAGCGAATGAAGGCAAGCCGGAACAACAGACTGATATCAAGAACGTCATTTTCCTAATTGGGGATGGAATGGGCGTATCCTATACGTCCGCTTACCGTTACCTGAAGGACGACCCCTCCACACCGTACGTTGATTTAACAGAGTTTGATCCCTATTTAGTCGGTCAACAAATGACATATCCAGACGATGATGCACAATCCATTACGGACTCCGCTTCCGCTGCGACAGCAATGTCCTCCGGCGTAAAGACATACAACAATGCCATTGCTCTGGATAAGGAAAAAGCCCGGGTTAAAACCGTTTTAGAAGCTGCCAAAGAAGCTGGCAAATCGACTGGTCTCGTTGCCACGTCTGAAATTACCCACGCAACGCCAGCCGCATATGGCGCTCACAATGAAAGCCGAAAAAATATGGATGAAATTGCAGACGACTATTACAACGAACGCATCAATGGCAACCATACGATTGATGTACTCCTAGGAGGGGGCAAAAAGAATTTTGTCCGTTCGGATGTGAATTTAGTAGATTCATTCAAAAAAGACGGTTACAGCTATGTCACGACAAAAGAAGAACTGTTGAAAGATACGAACGATCAAATTCTGGGCTTGTTTGCCGAGGGCGGTCTTCCGAAAATGATTGATCGCACGGAAGCAACCCCCTCACTGGAAGAGATGACAGTAGCAGCCATCGAACGACTGAAAAAAAATGAAAATGGTTTCTTCCTCATGGTGGAAGGAAGCCAAATCGACTGGGCCGGCCATGCGAATGATGTTGTCGGTGCAATGAGCGAAATGGAAGACTTCGAGAAAGCGTTCAAAGCAGCAATCGACTTTGCCAAGGAAGACAAGCATACCTTAGTTGTCGCTACAGCGGATCATTCAACAGGCGGATTCTCAATTGGAGCGGACGGAGAGTATAACTGGTTTGTCGACGCCATCAAATCCGCAAAGCGCACACCTGCATTTATGGCTGAACAAATCGCGGCTGGAGCAGACGTGGAAGACACATTAAAACTTTATATCGACCAAGAACTCCTTACGCTCACTGACGAAGAAATCGAGTCAGTCTCAACTGCAGGAGAAAAAGCCGCCGATATCGAAAAAGCAATTAAACTCATTTTCGACAAACGTTCTTATACCGGCTGGACAACCGGCGGACATACCGGTGAGGACGTGCCTGTATACGCATATGGCCCGGCAAAAGAACGTTTTGCTGGATTATTGGACAATACGGACCACGCTAAGATCATTTTTGAAATTATAGAACGAAAGAAATAAAGATTTACAACCCGTTGCCTTCTCCAGAAAGCAACGGGTTTTTCATGTAAACAATCTGGAGATATTCGCAAAATTCAATTACATATTACCAAAAGTGACATTATTATAAACAATATAGATATATAGTCCCTAATACTATAGAATTATGTAAAGGAGGTTTTTATATGAAAAATCAAAATACTATTGTTATACCGGAAAACCCACTATCCCGCTTCTTATTTAATGACACACGCTCTGCATTTATCTGGTTGCTCATTCGTCTTTATGTGGGATATTCATGGCTGACTGCGGGTTGGGGCAAAGTACAAAATGAAGCATGGACAGGAAAATACGCCGGCATGGCATTAGAAGGCTTCCTGAATGGAGCTATGGCTAAATCACAAGAAGGCGGAGACGTAACAGGATGGTATGCTTTGTTTTTGGAAAACACTGTCCTCCCAAATGCCAAGGTTTTCAGTTTCGTTGTGGCATACGGGGAACTATTAGTTGGATTGGGACTGATCGTCGGATTGTTAACAGGGATTGCAGCGTTCTTCGGCGCCGTCATGAATGTCAGCTTTTTATTCGCTGGCACATTAAGTACAAATCCACTTCTATTCATCTTAGCAACTTGGCTAGTACTTGCCTGGAAAGTGGCAGGCTGGTACGGCCTCGATCGTTGGGCACTGCCTAAATTAGGAACGCCTTGGGTTAAGAAAAAGTCTTTTTAGTGCATCACAATGGCTATGAACAATGGAAAAGCCCCATGAGAGGATGGGGCTTTTTCTTATCTCCTTCATGTCAACATCCGGTTGATCAAATCCCCACCACCACAATAGTCAGCCCTTCCCTACTCATAGAGAGTAGCAAATCATAAGAAACGACCTCCACATCGACTGTTTAAATATCAGGACAAACGCCCAAGAATGAATGACAAGAGTCCGTATACTAGTACGACTGCTACAGAAGAGGATGATTCGAAAAATGAGTATACCCAGCGAGTTGAGCCTCTGCATGATTGTACGAGACGAAGAAGAGGTACTCGAAAGATGCTTGCGTTCGATCCATGACCTTGTCGATGAAATCATAATTGTCGATACGGGTTCAACCGATCGGACAAAGCAGATCGCCAAATCCTTTACGGATTCTATATATGATTTTGAATGGATGGATGACTTTGCGGCAGCTCGAAATTATTCCTTTTCGCAAGCAACAAAGGATTATATTTTGTGGCTCGATGCGGATGATGTGCTATTGGATTCAGACCGGAAGGCACTTAGGGAACTAAAGAAACAATTGGACGGAACAATCGATAGAGTAACCATGCCTTACCATTTGACAACAGACCAAAGCGGGAATGTTTCCTATAGTTTACGGCGCAACCGAATTGTGAGAAGAGACGCAGGGTTTCTTTGGTATGGAAAAGTCCATGAATACCTGGAGGTTAGCGGCGCCGGGCTGGACAGTCACGCTGCAATCACACACAAAAGTGAAAAACCTCCATCATCCAGGAACTTGCAAATTTATTTAGGTATGCAGGCAAAGCAGGAACCTTTCACTCTGAGAGATACATTGTACTTTGCCAATGAATTGATGTACAACAATCGGAAAGAAGAAGCCATAACCCAATTTGAAAAGTTCCTCAGCAGCGAAGAAGGATGGCTGGAAGATAAAATTACAGCATGTCTTCATATAGCGAATTGTTATAAAGGCATCGATGAAACGAAACGCTTATGTTACCTATTCAAAACGTTCCAATACGATGTACCTAGAGCAGAAGCTTGCAATGAGCTCGCTCAATTGTTTATTGAGAAAGATGAGCTGGAGAAGGCTGTATTTTGGCTCGAATTGGTTTACTCTCTGGATCAACCGAAAACGATGGGGATTGTAAATCAATCCACCCGAACCTGGATGCCCTGCATTCAGCTCACCTATTGCTATGACAGGCTCGGACAGTTTGACAAAGCCTATCAACAGCATTTGAAAGCGAAAAAGCTAGTTCCGACCCATCCAAGTGTCCTATTTAATGATGCATACTTCTCGCAACGGGTGTCTCATTAAAACTGGGTTAGCAGTTGATGTGACAATCTCATTTATAAACAGTAGTACAAGCAATTTTAACATCGTGAATAAACTGTTGAGAGATAATCCAACGAAATAAGGAGTGATGGCATGCCTAATAAATTCTTCCCAAACAGAAATGGGCTAGTGCCCCACCATCCAAATTGTCCTTGCTGTGCTGGAACAACCGGACCGCCTGGACCACCCGGCCCCCCCGGACCTCCAGGACCAACTGGACCTCCTGGAGATTTCGGTGGGCCGCCTGGGCCTCCAGGACCCCGTGGACCTCAGGGGATTCCTGGGCCACAAGGGTTGCAAGGCATCACCGGACCGACTGGCGCTACTGGGGTACAAGGTTTGATTGGACCTACTGGGCCAACTGGAGATACTGGGCTACAAGGACTTCAAGGAATAACCGGGCCGACTGGCGCTACCGGTGCACAAGGTCTTATTGGACCAACCGGAGAAACTGGACCGCAAGGGTTACAAGGCATTCCTGGACCCACAGGCGACATCGGACCACAAGGATTACAAGGCATTCCAGGGCCGACTGGCGCTACCGGCGAACAAGGATTAATTGGACCCACTGGAGAAGCCGGGCCACAAGGCTTACAGGGAATTACAGGGCCTACGGGCGACATTGGACCGCAAGGATTGCAGGGTATCCCCGGACCGACTGGTGCTACCGGTGCACAAGGTCTGATTGGACCAACCGGAGAAACCGGACCCCAAGGGTTACAAGGCATCATCGGACCGATTGGAGAAACTGGACCGCAAGGGTTGCAAGGAATCCCCGGACCTACTGGTGCTACTGGTGCGCAAGGTCTTATTGGACCAACCGGAGATACCGGAGCACAAGGGTTACGAGGCACCACCGGACCGACTGGAGAAACTGGACCACAAGGGTTGCAAGGAATCCCCGGACCTACTGGTGCTACCGGCGAACAAGGTTTAATTGGACCTACTGGGCCTACCGGAGAAACTGGACCTCAAGGGTTACAAGGCATTCCCGGGCCGACTGGCGCTACTGGCGAACAAGGATTAATTGGACCCACTGGAGAAGCGGGGCCACAAGGCTTACAGGGAATTACAGGTCCTACGGGTGACATCGGACCGCAAGGATTGCAGGGTATTCCAGGGCCGACTGGAGAAACTGGACCCACAGGCGACATCGGACCACAAGGATTACAAGGCATTACCGGGCCGACTGGCGCTACCGGCGCACAAGGTTTAATCGGACCAACCGGGCCAACTGGCATTACCGGACCTACAGGAGCTACCGGAGCTCAAGGAATTCAAGGCATCACTGGACCTACCGGGGCACAAGGTTTAATTGGGCTGACCGGGCCGACTGGCATTACTGGCCCCACGGGAGCTACAGGAAATCAAGGAATTCAAGGAATCACCGGGCCAACCGGTGCACAAGGTTTAATCGGACCAACCGGGCCGACTGGCATTACTGGCCCCACGGGAGCTACAGGAATTCAAGGAATTCAAGGCATCACTGGACCTACCGGCGCACAAGGTTTAATTGGACCAACCGGGCCAACTGGCATTACCGGACCTACAGGAGCTACCGGAACTCAAGGAATTCAAGGAATTCAAGGCATCACTGGACCTACCGGGGCACAAGGTTTAATTGGGCCGACCGGGCCGACTGGCATTACTGGCCCCACGGGAACTACAGGAAATCAAGGAATTCAAGGAATCACCGGGCCAACCGGTGCACAAGGTTTAATTGGACCGACCGGGCCGACCGGGGTACAAGGTTTAATTGGAGCGACTGGGCCGACTGGCATTACCGGACCTACGGGAGCTACAGGATCTACCGGAACTCAAGGAGTTCAAGGCATCACCGGGGCTACCGGGGCACAAGGTTTAATTGGGCCAACTGGCATTACTGGCCCCACGGGAGCTACCGGAGCTCAAGGAATCCAAGGCATCACTGGGCCGACCGGGGCTACCGGGGCACAAGGTTTAATTGGACCGACCGGGTCGCAAGGTTTAATTGGGCCGACTGGTTCAACAGGCGAAACTGGACCTCAAGGGCTTCAAGGGATTACTGGACCAACTGGCGCCACTGGAACACAAGGAATTCAAGGGTTCACCGGTCCAACCGGTGCTACTGGACTGCAAGGCATCCAAGGAATCACAGGGCCAACTGGACCGACTGGACCAGCAAGTGTCGGGACCATCATTCCATTCGCATCGGGCGTCCCTGTTTCATTGTCAACGCTTGCAAGCGGCCTAGCTGGAACTGGTGGTTTAATCGGTTTTGGAAGTTCTGCTCCCACTTTAAGCGCATTAGGAACATCCATTGATTTAACCGGCACCACCGCTGGTCCATTGCTTAACTTCGCATTTTCCATGCCAAGAACAGGCACTATCACATCCATATCGGCCTACTTCAGTGTCACAGCTGGTGTTACTCTGGCTCTTGGATCGCTTCGCGTGCGGGCACAACTCTATCAATCTACAACCCCCAACAATATCTTCACCCCGATTCCAAGTGCCTTTGTCGAACTGTCTCCTCCCTTATCAGGTACTATTTCAATCGGAAATATTGTCAGTGGCATAACTACCAATTTAAGTATTGGCGTTGCCGCACAAACCAGACTACTGATGGTATTTTCAATCACTACAAACAGTGTTTCCGTAGCCACCACATTGGCAGGGTATGCCAGTGCTGGCGTAGGCATCAACTAGCGAGCTGAGCCAGCATATAATACTTGACCATGTGCATGCTGATTCAGCTTTAGGTACGTGATATTTTTCTAAAGCGGCAACTCACATGTAAAACAACATATTCTTTGCCTTTGAATCCACTTATCCATCAAGGTATACTAGTACAAACCATAGAAAGGAGAGGCGTTATGAAAAAGCTTACATTCTTCTTTTTGCTTCCCTTATTACTTATGGCTTGTACAAACGAGAAGTTGTCGAATTCAGCCGAAGTTCCATCCACCTCTGAAGAAAGGGATGATACGGTCTCTTCGAAGAACCCCAATTTACACGACTTTTTCATGCAGGATGGTTCGATTGCCCACTTTCAAGGCGATGGGAACGAATATGCAACATACACATCGCGGACGAAATGGCTGGATGAACGCCACGTAAATGTCTATGAAGATAACGGCGGAGTAGAGATGCTCCGTACCTATCGTTTAGGCGACAATAAAATTGAACTTCTTCAAGAGGAGCCGTCTGATACCGAAGGAATATCCACAACGTTACAGGCTATCCAGAACTTAAAGCCCCTTCGGACGTATTTGGAATTTCCATTAGAAAAAGGAGCCACGTTTGATGAATGGGCAGTGATAGCTACGGATGCCGACTTGGAGACACCTCTTCAATCATTCCAAGACGTCATCATAATCGAGCGAACTTTCGACGATGGAGCGATTTCGCGGGTTTATTTTGCAGTTGGCTTCGGGGAAATCAAGCGTGAATATGTTGCAAATGAGGGTGGTCATGAATTCAAAGTGACCTCAGTCATTCAACAAATTGAATAGCTGAGTGATTCCATCCAAAAAAAGAACGGACTTGACTGACTACAATGGAAAGATCCCGCTACCCATTGTGATCATCAAGCTCCGTTCTCTTTACTCTCTATTCATTGAAGTCAATTCAACTTTTCCCATATGTTCTTCGACAATCTCCTTCCCCTCTTTCACTTGTCTTTCTGTGAATCCGTTGTAGTTCATTTCTGCTTGCCATTGTGCCAAATATTTCTCCATGTCCAATTGATCTTCTTGACTAGCCGTAGAAGCTTCGTACTGGAGATCAAACTTAGCTTTTGCCCAATCATCCATCAGATGAGCACTGATCAGAATGAAAGCCGAACATGCCACAGCCACACTTGCTAACAACATGGCAATACCTTTACAACGCATTCTCTCCCCCCCCAGTCTATTTCTTTCCTTTACTTTACAGCAACTTTCCAGCTGATTAAATCAAAAAATTGTGATAAATAACGAGGGATACATAGCTATTTCGGAAAGAATTTCATCTTCTTCATTTCCTTCGACAGATTAATTTGTCTATTGTTGAAAATGCGTAGGGAAAATTTCTTTTTTTGCATTGCATGCGGAAGATTTTGAGGAAATTATCGCTTCTTCGAGACCATAGAGATAAAATGGGGCCGGCATCTGAGAGACACACTTTTTTTCGTAATCCTATATTAATTCATACTCCAACAATAGATATATGATCCAACTTTCATTCCATTATATTACAATAGCAATCAACTCATTCTTAGTCCTTTATAATAATTATCATTTAATAGCAAAAGGACTAGAAAATACTCTTTACATAGGTCTTTTGAAATGTTATATTTTTTAAGTAATTTGATAGATTCATTACTACTTTAGGATACCATTACCGGGAAAGAAGGATGAAACACATGAAGTTCAAGCATATTTCCACAAAAATACTTTTTGGATTTTGCATTGTAATATTTCTACTGATCGCCTACGGAGTATATAATTTTGCTGTAAACAGTGAGGCGAGTAAAAAAGTGGATGACATTGTTAACCAACAAGTACAACTCTTGATTGCTGATGAAAAATTGTCCGGTTCCATGTCCGGCCGAATATCCGCCGCGCAAGGATACATGTTAACAGGCAGCCAAGTATATCGAGACTTATTTGAAGAATATACAGCCATGGGGAAAGAAAGCGAGCAAATTGTCCGAGCAATTGATGATTCGGAGGAATTTGATCAGTTAATCAAGAAAACTGTTACATGGCGAGAATACATAGTGACTCAAGTATTTGAAGAATATGATAAAGGTAACAAAGATAAAGCTTATGATAATTTACTATCAATCAGTAAAGATATCTCAGAGATAAAAGACGGATATGAAGAACTAGCAAAACAAAGAGAAATGATCATGCAAGATATGGGGAGCACCATTATAAAGTCTAGCAGAACCTCTACGATGATTGGTGTTGTCGGGTCTTCACTCATCATTATCATTTCAATCGTCATCGCCCTAGTTACAGCTCGAAGTATTTCCAAACCAGTTATCGAAGTATCGAAGCGAATGCGTATTATTGCAGACGGAGATATTGGACAAGAGCCTCTTATTACGAATGCACGAGATGAAGTGGGGCAGCTAGTAGTTGCTATGAATGATATGAATGGAAAAGTTCATACCATTATTAAGCAAATCAACGAAGTAGCCAATACAGTCGCATCTCATAGTGAAGAATTGACACAATCCGCAAACGAAGTGAAAGCAGGATCTTCTCAGGTCGCTTTGACGATGCAGGAATTAGCAGTAGGTTCCGAGACGCAGGCCAACAATGCGAGCGATCTGGCCATCATGATGGAAATGTTCTCAGGAAAAGTGGAAACGGCCGAGAAAAATGGAGAAACAGTACAGACTCACTCAGATGCAGTCCGGACAATGACATCAGAAGGCCAGGAAATGATGAACTCATCCAATGAACAAATGGAGAAAATCAACTCCATTGTTCGCCAATCAGTGGAGCAAGTGGAGGGGTTAGCAGTCCGTACCGGAGAAATTTCAAAATTAGTGACAGTTATCCATGACATTGCAGAACAGACGAATTTATTGGCACTCAACGCAGCAATCGAAGCCGCCCGTGCCGGGGAACAAGGCCGTGGATTTGCAGTCGTTGCGGATGAAGTTCGGAAATTGGCTGAGCAAGTTGCCCTTTCCGTCTCGGATATTTCAGGTATCGTCGGCAGCATTCAACAGGAAACTAAAGTAGTGACAGCTGCCTTGGCAGAGGGATATAAAGAAGTAGAAACAGGATCTGAGCAGATCAAGGAAACAGGAACGACATTTGGCAAAATTAGTGAAGCAGTCTCCCAAATGAGTGAGAACATTTCAACTGTCAGTATGAATTTAAACGATATCGTGGATAGCACGGGCAAAATCAACATGAAAATCGATGAAATTGCCTCGGTTTCAGAAGAAGCGGCTGCAGGGGTTGAAGAGACCTCGGCATCCGTGCAACAGACAGCAAGTTCAATGGAAGAAGTGGCATCCAGTTCAGATGAATTGGCCAGACTATCCGAAGAATTGAACGGACTGGTAAGACAGTTCAAGCTTTAAAAGAATAATGCGGAGAGGCCTTTTCGGCGGGCCTCCCGCTTTTTTTATTTCGATTCTAGGAGCTGAAGCAACTTATCGTTTCCTTGAAAAATAACAGGTTAAGCAGAGAATGTATGTTATATTTTATTATTTTAATAAAACACTAACCATCCTCTTCTCCCCTCCAAAATGCTTACAAGCAGCCACGCAGGCTTGCCCACTTTCCTATGAGGGGTTGTTTCGTCACAGAATCAATTCTCAAGTTTTAATCCCTATCAATTTAATAAGTATATATAAATCATGTTTTGTATCGTACAAGAGTAAATTGCCCCAAATAAAAACGTCTTAACGCATGAAATTTTCTCCCTATACTTAAAAAACCTTCTATATAAAATACTAAATCATGTATGCGTTTTCACAATATAAAAATTATCCAATTGCCTAAAAACTATTTACAAATCATTTTTTTCAGTGATATATTGTATAACATATTTAATTTTGGAGCGCCTGCTCTTATTTTAGCGGAAGAAGGTAGACACCTATGTTATCAAATCCCATTATTGCTACAACTCTCATCTTTGCGTTAATTGCGTTGGGCGAGTGGCTTTCCATTGTATCAAGAGCCCGTATCCCGATGCTATTGACCGCGATGGTCGGCTTTCTTCTACTGACTTGGACTGGTATTTTCCCGAAGGATTTATTGGATAAAGCGCAATTTCCAGCGCTCGGTGCCCTATTAATCGGACCAGCGATTCTTCATATGGGAACGATGATTCCCTTTTCACTTTTAAAAAGTCAAATCAAAGCCGTCATCATTTCACTTGGCGGAGTCATCATCTCTGGTGTTCTTATCTTGCTCATTATTCCATTGATCTTTGACTACCCTACCGCGGTTGCGGGGATTGGTCCGATCAGCGGCGGTATTATTGCTTTGCTGATCACAACGGATAAGTTGACCGAAATTGGTTTATCAAGCCTCATTATCATCCCTGCACTGATTGTCGCTTTCCAAGGAGTGCTCGGCATGCCGCTCGCTGCGACATTCATGCGAAAATATGCGAAAGTAGTGCAAAGGGAAATGGACCAGGGCACCTATCGCCCTATCGTTTCCGAGCCACTGGAACAAGACGAACAGAAGAAAAAGTCCAGCCCGTTCGCAAGTAGTGCAACATTAAAATTGTTCTTCATCTTTGTTGGCGCATCTATTGGTGTCGCGCTCGGTTCGGTGACACCGATCCATTACACTTTATGGTGCTTAGCCATCGGTATTGTCGGTTTGAAACTCGGCCTTTTGGAAGCAAAGTCCTTGGAAAAGGCGAATTCCTTCACCGTCACAATGATTGCCATCATCTTTGTTGTTATCGGTACGATGGCAGGTGTAACGCCGAAAGATGTATGGCACAACTTGCCGAGTGTCGTTCTCATTCTGTTGATCGGTACATTTGGTATCGCTTTAGGCGGATTCCTCATGTCTAAACTTGTCGGTTGGAATCCATACAAAGGGATGCCGGTCGCTTTGACCGCCCTGTTCGGCTTTCCAGGCGATTTCATCTTGTGCGAAGAAGTGAGCCGAAGCATCGCAAAGAATGAAAAGGAAGAAAAGGCGATTTTTAATGAATTGCTTGCTCCCATGCTAATTGGTGGCTTTACGACGGTTACCGTTGCTTCCGTCATCATCGCCGGTATTTTAGTGAAAACATTATAATGGAGGAATTGATATGGTGAAAACAATTGTAAAAAATGGTCTATTAATTGATGGAACAGGCAGTGAACCGAAGGAAGGACAGATTGTTGTTATCGAAGACAATCGTATTGAGTTCATCGGGAAGGAAGAAGACTTTCAAGCAAAAGGCGATGAGGCAGTCATCGATGCACAGGGTGGAACGATTCTCCCAGGTTTCATTGACACACATGTCCATATGATGCTTGAATTTTCCCCGATAGCCGAGCGTCTAGCCACGCCGTTCTCATTCATGTATTACCAAGCGGCTGAATACTTGAAGACGACACTTCATGCCGGCATTACCTCGGTTCGTGATGCGCTCGGAACAGATTTGGGCGTAAAAAAAGCGGTTGAAGAAGGATTAATCCCAGGTCCGCGCCTTCAATTGAGCATCAACGCGCTTACCATAACAGGCGGGCACGGGGATGGCTACACGGTTTCTGGAAATGTGGTCGACCTGCTTCCATCAGATTATCCAGGCATGCCAAGCGGGGTTTGCGACGGGGTCGAGGAAGTACGCAAGAAGACACGTGAAATGCTGCGGGCTGGCGCTGAAGTGATTAAAGTACACGCTACAGGCGGCGTGTTGAGTGCAACCGACCATCCTGAATTCACTCAGTTTTCTTTGGAGGAATTGAAGGTCATTGTCGAAGAAGGCAAATTCCGCAAAGGGGTAAAAGTAATGGCCCATGCACAAGGCGCTGAGGGAATTAAAAACGCAGTGCGTGCCGGCATCCACTCGATCGAGCATGGTATTTTCATTGATGACGAAGCGATTGAACTGATGCTGGAAAACGGCACCTATCTTGTCCCTACCCTTTTAGCTCCAGTTGCGGTATTAGAAACGGCTGAAGAAACAGGCATGCCGGAAACAGCTGTCCAGAAATCAAAAGAAGTGATCGATATCCATGTCGCGAGCTTCAAAAAGGCATATGAGGCTGGAGTCAAAATTGCTATGGGGACAGACGCCGGCGTCTTTAAGCACGGCACGAACTTGCGCGAACTCGGCTTGATGGCAGACGCAGGCATGACACCGATGGAAACCATTGTTGCTTCCACTAAAACTGCAGCGGAATGCCTTGGCTGGGAAGATCGCCTCGGCACATTGGAAACTGGTAAATTGGCTGACCTAATTATTGTCAAAGGAAACCCACTGGAAGATATCCACTCTCTTGCAAACAACGACGTAATTCAGGTTGTTGTGAAGGACGGTAAAGTAGAGAAAGATATCCGTTAATCTTTTATTTTGCTGACAAACATACAGGGGGCTGTCCAATAAGTCCCGAAAATAATACTGGTGGAGGAAGACGCCTTGTCTTCCTCCACCAGTTTTTTTGTCAACCAGTGAATGCGGTGCCCGCCACTTTCAGCAGGGCTGTGGTATGTTATTTGGTAGAGGCAAGTACCTGGATTGGAGTGCAGAGCAGCGACTCTGGCGGGTACAGCGCGGCTGAAGTCTCTTGACTGAGCGCAGCGAAAGCCGTCACGAAGAACAGCTTTTACGACAAAAAGCAGAGCGTTGGGTGCATAGGGCTGCCTTAATTTCTACTAAACCTCAGAAATACGGCAAATCGACCCCTTCACCGTTCGATTGGCTGTGTCATACCCGTGGAAAGCGTCAGCTCGGTACGGAAATCCGTTGGCCATATTGTAAATTTCATACAAAAAAGGGGCTGAGACAGAAAGTCAATACTTATCGACTTTCTGAACAGCCCCTCTTTTGTTTCTATTCTGCTTGATAACTTGTTAACAATTCTTTTACTTTCGCTGCATCTGCCGTTAATTCATTTCCTGTATCAACTAGCGGGCTAACAGTAGAATATGCTTTTTTCTTATTCCCTTGGTAGAAATTCAGGAACTCTTCTTGATTGATGGAATAGAGAACTGCCTTCCGCAAGTTTTCACTCTTTGCAACGGCCCGGTCAGAATTATTATTGAATAATAGATAAGCGACCGCATTGCTGTCGTTCTTTTGCAGGACTAATTTTTCGTCATTCTCTACTAGATCATATTTTGTTTCTGGCACTCCATTAAAGAGATGAATCTCGCCATTACGCAACGCGGATAATGCACTGTCCGGATCTTCAATGAAACGGACTGTCACCCGTTCAATTTTCGGCTCAAATTCACTTCCTGCACGATATGCTGGATTTTTTGCAAATTCGGCTTGGTAGTCGTTTTTCGTAACGAGAATGTAAGGGCCGCTTGTGTACAGATGGTTGTTGTACGTTGCGCCTTCCGTTACAGTCCGTTGATCGCCGTACGGAATATCTTTATCTGGATTGAATGATGCTACATCATACGTGTTAATGCTTTCGACTTGTTTTTCCGAAACAATGCCAGCAGATTGATGCGCCAAATAATTCAACACTTGCGGGAACGGTTCCTGTGTCGTTACTTTGACGACTTGATATTTACCGGAACCATTATCGGCTTTCGTTTTATCTTCCACTAATTCCTCGATTTTCGTTTCAAGCCCCTGCTCCAGAGCTTCCCGGATAGAGCCGTCAGCGCCTGATTGCTTTGCATTGTCGAGTGCGGATAGGTCTGTCACAATTTCAACTTTATCCATGCTTTCATGCAGGCTGTAAGTCCGATGATCTGGAACCGAGTCTTTGTCTTTTGCCCGGTTTAATGAGAATACTGCATCCTCGGCGCCGACACGCTCGCCGGTATCTACTGCTTTTCCATTTTCTACTTTTGCGAAATGAATGTCGTCCCGAAGAAGGAAATAGTAGTCTGAATTCCCATCTGCAATCGCATAGTTATAAGAAAGAGATCCGTCAGAGACGACTTGGTCGTCATCCGTCAAGTTCACAAGTCGCACATACATATTCGTGTTCAATGTGTTGATGGAGCCGTCATTCCCCTTAATTGGATCGAGAGATGTCAAAGATCCAATGGCTTGCTGGGTAATTAACGGTTCAGTGCGCTTTGAAGCGTCATTGAAGTCGATCGTCTCCCATGCGATGGCCCGTGATTTTGCTAATCGCACCGTATCCGGGTTCAATACTTCTTTATTGATTCCTTGCGCTTTATAGGAAATATAGAGCGGTGCGATGTATGCTTTCTCTCCAACAATACGCTGTTCAAGGTCTTTATACGTCTCTTTATATTCATCAGGCGTTTCGGTGCTGGCCTTGTCAATTAACTGATCCACTTCATCATCTTGAATATTGCTATTGTCTCCATCTGACTTAAATAGAGAACGAACGGCATAATCCGGATTTCCGGTGACTGTCGTCCAGCTGGAAAGGGCGATATCAAAGTTCCCGGCATCCCGCTGCGCTTTAAAGCTGCCATAATCGGGCTGGATATTTAATTTGACATCAAAACCGTTTTTGATCAATTGGTCCCGCACAATATTCATGTCTTCTTCACCGCTGCTAGTTCCAAGCAATTCGATCTGCACTTTTTCGCTTGGACCATTGCCTTTACTATCTGTCTCAGCTTCCTTTGAAACATCTGTCTTTGTTTTCACACAGCCTGCCAGCACAACAACTAGAACGAGTGTTAGAGCCAATAATTTTTTTCTCATGTAAATCCTCCTCTGGTTCATTTAATCAAGACGCGGGTCTAACGCGTCCCGTAATCCATCCCCTAAAAAGTTGAATGAAAGGACAAGCAAGATGATCGCGAGACCCGGAAAAATTGCTAAATAGGAGTGCGATTCCAAATATGTACTCCCAACCCGTAAAATGTTCCCCCATTCTGGAATATGTGGTTCCACGCCGAGCCCTAAATAACTCAGGCTACTTGTGGCAATGACCGCTCCGCCTATCGTTAACGTCGCCTTCACAATCATGGGCGCTAATGAATTCGGCACAATTTGTCTAAAAATAATAGAGAAATCTGAAGCACCGAGAGCACGTGCGGAATCAACAAAATCATAGTTGGACACCATCAGCACATTCGCCCGCATGGTCCGTGCATACGTTGGAATGGAGCCCAGACTGAGTGCGATGATCAAGTTCACTGTATTCGCTCCAAATGCAGCAATGATTGCAATAGCGAGCAAAATTCCCGGAATGGCATAGAGCACATCGAGCAATCGCATAATCCAATTATCCGTCCGGTTGCTGTAATAGCCGGCGATGCCGCCTAAGAAGCCGCCTATGACAGCTGGTATGAGCGTGGCTGCAAAACCGACTAGCAAGGAGATTCTCGCTCCAAAAATGATTCTTGAAAATACATCGCGGCCAAAATTGTCCGTGCCGAACGGATAGACCAGACTAGGCGATTGTAAGATGTTGCCGTAATCATTTTCTACCGCAACCTCGTAATCGAATGTAAATCGGCTAACGACTGAGATCGTCAACATAAGAATAATGAAAAACATTCCGAACACCGCCATTGTATTGCGGGTGATTTTTTCCCACATCGTATTCCACTTTGCAATGCGCGATTCGTCGGTACTCCTGGATTTCAGCAACAAACTTCCTCCCAGCAGCAAAGCGAAGAGGTTGCCTGTGATGGCAGTCAGGGCAGTGAGTAAAGCAAGGATTCCGACTGAGCTAGGATAGTTGTCTTCTCGTATTGTTTTTGCAACGATCGCGAGCACCACTACTTGGAAAACCAACACAAGAAGCAGAAGGAGCATCGCCATTGGAAACGTGTCGGTAACGTACGGTTTGAACATATTTAAGGCGGAGATCGCAATAACAAAGAGTTGCGTTAGCACTGTATACACGGCAAATGTGTACTCTGGTGTCTTTCGCTTATTTAGTAGATGAAGCGAAAAGGAGGCCGTAAACACATTGCCTGTTGCCAAACTCACCAATTGGATATATCCGAGACGCCTTGTTCCTTTCCGAATGTCTCCAGACAATAGGAGATCCCTTTTGATCCTCCATGCGATGAATAGCTGTAACAGCGCCGTAGCCAAATAAGCGCCAAACAAGGCGAATACATACGGTTTCACTTCACCTGTTTTGAACGAGAAACTGTTCATAAGAAACAGTAGTGAAATAAGCAAAGTAAGAATCCATGTAAAATTCGCTTGATGATATTCCTTTGACAAGATCACAGCCTGTCGGTTGATCCGATTCTCCTTCATCTTTTCACCTGCTTTACGATTGTTTCATTTTTGAACGGATTCGCGGATCTAGGAAAGCGTACATAATATCAATAAACAAGTTTACTAGTGAGATCGTAATGGCGATGTAGACGACACCGCCCATAATTGCCGGTATATCAGGAATAAACTGCTTATCGACGATATAACTCCCGATCCCTTTAATATTGAACACCTTCTCAGTTACAGCTGCGCCGCCTAACATACCGCCAAACAACAGACCGATCACTGTGACGACGGGTATAAGGGCATTTCCAACAGCATGCTTCCAGAGCATTTGGCTTTTCGTCAGCCCCTTGGCTCGAGCTGTGATCATATAATCCTCATGAACGATTTCTAGTAAAGAAGACCGCATCATTCTTGCAATCGACGCGGTCAATCCGGTTCCTAGGACAATGACCGGCATGATGATCGACAAAGCATTTCCAGGGCTGTAGGTAGCGGGCAGCCAATTCAGCTTGATTGAAAAGCCTAAGATAAAGATAAGTCCTTGCCAAAAGTTTGGAATAGATAACCCAATCAAAGCGATCAGCATAAATGTCATATCCAAGATTGTATTGGGCCGCATTGCAGACAGAATACCGACCGGAATGGCGATCACGATAGCCATCAGCACGGAGAAGATCGCGATTGTTATCGTGATCGGGAACTTATTCGCAATACTAGAAGCCACATTCTCGCTGCCCGTAAACGATGTCCCCAGATCAAAAGTGGCAATTCCCTTCAATGCACTCCAAAGTTGTTGCCAATACGGTAAATCCAATCCATGAATGCGATTGAAAGCTGCGATTTGCTCATTCGTGGCCGATTCGCCCAGTATGTTTGATGCGGGATCAAAGGGAGATATGTAAAGAATGCTAAAAACGAGAATCCCTACCCCGATAATGACAAATACACTTTGGACAAGCCGTTCCGTAATATATTTCAAAAACGGATTGCTACGTAAAAACAGCAAGGCATACATGATGAGACCGGGCAATAGGGAGATAACCAAGAATGCCGGTTTTCCTAATAGTGAATACACGTAACCGAAGTAAGATTCTCTCCGCACTCCATCTCGCGCAAGACGTTCATCCGTTATCTGCACCGCTTCTCTTTTAAACCGTTCAGCGGAAAGTTCCTCTGCCTGTCTCTGAATCTTCTCAGGAGTTGACTGTTCTTGGAAGAATTCGGCTTTCCTCCGCAACTGATCGGCATACTCTGCCAAATAGCGTTTCTCTCTCCCCTCCTTCAATAACTCCTGCTCCACTTTTGCCAATGTCACTTCGTATGTATTGTCTTTTTTCTTCAAAACATAAATGACAAAAAGAACAAGATGGAGAGGCAATCCCGCTAAATAAAGCAGGAATCGATACATGCTCTTTCTCTGGGCCTCCCGAAACGATTTCTGCAGCTGACTAGAGTAACCCGTTTTCACCTATTCCCCTCCTCCGCTTATATTGTATAATCCCTATCGGTATACTATACTATATTCAAACATCATATCGTTGTCAAACTGGATTTTTGAGACTGGGAGGTTTTATTTTGTCTGATACACTATTGCGAGTAAGTAATCTAAATGTTTCATTTACCGCTAGGAATGAAGAATTTGAAGCAGTCCGTGGGGTAAGTTTTGATGTCAAAAAGGGAGAGACAGTAGGAATTGTAGGTGAATCAGGCAGCGGAAAAAGTGTAACCGCGCGCTCCATTATGAGACTTCTTCCCTCGCCCCCTTCCCATCTAAAGGGAGGCACCATCGAGTTTCAGGGGCAAGACCTGTCTTTGAAAACAGAAAAAGAGATGGAGTCCATACGGGGAAAAGAAATCGGCATGATTTTCCAGGATCCAATGACTTCCCTTAACCCAACCATTCGAATCGGCAAGCAAATAGCTGAAAGTTTGATTAAACACGCAGGGATCTCCAAGGGAGAAGCAAAGAAGGAAGCAATCAACCTATTATCGTTAGTCGGTATTAAGGACAGTGAAACGCGCTATCATCAGTATCCGCACGAATTTTCAGGCGGCATGCGCCAACGCGTTATGATTGCGATCGCTTTGGCATGCAAGCCCTCCTTGTTAATTGCGGACGAGCCAACAACCGCCCTGGATGTCACGATTCAGGCTCAAATTTTAGAGTTGATGAAGACAATGCAAAAACGGTTGAATACTTCCATTATTCTAATCACCCACGATTTAGGTGTCGTTGCAGGAATGTGCGACCGAGTTGTGGTCATGAAAGAAGGCAGGATTGTCGAATCAGGCAAAACGATTGATATATTTGAGAATCCACAGCACGCCTACACGAAAAAATTATTACATGCGTTACCACGCTTAGATCAAAAGAAAAAAACAAAACGGCCTCCCCATTTAAAAGCGGGAGTAGACTCGACCCTTCCACTGCTTCAAGTCAATTCATTAAGCAAACACTTTGAAAACGGCAATGGCGTATTGACAAAAGCGGTCGATGACATCAGTTTTCACATTTTGCCCGGTGAAACGCTAGGTCTTGTCGGCGAATCCGGTTCCGGCAAATCAACGACGGGCCGTTCAATTTTACGGCTCAGTGAACCGTCAGCAGGAGAGATTTTATACCAAGGAATTGCAGTGGATCGATTGACTCCCAAAGAGATGAAAATGATGCGCCGCCACATGCAAATGATTTTTCAAGATCCCTATTCGTCGTTGAATCCCCGTTTCAAAATCGTGGATATCATCGGGCAAGCACTCGATATTCATAAATTAAGCAAATCAAAAGCAGAACGCCGGGAGCGGGTAGAAGAACTTCTGGAATTGGTCGGCCTGGAACCTTCACATGCCATGCGGTATCCCCATGAATTCTCAGGCGGCCAGCGGCAACGGATTGGAATCGCCCGTGCTTTGGCGGTCGAACCGGATTTCATTGTCTGTGATGAACCATTGTCAGCACTCGACGTGTCCATCCAAACGCAGATTGTCGAGCTGTTGGAGGATCTTCAACATCGCCTTGGCCTGTCCTATCTATTCATCGCCCATGACTTGTCTATGGTAAAGCATATCAGCGATCGGGTGGCAGTCATGTATGCAGGCAAAATTGTCGAGCTGGCGGAAAGTGAGGAGTTATATACCAATCCGTTGCATCCTTACACCAAATCCTTGCTTTCCGCTATCCCCATCCCCGATCCACGGGTAGAAGCAAGCAAGCAAAGACAGCGTGAAGAAGGACGTTTGATAGCTGACCGTTACCATGTAAAGAATTCAAAGTTAGTTGAAGTAACAGCAGGCCATTGGGTGGCAGAAGTGGTGGAGTAGTAAGAGATAAAGAAAAAATCGGCTAGCGTTGCTGCCGATTTTTTTGTTTGATTGGATACGGTATAACCATCTTCCCTGGATCAGCAGTTCATTTGTGATCCGGCTAATGAGTGGTTTGTGTGGTGATATAGAGGTTGAGGCGAGATAGGAGCGGTTCGGGACGTGATATGAGCGGTTAGCTGGATATACGAGCTGTTTGCCAAATATATGAGCGGTTACGGATTTATATGAGCTGTCCACCAGATATACGAGAGGTTCGGGACGTGATATGAGCGGTTGCTGGATATACGAGCGATTGGCCAAATATATGAGCTGTCCACCAGATAAACGAGTGGTTCGGGACGTGATATGAGCGGTTAGCAAAATATATGAGAGGTTGTCTGAATATACGAGCGGTTCTCCAAATATATGAGCTGTTCACCAGATATACGAGCGGTTCGGGACGTGATATGAGCGGTTGCTGGATATACGAGCGGTTGGCCAGATATACGAGCGGTTCGGGACGTGATACGAGCGGTTAGCTGGATATATGAGCTGTCCACCAAATACGCGAGCGCTTCGCCAGATATACGATCACTTAGCACCAGCCCTTATTAACTGTCTTCCCAGAATCACAAATATCGCCTAATACGCAATGCCGCTCAATGCCTGTATCGTTTCCCTCTATAATTCTTCTTTTACAAAAACAGAAGACCGTTATATCAATGAAGCACATCTTCGAATGCAATCAAAAAAAGACTTCACAAATTCATCGTGTGAAGTCTCTTCAAGTATTCTCTATTACGGTTCATTCTCTTTATCATCATGCCGTCTCTTCGCTTCCTCATAGTCATCCCCCGAGATATGGCCAGACACATTAATCGTTATTTCGATAGTCACTTGTTCCGTGTCCAGTGTCCGGACAGTCGCATCTTCGAAAATCATTCCACCAAAACTCGAAGGCTCGCGGCCCGGATTGTCTATCACTTCCACTTGGATGCCGTGATACTTCTCCACATATCGGATCTGGTCTTCCTCTGCATGGCCAACATAGTTGCCGATTCGGTTGAAGAGCATCCAGACACCTACTACGATGATCGCAATGGTAACGAAGAAGATACCGGTTAGGATACCAAGTATTTCCATGATATCTTTTTTCATACGGACCCTTCCTGCGTCCAACAAATTGCGGCTTCTTTATGCCTTCACGAATAGTTTTCCAAACACTTTTAGATTCACAATCATTTTTGTAATCCAATGGGCGGCTATGTAAAGTACGAGGAAAACCACAACCAAGGGTTTAAAGACGAACCAAGCAATAAACCAGATGAGCAAAGCGTAAATCGGCTTAATCCCTGCCAAGATTTTCGCAGGAGCCAGGAAGAAACGGTACACTTTGAATTGCTTTTGCAAAATTAACAGGTATTCTGTTCGAAACTGGGGACGTCCCGGATCCAACCGGACCGCGTTTTCCATATAACGCAGGGCAGACTCATAATCCCCCCGTTGGTCGGCTGCCCATGCAACATACATGAAGACTTCTGGATCGTTTGGATTATTTTCCAATGCTTGCTGCTCCGCTTCCCTGGATATTTCTTTCTCACCAAGCAAACTCACCGTATAGCTATAATTCGCCAAATATAAAGCTTCATGTGGTTCCAAGCTCAATAAGGTTTGAAACATTTCCTTCGCTTTCGCATGCTTTCCTTTTTGATTATAAATATTGCCAGCTACTAGGTAAAAATAGCCTTCTTCCGGATAAATGGCCATCGCCTCTTCCACTGCTGCCAAGGCCTCTTTCCATTTTTCCTGCACATAGAGCGTACCTGCTCTCACTTCCCATCCCAGGGCATTCTCCGGATCTATTTTTAACGCTTCCATTGACCAATTCATTGCTTTTTCATAGTCATCCGCCAAATAATAAATTTTGCTCAAAATACCATAGCCATCAGCATCTTCGGGGTAATCCCTTAAATAGGATTCTGCTTCCCGAATAGCCTCTTGATATCGCTGCCATTCCATCAACTGAACAATTCGTTCAAATTGAGCGAACTGAACATTTTGATCCATCCATTCGCACCCCTTATCGAATCTTATGGTCCTTTATATACTCAAGGACATGATCATAATCCTGATTGACATCACTGAACGTCGCGTAGTTTTTAGCTGTCGAGAACCATTCCAACGTTGTTGGTTTTCGCCGTTTCAGCGATTCTTGCAGATCCTCCTGGGTAATCGGCTGCAATTCACCAGATTCTAATGAACGGTGCAATGCTTGTTCCACCGCATCCTCCACCAATTGTTCCAAATCGGCACCCGAAAAATGTTGGGATTTCCCTGCAATTTTCTTTGTATTCAATGCGGTTTGAGGCTTGTCTTTCAACTTTAGACCGAGAATCAATTCCCGTTCCGCTTCACTCGGTGGTGGTATGAAAATCAGTTGATTGAACCGGCCCGGACGCCGTAAAGCAGAATCCAAGTACCATGGCGTATTCGTCGCTCCAATAACATAGACGCCGCTATTATGGGAGTTGAGTCCATCGAGTTCAAGCAACAGCTGGTTCACCAGCATCCGTTCATGGTGCTGGCGCATCGTATGGCGGTTGCCGCCAATCGCATCGAGCTCATCGATGAAAAGGACACAAGGTTTATGAGAACGGGCCGTTTCGAATATATCATGGAGGTTATGCTCACTCTCTCCGACGTACATTGATAAAATCGCCTGCAGTTCCATATGAAGGAAACTGGCATCAATCTCACCGGCAATTGCCTTCGCTAAAAAGGTTTTCCCGCATCCGGGCGGCCCATAAAGAAGCAAACTTCCCCCCGCCTCTTTTCCGAAAGCCTGAAAAAACTCCGGATTTTTCAACGGCAAAATAAAGTTCATTTGCACCTTCTTTTTAACGTCTTCCATTCCTCCGACATCAGCAAAGGTCTCTTTTGGCTGCGCCTTTTCAATCAACTGTTGCTTTGCCTTATCAAATTGGATCACTTTCAGTTGTGCTTGTTTTCCTTCCTGCTCGTTTGACATAGATATCAACCTCCTAGTTGCCAGGCCTGCCAAGATATATGAATTATGTACAATTATTCTACTAATCACAAAACAGTTTACAACAGAATACCAGTTTCGTCCATGGTATCAACGAATTGTTTGAGAGCGCTCCACGCCGCTTTATATGAGCCAAAACTCGTATATTTTCTTTTCAACCAATTGATTAGCATGTATGAAAAGAAAAGCACTCAACTGAAATGAGTGACCTTCCACCGACTGCTTTAAGGGTTATTCCTGTTCGAGTACTGTGATAAATAACTCGCCATCGCTTTCCTCCCACAAAGGAACGCTGATTGCCCGATCAGGAAACCGGCTGGCAAAACTGAGTGTCCAAAACGTTTGAAGAACTTTCCCTAAAGCAGCAATTTGGTCTTCAACGTTTTCATCTTCCGCGTTCAGATGAAAAAAATCTCTCACTTGATATAAGTTCATCATCTTTTCAACTTCTGCTTTTTGATGCTGACAATCCGTCTTCCATAAACTTAAATTTCTTGCCGAGAACTTGTCTTTCAATAAAAAGTATCCTTCTACTTCTACGATATCGGGATAAAAAAACTTGGCGAAACCAAGTGCGGTGTTTAAATCTGCTTTCATATTCACATAACTCCACCATGAAACATCCCCATCGTTTGCCTCTTTGAACTCCATAAACTCTTGATGTATTTCGTTTTCAAACATGAATATTACACCCCTTTCCCGGTATCCAAGCCCGCCTATCACAGAAGGAGGTAAGAAATTATTTCATTACGACACATGGCGGATATGTTGTTAGTATTTCAATCACATCATTCAATGTTAAAAATACATAATGCTCCAACTGACTGCGTTCATAAATACCTAAGCTTTCATCAAGAAACCAATCCATATAATCAGAATCTTCCACTTTAAACAAAGTGCATTCACTATAAAAATTCGTGCCGTATTGCTGGTCCAGGTAATCCAATCTCTTTAACAAGGAACCTTCATCTGTATTTCTATAGGATAAAACTCCGTGCTCAAACGTAACGAAAATTTTCTTTTTGTGATCTTCATCACTAAATTCTAAAGTTATTCCTTCCTTATTATCAATAAGAGCATCGTTATATAATTTCGAAGGCATTCCATTGATCGGTTTCCATTTATTCCAATGCTCCAAAGTTGCTCCTCCCTCATTATGCCACTAGGTTTTCTCTCTCTGTAATGAAACAAGATCTGTTTTCCTTCTCAGATAAAGCTCCTAGCTCAATTCCCATCGTTGTATCATATTACCAATTTTTATTACTCAACAGCAATCGAGATATGAAAGGGCTGAAGTTGCTGACCCACGATAGCGAGAAACTCTTCACATTTCTTAGTAGGGGTGTGTAAAAAATGAATCTCAATGACAAACTCGTTGAACTGTTCATCCGGATAATGTTCTGCATATTGTGCAGATTCTATAAAAGTTAGATAAGCATTTATCTTTTCCTGTAGCACCAGTAAATGCTCGCCCTCTTGTTCCCAATCAAGATGGTCACTAATCAGAAATAGCAATTGCCTGCCTTCCTGACTCTTCCCCATCCCATCGATTTGGTCTACTTCAAGAACTGTCATAGACTATTTCTCCCTTCAAAAAATTCGGTAATTGTTGGATTCAGACGTTAAAACGTTCTGTTTCGTTAACTAACTCATTATCTTCATGAGAACATAGTAGACAACACCCTCAGTGGACATAATAAACGTTTCCTATGCTCTAAAACGAAACGAATTCAGTCATCCATTTCATAATCATTCATGAATGCAATGGTATCATTTCCATCCATCCGCTACATTTCATAATTCACCCTGGACATGCGAATACTGATTAACCAGAGAAACTTTGTGTTCATTCAGCACACCAGTCAAAAACACAATTCCCTGTGTTAATCATTTGTTCATCAATAAAAGCTTTAAAATTCTTCAAGGAGACTTCAAGTTTTTCCATATGCTCTTGTCTTTCCTTATCTCCTTCAGCCTGTCCAAACATGACAATCTCTTTGGTGACCGCTGATTCAAGCACTGCATATTCACTTCGCGGCACTTGTATGGATACCATGCTTGCTACGGAACCCGAATGCTTGGATATAAGCGGAACTAGTTCATGAAACGTATCGAGCATTTTTTCTTTTTCCATCTCATGAGATTCAGACTTATATCTCTTTTCCAGATCCAAAATTTCCTGATAGTTATCAATTAGATTATTTGCACTGATAAAAAAGAATTGATTGTAATAGGTCAGTTTCTTGCCTTGTTCTTTTATAACAATGAAGGAAAGCAGATTTGTCACAAAGAGGACAACTGCCAGTATAGAAATAAATGTATATCGTTTTTTCAATTGAATCATTCCTTTTAAAATGAGCTGCTTTCTTACAAGTTTGTACAAATTGACGCGTCTACCTATCTTATTAACTCAGCCACTGGAGCTTTGCCTGCTTTCGCATTCATTCCGGGAAATGTTTGATAGGCTCAAGATATACACAAGTAACGGAGCATTTGATACATTCGCGCCCTCCGTCAAGCAGTACAGAATGTGCGTTAACAATAGAAGAACAAAGGTAAGTTCAGTAACATCTCAACGCAAAATGCACCATCTTTTTACTCTTTCTACAAAAAACACCTTCCATTGTATTTTAAATAGTTTTATAATAAACAGTCAGAAAGGTCAAGCAATCGCAACGAAAATATACAGAGAGGAGTTGTATAAGTTGTTAAAGGTCAACTTAGCAAGACTTCAGCTTCTAATAATTGTCTAGAGAAAATGACTTTTATCGCATTCATATTCTTGTTATTTCAATTAAGTTTGACGAGCATATTTGTTTATTTGGAACCCAAACTCTACGCTAGTTTTCATGGCTTCCACTTTATCCGAAATGCATATTTGTTTTTGCTTGTATTTTTCTTGATATTCCTAATTCTACTGTTTCTTCTTCTAATGAAAAAAGGTTTATTCAAAGGATTTGTTGCTCGTCTGTTCAAGTAATAGTTGTATACTTTTCCATTGCAATAACAATTAGTTCAGCCTGCAGGCATTTGTGATTCTCAGCACTTTTTTGCAAGAAATCATTTGCTTGAGGGCTTTTTTATTGACACGAGAAGGTGAGATCTCTGATTATCTCACTCTATATTTGTAGTTGAAAAAGAGTCAGTTCATATGCATGCAATGAGTAACTCGAAAATAGTCTCATAAACATGTTGAAAAACATATTACTATTTGGAAGCAATGTTGAATCGCTTCCCCTTATTTCAGTTCGGATCTATTTCAAAAACCTTCTATTTTTCTCCTTCCCTCCCCCTTTTTCCTCTATAGTTGATATAACAACAATTCAGAAATGGAGGTTGTCAAATGGTCAAACTGACGTATGAACAGTGTCAGCAGCTGTTCAATCTGAATGCTTTGTTGACACAAAGTTTGGATGAGCAACGTGTGTTGCAAAATCTGATGGCGGCAGCAATGGATTTGGTGAGGCGGGCGGATACAATCATTATTTACGAGTGGCATGAGGATGGGTATTTGCGCTATTCAGATGGCATTGGTGTAGAGGTGAGCCCAATTCAAAATATTAAATTCCGGCCGGGCGAAGCCATCACAGGGCGGGCATTTCAGGAACAACAGATTTATAATGTGGCCATGGAGAAGGCAAAAGAATTTATGGCAAACATGTCGCCTGAAAATGCAAGTTACTTTCAGGAGGCGATAGGCTATCGTAAAATCCAAAGCGTTCTCGCTGCTCCACTCATTTATCAAAATAAGACCATAGGTGTGCTGGTTGTAGATAATTTTGATACTCATAATGATGTATTTTCAGAAAAGGAAACACTCATTATTAAAATATTGGCTGACCAAGCTGCAATCGCTCTAATGAATAGCCGGATCTATAAGGAACTGCAGCAACGCAATGCAGATCTTCTGACGATTCAAGAGATCCATCAAAGATTTTCCGCCATTCTACTGGAAGGCAAAGGAATCTATCAAATAGTTGAAACGCTCAATCGGATTCTTGCTTCTCCTGTTTCTTACTGCGAGAGGAATGAGATCGATCGGAATGTATTTCCCATCATGTCATCTGATGAAACGCTGGGCTATTTTCGTCTTTCGCGCCAATTCGATGAATACTCTAATTTGGAAAAGGTAGCAATTGAACAAGCATCCAATGCCATTGTCCTTGAATTGATCAAGCAGAATAATTTGTTTGAACGCGAGACTAAATTGAAAGAAGAACTGTTTCTGAAATTAATGGAAGGTACTTGGGATCAACAGATGACATATTACACAAAGTTCAGCAAGCTAACAAACTATAAGACTGTCGCCTGCATTCTCATTGAAGGCAGGGACGAACCGCTTTGGCTCCATGATTCATTAATCTCCAAAGAACGGGTTATGCGGAATGTGGAAAGTATGTTGCAGCGATTAGAGCCGGATATCATTGTCTTTAACAGGGGGTTCACCGTGCTCGTCCTCGCCCCGCAGCTGTCTTGTGCCCTCTCCACCGGTCTCAAAGAGCTGTGCCAACTCTTCCTCGATTACAATATGGTGATGGGAATCGGGCGGAAGGTAGCCGTTCAAGAAGTTGGAGAAAGTTATCGGGAAGCCAATGATGCCTTACAACTCGCCAAGAAATCGAGGGAGCGTCGCATCATTCAATTTGAAGAGCTCGGATTCGAAAGATTATGGCATAGTACAGACTCGGAAACCTTGCGGCAATATGTAGAGGATCATTTAGGTCCCTTGCTGTCGGGAGATTCCGCAGACCTGGTGACACTTCGAAAATATTTACAATTGAATTGCCGCCACAAAGAAACGGCACAGCAGCTATGCATCCATCCAAATACACTCGCGTACCGTTTGAAGAAGATCGAGCATCTTCTCTCCATCAATTTGCAGGACAAGAAGGCGCTTGTCAGCCTGATCACCGCCTTTGAAATCGTCGATTATTTACCGAATCACGTTGTGACACTTCCCAATTAAATATCAGTATTTTTATGGAATGACACATATCCTCTCATCTTCCAAAATTTTATAATAAATAGTAGAGATACCATTTTGGATAAGGAGAGGATGACAAATGCTTCAATCGGACGCGATCCCTATCGGATCCCTAACCGAACCAGCACCTATCTATCAAAACTACATTAATGGCAATTGGGTTTCTTCGGAAACCGGAGAATTATACGAAAGCATTAATCCCGCCAATACAAACGAAGTGCTTGGCCGCTTCCCTAAATCTTCGATCGGTGATGTCAGAGTCGCAATCGATGCAGCCAAGCAAGCGTTCCCAGGCTGGTCCCATACTGCTGCTCCCAAGCGGGGGGAAGTGATTTTTAAACTTATCACCTTGCTGGAGAGGAATCAAGAGGAGCTTGCTTATACGATTACGAAAGAAGTCGGCAAATCCATTCGTGAAGCACGCGGCGAAGTAGCAAAAACGATTCAAGCGATGAAGCAATTCAGCGGCGAAGCAACCCGGCTTGCGGGAGAAACCCTTCCTTCTCATGATGAAGCAATTTTTGCGTATACGATCCGGGAACCGCTCGGGGTTGTCGGCGTTATCGCACCATTTAACTTTCCTTTAGGAATTGGTGTGTGGAAAATTGCCCCGGCAATTATTGCTGGCAATACGGTCGTGTTTAAACCTTCAAGCACGACTTCGCTTATCAGTGTCAAAATCCTTGAACTATTTGAAGAAGCAGGCGTTCCGCCAGGCGTCATCAATATGGTGTTCGGCTCGGGCGCCGTGATTGGCAAGGAATTCGGAGAGAATAAAGAACTCAAAGCAGTCTCCTTCACTGGTTCCACCGATGTCGGAGTGGCCCTCGGCAAAGCGGTGACGCAGCACGGTGGAAAAATGCAGGCTGAAATGGGAGGAAAAAATCCGGCCATCATATTGGAGGATGCTGATTTGGATCTGGCAATCGACAGCATCGTCACGAGCGGTTTCTATGATAACGGCCAGCGTTGTACAGGGACAAGCCGATTATTTGTGCCGAAATCCATCTACCGGGACGTCATCGATCGGCTCGTTGCCAAAGCGGAATCATTGATTATCCAAGACGGCTTGAATGAAGAGACAACGAACGGACCCGTCATTGATGAGAACCAGCTGAATACGTATTTGCACTACGTCCAAACCGCCATTGATGAAGGGGCTGCCTTGGAAACAGGCGGTAAGCGATTGACGGATGGCAACCTGAAACATGGCTATTTTGTCGCGCCGACCGTCTTCAGCAATATGCGTCCTGACATGACGATCGCGAAGGAAGAAATTTTTGGGCCTGTTATTGGTGTATTCGAAGTGGAAGATTACGAAGAAGCACTCGCCATGGCGAATGATATTGAGTTCGGCCTGTCCTCCACCATTTATACAAAAGACTTGGAAAAGGCATTCCACTTCGTGCGCAACGTCCACTCCGGCGTCACGCATGTGAATCTGCCATCGACCTACTTTGAAAATCACTATCCGTTCGGGGGAAAGAAGGAGTCCAGTATCGGACCGCGGGAACAAGGCAGCACGGCCCTTGATTTCTGGACAGATTTAAAAACGGTATACATGAAGCCGTAAGGGGGATGCCAAGATGAAGATTCGAATGATCGGCTGCGGTGCAATGGGCGCAGGCATGGTAAAGAATTTACTGAAGAGCGGTTTTGAAGTGACGACCTTCGACCCCCATCCTGTGAAGCAAGACGAAATGAAGAAGCTCGGGGCGTCTCCTGCTTCCTCCTTAATGGAAGATGCACTGACAATTGACGCGATTCTTCTGTCCCTCCCTACTTCCTCGCTTGTTGAGGAGACGATTATGGCAATCGTGCCGCTTCTGAAAAAAGGCACCTTTATTTTGGATATGAGTACGACTGATGTCGCTGTAACCAAGCGGCTGTTCCAGACGGCGCAGGATGCAGGCATCCATTACTTGGACTGCCCTGTCAGCAACGGGCCAGCCGGAGCAAATGAAGGTACCTTGACGATCATGGTGGGAGGGGAAGAGCATGCATTCCATTCGGTCCTCCCTGTGCTAGAATCCATCGGGAAGGAGATCCGCTATATCGGGCCTTCCGGTTCGGGACAGGTCGTCAAACTGTGTAACAATATGATGGTTGCAGGAATTATGGTGCTTCTTAGTGAAACTTTGCTAACGGGCGCTAAAAATGGGGTGGACCCGAAAAAAATTGCAGAACTTATGTCTATCGGATCGGCTCAAAACAAAGTGCTCACAGTCTTTGGACCGAACCTTTTGAATGATACGCACGACGATGTGAAATTCTTTTTAGGCCATATGACGAAGGACATCAATCTCTATTCGGCTATGTCGCGGGAGGTGCATTCCCCCGCTTTGCTCAGTTCCATTGTCGAACAGCTGTATGAAGTGGCGAAAGCCCAGGGGAAAAGCCATTTAGACACAAGTGCCGTAGGGCAAGTGGTGGAATGGATGGGAAATACTACAATTTGCACTTAATGAAAAGGGAGCGGGAAATGTATGAAAAACAGCGTTAAGCTGCACGTAATCGTGCTGGCTTTTGTTGTAGCGGGTGAATGGATCGGAGCGAAGCAATTCAACATTGGTATTGGTACAATCGCTCTGTTTCCGATGTTGTATGTGTTAATCTGGGGGGCCATTGTCAGTTGGCCGAAATTTAAACTGATGAGCGATAAGCAAATGAAGCATGCGGCAACTGTTCTCGGCATTTCGTTTATGTTGTTCGTTGCGAAGCTGGGAACAATGCTCGGCCCGTCGTTGCCAAAAATATTTGAAGCGGGTGTGTCTCTCGCTTTTCAAGAAGTGGGGCACGTCATTGGCACCATTGCCATCGGATTGCCAATTGCCATCCTACTTGGAATGAAGCGCGAAGCAATCGGGGCCACCTTCTCTATAGACCGGGAGCCGAACCTTGCCATCATCGCAGAAAAATACGGAGCGGATTCACCAGAAGGCCGCGGCGCTCTTGGCGTTTACGTTTGCGGCACCGTATTCGGCGCCATCTACTTGGCGTTGCTGGCCGGCTTTCTTGGCAGTCTTGGCATCCTGCATCCTATTTCACTCGCCATGGGAGCTGGCGTCGGATCCGGCAGCATGATGGCTGCAGCATCCGGGGCCTTGGCTGTTACCTTTCCAAATGACGCAGAAGACATCGCTTTATTTGCGGCAGCTGCCAACTTGATTACGACGATTCTGGGGACTTATATTTGCGTCTTCTTCTCTTTGCCAGTGACAGCCCGGCTGTATAATTGGCTCGAACCTAAATTGGGACGTAATAAACTGTCCATTGACAAAGGGGGCGACAAATCATGATGGAAAAAGCCAAAATTCTATCATTGATCGGCCTCATTGCCATCATCGGCAACTGGGTCGGCTACAAAGTCAATCCTATAGAAGCGTTGCCTGGTATGATCTTGATTGTTCTCGTCACTGTAATTGGTCTGGCACTGGCAACCTATTTGCCGCTTAAAATCCCGGCGGTCATCTGGATCTCATTTATTGCGCTCCTTGCGACAACGCCGATATTTCCCGGCAACGCTTGGATTGTGGACCAAACGTCCAAAATCAATTTCATGGCCATCGCCACCCCTATTTTGGCATATGCCGGCCTATCGCTCGGCAAGGATATCAACGATTTCAAAAAGCTCGGCTGGCGAATTGTCATTGTTTCATTAGTTGTATATACTGGTACATTTTTATTCGCTGCGGTGTTTGCAGAGATTATTTTTAGGATTCAAGGACGCTTTTAAACTAGATGCGAACCATGCGGGGAGGGAAATCTCCGCATGGTTTTTTGGTGTGGCAAAAGAGCTAGAATGATAAATTGCCATTTAAAAAACAACTTCACTTGCACAGTTAGCAAGTTACTGAGATAATGTTTGGAAATATATAACTATATTTTGCTAGATAATGGGGGACAGCGATGGTTATGATTCGTGCGATACTTGTGGATGATGAGCAGCTCGCTTTACGGCATTTGGAAAAAAAGCTGTTAAAGACGAACCGTGTTGAGGTCGTTGGAATGTATACCAATGCTACTGATGTGCTAAAGGATTTAAAAAACCTTTCCTTTGACGTGGCTTTTTTGGATATTGAGTTGCCTGGATTAAGCGGATTGGACTTAGCCGATTTACTGACTGATTGGAATAAGGATCTATTCATCGTATTTGTCACAGCCTATCGGGATTATGCTGTCCAAGCATTTGATCTGCATTCCATTGATTATTTATTGAAGCCAATAATGCTCGAACGTCTTGAAAAGACAACCGTCCGGATTGAGGAACAAATTAAACTGCGCTC
This sequence comes from Sporosarcina luteola, assembly GCA_014204635.1. Classification (GTDB taxonomy): domain Bacteria; phylum Bacillota; class Bacilli; order Bacillales_A; family Planococcaceae; genus Sporosarcina; species Sporosarcina luteola_A. The sequence goes on along the minus strand of JACHLS010000002.1, from coordinate 37,146 downwards.
AAATGAGGGGACAGCAAAATCCGTTGATCAAAGCTCTTTAAAAATCATATGTTTTAATGAATTTCATGTGTATTACCACAATACACCTGTCAAGTGGAAAACTGCGAAGGTCAAGGAACTTTTCGCCTTTTTCTTCACACACTTGCATGATTCAATTCAACGGGACTTCATTATTGAGACTCTGTGGCCGGAAGTGGAATACCAACGTGCCAAGATACAGTTGCATACGACCATGTCATATTTGCGCAAAATGCTTGATTCGATGGGTTTTACAAAATCAATCAACTTCTCAAATGGCAATTATACATTAAGTATCGATCGGTTCGAATGCGATGCCCACCAATTCGAGAAGTTAATGGAGGATCATCCTGTACTAACAGATGCAACCATCGGCATGTTTGAGGAAATTGTCCAGCAGTACAGTGGCGATTACATGGAGAGCAACGGCTATGAATGGGCCTTGCCAAAAGCGCACTCAATTCGGCAAAAACTATTGCATTTATTGCAACTGTTGATCGATCATTTTTCACAAAAAGGAGCAACGAATAAAACACAGCAATATTTGCAGCTCCTCGTCTCCTACAATCCGTATTCGGAACACGCAGTTCAACAGCTTATGCGATTTTACATCGAGATCGGGAACCGTGGAGAAGCAGTCAAAGTGTACCACGATATGAAGACACTGCTCATTGAGGATCTGGGTATACTTCCAGATCAATCGACGACAAAATTATATGATTCGATAGTAAATGGATAAAGTGCCGTGTGAGGATTTTCTTTAGCAGGATCCCCACACAGCATTTTTTTACATTCGGACTGCAAAGGAGACCGTTGTTCCTACAAACTCCTCACTCTCAATTGCCAAGCCTGAGCCGAATAATTGTTTCAATCGTTTATCTGTATTGAGCAATCCGATTCCCCGATGGTGCTCATCTGCCTTGCGCAACAATTGTTGTACGTTTTCCGAATTCATTCCGATTCCATCATCAACAATGGAGAAATTGACAAACACACCTTGTTCCAATATCGATATTCGAACAGTACCTCCTTCGGGTTTTCGCAATACCCCATGGTTGATGGCGTTTTCCACGATGGTCTGGATGGCAAGAGGCGGAACTGACACGTTCGAATGAACTCGGACATCCCACTCGACTTTCAACCGATCGCCGAATCTTTGCTGTTCGATGTATACATAGGATCGGACAAGTTCCAGCTCTTTTTCCAACGGCACGAGTTCACTCAAGTTCTGCGTTGTAAAACTAGCATTCAAGTAATTACCGAATTCGTCAATCAGCTTCATCATTTTCCTTGGATTCTCATCACTGAGCGCTGCAATGGTATTCAACGTATTGAACAAAAAATGCGGCTGAATCTGAGCCTGAAGCCAGGCCGCCTCCAATGCTATTCGTTCACTCAACGATTTCCGAAGATCAATGAGGCCCTTCACCCGAGCTACCAGCTCCACCTTCTCAACCGGCTTCGTTATATAATCATTCGCTCCAAAGTGAAAACCAGCTTGAATATCCTCCAGCTGACTTCTTGCTGTCAACAACAGAATAGGAAGTTCAGCTAAAGAGAAACGTTCACGGATCTTCTCGGTCAATTCATATCCAGACATTTTCGGCATCATGACATCGGATAACACAAGATCCCACTTTCCCTTATTCAATTGCTTTAAGGCATCTTGACCACTCGTGCAAGAGACTACATCAAAGTCGTTAGCCCTCAATATTCGTTCTAGAATGGATAGGTTCAATGGATCGTCATCGACTACAAGAATACGTGGCCGGTTGAGGCTTGTCGCACTAGCTGCAGTTTCTAAGACGACGGGAACTTGTTGAATGAACGTACTATTTGCAACGGGACTTGAGCGTCTCTTTCCTAGTGGTATGGTAAAGGTAAAGGTGGAGCCTTGATTCAAACGGGACTGGACTGTCAATTCCCCTCCATGCAGTCGAACCAATTCGTCACAAATGCTAAGACCGAGTCCCAGGCCGCCCCCCATTGCTGTTAGGCTGGAATCTGCTTGCTCATACCGATGAAAAATAGACTTCATGGTCTGCTCGTTCATCCCAATACCCGTGTCTTTCACACTGATGACAGCCATTTTCCCTTCCATTCTGGCTGTAATAACGATTTCTCCATGCTCTGTGAATTTCACCGCATTATGAATTAGGTTAAATAGGATTTGGAACAAACGATTTTCATCGGCTTGCACATAGGGGAATGTATCTGCAATCGCTACTTTAAACTGGATTTCTTTCCCTTTCGTCATGAATTGAAGCATATCCACTGTTCCTGTGACGACCGCTGAAAGATCGACATCCGTCTGCTGAAGCGAAATGTGCCCTTCTTTCAACCGATGGGCATCCAACAAATCATTTAAAATATTAGACATCCGCCGGCTTACTGTAATAAGCGTCTCTAAATTCTTTTTGTTTTCATCCGATAACTGATCCTCGGTCTCATAAATGGTTTGCGAGATACTCATAATGCCATGCAGCGGATTTCGCAATTCATGCGAGGTATTAGCCAAAAACTCATCTTTTTGTGCATTGATACGCTGCAGTCTTTCCGCCAATGCCTGGCTTTCCTCGGTGACATGGAAAAATTGCTTAAACCAGAATACCGCAAAGCAAAGGACCGCTATGATGATATCAAAAGGGTAGTACGGCAGGATAAGAAGACTGTTGCTCTTTAACGATGCCCAAGCAATATTATTGGCGATACAAATGACAGCGAAGAGCAAATAAATGACACCAGGCATGCCTCTCCAGACGATTCGGAACAAGCTGAAGACGATGAGAATGGGCACGAAGTTCATTAAAATCGAAAATAGAGGGCCAGTTAAACTGCGCAGATCAAACACAACTAACACGATGTAGCAAACATACAGCGCAATAACAAATAGATAAATACCTGATAAAATCCTTTTGTTCTCCAAGACATCAAACAACAATCGTTTGAAAAACAACATGAGAAATACGACCGTCGTCGCGTACGTAATGGAGAAAACGTTCATCCAAATATGGCCTGAAACTTCGGGAAATAATACGAGCAAAATTCGATCATCATCTAGCAAAATTGAAAGGGCTGCGCTGCCAAAGACGACAGCCAAGTAAAGCAATTCGTTTCTTCGAGAAAACCCGAAGTACACGATGAGCGCAAAAAGAAAATGCAAAAGCAAAATGCTTGTAGATAAAATTTGTGCCACAATAGAAACTGTTTTACTTCTGTTTACAGCTGATGTATGGCCAAATAATAGCGGCTCTTTCATTCCACTAATTTTAGAATGTCCCTTATCAGCTACTTGGATTACGATGTCTATCTCATCAACACCTGAATCGATGTCAATTGTGTATGGCTTGATTTCCGCTTTGAACTGATCAGGCGTTACAGCAACTTGACCTTGTTCTGCCACTTTCTCGCCATTTACATATGCTACAGAAGCCGAACGCACATCCCTCACGTATAGCGAATATGGCTCAGTTCGATTCGATTCATCCAGTATAATACGCAGCCGATAGGTTCCATATAGAAACGAAGGGTTTTCTACATCAGACAAGGACTCTAACTGCTGTCGCCACTTCCCTGGTATTTTAAGTGCTGTCGTTTGATCTTCTAATTCATTAGGTTCTGTCAACGACCAAGGATAAAATGCCCATTCTCTATTCAACGGAATCGACTGATTTCCCAAATCGACTCCGCGCAAGTCGAGCACGCCATTTTGAGCTTGCGGCATCTCACGCGGGTCATACTGCGCAAGCCACATGAATCTAAACGTTGTAAGAAGAAGTAAAAAGAAGCTCGTCAGCACAACGATTCTCCATTTTTTCAATCCCATTTCCCCGTTCCTCTACCATTTTTTCTATCTCTCTAACAAGGACAGATCTACAAATCGATATTGATTCGTCGCCCCGGCTTTCGCTTCAAACATCGCTTGGTCTGCGAGCTGAATTAACCGCAATGGATCCTTGCTATGATCCGGAAACAGACTAATTCCAATACTGGTGCTTACCTTTATGTGAACGTCATCCAATTCAAACCCATTTTCAAATGAAGAAAAGATAGTCTCGATCGCACGATCAAGCGTAGAAACATCCTCGACTAACATAATAAATTCATCGCCGCTCACATGAAACAGTTGCCCTTGATACGGCTTGCTTGAAAGTCGTTTCCCCACTTCAATCAATAACATATCGCCCACATGATGGCCAAACATATCATTCACAGATTTAAACTGATTAATGTCCATAAACAATACCGCAAACCGAGAGTCCCGCTGTTCCGCTTCACATACATACCGCTCCATCGATAATAGCAATTCCCGTCGATTCGGCAAGTGGGTCAGTTCATTTTGAAAAGCTAGTGTTTTCCATTTCGTAGCATTCTTTTGATCCGTATAATCCACATGAAGACCTAAAATAGCAGCAAGCTCCCCATTTTCTTCCATCACCGGAATGAATGTAGATTGCAGCCATTTCAAGTCACCCCACTTCGTAATCAGACAACTCTCCCCTCTCCACCGTACGCCTCGCCCAAGCATGTTCCACATATCAGGACCATCCTGGCAGCTGTTCATCAAACTATAATAATCCTGCAAATAAATATCCTCAATCTCATAGTGGAATAGCTGTAAGAAAGATTCATTCGCCTCTACTATTTTTCCTTCCGGCGAGAGATGGATGAGCAGAAAAGATTCATTTACAATTCCAGCCATCGTATCGTGATCAAAAACGGCATCCCATTTAGTACTGAACAATTGATCACCTCAATGAAAGTTTTCCCTTATTATAGTAATAAACTCTTATAAAACACTTAAAAATGCCCAATGTAAGAGGTAGTTCCTTTATAGGAGGGAAATTACTGTGTAGAGAGGTGGGGGTAATTGTTGGAGAAGCGGTGGTAATTGCCGGAGAGACGGTGGTAAACTTCCGAGAGGCGGTGGTAACTGCCGGTGAAGCGGTGGTAACTGTCGGAGAGACGGTGGTAAACTCCCGAGAGACGGTGGTAAACTTCCGAGAGACGGTGGTAACTGCCGGAGAGACGGTGGTAAACTTCCGAGAGACGGTGGTAACTGTCGGAGAGGCGGTGGTAAACTTCCGAGAGACGGTGGTAAACTTCCGAGAGACGGTGGTAACTGTCGGAGAGGCGGTGGTAAACTCCCGAGAGGCGGTGGTAAGCGGTTAATATCACTTGGATGACTGTTCTAATATCCCCAATCGCTTCTTCTTAGTAATAGAAAAATCAGGTGAAGAAAAACAATTTGTTTTTCTCCACCTGACTTGTTGCTTTCACTCTATTCAACTGAGAGGATTGTTTCTTCTACGGACTAACAATAGTCCACCTAGAAGAATCAGGGCAATACCTGCTCCAATCGTACCGACTGGGTAAGCTTCGCCTGTCTGTGGGAGTTTCGGTTTATCGGAATCTCTTCCAGATGACGTAGTTTGCGTGTTGACATTGGTTGGTTTTGACAAATTAGTCTTCTTGCCTGTGTTGCTTGGTTTCCCTGTATTGCTAGGGTCTGATGTTGGATCTGGTGTAAGTTCTTTACTTGGAACTGTTACATTACCAGGTGTCTCCGTTTCATCATCGCCTGACGTATTCCCAGGTGATTCCGGTTCTGCCGACGGTGTATCTGTAGGTGGATTCACCGGCTTCTCTGGAATCGACGGTGGGTTCACCGGCTTCTCTGGATTCGTCGGTGGATTCACCGGCTTCTCTGGGCTCGTCGGCGGGTTCACCGGTTTCTCTGGATTCGTCGGTGGATTCACCGGCTTTTCTGGATTCGTCGGTGGGTTTACCGGTTTCTCTGGATCTGTCGGTGGATTCACCGGCTTCTCCGGATCTGTCGGCGGATTCGTTGGTGGGTCTACCGGCTCTTCCGGATCTGTCGGCGGATTCGTTGGTGGGTCTACCGGCTCTTCTGGATCTGTCGGCGGATTCGTTGGTGGGTCTACCGGCTCTTCGGGATCCGTCGGCGGATTCGTTGGTGGATTCGTTGGCGGTTCTACCGGCACTTCTGGATCCGTTGGCGGATTCGTTGGTGGCTCGCCAGGGATTTCATCATTTTTAATCGTTACATAAACTGTTTGTGTGTTTGTAATGCTCACTTTCACTTCATCTGTAGACAGTTTATAGCCTTCCGGCGCTTTCACTTCCACGATTGTATAATCGCCATACGGCAGGTCCTTCGCAGAAGCAATTCCATTCCTGTCTGTTGTGATTTTCGCTATAATATCCGCTCCGTTGCTAAGTGTAAATGTAGCACCGGACAATTTTTTTGTAGGGTCTTTGGCGTCTACTTTGACAATCTCAATTGCCCCAACAGGATCTTTTGGCGGTTCAACTGGCAGCTTTTTGTTCTGGATAACCACTTCCACTGTCTCGATTTTATTAACTTTTACACTTACCTCATTTGTCGAAAGTTCGTAACCAGCAGGGGCTTCCACTTCGACGATCGTATAATCCCCGTACGGCAGATCTTTTACAAATGCAATGCCTAATGAATCAGTAACGACTTCAGTAACAATGTCATTTCCACGTTTGATTACAAATTTTGCATTTTCTAATCTTTCATTCGCATCTTCTTCATCCACTTTTATAATTTTAATTCCACCAAGTGGATTGGTAGGTGGTGGTGTTGAGATCTTTCTATTTTTCTTCACATCTTCTTTAACGATAATTTGATTTGCTTCAATTGTGAATTCGATTGGCTTCTTATCGAGTACATAGCCGGCTGGAGCCTTCATTTCAATTAACTGATATTCTCCTACAGCTATATCCTCCAGTAGAACCTCACCGTTCTCGTCGGAGATGAGCTTTGGTTCTACCTCAATCTTTTCAAACAGGCCGTCTGCATTTTTCTTGTGCAATTCGAACTCTGCACCTAGCAGCTTCTTGTTTGGATTGCCACTGTCGACCTTTGTTAATTTAAACGAACGGATGATTTTGTTATTGAGGGCTGTTATTTCTTTAGACTCCGAGTCGATTGTCACTATTTTTCCTTCGACCGATTCCAAACATACCCGTTTGGCGCTTCGACTTCAATTAGTGTGTACTCATCATGTGGAATGTCTTCAAAAAGCAACTCGCCAATCTCATTCGTTGTACCTGTTCTAATGACATTATCTTCACCATCAACCAGATTGAAAGTAGCGCCCTCCAATAATGAACCATCAGCCGCATCAACTTTAATTACCGTCAGCTTGCCTTTGGAGCGTTCATTCTCTTTCGTAACTTTCACAATGGAGTCTTTGTTTTTATGGATTGTGAAACTTACAGGAGTGCTATCTAATTCGTATCCCGCTGGAGCGATTGTCTCAACGAATTGGTATTCTCCCGGCTCCAGTTCATTCAGCTGAATAATACCTCTCTCATTTGTCTTGAGGTCTTTTTTGAGTACATAATAGTCCTCATTATCACCTTTTTTGTATAAATCGAATGTAGCACCAGCTAAAGTTTTCTCCGCATCATCCGAATCAACTTTCTTCAGCTCGACAGCTTGCGTTGCCTTCTCATTTGTAACTGTCAGTTCTTTTTCTCCCGTGATCGCCACTTCTGTTTCATCTTCTACGTTAAACAAATACCCAGCAGGTGCACCTGTTTCTTTCAACACGTATTGACCATAAAGGAGATCTTCAAATGTTACCTTACCGTTTTCATCGGTTTTCCCAGTTTGAACAACCTTTTCAGTTAATAAATCCAGTAAGGAGAATTCTGCTCCTTGCAAAACCTTCTCCTGATTGTCTTTATCAACTTTTATAACGGTCAGTTTCCCTACATATCCCTTGATAGATCCGTCACCTGTTGAACGGGCTACCTTTACAGAAGCAGGTTTTTGGATTGTACCTTCTTCAATTTCTTCACCTTTGTATGCAAGGCTATTCGTTACATGATCACCAGGTTTCGCGAAAATAATTGATTTGTATTCCAAAATATATGGACTGTCAATCTTGTTGTTGAAGACGAGCTCAAACGAAGTGATGGATTCATCTTCATTTTTATTGAGAAGAACTTCATAGGCTCCCTTACTCAACTCTTCACCTTTTACAACCTTGCCGTCTTCTTCAACTGTCGTAGTAAACACTATAAATGAGTCATCCAAAATAAATTGGTTCTCGCTAGGCGTGTCAATCAATCTAAAATTGGAAATGGTCGATTGGCTATAGTTGATTGGCACTGTCCAGTCAATGATCCGATCATTTTGTTTACCTGTTTTGCCGGCATAATGACCGCCATTCGGAATGGATACGGATGCTTCTAGATCTGTTATTTGAGTTTCGCTGTCATATAGTGTAGCAGTGTTATTATAAGTAGGTTGAATCTGCTGTACGGCTAAACTTGTTTTGTATTCAATTAGGTAAGGTTTAGTCGTATTTTTTTCTTTAAAAACTACTTTGAATCTTTTAATTTCCCCTTCATCCCGTTCAAAGTGCAATTCATATCCTTCATGTTCCACGAGCTGCTTCTTTTTAACCCCATTAGCAGAGCCAGTAAGCTCCATTTCATAAACATTTATGCTATTTTCTACAAAATGTTGGTTACCAAGAATATCATCTTCCACAGAAGCACTGGATAATGTCCCTAGATTATAATTTATGCCAATGCTCCAAGTAATATCTTTGTTGATAGCGTTATAAGAACCACTTTTAAAGCCGTTGGATTTTGTATAGCTATCTGGTTCAAACTGATCTGATGAACTAATACTCTTATCATCCCCATCAACTTTCCAGCTTAACGTCGCAAGGTTTTCAAGGTACTTCTTAGATTTATCTGTGCGTGCATCATAATTGAACTCTGTTTCAAATTCAATATCATGCGGATCTATGATCACTTTCAAAAACTCAATTTCAAACCCTAAGCCTTCTTTGTTCCGTAGTACATAATCGACGTCAGGATTCAACTTGGTTCCCCGTGATGTAATTACAAGTGTTTCAGGCAATAAGTTTAGCCCTTTGTTTGTAAACAAATCTTCCAATACGACATTCTCCATTTTGTAGCTGTCGTAGTTTAAAGTAATCCGCCATTTTGTTGTTTTGGTATTATAGTTTGTGTCTTCTTCTAAATGTTTCTTGTATAGGATTTGCTGATGGATGCTTCCTTTTGCTGTAGCTTCTTTCTCATTGGCTGTTACTTTATTTTTAATTTCTTCTGTATCAAATACACGATTGATCGCTTTTGTTTGATACGTAATCTTATACGCGTTTTTAATGTCTTCATCAAATTGAAGGGTGAACTCACCATTTCCTTTGTCTGTCAATGAGTAATTGTCAGTTACGCCATCTACGCTGTCCTGTCCTTCTTCGTCAATTGCCATCTTCTCGACTTTCAAAGATTCTTCAACCAATTGCTGCGTTTTGTTAAATACATCTTCTAAGACAGCCTCAGCCTGTGGAATTCTCTTTTCGTTGTAGTTATACTTGATTTCCCAGGTGATTGTTTGAGTAGATGGATCGTAATCGACAAAGTTTTTCTCAAGCGGTGTGCCCCGCTTAAACGTTACAGTTGCTGTAGCTTCCGAATCGGGTATCCCCTGACCGGTTAAGACGGCGGTGTTGACGAATTTGGTTTGGTCGGAGTCTGTGATTCTTGTTTTATAGATTAATCGATAGGCTGAAGTAATGGTTCCTAAGTCAATTGAAAAATCAGGTTCTTGCTTGATAGAGAAGTCAGCTATTTCTCCTTTCTCTACCGTTCCATCGAGTCTAGTAATTAATTTGTATACTTCAACGGATCCTTCCTCCAACTCCATTCCATCCTGGATGAAGTCTTGTAACACTGCATTTCCAACAGTATCCAACCCTTTGTTGAAATCAACTGTCCACTCGATACTATCAGCGTTGTACGATTTATTTGCAATACCCCTTTTATCAATCGTGCTGCCGCTATGTTCGAATAAGATAGGAAGGGTTACTGTTTCTCCCCCTTCAATCGGTGTGAAAGTCACAACCTTCTCTTCATTGATTGTTGTTGTTTCATCGATTCTTGTTTGCACTTCTAACGTACCAGAAACATTAGAGTTGTTTTCAATAAAATCCGTAAAGACAATCGATGCATTTCCACTTGTGTCAACTGTAAATGTACCAGCTTCTTCCCCATTGAAGATTAGTTTCTTTTCAATCGAATTGAATACGACTAATTCCCGTGGAAGAGTAAAATTAAAAGTTGCACCTTTTTTGTAGCCATGATTATTAAGAAAAGCGAATTGGTAATCAACTTGGATGATAGATGTTTTCGTTACGCCATTAACTGGAACATCACTAAACTCATCTTCAAAGACAGTAACAATTGCGCCAGTTAGAATGTTTTCCGCAATTATAGATTCACCTGGTTGTGGCACTTTGTCTTCGTCTGTCTTATTTCCATCTTCAGGTTGTTCTCCATCAATCTTATCGTCTTCGGGTTTTGGTGTATCTTCACCTTCGGAATTCCCCTCATCGTCACCAGGTTTTTGTTCCCCTGCGTCATCTCCAGGTGTTGGTGTGTCGCTTTCATCGGGATTCGTTTGGCCGTCACCTTGTTCTTGCTCCTCGCCATTCTCATTACTTGAAGGGTCTTCAATATCTGTACCCTCACCGGAATCACTAGACTCGGCAGTAGTTATAGTATTACTCTCTTCCACAACATACGTTTCATTTCCAAACTGGAATTCTGTTGCTTCTGGTTTTATCTTTGCTGGTATTGAGAGAATATTAGATTGCGATGTCGCATTTTCGTTAATACTAACAACTAGTTGGCTACCGGTTATTTGATATGTTCCAACAGAGTGCAGTTCTCCAGAAGACTCGATGGCTTCCAATTGCTCAGGAAATGGGAAGTTGTATGTTTTATCTTCCGAAGCATCCTCATTTAATGACCAACTGTAAGTTAGATTAATAGTAGCTTCTGCTGATATCTTCCCGTCTTGGGCAGATGTTTTCATTTCCTCCAGTGTAAATGGAGCGGCAGTTTCACCACTCGCCTGCACCGTCGCAATTGGTCCTAAGATCGTTTGGCCAATGAGCAACAAGAATAATGCAAAAATAGTTACCTTTTTCATTCCAAACCTACTTTCTATTATGTGCTGTTTGACAACTAGAAGTTTTCAGTTTTAAAATCACTTCTCCTCCTTTACAAGTTTTGCTTGCACGATTAACCGATTGGGAGGGTTTTTGGAGCCTAACGGTGTACAGGTGACGAGTGTTAGCATAGGGGCATCTTTGTCTTCTAGGACGGATACTTCGGATTCATGAACGGTGAATGAGTTAATTACGTCGAACGTATATATGTCGTCACGTGTCCTCAACTCAATCTGATCCCCCACTTCCACTTCGCCCAGGCGGTTGAACTGCTTGCCTCGAGTGGTTGAGCGATGTCCGGCCAGTCCGATATTTTGGATGCCGATTTGCTTGTCGGATTCGATCAGACCGACACCTTTTAAAAGGTTTTTCGGGGTTGCTTCCTCGAAAACAGCAACCTCCAGATCTATTTTGTCGATCGACAAGATGCCTTGAATGCCCTCGGCCAGTTCCTCTTCAACGACCGGTTCAGCCAACTGTCCTTCTTCCGAATCTGCAATGGCAGTGCCTTCCCATTCGCCAAGTTGAGTAAAGGCATTGATGATCTGTTGTTGTTCTTGTTGAAATGTGAGTCCCTCAATTTTGGGATAAAGGAGTAGAAATATACCTGCCAGGACCAATAACCATCCAATCGTTTTTCTCATTTCCATCCCTCCGAACCAATCTCCATCATAGGGGTTGCTGCTTACATAAAACTAAATGGATTCTTATAGTTCTCTTAAACATAAAAAAAACCTGCAGCTACGTTGATGTGTAGTTGCAGATGTTTGAGGTCTATATAGCGCTGCTAAATATGGCTTGAACAGCTGTGAGGTACTTGCTGAATGTCAAACCACGTGTTCAAGAAGTGTGAGACAGCGATCAAACGCTAAAGATTGACAAAGTCGCGTAATCGAACATATTCACCAACCCAAAAGGCCGCCTTCCCGTAATACACAGAAGGCGGTCTTTTGATTAGTATTTATTCACATAGACTTCAGTATCAAAATTGGCTCGATTGCCTTGCAAGTTTTCTACTGGTGAAAATCGGTCAGGAACTAGACGGACACGCAAATCATAAATTTTGCTATCCAACAGATTGATAGTTTCAACGTTACTTACCCTATATCTATCATATGGGCGGTCATACAGGATTAAATCGCCTCTGCTATAACCTCTATCTCCATCTGTATCCAAATAGACAACATCTCTTTTTTCTCCGTAATAGTTCTCGTCAACTGCAATCGATCCTAAAATTGCAGTGACATACGTATTGTTCTGCGATCTATACGGGGTGACCGTTTCCAATGCAGAGGATGGGATCGCTACGTTATTAATATACACTTGGAAGTCATTCGCATCCACGCCTCGTACTGGTTCGCTGAACGTAAGGAGGAGTGAACTGTTCGAAGAACCCACTCTCGCTGAAATTAATTCGGGATTTGCACCGCTCACGAACTTTACTTCGCCCGATACTGGAGCCGCCAAAATATTTCCTGCATTGTCTAGAATGTTGTTCACTGTAAACAGTGCCGTTTTGGTCTCTTTAATGTCCGCTGAAGGCACGTGGACTGTGACGACTACATTCGTTGCTTTATCAGCTGTACCATTGAAATTTGTTGTGACATACGAACCGTACGGTAATGCTCTGCCATCCCATGTATAATTGTTCAGGTTCTGAAGGGACAATAAATTAATGCCGCTTTCCATATCGATTGCGGTAAATGTTGCAGTCTGTTCCGCCCCAGGCGAGGCACCCGGTCTAACCGGTGTGTTCGTCACTCCTACGACGTTCGGCCGAGTCGTATCATTCGAGGCATTATTCGAAACAGAGAAATACATGGTCGCCAATTGGTTGGCATTCGGTCGTGCAGCTTTATCAACTACCGTATTGGAAGTTAGGCGCAGTTGATACTCGCCATTGGATAATACTTGAGAAATCGTTAACGTATTGTTGTTGTACGTTGCATTGACGCCATTTCGTAATGTAATCGGCGTTGATACCCCTGTTTTTTGATCAATAATCATAATGGACGTATTGCCGCCAGCCGAGATATCCTCAGTGAAGGTCGCTACAATCTTGCCGTTACTATATTCTACATTCGTTAAAGCAGGTGGTGTAGTGTCTTTCTCCAAGGTAACGGATCTGGAATAGGTTGCCGTATTATTGCCAACCGAATCTTTTACATCGCTGTCTATGAATAAAATTGCATCATATTTGTCGTTATAGAATGTTCTTGTGCCCGTTAGAATAATGGTTTTCGCATCTTTGCCGGCTGTTGCTGCCAGTTGGTTGACCGTTCCATTTGAATAGACTAAGCGTGCTCGATTTGTAAAGGACGAGAGATTCATATCTTTGTCATAAATGACTTCCAGTTGATTCTCACCAAGCACTTTCACACTTTTAACAGTTGGCACCGTTGTGTCTGTAGTGATGGTAATTTCCGCTTCTACCGGATTTGGACTTGCTATATTATTTTTATAATCTTTTACGTTTTCTAAGCGAACTTTTGCTTTTGTTCCAGAAGCAATGGCTTTATTCGTTGTGAGCGTCAATTGATTTAGATTGGAATCATTGTTCGCAACAGTTGCCCGAATATCATTGACATACGCTACGACTCCTGATGCACTGACTGGTTCGTCAAAGACAACATGAAATGTATTGGTCGATGTTTTGCCAGCTGCCGAGCCGGACACGTATTTCGGTCCGGTCTTGTCTTCTGCCTTCAATATGACAGTATGCTCCTCAAACTTTCCGCCTGCTGTTGCTTGGATGGCATCCGTCGATTTAAACGCATACTCTCCGTCGAAAATCCAATTCGCCGTAAGCGTCAATGTTTTGCCGTCTTCAGATAGGACGCCTGTCAGTTGGCCTGGATTTGAAGTGGCCCCTGTCACCGTCGTGAATGAAATATTTTTCACTCCATTGGTCGAATCCAGTACAGACGACTTGGCAACTGGCGTTGTAAAATGGACTTCCACTTGCTTCGCATTGATCGCTTTGACGTCTGTAACAAAACGGTCATCTGCCGCATAGTCAAACTTCATGTCAATCGTTTTCTCTGCCTTCACTTCACCTTTTGAAAGTGTTACAACATAAGAGCCTGCTGTTTTTCCTTCAGCCGTTTTGACTGCAATGCCTTTGTCCGTCATGAGAGAGGCAACATATTTGTCCACAGCTGCCAGTCTCGTTTCGCTTGCTGCAAGTGGACCGCGCGAAACACTGACAGTGCCGGATTTAAGGAGCGCAACCGCCGCATCAACTGCAACTTGGTTTTCATCTACTTTCGGCACCAAGTACGCTTCGCCGCGGAAGACGAAGGATGCCATTTGTCCACGTGTCACATGGGCATTCGGCGAAAATTTCGTCGGTGACGTACCGGTTGTGATTTCGTGGCCGTAGAGGGAGCGTACATATTCCATATGCCATTGCTTGGAGTTGATATCGGTGAATGGAAGACGGACATTCTTCTTGTCGTCCAATTGAAAGCCTAGAACTAGGATTTTTGACATTTGCGCCCGTGTCAAGCTATCACTCGGCCGAAACGTATTGTCTTCGTATCCCGAGATGATCCCCGCCTGTACAAGTGCCGCGATATAACGGTAGTATGGATGCCCTGTACTGACGTCTTTGAAGCCCGGGTCGGTTACTTTATTCATGTCCAAATCAAGGACAAGCGCCAAAAGCTTTGCCGCATCCCCGCGCGTGATATTTTGGCCCGGTTTGAACGTGCCATCCGGATAGCCGCTCATCATGCCGGCTTCTGTATACTTCATGACCGCGTCATAAAAATGATGGCTCGGAATGTTCTTTACATCTGAAAAAGATTTCACTTCCGCTTTTGCATAAAGTGGGCCAGCCGCAACGACGGCACCCGTCATAATGGTTGTTGCGAGAGTTGCCTTGAATAATTTGGCAGGTCGATCTTTTCTCATTTACAATCCCCCTAATAGCAATTCTATATTCACCAACAAAGGTTACTAGTTAAGTAGTTAGCTACTTCTAGTATAAATAGGTTGGAAAATTAGTGCAACTTCCGTATGAAATTACGCTTAAAAAGTTTATCTTTTCTTCAGCATCTTTTCTTTGCCTCCTAAGGCGCAAGAACCGGATGGAACAGGACTTATTTATATGGAATAGCAGGAACATAAACTTGAATGCTTTCTATTAAAAAAAAGCGGGAGATTCAATCCCTCCTTCACGCCTAGTAGAAAATACAAGGAAACATACAAAAGGCATTTCATTCAGAATCGAACGAAATGCCTTAAACTATGTTATAACGAGTTAGATAGCGTGCCGCTTCTCAAAAAGATTCAGATTCCTAAAAACGGAAAGCGCTTTTCATTTTCAATGCGCCAGACGTTTCCGTCGATCCTTTGATCTAATGGTATGTAATGAAAGTTCACTTGTTTGTGCCGGTAGCTTTGCGACGCTTCTACGAAGTCCGGGGTTGCGTAGACGATATCATGCTTTTTGCGCATACCGTTTATCGCTTCATCGACAACAGTTATAATTCCATCATCTTTCTCCCGCAATTCGGCCACGAGCAATGCTGTTTCCCGATAATTTCCCCAGATGACATAATGATTCACATGACTCACCAACTTTCATCCATAATGTAAAGCCATGCACGCTTTTGTTTGTTATTGGATAAAAACGTTGGATCCTGTGTAGAATTACGTCATCCGGTCTCGTTGTTGATTTCGAATTCCGCGCGCTTAGTGGATCGTCAATCCTTGCGTCTGTTCCTGCAATTTCTCTTTTAATTCATTGTAGTTTTTTCGGCTCAGTGGCACAAGTCCCTGATAACCATTCAAATGAACCGAGTAAGAGCGAGAAAACGTGTCCGGTGTGATAGATTCGATGGAACGAAGCGGAACAAGGAACGATTGATGGGTACGATAAAACTCGAATGGAATGAGGATTTCCTCCAATTTTTTCATCGTTTCTCTCGTTTCATACCGTGCGCCCTCATTGCTTTCCACAAATATCTTTCGGCCTTTTTTCTCTATCAGCCGAATATCGCTTACCATAATCATATGAATGCCACCGGGCACGTTCAAGCCGATTTTCGCATCTCTCGGCACCCGGCTTTCTTCCAAACGTTCCCTCACTTTTCCGAGCGCCTTGTCTAAACGCACCGGGTTGACAGGTTTTGTTAAGAAATCGACCGGATGCACTTCATAACCTTCCAATGCGAATTGGGGATGTCCTGTCACAAAGACGATCAACAATTTGGGATAAAGCGTTTCAACACGATGAGCAAATTCGATTCCATCCATCCCACCCATTTCAATATCGAGAAATAACAGATCAACCGGATGCGTTTCCAAGAAGTCTAGGGCTTCCTCCGAGCTGTTCACCTCTCCAATTACACTTACAAATGGATAAGCTGCAAGGTAGCTGTTCAATGATTTAATACAGCTCTGATCGTCGTCTACAATCAAAGTACGCGCACTCATGACCTTCCCCCCTTTCTTGTAGCTGTTCCCTCTGGAATCGATACATGAAAATGGATGAACCCTTCATTCATCTCTGGATAGACAACCCCTTGGTATTTATCGACAATTTTCTTCACAGCCGGCAACCCAAGACCTTCATGTTGAGCCTTTGTGGAATAACCGGCTTTAAACAGATCGCCTAGCTTATCTCCGGCAAAATCCGTCTCATTGGACACAGTAATGACGAGCTGATGCCATTCCGTGTTCAATTCAATAAGGATCGGATGGTTTTTCTGCGGCAGCCGCTCCACTTCATCCAATGCATTTTGAATAAGGTTCCCCAGAACTTTATTGATCTCATACACCGAACAAGGACAATTCCGTAAATCATTTAGGATGATAAACTCCATCGGAATTCCCTTCGCTGCGGCCCTCTCTTTGAAGGTGCTTAACATCGCGGCGGTCGCTGGATGATGGAGTGGCAATAAATCGTTTATCTCGGTAGCCGATTTCACCATCTCTTTAATATAGGTTTCGCATGCGGCATATTCCTTCTTTTGAATCAATCCATAAATTGCGGTCAAATGAAAATTGAAATCATGCCGCTGGGATCTGACCATACTAAAGAAAGACAAGAGCTCCTTTTGGTATTGCCGATCCAAAAACAGCTGTACCTTTTCATTTTTAAACAAGATCAACTTGCGCTGAAATATGATAATTGCTACCGTCACCGTGAGAGACCAGAGAGTAATGAACCAACGATAGTGCACCCGGATATGCGGAAGCTCCCATACGGTGCCGTACAATCCCACAGCCAACAGGAACAAGATGAGGATAACTGGAAAAACTCGACCACTAAATGAGATCACAGGGTCATCGTCATCCACAGATTTCTCGAATAACATCTTTGGAAATAGAACCGGTGAATTTGAAAAGATAATGATCGCAATGAGAATATTGTTTAGCGTCACAAATAAATCAATCGACAATTTTGTCCCTGCATCCAATGATATGCTGTCTATTTCAAGCAAAAGGTAAAAGACATTATATTCGATCAGGGAAACGACGGCCAAATTGTAGATGACTGCAAGCAACAAGGCAATTGATGTTTGGGCAATAGGCACCCTCATCAGCAAGATAAGAATAGGAAAAGATAAAACAACGAGACATGGTATGAGCCATGCAGTCGATAGCAAAACGGCAGCTGCAGCATAGGCCGCCGCGAACAATAGACTGATCATCGCCAGTCTCCAAAATGATGTCCGCGCCTCTAGCCCAACCAAAGTGAAGCCTAAGAAGAGGCCGGTAAAGATCTGTATTGACCATACGAATAAGTCCATGATGTAGTTAAAAGCTTCCATGCCCATTTCTTCACCTAATCTCAGTCAAAGATCAATTGTTCTACTCGTTACACAAGTCCTTTTAAAATATTCTATTAATAGTTCTTATTAGGCTATTATATCGAAAATCGAGAGGAATTTCAATGAATTTAAAGTAAGTTTTCCTATAAGTTTACTTAGGATTAAATAATAGGATTATAGTGTAATTATAGTTGAATCGAGAAAACGCAAACGAGGGAGTTTCTCCTCATTTGCGTTTTCGAATTTAATCATCTACCTTGTTTGTTCTTACTTTAATTTTTCTTGAAGAAGTTTGATAACATCCGCTTGATTTGGATGGCCTTCCGCTAGGAAGAAGTAGTGATTGCCGATTACTTCAACCCCTTCCTGTTCAAATGTTTGGCCTTCAAATTGAGCCGGTGCCAGGCCAGTTTCTTGTGCTGTTTTCAAACTCTCACTGTCTGGATCAATTTCATATACTTGGAGAGGCAATATATTTTCACCATTAATATCTAATTTCATCGAAGATTTGGCATCAACAAAGAAATCAGTATCCGCCTCTTGAACGTTATCTACTTCATAGCCAGCATCCTTCAAAATATCTACAATGTTTTTGTAGTATTCATCTGCTAATACGTCGCCCGATGCTGCTTCAGTACCTTCAGTGTCCTCAGCGTTATCTGTTCCTTCCGTCTGCTCCGTATTGTCCTTATCACCCGTGCCTTCTGCCTTGCCATTATCCTTCTTGTCATCGCCGCAAGCAGCCAAAGCCATTACAAGAAATGCCATCATCAATACCATTAAAAGCTTTTTCATTTACTACTCCCCCTATGGTTGTAATTTTATTTTGAATACTGGAATACCAGTAACTCAAACGTATTAACTGAATGCCAATCTCTCTTCTTTGGAAGTTTGAATGTCAACCAGAATCTTATACAATTCATTTGTTTTCATCAACTCGTCATGCGTACCCATACCGGACACACTTCCTGCATCAATAACAACGATCTGGTCCGCTTCTTTGATCAACGACATATCGTGGGCAATCATGACGGTCGTCCTGCCTTGCATCAACTTTTTCAATGACTTTTCGATTTTGTCTTCGGACTGTGCATCCAAGCTGGATGTTGCCTCATCGAGCAATAATATCGAAGCGTCCTGGATGAACGCTCGGGCGATCGCAATCCGTTGGCGTTGACCACCTGATAGCTTTGAACCAAACTCACCGACTTCTGTGTCGAAGCCTTCAGGAAATTCTTCGATGAACTCCAAAGCATCTGCCAGTTCTGCCGCTCGTCTTACTTCCTCGGCGCTGACTTCCCTTTGCAGACCATACGTAATATTGTCTCGAATCGAACCGGAAAGCAATGGACTTGATTGCGAAACAGAGGCGATGGAACGTCTCCATTCGTCCACATGAACTTTTTCTGCCGGCGTGTCTCCAATGAGAAGGCGACCGACATTCGGTTCATAAAAGCGTTCAAGCAACTTGAATATTGTCGATTTCCCACAGCCGCTCGGTCCGACAATGGCTGTCACTTGGCCAGCTGGCACTGTTATGTTCAAATGTGACAATATCGGTCTCTCATCATAGTTGAAAGACAAATTCTCCAATACCAAGTTCTGTTGTCCAAGTCCAGTAGGCATTGCTTGTTCCCGTTGCACACGTTCGCTTTCTGAGTCAAGGATTGAGGAAATCTTTTCGGAAGCCCCTTTGGCCTGTTTCAATGTTTGCCAGAACAATCCATACTGCAACACATTGGAATGAATAGCCATGACATATAAATAGAAGGTAAGGAGCTGGCTGACCTTTAGTTCCCCTTGGGAAATAAGGTAACTGCCATATACCAGTGTGGTTCCAACGATAATCGCCCGGACACTTTGCATTAACGGCTCAGCATAAAGGTCGACGATAATCCGCTTCTTCTCCGCCTTATATTGTTCTACTAAAATATCTTTTCCCAATTGAATTTCTTCTTGTTCCTTGTTGAACGATTTCACCATGCGGATTCGCGGCAGCCGTTCCGCGAAGAATGCTGTAATTCCTGAATATTGTGCTTGCACTCCCATTTGGGTCTTCTGTGTGAAATGTCCCACCACAGCAGAAACAATCAAAATATACGGAATGACCGGCAAGAGTGCAAACGTCAGTTTTGGATTCATGCTATACATAATTACATAAGAACCGACAAGTGAATAGGTGGAAGTCATGATTGTCTTGACTCCTGATATAACACTATCAATATACAGCGGGTCATCAGTTACCCGACTAATCAGTTTCTGTGACGGCTGC
Source organism: Sporosarcina luteola (assembly GCA_014204635.1). Lineage (GTDB taxonomy): Bacteria > Bacillota > Bacilli > Bacillales_A > Planococcaceae > Sporosarcina > Sporosarcina luteola_A. The sequence goes on along the minus strand of JACHLS010000002.1, from coordinate 17,029 downwards.
TTCGTATAGTCGCGCATTTTCATATTCATGATCTTAGACCATATTGTTTTCTGCACATTTCTCATCGCAATTGGCGGTGTGATTGAGAAAAGCAGGGCCGAAAGAGCAACCAATATTTGAGATGCAGCACCTAACAAAATATAATTTCGGACGAGTTCGTTGTTAAAAATATCGCCCTCAAGAAGTCCTCCCAGATACTTCGGCATGATCAACCCTAAGCTTGTAGATCCCGCTGCCACAATGAATCCCAGAATGTATATACGCCACGGCAACTTGGATTTGAATATTAGCCTAAAAAACTCTTTCCAACCCCGCTGTTTAGTTTCCTCCATAAATATCCCCCCTAACGTAGATTGCAAGCATCAGCTTGCGGATGAACCTGTATGGAGTTGAACTAAATGACGATACAACTCATTCGTTTTCAAGAGTTCTTCATGCGTTCCTGTACCATCTACCGTTCCGCCGTTCAACACGATAATTTGATCGGCATGGTGAACATTCGATAAGTCGTGGGAAATCATGATGGTCGTTCTTCCTCGCATCAATTGCTCCATCGCTTCCTGAATCGCCTTTTCCGACTGGCTATCAAGACTTGCCGTTGCTTCGTCGAGCAACAGAATATCGGAATTCCGGAGGATGGCCCTTGCAATCGCAATCCGTTGACGCTGTCCGCCCGACAGATTAGAACCGGCTTCTCCAACATACGTATCAAACCCATCCTTGAAACCTTTAATGAATTCCAAGGCATTCGCTTTTCTTGCGGCTTCGGTCAACTCGACTTCTGTGACTTCTCGATTGACGCCGTAGACAATGTTCTCCCGGACAGTTCCGGATAGCATCGGACTGTCTTGCGCAACGCCGGCAAACAGGTTTCTCCAATCTTTCAAATGAACATCTGAGATTGGGGTACTTCCGACAAGTATTTCACCTGCATCCGGTTGATAGAATTGCTGCAATAACGAGAAGAGGGTCGACTTCCCACTTCCACTTGGACCGACAAGCGCGGTTACCTTACCAACTGGGATTGTCAAATCGACATGGCCCAAGACTGGCTTGTCACCATAGCTGAAAGCCACATCTTTAAACACAATATCGTTTTGGAGTTGTTCGATGCCAACTTTTCGTTCGTTCACTTCCAAGTCGCCATCCATCAATGCGGCAATCCTGTCAGTGGCTCCCTGACTCTTCTTAATTTCCACATACATCATCAGATATGACCCGAGCATGCCCCACAGCATTCCGATATACATAAAGAATGCAAGCCATTCTTGAATATTGATGTATCCAGCCTTCACAAGATATCCGCCAAATAAGATAACCAGAATATCGGACGTGAAGCTCAGCATCCCGTTAATCGGGTTTTCCACCCACATGACGAGATATCTGCGCATGTTTGCCTTAAAGTAATACTGCAAACTTTTATGACCGAGTTCATCCTCTTTCTTTTCTGTCACGAACGTTTTGATGAGCGGTACACTCATAAGACGTTCAGATAGAAATTGCGTCAATACGGATAATCGATTATAGGTCTCTTTAAACGCACGGAAATTCCACTTACCGTAATACGCGTTGAAAATCAAATATAGTGGAATATAAACAGCTACTGTAAGTCCCAATCGCCAATCGTAAGTGAATATGACCGCGACGATCCCCACTGTCCCATAGATGGTCGCTGCCAATGATGGCAAGTAGGATCCCAGCACGGTACTGATCTTTGACGCATCTGTCGTGATCCTGGTAATCATGGTAGTCGGCTTCATGCTGTCGAAAAAGCGCATTGGCGATTTGATAACCCGCTCCCAAATCAACGAACGATAACTGACGTCGATTTTCGCAACGAGAAGTTTATTAAAGAAGCGTACAATCCCCGACATGAGGACATCCACAATAATCAGTATGACTGTTCCCCAAATGACATAAGGTGTTAATACACCTGTCATCACTTTAGTTGAAAAGTTAGGAAACAATAAGGTGACGGTGGCTGAAAACATATATAGAGCGGAAACAAATACAATCCAACCCCACGGTAATTTCGCTTTGAACATTAAACGGAAATAAGATTTCCATATTCCCTTTTCTGCTTGCTTATTTAATTTTCTCTCTTTTGATGCCATGCGGTTTCCCTCCCTCCTATTACTTTGAAAGACTTAAAAAGCGGCTTCCACGAACTCTAGGAGCTCCGTGCGATTTAAAGCGCCCAAGTGGGATTGTGCCACTTCTCCGTCTTTGAAGATAAGGAGAGTAGGGAAACCCATAACCTCATACTTTTCAACCACTTCATTTGTATTATTCAACACCTCATCCATAGAGACGTAGAACTTTGTGAACTTTAATCGGTCTCCATGTTCTTCTGCGAGTTCATCCAGAATCGGTGCAATGAATTCACAAGGTCCGCAGCCATCCGCATAAAAATCCACCAACACAGGACGGTCGCAAGTCAGTACTTCCTCTCGGAAATTGTCTTCCGTTACATCAACGACAAAAGCCACTGCCAGTTCCCCCTTCACAAAGTGCAATATATCTCTATTTCTTTACACTTCTTTAACTTTTCAGAAATCTATATTTGTAGATGTAAATAATTTATACGTTTGGATTCCTAGTTTCAATAGGGTTTGCCGAAAACGTCCGTTTTCATGTCAATTTGGGGAAAGCCTCTGATTGCAAACGCTTTCACTCCGCGTTTAGAGAAAGTCCGGGCAATAAAACACCCGGACCTCCTCATCACAATGGCTAACCTTTTATCAGGCTCCCCTAGCGCGCATACGCACCCGCAACCGCGCATTAAACTCAGGAACCGCGCATAACTCACCCGCAGACGCGCATTAAACTCGGGAACCGCGCATTACGCACCTGTAGCCGCGCATTAAACCGGGAACCGCGCATACGCAACGGCCCGTTCACTTCACTCCACTCAACTTTGCTCGTCTCGACTTCATCACTTCACTACTGCTTTCACTCAGCTCGACTGAACTCGTCTCACTCAACTCGACTCATACAGCCATATCCCGGCAACCGTGATAGGCATGCACACTATTTATTCCAGCGTCTGACTTCCTGACACTTGCAGCCCGTTCACTTTTAGAGACGGGAGTGTGATCGCGCTGCGGAAGCGAAGATCGTTTCCGATGGCGCTGACGTCGTTCAGGAGTTCAAAGACGTTGCCGGCAACTGTAAACTGATCGATCGCGCGGACAATTGTCCCGTTTTCGATCAAAAAGCCGATTGCTGCAAGGGAGAAATCTCCCGCGGTGAAGTTGATGCCGGCATTTGTGCCTTGCAGTTCGACAATTAAAATCCCTTTGTCCGTATCCGCAATTATCTCGTCCAACGAGGAATTGCCCGGTTCCAAGTAAAGATTGTAAGGCCCGACGCCGACAGGGGAACGAAAACCGCCTTTAACGGCATTGCCCGTCGACTCGACTCCGTCTTTCTTCGCTGTTTTCCGATTGTGCATAAACGTCATCAGTTTTCCGTTGCGGATGAGATCTTTTTTACGTGTGGCATAGCCTTCCGAATCGAAAGGAGCATACGTAATGGTGCCCTTCATTAACGGATCATCGACGAACGAAATGTTTTCTCCAACAATCTGTTCGCCGAGCTTCCCTTTTAACTTGGAATACCCTTGCTGCACAGATTCTGCAGAAAGCTGCCCAAGCAATGAACCGATCAATTCTGTCGCTGTATCATACCGGAAAATAATCGGATAGGTGGCCGTTGCAATAGAGCTGGCATGTAATTTCGAAACCGCCTCATGTACCGCTTTTTCTGCAATGTCCTTGCAATCCAATTCAGCGAAAGACTGGATGGTAAATTCGGACTCGCCTCCGGTCGCCGTCGATTCCCCGTCTTGCGCAGTCAAATACAGGCCGACAGATGCAAATGCAGACTTCGAATAACAATTTAGTCCTTTCGTGTTGGCAATCAACATTTCATTTACACCCTTTGAGCTGTATGACGCCTGAACAAACGCAACCCGCTCGTCCGTCTCATAGGCGATTCTCTCCAGATCCTTTGCCGCTTGGATCATCTCTTCTGGCTCCAACTGTTCAAGCGCTTCGGAAAACGGTCTCGGCTCGGCGTATTCCGCCGACCCTTCAAACAAATCCTCTCCGTCATTCACTTCAATAACCTCAGCATTGTTCAATGCTTCCTCCAACAATAGAGGAATGGAATCCACGGCGATTCGCTCTGCATAGGAATAGCCCATCTTGCCGTTGAACAATCCCCGGAATGAAACGCCGCCCTCTTCCATGATGGTATAGTCATCAATCTCTTGATGATAAACGGAAATAGACACTGCTTTACTGGAAGTGTAGAAGAGTTCCATCTCCTCAAAACCAGCCTTCTTGCCGGCTGCAAACAATTCTGTTTGAAAGTCCTGTATATTCATCAAGCGTTCCCTCCTCTGCCACCGATGGTAAGATCGGACACACGGATCATCGGCTGGCCGACCGTGACCGGCACCGTTCCGCTGGACGCTCCGCACATGCCGACGCCGAGCCCTAAATTGTTTCCGACCATATCAATTTTCTTGAGCGTATCGATGCCTTTGCCGATAATAGCCGCCCCTTTGATCGGTTCCGCAATTTTACCATTCCGGATCATATAGCCTTCACTCACTGTAAAGTTATAATCACTCGTCGTCGGATTGACAGAACCGCCGTCCATATACTTGGCAAACACACCGAGTTCCGTATTGGCGATAATTTCTTCCGGCGTCGACTCTCCTGGTGCGATGAACGTGTTGTTCATTCTAGATGTCGGTGCATATTTGTAGGACTCCCGGCGACCAGAACCGGTCGGATCCATGTTCATCTTCCGGCCGCCTAGTTTATCGATCAAGTAGCCTTTCAAAATCCCATTTTCAATTAATAGATTCCGTTGTGTCGCCATGCCTTCGTCATCAATATTGAGCGAACCCCACGCATTCGGAATGGTGCCGTCATCATACGCGGTAACGATCGGCGACGCGACATACTCGCCTAACTTATCAGCGAATATGGAGGCCTTCCGAGAAACTGCATGTGATTCCAATCCATGGCCGCATGCCTCGTGGAAAATAACCCCTCCGAATTCATTGTCGATCACAACCGGGAAGTTGCCGGACGGAGCATGATCCGCGAAAAGAATGGTCTTCGCGCTGCGCGCAGCTTCTTTCGCGATTCCTTCGATGTCGAGCTGCTCCATGTATTCCAAGCCGCCAAAAGAGCCCGGTCCGAAATCCGCGGACTCCCTGTCGTTCCCCGATTCGGCAATCACACTGATTCCCATGCGGTTATATGCTCTCCGGTCTTCCACGAACAGGCCCTCTGAATTCACGATGCAAATATCTTTCAACGTATCGATGAATGTCGTGGTCGTCTGGGCAATGACCGGATCAAAGGCCACAGCCGCCTGATGCGCCCGTCTCAGCCACTCCACCTTCTGCTTCTTGGAAACGGAATTCGGTAAAATGCGGATATGGTGTTTGTTTTCAATGATCTTTTTCTGGAAATTCAGCGTGAGATCAATTGGATTGCTGCGGATGGCTTGCGCTGCCGATCTCGCCACTTGCAATAAATTCTCCTCGCTGTCATCGCTTGTAAAGGCATACACCGAGTATTCTCCTTTTAAAATCCGGATTCCAACTCCGTAATCCCGTCCAGCCAGTGCCCGTTCAACAACACCGCTGATCATGCTGATCGTCGAATTCCTCTTATCTTCAATGAATAGTTCTGCAAAGTCGCCGCCCGTTTCGAGCGCCGCTTGAATCACATTTTCTGCCACAGACTTCTGTATCATCCTGCACACCCCTTATCTACTTGACATCCAGCCGCAACCGGTTGGATACAAACTTGATTGCGTAAGTCGTTACTATTGTTATTACGTTTAGAAAAACTACAATGCAGTTCTGAGAAACTCAATTAGTTCACTTCTACTCAAACTTCCCAAATGTGATGCTCTCACTTCTCCGTCTACGAAGAGCAGAAGTGTCGGGAAACCCATTACATCATATTTAGTAATAATCTCATCGGATTGGGATAAGACTTCGTCAATATCTATGAAGTACTTCGTAAACTTCACCTTGCCCGCATACTCGTTGGAAAACTCCCTCAGAATCGGTGCGATAATTTCACACGGCTCACAGCCGTCTGCGTAAAAGTCGACCAGTACCGGCTCGTTGCTTTCCACCACTACCCGCTGAAATGTTTCTTTTGTAACTTCACCAACTGCGGACATTTCGTATCCTCCTTGTCGACTCTTTGGAATCTGACTTCCCAGTTTGGTATATCTAACAATAGTTTGACTTTACCGACTCGCAATTCCGTTTACAATATCCTTTGACAATACGGGCTTTTTTTGTGTTGATTGGGACAACTCCAACAAGTCCACGTTAGATTTACCTATTAAATAATTTTTCTCGTGTTATTTATCTAATTAGTGGTATATACTTTGTTAAAGATGAAAAACAAACAAAATTTACTTAACGAGGGAGAAAGGTGGAAGTACGCAACTATCAGGAAGCACTGCAAGTCGGCATAGAAGAAATTAGAAATGGATACCCTCTTAGCGAAAGACTTATTAGGAGGCTGCATGCCATTCTAATGAATGATGCTAGAGGATCGGTCAATGCAGCCGATCAATATCGGCGAGTCCAAAATTTTATTGGTCCTTCCAATAATCCAAAAGAAGCCTCCTATGTGCCTCCCGAGCCACAATTGATGGATGAATATATGAAAAATATGGAATTATTCGTCAATGACCACCCTTATAAAGAGGAACAATACGAAGAGCTTCATCCACTTATTAAATGCGCTATCATTCACGGACAGTTTGAATCCATTCATCCTTTTCTTGATGGAAATGGACGGCTTGGACGCATATTGATTGTCTTGTATTTACTGCAGACAAAGCTCATTGAACCTCCCTTCTTTTTCTTAAGTGAAGAACTCGAAAAAGAAAAGTTCCGTTATTATGCTCTATTGAACGGTATTCGTGGCATCGGAAGAAAGGCACCGGATTGGGAAAGCTGGATCGTCTTTTTCTTAAACGCAACTTCTAATATGGCTGATCATCAGTATGAAAAGTTAGACAAGGCTGAGCATTTATTCAAAGAGGGTATATTACGAATCACACGAAATTCAACCCAAAAAGTATGGGTGGCAATGTTCCGTTCACCAATTACAAATGCCTCTCAGTTAGCTTCTTACACTGGGCTTTCTCAACAAACCGTCCGCGTTGGACTTCAAGAGTTGGAGGAATTGGTTATGGTCTTCGGTAATGACCGAAAGAGGAACCGGAAATACTATTTCTATGAGTTAATCAATATTATTCAAAGTTAATTTTGTATCTCCCATCAAAAACCGGACCATCAATTGATGGTCCGGTCGCTATCTTATTTTAAAAACATATTTACTGATTTACAGCTTCCTTGAGTCTTTCCTCCAGCGCCCGTGCATACTGCAATGTTTCACCCGATGTCCATTCCATATATTCTGCCATATAATCAATGACGTCCTGTTTCCATTTTCGCACCCATTCGATATCAAAGAATACCGCACCCGTCCGGCGCATAAAAAAATCGACAGGAGTCAAGGCCATCTCATATGTTATGGCATATTGCAAGACGAGCTGAATGGATAGAGGCAGTGGGGAATCCTCCAGCAATTTGTCCGCCAACCTAGCGATCAACCGAGTATTGGTTCCATACATGGCAGCCATGCTTGTCGCATCTTCCAAGGAAACCCCAAGCGAAGCAAGCTTCCGGGATTCTTCAGACACGAATTTTTCGTAATCGCGCGGGTCCCGAAAATCTCCTCCGGACAATCGAAGTTCCTTCGTCACGGATTTCTTGCATGGGATCCCTTCCTCCTGCAATTGTTCACATAACAAATCGGTCACCGTTTCAGCCATTTTCCGATAACCAGTCAACTTGCCGCCCGCTATCGTAATCAGCCCAGTTGCAGACGTCCAGATTTCATCTTTCCTCGAAATCTCGGAAGGTCCTTTTCCTTCCTCGCGGATCAACGGCCTCACCCCAGCCCATGTGGACTCTACATCCCGTCTTCCCACTTGGACTTCCGGAAACATGAAGTGAATGCAGTCTAACAAGTAGGCAATATCCTCTTCAGTGGCATGCGGATGCTGAAGATCGCTCGTATACTCCGTATCTGTTGTCCCCATGTATGTCTTTCCATTTCGCGGGATCGCAAATACCATACGACCGTCTGGCGTATCGAAATAGACCGCTTGCCGCAATGGAAATTTCCCTCCATCAATGACGATATGAACTCCTTTCGAATGAAACAAGCTCTTTCCATCAATTTTCCGATCCATTCCGATGACCTGTTCGACCCAAGGACCCGTTGCATTAACGATTCGGGTGCCTTGTATCCGATAGCGAGTACCAGTTAACGTATCCAGGAAGTACAAGCCATTCACATTGCCCTGTTCATTGTAAGTAAACGCTTCGGCCTTTGCATAATTAATGAGATCTGCCCCCAGCTCCGCAGCTTTCTTTGCCACCTCAATTGTCAGCCGGGCATCATCCGTCCGATACTCCACATAATAGCCGCTTCCCAATAAGCCATTTGGGTTCAGCAATGGTTCCCGCCTGACTGTCTGCTTGCGGTCGAGCATTTTCCGTCGTTCATTCTGTTTAACACCTGCCAGGAAATCATATACTTTCAACCCGAGTGAAGTTGAGTACTTGCCAAAGGTACCTTTTTTATAAATTGGCAACAACATCCACTCCGGGTGAGTCACATGCGGGGCATTCCGATACACCACTTCCCGTTCTTTGCCGACTTCCGCTACCATCCCCACTTCTAGCTGCTTCAAGTAGCGCAAGCCGCCGTGCACCAATTTCGTGGATCGGCTTGACGTCCCCGCCGCAAAGTCCTGCATTTCTATCAAGGCGGTCTTTAACCCTCTTGAGACGCAGTCAAGTGCGATTCCGACACCTGTAATGCCGCCTCCAACGATGATGACGTCATAGTGTTGATTGTCCATGCCATTCAATATATCTTTCCGATCTTCAAAAGAAAAAGTCCTCAAATCCAACACTCTCCTCATAAAAAATGGCCATTACAAGAGCCCTGCAAAAATGCAGGGGTTGCAATGGCCTTCTCTCTACTCTTTGACCTTATTACATTCTATATTTTCATACTTTCCCTGTGATAGTATAGAAATAGGCTATCTACCAGAAAGGATGATACAACTTGAGTCTAGTCGATATGGTCGAGTCCCAAATGATCGCCTCTGTTAAGAGTGAAGGGGACTTACAAGCAGCTTTAACTTCCAATTCAAACATCGTTTTTTTATTAACAGGAAACTTGATGACGATCGCTGATTACATACAACAACTACGTGCAGCCGAAAAACACGTGTTTCTGCATCTCGACTTCATTGACGGGCTTTCGAATTCCAAGAATGCACTCAGCTATGTAGCTGAATATTGGAATCCGACCGGTATCATTACAACGAAAAGCCATATTGTTAAAATGGCCCATGAGGTCGGACTGCAAACAATTCAGCGGATCTTCTTGCTGGATTGGGGAGCCATTAATAAAGGGATTGAAATGGTGAAGTCTTGTAAACCGGATGCCGTTGAAATTTTGCCTGGCATCATGCCTAAAATTATCGACAAGCTATCTAGAGAGCTTGATTTTCCGATTATTGCCGGCGGACTCATTACAGATATTTCAGAGGTCCACGCAGCACTTGAAGCGGGAGCACTCGCAGTTTCTTCCGGCAACCCATCCATGTGGAATTTTGATTTATAAAGAAGCGATATCTCTTACGCTCTCCAAGACGAACGACGGACGGTCAGAAGCGACTTCCAGCATGGCGGAAGTCGTAATGCCAGTCATCACCAAGACGGATTGGATGCCAGCTTCGTTCGCCATCCGGATATCCGTTTCCAATCTGTCGCCGACCATATAACATTGAGCTGCTTCCATTTTTAATATGTGTTCCAATACATAAGCGGACATTAAAGCGGAAGGCTTGCCTGTTATCTGTTTCACAGGCTCGCCTGTCGCCCCTTCCAACGCACCAATCATAGCTCCACAATCAGGTATTTCTCCGCCTTGCACCGGACAAGTTCGGTCAGGATTGGTCGCAATAATCTCAGCACCATTGCGCCAAGCTTGAAACGCATCATTCAATTTATCATATGTAAATTGACGATCCCAGCCTAAAACGACATGTGAGGCATCTGCCGACTCGGATGTCAACTGGATGCCAGCCTCCTGAAGCTCATCGAATAAAGGCTGCTCCCCGATGACATAAGCCGCATCGCCGGGTGCCATCGCGTGTTTCAAATAATGCGCTGTAATATAGTTGGAATTTATGACTTCATCCAATTCCACTTGAATCCCAAGGCCATTTAGTTTTGTCACATAATCTGTCCGACGGGCAATCGATTTATTTGTCAGGAACACTACCTTATCTCCCCGTCTTTTCAACATCTGGATCGCTTCTGAAACACCGGGGATGATATCATCATCCAAGTAAATCGTGCCATCCAAGTCAAAAATATAACCTCTTGTCACTCTGCTCCAACCTCGCTGTCAACTAATAATTTCTACGTTTTGAACGTAATCAATCTTTTTAATCATAAAGTAAATTTGTGGCAATGAATGTCTGACATTCACTCGGGTCTTGATTTCTAAGAGATGCTGCTCATCCGGCAGATCTTTAATCCTTGATTGGGAAATCGAGAAGCGTTGTCTTTTCAGTTCCTCCATTACCGTCTCAATGCTTTGCTGCTGGTTCACTGTAATTCGAAGCGTCAAATCTCTTCGTTTTAAATGTTTTGGTTCAATGCGTGTCACGAGAAGTGGAATCAGTTCAACACTTATGAGAAGGAGAAGGACACCGAAGATCGCTTCCACATAAAAGCCTGCTCCTACCGCAATGCCAATTCCTGCTGCTCCCCAGATCATCGCAGCCGTCGTCAGACCGGATATCGTTTCATTTCCCCGCCGCAGGATGACCCCGGCGCCCAGAAACCCGATTCCGGATACAATTTGTGCCGCCAGTCTGAGCGGATCCATTTGAATCCGGACATCATCACTGCCCGGGAAGGTATAGGCCGACTCAACAGAAACGATGGTCAGCAAACAGCTGATGATCGAAATGACGAGACTCGTTTTCAATCCAAGTGGCTTTCGCTTCAACTCTCGCTCCAACCCGATGACCAAACCAAGTACCGCCGAAATACTGAGCTTTGTAATCATTTCAATATCGGCCCACTGCAACCAATCCATCCGCTCACCCCCTGATCCGCCCATCCTAGCATGCTACCCTCAATTTGTAAATTGTGCAGATGGATGCCGGATGATATCTTCCAAATTATATGTGTATGGATTAATTTCAAACACAATCGGTCCGTCGAATTGATTGTCGCGCAACACGTTGATCAATTTTGCCGTATCGATTCCTGTGACACCTTCACCAGGCAATTGATGCAAATCTCCTTTTGCGTCATTATCGGAGAAGTGGACGGAAACAAGCCGCTTTCCTAAACGAACTACCGTTTCCTCCAACGGAGCGCCGAGCACTGCCAAATGCCCTGTGTCGAGACAAGCCGCTGTTCCACTTGCTTCCAGGATCTCCAGCCATTCTTCGATGGTCGACGGGAAAATATGTGTATAATTTAACCGGTCCGGAATCTGATTCTCGAATAATAGCGTGCTTCCGAGATTATCAGCCATGCGCCGGGAGCGGCTGAGACGATCAATGACAAGTTCCTTTGCCTGTTCCCGGCCTTCAGAAGCCCAAGCCATACCGCCATGAATGACGGCATGTCCCCCTCCATACGCCTCTAGCTTCTCCAGCCATTGTTGATTGACACGGAAAATCAAGCTTTCGACTTCCTCATAAGGGGAGGCTAAATTCAAATCGTGAAATGGAAGGTGCAACCCTATTTTTAGACCCGCTTCCTTTGCCAGTTCCATATCTTTCTCAGCCGTCAGATGTTCCGCCCATATTTCGACTCCGTCAAAACCGGCATTTTTTAATGCTGCCATATTCTCAGCTGTCTTCTCTTGGCCGGCAGACCAAAGGCTTAACCATTTCTCCATCCTGAATTCCTCCTCTTAGTTTCAATTTTTCGCTGTTTCAAACTCCGCATTGATTTCTTCCAGCTTTATGCCCTTTGTTTCTGGTGCTAATGTGTAGGTGATCAGGAGGCCGAGAAGCGCTACTCCGGCAAAAACTCCTAGAGCTGCAGCATTGCCCCATAGTGCAACGACATTTGGGAAGACCAGTACACCCAGGATGGAACCGATCCGGCTAACGGAAGTTGCAAATCCAGATGCCCCTGCCCGCAGGCTCGTCGGGAACAGTTCCGTCGGATAAACAAAGTTCAAAATGCCTCCACCCATGTTCGCAAAGAGAACCGCGATACTGAAAAGTACAACCAAAAACACGAGTGTCGGATGTGGATTAAACGTAAGGACGGCCAAACCTGCCGTCAATCCTGCGAATGAAGTGATAAGCAATGGACGACGTCCCCACCGTTCAACAAGGTTCATCCCGATGATGGCACCGAGCAGACCCAGGATGCTGACAATCGAAGAAGCAACATATGTCTTATGAAGATCGCCTTGTGTAAACGCTGACAGAATGGTCGGTGTATACATCGAAATACCATAGTACGAAGTCGAGTAGCAGAACCAGAATCCTGAAACAAAGATCGTCCGTTTAATCAACTTTTTAGAGAACAATGTGCTGAGTGGTACTTTCTTCGTTTCCGGTTCCGGTTTTACATCTACTCGACTGCCTGTAATGTTGAAGATAACCTCTTGCGCTTCCTTTTCCCGGCCTTTTGAAACGAGCCAACGAGGAGATTCCGGCAAACCAATCCGGAAGAGGAAGATAATCAAAGCTAAAATTGCACCTAATAAGAACATATAACGCCAAGCATGATCACCAAGCGGGGCAAATAGGATACCGCTCATATACGCGACAACTGCGCCGACAAACCACATGGCTGCAAGAAACGTTCCTTGTTTTCCCCTATTTTTCGTCGAACTGAACTCCGAGACGAGCGTGGCGGATATCGGATAGTCCGCTCCAATCCCAATACCCAGTAAAAATCGGAAGACAATGAGCCAAAGCACGTTCGGTGCAACCGCTGTCAAAACTGCAAATAAAACGAAGGCAATCAAATCGATCGTAATCATCGCTTTCCGTCCAAATGAATCCGTCAGCCGCCCGAGCCATGCTGCGCCGATGAACGAACCAATAATGGCGGAAGCTGTCAGGAAACTCTGTTCCCCCGGCGAAATACTCCACTGTTTTAAAATCAGCGGCATCGCAACAGCAATGATTGTCAAATCAAAGCCATCTAGAAATGTTCCTCCCGCTGAAACAATCTTCACCTTGCGTTGAAACTTCTCTAGTTTCTTCGCGTCTGCAGGCGAATCTAAATAATCGAAAGCCATGCATACTCCCCTTTTCCTGTAATTTTCTTCTACCTCATCTAATGTGATTCCCCTGCTCATTGCCTACGTCTCCAAGTTCCCCCCTTTGATGAACACAAAAAACCCGGCAAAGCCTAAAAAATGCAGTAACCTTAAACAGTCTGCATAAACGGCTTCGCCGGGTTCTCATCGTCTCTACCCGGAATTAAAATATTAAATTCCCGCAAGAAACGGGATTGAAACTAGGATAACAATTTCGACAATTCATGTCAATACGTTTTTTTGCAATTCTTACGTTCTACTATTCGTTCACCCTCTTTTTAACGACCTTCATTCCAGCACATAGACCCTATCAAATATGATCCACTCCCTTTCAATAATTTAAAAAGACACTCTGTTCTATTCCCCTTTCAACCTTCAAATTGATACTGGCTAGGCTTCCTGTAAGCTTCTATAAACAGAATGGAATATAGAAATAATTAAGGAGCTATTGTTTTCCATTTAGGAGTAGGTGACGGTGAGAATCCCAACCATGTAAGAAAGACCAATATTAACTTAAATTTGTACTAAGATTAAAAGTTCGCCTTTATTCTTGAAGCTAAAAATATAGAATTTGTGACAATATCAAAAAGTATTGTGAAAATCTGTAATGATTCTCTCTATAATCCATACGGCCGACCGATATAGTTATTATGACACACTCATAATACATACCAGGGGGCAAGAAGGAATGAAGATAGGCAGAAAGATTTACAGTGGATTTGGAGTCTTAATGGGTCTGCTGTTGATGTTTGCAATTTACAGCCGCACCGAGATGAGCTCGGTGACGAATAATTATGAGAACATGCTGGATCTTGAAGTTCAACAGATGCAACGGGCTGAAGTGGTCCAGAAGGAAATGGCGATGCAGGCAATGTTTCTGCGCGCTTTTATTTCAGAACGGGAAGATATTACGGTGACATTGTTTGAGGAACATCAGAATTTATTAAAAACAGTCGTCCAAGACATGAGGGACCATTCTAAAGCTGCTGAAATGAAAGAGTTACTGGATGAAATTGACCTGCAAATTAGTGATTTTGATAAGGCGGCTGCCCAGGTGGTGGACCTCGTAAAAAAAGGAAAAGTAGCAGAGGCGGATCAGATGATGAATGCCAGTGTCCGTGAGCCGAGTATGGGAATCGAAACGGCCGCGGCGAAGATTTCCGCTTTTCAGATTGAACTCTTAGAAAAGAAACGGACGGAAACCTACGAGCTTGCTGCCAAAGCGAAGCGCGGTTTGACGACATCGACCATCGTTGATTTATCACTTGCTCTGTTGATCGCCTTTTTCATACAGCGTTCCATCACTTCGCCGCTTCGCACCCTTGTGTCAGGAGTTTCAGTCGTAGCGGACGGTGATTTGACAAAAGAGGCCATTACCGTGAAAACGAAAGACGAAATCAATGAGCTAGCCACTGCTTTTAATCGCATGAAGGAGAATCTGCGATCTTTAATCGGAAGCATTAATGAAAATGCGCTGCATGTGACAGCGTCCGCTGAAGAACTATCCGCCAGCACGCAAGAGGTCGCCCGTGCATCGCACGAACTGGGTGGAACTATGGACCTGATTTCAACAGGGGCCCAAACATCCGCAGCATCCGCGAGAGAAAGTTCGGTCGCCATGGAAGAAACTGCACTCGGCGTCCATCGCATCGCGGAATCCACACATGCGTTGAATGAAAGTGCATTGGACACGGAGAGAGTGGCAAGGGAACGAGGCGAAGCAGTCAAACTCGCGAATGAGCAAATGGCGGTCATCTATCAATCGTCCCGTTTGACGAGCGAACTCATCAAACGACTAAGCAAGCAAACGATCGAAATCGAAAATATTACTAACGTGATTACCAATTTAACAGAACAAACCAATTTGCTCGCCTTGAATGCAGCCATCGAAGCAGCGAGAGCTGGTGAACACGGGAAAGGTTTCGCAGTCGTCGCGGATGAAGTACGGAAACTCGCGGAGCAATCAAAGGCATCCGCCAATCAGATCGTCACATTGACAACCGGCATCCAAGACGATACAAGAAATGTAGAAAACGCTGTTGCGGATAGCTTGAAAAATGTGGAGCAAGGTGTTCAAGTCATTGATGAAGCAGGAGAAGCTTTCCAAAGCATTATCGAAGCCATCCAAGCAATGGGAGCACAAATTGGCGACATTTCCGCCGCCACAGAAGAAATTTCCGCAAGCGCAGAGCAAGTGTCCGCTTCCATCCAGCAAATTGCAGGACATGCCGAAAAAGCGTCCGGCCACACGACTCAAAGTTCTGCAGCGGTTCAGGAGCAGATGGCCATAATCGAGGAAGTCAACAACGTGGCCCACGACCTGAGTCGTCAAGCCCTGAATCTTCAGGAAACCATTCAGGAATTTCACGTGTAATTAAGAAGACAGCCAAGTCTCGGAAGAACCGAGCTTGGCTGTTTTTTCTTGTGAAGAGAGGATTATTTAATCGGCATTCCCCGCATATAGTCGGATCTTACGGGCTCGTTTCCCCTTTTGGATCCAACAGTCGGACTTGTAAACCCATTTCACTCACTACAACTAGCTCCCTTTTAATAGTTAGGAACCTGTTCATCGATTATTTTCTTCTTAACTCACTGAGAGCCTCTTGAATCGCAGGATCAAACGCAACTTCCATACTCATATCGTGTGCATACACATAGAAGATTAATACATTTTCAACTTCATATACATGATAAGAAACAACATTCATTGACGCAGTTTTATCACGAAAGTCTTCTAAGCCCTTTTCTCGTTCTTCCACTGAATTATAGATATACACCGATACCAGCTTGCCATCCAATTCAAAAGAAGAAGGTTTGACTCCATTCAGTTTCATACCAAAGATGTGATCGTTGCTGAATTCTTCACTTTCTTTGATGTCCACTTGTTTCTTTTCAAGAGAAGATACTACTTCATCCAATGTTATCCTATCGGGATTGGATGTTTGGCAAGCTGCCAATAAAAAAAACGACTGCGACTAGAAACAGAGTTATTTTATTCAAATACTCGCCTCCCTCTATAAATGTTGATGTATCAACGGTTTAAGCCGTTGTAAGGATGCCAAAAATATTTTTTTGACACTCGTTTTAACATTAGTGTTTGATATTTGAATCTTCAAACGACCTCGGGTGCGCTACGCGGTCATCGCTGGATAATGTTGGTTGCGATGATGGCTCCATATACGATGCACTCTGGATCTCCGCATTGCTTATGATGACGTACCCTCCCATGTCTCTTGGCGTCTTGTGCGCCTACATTCCTTCGTTCGGTCTAGTCATAAGGCGGAGGCTGGCGAAGCTCCTTAGGGGACTCGTTGGTCGTATGGTAAGTATAATGCCGGCTTCTCCGTGTCATCCAATTTTCTAGTCATTCACTAAGAATGTAATGCTTAGGCAGCTCTATCGAGCTTGGGAATAGCCCTCATCATCTGATCCGCGTCAAATGCCATATGCTTCGTAGAGATGTCGTGCAGTACCTTCAGCAGTTTTCCACAGAGAACTACAATGGACTGTTTCTTGCGTAACGGGTTTACTTGTCTGGTCGTGTAATATTCGTGCAGTTGTCGGAATGCCTTATT
>JACHLS010000001.1 GCA_014204635.1 Sporosarcina luteola | reverse complement strand
GCTGGCCTCGCCTGCCAAGGCTAACATGTCTGCCACTCCACGTAAAATCTGCTGAGCAGTCAGCGAAGTGGTTACACATACTTTTTGACAGTACCGGATGTGACATGGGTATGCGCGGATATACCAGGGTTATGCGCGAATTTTTTGATTTATGCGCGCCAAAAGGTTCTTTATGCGTGGATACATCTTCGAGATGATATTAAATAGTTTTGGTAAAGTCAAAATTGAAAAGGAGTGCTGTTGGAGAATTGAGTTGGGCTTATTGATCGCTAACAAAATATGTTGTGTTCAGCATACGGTCTTTTATTAACGAAGTGTTGTGATATTATGGTAGTAATACGCGAACCTGAAGTGCACATGAAAACCTGGGGAGGTTCGCGCATAAAAAGCTCGATAAATTCCATTTACTGTTAATGAATGATCGGATGACTTAAAGATTTTATAAGCTAAACGCAATATGTAGTAACAGTGATTTTATAATTACTAAATATAGCTGTCGCTCTCTGTATGGAGAGCGTGGATTGAAATAATTCAAATTGTTTTGCTTTGTTTCCATCTGCAAGTCGCTCTCTGTATGGAGAGCGTGGATTGAAATATAATCTCACCACCTTTTATGTAATAGAAAAAGAGTCGCTCTCTGTATGGAGAGCGTGGATTGAAATGGTAGAAAGCAAGCGTTAACTGAGGCAATCTTGGTCGCTCTCTGTATGGAGAGCGTGGATTGAAATCAGAGGTACATCGTCCAACGGTACGTCAGATACAGTCGCTCTCTGTATGGAGAGCGTGGATTGAAATTACACCTCAATTTTCATTCGATTATTTTATTGGCCGTCGCTCTCTGTATGGAGAGCGTGGATTGAAATGATTAATTTATGACTTGCCACATCCTCAAAAGTAGTCGCTCTCTGTATGGAGAGCGTGGATTGAAATTCCCCGCACGGTACTCACTATGAGGGCACGGTCGGTCGCTCTCTGTATGGAGAGCGTGGATTGAAATTTCATCAGATTTAGGTAGTTCTTTATACCAGCGCCGGTCGCTCTCTGTATGGAGAGCGTGGATTGAAATGGGGAAAGTGCGCAAGAAAAAGGATTCATTGTTAGTCGCTCTCTGTATGGAGAGCGTGGATTGAAATTCAGACGAACAGAGGAGCCTTAGAAAAGAAGATTGGTCGCTCTCTGTATGGAGAGCGTGGATTGAAATATCCAGCTCCTCCATCGGTTTTAGCATTGATCGATGTCGCTCTCTGTATGGAGAGCGTGGATTGAAATAATAATTTAGATGTGGATAGCTTGGCCCGTTATTTAGGTCGCTCTCTGTATGGAGAGCGTGGATTGAAATTATTGACAACCAAGCGAATATACCAAGAAAAATGTCGCTCTCTGTATGGAGACCGTGGATTGAAATAAATCTGAGGAACTCAGCTTTGAACCTATCAAAAGTCTCTCTCTGTATGGAGAGCGTGGATTGAAATTTCACAAAATCTCGCCGCTCTTTGAGTACGTAGTGTCGCTCTCTGTATGGAGAGCGTGGATTGAAATTCATCTTTTAGTGGCCGTCCGCACCGCCTGCATGGTCGCTCTCTGTATGGAGAGCGTGGATTGAAATATACAACATGCTCACCTGCCTTTTGTGGTGCATTGTCGCTCTCTGTATGGAGAGCGTGGATTGAAATAACATGACCGCCGCCCTCTATTTCCGGCTTAGGTATCCCTCTCTGTATGGAGAGCGTGGATTGAAATTAATGATCGAGATTAAAACGCTGGCAACAGGCAGCACGTCGCTCTCTGTATGGAGAGCATGGATTGAAATTGCTGTAACGTTTTCTTCCGCTTTGGAACCCGCTCGTCGCTCTCTGTATGGAGAACGTGGATTGAAATACATCATTGGGGCCAATTGCAACAACAATCGTAATGTCGCTCTCTGTATAGAGAGTGTGGATTGTAAATAGCATAAGAAGAAGCTTCGGAATTGAATGCCATGATGCTCTCTTTATAGAAACCTTTGTTTTAAATATTCAAATTCCGAAACGTTACTCGATAAAAAAAGATTTTCATGAGTAGCTGCATATGGCTGGTTGCGATCTATTCATAGGCACAAACCCCATTCCAACAAAGTAAAAAACTCCGGGATACCATCCACGGAGTTTTTCCACTTTGCTTTATTGTACTGCAATATTCAACCCGGATAATGGAGCTTGGTTGCGGCCCGACGTATCCGAAACTTTCACTGCGGATAAAGCTGCATCATACAGATCGATTGCCTTTAAGATCGAACCTTTTGTAAAGTTGGAAGCTGCTGGATCGGCTAAGGAAAGCACCAGTTCATTAGCTTGGGCAACTGTTGCAGTTGTTCCAGCCAGCGTTCCAGAAGTTCCTTCATTTACAAATCCAATATTGAAGCTGCTGACACTGGAAGACAAGTCAATGTTGCTTCCAAATGTTAACGTCAGCGTTCCCTCATTTGTATTTAACACAGCTTTTGTGATTTCAGGCGTAGTTTCATTTTTTGCGGCTTCATTTTGTGCAATTGCCTCTTGTATTCCTGCTTGCAGGGATGCGACATCTGCGAACGTTTGCGTCGTCAAGATTGCTTCTACAGCAGTTTTATCTTCTGCTGAGAGGGCTTGATAGGAGCTCAAATTCAGGCCTGGCACTGCTAATAGAGAGTTGGCCGTTGCTGCGCTATTGACGTCAGCAATTGCATCTGCCACCAATTTGGCATATTCTGCTTTATACACAGTTTGCAAGCTGCCTGTGCTGTATCCGCCGCTCGCACGTTGTGCCAGAACAGCTGTAGCCAACGCTGTTTTCTGCGTTGCATTCAAATCGGTAAATGCTGGACTCCAACCAGAGCTTCCAAGTGCACTCACTACTTGTTCTGCCGTCTCCGCACGGTTGACTGAGCTGGTCGTTGTGGAAGATGTGCCTAACGAGACAATTTCAAACGTTGTATTGTCGTCTTCCTTTTTAAATGTGACGTTGGCTGTTCCTAAGTTGGCAGCAATTAAAGCTTCGAACTCTTCTTGGTTGATGTTGACTGCTCTCTCGTTTTTATACGTTGCACTTGCATAGCTGATCGGCGTTTTTCCTGCAAATGTAATACGCTTTGTAGCCAGATTAATATCGGTTACAATGCCTGTATGCAACGTTTCGACGGATTGAGTGGAGACGAACTTGAGTGTCGATTCATTACTTCCCAACCGGATTGGAGGAGCTGTATTATTCGCCAGCGACTTATCTGGCATTGCTGTACCGCTCGCTGCTACCTTAGCGGATGTCGTTTTATTCCCCACGCTTCGCACCGATACGGAAGGATCTCCATAACGTGATCCGCTGATAACCGGAGTTGTATGGCTTCGGTTTGGAGAGATAATTAGTTTCTGCTCGCCCGCGCTTGTTGTATACGATACCTCGATATCTTCACCACCTGTATTCCAGATGGTGAATGTCGCATCCACATGGCTGTATTCAGCAGGCAAGTCGAACGGGAAATAGCTCTGATTTGCAGCATATAGTTCAACTCTTCCAGTTTCCGTGCCATCAAATACCTTTTTGTCGTTTCGTGGCACTGCTCCCTTGCCATCCGTTGTAAACATTCCGGCATGTGCTGGCTTTTCTTTCTCAAAGTAGGTAATCGGACCAATTTGGAACGGCTCTCCCTCATCGAACTTGCCCTCCTTGGCATTTGGAGAGTTGATGTCGATCCAAGCCATCGGTGTTGCATAATCGCCCGGTTTCTCACTTACAATTTCAAATTCAGCTTCACCCCATGAATCTGTTTTAACAGTAATTTGCTTTTTGTTTGTATAGCCATCTTCCCGATCCATGAACCAAGCTTCCGTATTCGTACTGATGTTGCGGTCCAAATCTTCGTTGAATGCCAGGTTCACCACTTCGTTCTTTGCCGGCTCACCATTTTTGTCCATTACCATGAGGGTGAACACGCGGCCATTTTCAAATCCGACAGCCGCTTCTGGATCTTCTCCATACGCACCAAAGATGTCAATCATATATTCCTGTTGGAGAGCAGCAAACGTCACCGTTTCAGCTCTTGCTTGCAGTTTGCTTGCTTCATAAGTTTTCGCTTGCGCTTCTACTTTATCCCCGTTGTCAATGAATGCTACCGGAGTAACGGATGTGTTGGAGCCCGATACTGTGAATACTGCTTCCCCTTTGCCATCCGTCGTGACAGAAGTGACGACAGGCTTCTCATTGTTCAACAATTGACGAGGGTTTTCACCATTAATCGTAGCTTTTGATGTCTTGTCGATATTGACATTGACGTTTTCTGCAAATGTGACGAAGAAGCGCTGATTAGCAACCGGCTTGCCTGTCTTTGGATCAAGGTAAGTCAGCTTGTAAGTCTTGTCTTCCCAGTTATTCAACGCATTCCCTTTGTCTTCGCTTGCTTTGTCAGCAGGTGCGATGGTCACGATACTGTTAACTCCCCAGAATACATATGCACTGCTGCGGACCGTAGGAGCACCTGTTGGATAAGCGGTTACAGCGTCTGTGCCAGCCGCATATTGCGTATAGGAGAATGTCGCAATTCCATCCGCATTCGTAACCGTTTCAAACACTTGATCTTTGTTTAGTGTGTTGTTTGTATCCGCTTTGACGTTGAATGTTACGGGAATGCCCGCTTCTTTTACGCCGATATCAGCTGAGATGATTGCTTGCTGTCCTGTTTTTCCTTGGACTGATTGAGTCGTAATATTAATTTTTGTAGGAACTACAGCAGAAACGCCTTTAAATTTACCGATCTCCTTGTTATCCAGAGAGACTGTGTAGTCTTTGCCGCCTTGTTGAACAGCTGTTGTCAAAACTACCGTCTTATTATCGGATTGTTTGATAGCCGCATTGGAAACTGTCAAACCTTCAATCGTAAAGTTCAACGAGTTTAGGTTTTCAATTGCACCTTTAAACGTTACTTCAACAGTTGTCGCATTGACGGGTTTGATTGCTACTTCTCCTACAACCTTTCCAGGAGCGACAGCAGAGAAATCCGCATTGATGAAGTTGTGCAGGAACGTCGCGAAATGACCGCGAGTTGTTGTGTTTTTTGGGTTGAACGTAGGTGTTTCCGGGTTTGTGATATCGTAGAAATCAAGAACGCCGATTGCTGGACGAGCTTCCGCCTTCGCTGTGCCTAGGTCCGTTACATCTTTCTTGAAATCTTGGCCTGCCACATAGGTAGCGAGGTCGATGTCGTTTACACGGTCAAATGCACGTACAAGTACAATCGCCATGTTTTCACGAGAGATGTCGCCAGTTGGATTTAGCTTGCCATCTGGAGTTCCGATGAATACGCCATTGTCTTTTACGACTGCAGCATATTGAAGAAGCTCTTTGTTGGAAGTAGATTGCAAGTCCGTGAAACGTGGATTTGTTTCCGCGTCTGCCGGAACCGTGTATCCTTTCGACACAAGCCATTTACCCATTAATTTTACAACATCGGACCGAGTCAACGTTTTGTTCGGCTGGAATGTACCGTCTGGGTAACCAGTGATAATGCCCGCATCCGATAGTGCATCGATTGCTTTTCCATGTGTGTTATCTGCTGTGTCTGTAAATACTTTCGCGCTTGCAACTGGAGCGATAGCAGATGCTACAAGAGCTGCGGATGCAGCTGTTGCAATAAACTTATGGTATTTCGTATGTAGTTCCCCCATTTGTACACTCTCCTATTATCTAGTTTATAAATCATCAAGCACTCATCCCATTGTGAGGACAAATGCGAATGAATTTGGTCACCACAACACAAATCATCAAAATGAAAACAATTCAACTGAAATAAAAATGTATTTATAACTTAAAAAATTATTAGTCTATTAGAACTTGATAATGATAGTACTGTACCTACTAATCAGTCTATTTACAATAGAATTTGTCTATAATGGACTTTTTCATGTTAATTTGGTCATTTGAAGATCTTTACATGTATTGCAAGCAAATAAACGAAACATACTACATTTCCTCATTTATAAATATTTGACAGGCTATTTGTATTTGTGTACTATGTAACTAATACACGAAAGGGGGATTTATCCAGTGAAAAAACAAGCTTTACTAGCAGCAATGGCAACCGCGCTTCTCATTTCCTATCCACTCGGTGCCAAAGCCAATGAAACGATCCGTTCACTTGAACAAGAGACGATTGGTGTCGCTGAAAATGTAAAAGTGGATGCGCCTGTGTCTGTTCATGACTTTATCCAATATGCGTTAGACGAATTGACATACCAGCATGGATCAAAAGAAATGAGAGATCAAATCGTCCAGCAGTGGACTTCCGCTGATCCATTGGAATTTAAGAAACAAATTACAAAGGGAGAACTGGCAAAGGTTCTCATTCACGCCCTAAATATTCAAGAGCAGGAAAAGTCCATTTCCGATTACTTGCAATCCGCAAAGATCAACGGTCTTTTGAAAGTCTACAGCCAAGCGAATGAAACCGTAACAGCAGAAGAGCTGGAGGGCATTATTGAAAACGCGAAAGCATTTGCTTCTAAAGATGTTGATAATAAAGGCGTAAAAGAAATCTCTGTAGAGGATTTCATGAAAAACCCGGGAGAGCTTGGCTACTCCATGTCACCAGACGGTGAATATATCTCCTACATGTCCGAATGGGAAAACCGGAGGAATGTCTTTGTCAAAAAGATGCATGAAGATGGCGAACCCATCCGGGTGACCAGCTCAACGGATCGCGATATCAGGGGATCATTTTGGAAGGATGACCATATTCTTTATTTGAAAGATAAGGGCGGGGATGAAAATTTCCATCTCTATTCATCCAGCTTTAATGGGCAGGAAGAACGGGATCTCACTCCGTATCCTGGCGTCAGAGTGGAAATGATCAGCAGCCTAAACGGCGTAGAGAATGAAATCTTGATTGGAATGAATAAAGAAGATCCAACTGTTTTTGACGTATACCGACTGAATGTCGAAACAGGAGAACTGGATCATGTTGCAAAAAACCCTGGCAATATTTTAGACTGGCTCACTGACAATGAGGGCAAAATCAGAATGGCGATTGAATCAGACGGTGTAAATAGTACAGTTCTTTACCGTGAAACGGAAGAAGATGAATTTAAACCGTTTGTCCAAACGGAAGATGGCGATATCATATCACCGATCGCCTTCTCAAAAGATAATCAATCCATTTATGCTTTATCCAACAAAGGCAGGGACAAGGTGGAACTCGTTGTGTTTGATTTGGATGCAAATGAAAAAGTTCTCTATGCAAATCCACAAGTCGATGTGCTACATGCCTTTTATGATAAGAAGAAAGATACCATTTTAGCTGGTTTGTATACGACAGATAAAATGCACTATGAGTTTTTTGATAAAGATTTAGAAAGCAGTTTCAACAAGTTGAAAGACAAACTCCAAGTGAGCGAAAGCGAGCTGAGCCTCAATGACTATAATGAAGATCTGACGAAGTTCATCGTAGCTGTTACGAGCGATAAAGAATATGGTACCTTCTATTATTATGATTCGACGACAGATGAACTGACCAAATTGACAGAGCTCGCCTCCTGGCTCGATCGGGACGCGATGGCCGATATGCACCCCATCTCCTATACAAGCAGAGACGGCCTCACGATCCATGGCTATTTGACCCTGCCGAAAAATAAAAAACCGGAACAGCTGCCGCTCATCGTCAATCCACATGGAGGACCTTGGGCACGTGATATGTGGGGATTCAATCCGGAAATACAGCTGCTTGCCAACCGTGGATACGCCGTGCTCCAAGTGAACTTCCGCTCATCGACGGGATATGGGAAAGCATTTACCGATGCAGGCAACAAGGAATGGGGATTAAAGATCCAAGATGACATTACGGACGGCGTTCAATGGGCCATCGATCAAGGCATTGCAGATCCTGATCGAATCGGAATTTATGGGGCGTCCTTTGGCGGCTATGCGACATTAGCCGGCATCACTTTCACTCCAGACCTATATGCAGCAGCGGTGGACTATGTGGGCGTCTCGAACATTTTCACGTTGCTCGACACCATCCCGCCGTATTGGGAAACCGTTCGCAACGATCTTTACAAACGGGTCGGCCATCCAGTCGATGACAAAGAACTATTGGAAGCCGTCTCACCTGTCTTCCACGTCGACAAAATTAAAACGCCTTTATTTGTAGCCCAAGGCGCAAATGATCCGCGTGTCAAACAGGCTGAATCCGATCAGATCGTGGAAGCCTTGAAGAAGCGCGGCGTTGATGTGCAATATATGCTAAAAGAGAATGAAGGACATGGCTTCCATAATGAAGAAAATAAAATCGAGTTCTACAATGCGATGATTGAGTTCCTCGATACACATTTGAAGTGAAATCAAAAAACGAAACGTTTGTTTTCGGGCGTTTCGTTTTTTAATGCATACCCGATTAAACTTTTACTCTATTAAACTATCAGGTTTAAATATATAAAGGGGGATTTTTCCGGTGAAAAAACAAGCTTTACTAGCAGCAATGGCGTCTGCGCTTCTCCTATCCTATCCACTCGGCGCGAAGGCGAATGAAACAGTTCGGTCACTTGATAGAGAAACGATTGGAATTGCCGAAAATGTAAAAGTGGATGCACCTGTTTCCGTTAAGGATTTTATCGAGTACGCATTAGATGAATTGACGTACCAGCATGGTTCCAAAGAAATGAGAGATGAACTTGCCAAACGTTGGACAGCCAATGAGAAATGGGCTTCTGAACAGCACATCACAAAAGGCGAGCTTTCTAAGATTCTAATTCACGCTCTACAGATTGAAGAGCAGGAGAAGTCCACTTCGGATTACTTGCAATCTGCAAAACTCCATGGGCTCATAAAAGTCTACAGCCAAGCGAATGAAACCGTAACAGCGGAAGAGATGGAGAGCATTATTGAGAATGCAAAGGAGTTCGCTTCCAAGGATGCTGATAATAAAGGGGTAAAAGAAATTTCCGTAGAAGATTTCTTTAAAAATCCGGGAGAACTGGGCTACTCCATGTCACCGGACGGGGAATATCTTTCGTATATGTCCGAATGGGAAAACCGGATGAATGTCTTTGTCAAAAAGATGCATGAAGACGGCGAGCCCATCCGGGTGACCAGCTCAACAGATCGAGATATCATGGGTGCGATCTGGAAGGATGATCATATCCTTTATTTAAAAGATAACGGTGGAGATGAGAACTTCCATCTCTATTCATCCAGCTTCAACGGTCAAAAAGAACGGGATTTAACTCCTTACCCAGGTGTCAGAGTGCAACTCATCAGCAGCCTGCAGGGTGTAGAAAATGAGATTCTAATTGGGATGAATAAAGAAGATCCAACTGTTGACGATGTGTATCGTTTGAATATCAAAACTGGGGAGCTGCATCATGTTGCGAAAAACCCCGGCAATATTGTGAGCTGGCTTGCAGACAATGATGGCAAAATCCGAATTGCGCTCGAAACAGATGGGGTAAATATGACGGTTCTCTACCGCGAAACCGAAGAGGATGAATTCAAGCCGTTTGTCAAAACGGAAGATGGTGACGGCATTATACCGTTCACATTCTCAAAGGATAATCAATCCATCTATGCCTTGTCCAATAAGGGCCGGGATAAAACCGAAATCGTTGTATTTGATTTGGAAGGAAATGAAAAAGTCCTTTATTCCAACCCACAAGTCGACGTAACGAACGCTTTCTATGATAAGAATACGGATACTCTCCTAGCAGGCGTTTATGAGACAGACAAAGTGCACTATGACTTTTTCGATAAGGACTTCGAACACACTTTCAACAAGTTGAAAAACAAACTCCAAGTGAGTGAAAGCGAACTGAACATCAACGACATGAATGAAGATCTGACGAAGTTCATCGTAGCTGTTGCGAGCGATAAAGAATTCGGCACCTTCTATTATTATGATTCGACGACGGATGAACTGACCAAATTGACCGAGCTCGCTTCCTGGCTCGATCGGGATGCGATGGCCGATATGCACCCCATCTCTTATACAAGCAGAGACGGCCTCACGATCCATGGCTATTTGACCCTGCCGAAAAATAAAAAAGCAGAACAACTGCCGTTAATCGTGAATCCACATGGCGGCCCTTGGTATCGTGATTCGTGGGGATTCAATCCTGAAGTGCAGCTTCTTGCCAACCGTGGATATGCTGTGCTCCAAGTGAACTTCCGCTCTTCAACGGGATACGGAAAAGCCTTTACCGATGCAGGCAACAAGGAATGGGGATTAAAGATCCAAGATGACATAACAGACGGCGTTCAATGGGCCATCGATCAAGGCATCGCAGATCCTGATCGAATCGGGATTTATGGGGCATCCTTCGGAGGCTATGCCACATTAGCCGGCATCACCTTTACTCCAGACCTGTATGCAGCAGCTGTGGACTATGTGGGCGTCTCGAACCTCTTCACTTTTCTCGAGACCATTCCACCATATTGGGAGGTCGCACGAGATGATCTATACAACCGGGTCGGCCATCCAGTGGAAGACAAAGAAATGTTGGAAGCCAGCTCGCCTGTCTTTCATGTCGACAAAATTAAAACACCTCTATTTGTAGCCCAAGGTGCAAATGACCCTCGAGTCAAACAGGCTGAATCAGATCAGATTGTAGAAGCCTTGCAAAAACGCGGTGTTGATGTGAAATACATGCTAAAAGAAAACGAAGGACACGGCTTCCATAATGAAGAAAACGCCATCGAGTTCTACAATGCGATGATTGAGTTCTTCGATACACATTTGAAGTAAAACCAAACTTATGCGTCACCATCAAACTACAACAAAGGGGAATTTTTACATTGAAAAAACAATTTTTACTAGCCGCAATGGCTTCCACACTTCTCGTATCCTATCCACTCGGCGCGAAGGCAAACGAAACGGTTCGGTCGCTTGAAAGTAAGAATGTTGGTGTTGCCGAAAATGTAAAAGTGGAAGCACCTGTATCTGTTAATGACTTTATCCAATATGCGTTAGATGAATTGACATATCAACATGGATCAAAAGAAATGAGAGATCAAATCGTTCAACAGTGGACTTCCGCTGAACAATTGGAGCTGGAAAAAAAGATCACAAAAGGAGAACTTGCGAAGATTCTCATTCATGCCCTAAATATTCAAGAGCAGGAAAAGTCCATTTCAGATTACTTGCAATCTGCCAAAATCAATGGTCTTTTGAAAGTCTACAGCCAAGCGGATGAAACCGTCACAGCTGAGGAGATGGAGAGCATTATTAAGAATGCGAAAGCATTTGCTTCCAAAGATATCGACAATAAAGGAGTAAAGGAAATCTCCGTTGAAGATTTCATGAAAAACCCAGGAGAATCCGACTTCGAAATGTCACCGGACGGTGAGTATATCTCGTATATGTCCGAATGGGAAAACCGGATGAATGTCTTCATCAAAAAGATGCATGAGGATAGCGAACCGATTCGGGTGACCAGCTCAACGGATCGTGATATTATTGCGTCATTCTGGAAGGATGATCATATCCTTTATTTAAAAGATAACGGCGGCGATGAAAACTTCCATCTTTATTCATCCGGCTTCAACGGTCAGGAAGAACGGGACTTAACTCCGTATCCCGGTGTTCAAGTAAGAGTGATCAGTGGCTTGTCTGGTGTGAAAGATGAAATTCTTATTGGAATGAATAAAGAAGATCCTACTGTCTTTGATGTGTACCGACTGAATGTTAAAACGGGTGATCTAGACCATGTTGCGAAAAACCCCGGCAATATCGCGGCCTGGCTTGCAGACCATGAAGGCAAAATACGCATTGCAATCGAAACGGATGGGGTAAATAGTACGGTTCTGTATCGTGAAACCGAAGAGGATGACTTCAAACCGTTTGTCCAAACAGAAGAAAGTGATGCCATTACACCGATCGCTTTTTCAAAAGATAATCAATCCATATATGCTTTGTCCAATAAAGGACGAGATAAGTCAGAATTAGTTGTGTTCGATTTAGATGCAAATGAGAAAGTTCTATATTCCAACCCGCAGGTCGACGTGGCGATAGGGTTCTATGACAAGAAGAAAGATGCGATCATAGCAGGCGGATATATAACAGACAAACTGCACTATGAGTTTTTCGATAAAGACTTGGAACGCGTTTTTAAGCAGTTGGAAGACAAGCTCCAAGTGACGGAAAGTGAACTGCTACTCAATGACTATAATGAGGATATGACAAAGTTCATCGTATTCGTTTCAAGCGATAAAGAATTCGGTACCTACTACTATTATGATTCAACAACAGAAGAATTGACCAAATTGACGGAACTGGCTTCTTGGCTTGACCGGGATGCCATGAGCGATATGCATCCGATTTCCTATAAAAGTAGGGATGGCCTCACCATCCATGGCTATTTGACGCTGCCAAAAAATAAAAAACCGGAAAACTTGCCGCTCATCGTCAATCCACATGGCGGTCCTTGGGCACGTGATTCATGGGTATTCAATCCCGAAGTGCAGCTCCTTGCCAACCGCGGATACGCCGTGCTTCAAGTGAACTTCCGTTCATCTATTGGATACGGAAAAGCATTTACCGATGCTGGCGACAAACAATGGGGCTTAAAGATCCAAGATGATATTACCGATGGCGTTCAATGGGCCATCGATCAAGGTATCGCAGATCCTGACCGGGTCGGAATTTACGGAGCATCCTTCGGAGGCTATGCGACGTTAGCCGGCATCACGTATACCCCGGATCTTTATGCAGCAGCGGTGGACTATGTCGGTGTCTCTAATATCTTCACATTGCTTGACACCATCCCGCCATATTGGGAAACGATGAGAAACAACCTCTACAATCGAATTGGCCATCCTGTCGAGGATAAGGAATTGCTGGAAGCCGTCTCGCCTGTCTTTCATGCTGATAAAATCAAAACACCACTATTTGTAGCCCAAGGCGCAAATGATCCTCGTGTGAACCAAGCCGAATCTGATCAGATCGTAGAAGCTTTACGTAAGCGCGGGGTTGATGTGGAATATATGCTAAAAGAGAACGAAGGACATGGATTCGAAAATGAAGAAAATAAAATCGAGTTCTACAATGCGATGATTGAGTTCTTTGATAAGCATTTGAAGTAAAGCCAAACAACGAAACGTTGGTTTTAGGAGCGTTTCGTTGTTTTACGCGGTACCGTTAATACATTTATAAAATTGTTAGAAAGCTATAAAACAACTCGTTAAAAAAGGGGAATTAACCAATGAAAAAACAAGTTTTACTAGCCGCGATGGCTTCCGCACTTCTCGTTTCCTATCCACTTGGCGCTAAAGCCAATGAAACGGTTCGGTCGCTTGATCGGGAGAATATAGGTATTGCCGAAAATGTGAAAGTGGATGCACCTGTGTCCGTTAAGGACTTCATCCAGTACGCGTTAGATGAATTGACGTACCAGCATGGATCAAAAGAAATGAGAGATGAACTTGCGAAACGTTGGACGTCCAATGAGGATTGGGCCCGTGATCAACACATCACAAAAGGCGAGCTTGCTAAGATCCTCATCCGTGCTCTTCAGATGGAGGATCAGGAAAAGTCCATTTCGGATTACTTGCAGTCCGCAATAATCAATGGACTGTTGAAAGTCTATAGCCAAGCGAATGAAACGGTTACAGCAGAAGAGATGGAGGACATTATCGAGAATGCAAAAGCGTTCGCTTCCAAAGATATCGATAATAAAGGAGTAAAGGAAATCTCCGTTGAAGATTTCATGAAAAACGCTGGAGAATCCGAATTTGACTTGTCACCGGACGGTGAGTATATCTCGTATATGTCCGATTGGGAAAACCGGATGAATGTTTTTGTCAAAAAGATGCATGAAGACAGCGAACCGATTCGGGTGACTAGCTCAACCGATCGAGATATCGCCCTATCATTCTGGAAAGATGATCATATCCTCTACTTCAAAGATAACGGCGGAGATGAAAACTACCATATTTATTCATCCAATTTAAACGGTCAGGAAGAACGGGATTTAACTCCATACCCGGATGTCAGAGTTCAATTGGTCAGCAATCTACAAGGTATCGAGAATGAAATTTTGATTGAGATGAATAAAGAAGATCCCACTGTTTATGACGTGTATCGATTGAATATCAAAACTGGTGAGCTGCATCATGTAGCGAAAAACCCCGGCAATATTGGAGGATGGCTCGCAGACCATGATGGGAAGATTCGCATCGCAGTCGAAACAGATGGAGTAAATAGTACGGTTCTGTATCGTGAAACCGAAGAAGATGAATTCAAACCGTTTGTCCAAACAGAACAAAGTGATGTCATTTCACCAATCGCCTTCTCAAAGGACAATCAATCCATTTATGCCTTGTCCAATAAAGGTCGGGATAAATTGGAATTAGTCGTATTCGATTTGGATGCAAATGAGAAAGTTCTCTATTCGAATCCGCAAGTGGATGTAATGGGCGTCATTTACCACCAGGCCAAGGATAAATTACTAGCAACTGGTTATGTCACCGACAAGCAGCACTTGATCTTCTTCGACAAAGAATTTGAAAGTCTTTTCAATAAATTGCAGGATAAGCTCCAGGTCACTGAAAGTGAACTGTGGATCATGGATTTTAATGAAGACATGACGAAGTTCATCGTAAACGTATCGAGCGATAAAGAATTCGGGATCGACTATTATTATGATTCGACGACGGACGAATTGACCAAACTGTCCGAACTCGCTCCTTGGATCGACCGGGATCTTTTAGCTGATATGCACCCTATCTCTTACACTAGTAGAGATGGTCTCACCATCCATGGCTATTTGACACTGCCGAAAAATAAAAAACCGGAAAACTTGCCGTTAATCGTCAATCCACATGGCGGTCCTTGGGCACGTGATTTTTGGAGCTTCAATCCGGAAGTTCAGCTGCTTGCCAACCGCGGATATGCGGTACTTCAAATGAACTTCCGATCATCGACTGGATACGGGAAAGCATTTACTGATGCAGGCAACAAGGAATGGGGATTAAAGATCCAAGATGACATTACAGACGGCGTTCAATGGGCCATCGATCAAGGCATCGCTGATCCTGACCGGATCGGAATTTACGGGACATCCTTTGGCGGCTATGCTACATTAGCCGGCATCGCCTTCACTCCGGACCTTTACGCAGCAGCCGTGGATAATGTAGGCGTCGCCAATCTCTTCACGCTACTTGAAACCATCCCGCCGTATTGGGAAACGATGCGACAAGACCTCTATAAAAAGATGGGCCATCCGGAAGATGACAAAGAGCTATTGGAAGCCGTCTCACCTGTCTTCCATGCCGACAAAATGAAAACACCATTATTTATAGCTCAAGGTGCCAATGACCCGCGTGTCAATCGAGCTGAATCCGATCAGATGGTAGAAGCCTTGCAGAAGCGTGGTGTTGAGGTGAAATACATGCTAAAAGAAAACGAAGGACATGGCTTCCACAACGAAGAAAATCGAATTGAATTCTACAATGCGATGATTGAGTTCTTAGATAAGCATTTGAAGTGATCTTTAAATGAAAGGAAGTCCGTTGATCCTTTGTGGTCAACAGACTTCCTTTTTCAATTCGTTACAGCTGCATATTAAATACTATAGGAAGCCAATCACACCGGATTAACGAGCTTTCTATCTCCTTCACCTTACTATTCATATCGAGAGTGTAATTCATCTGTTAATTAGAAGTAAAAACCCTTGAACTGCCACGTATAAGGCGAATAAAAAGATTCCTACAAAGAGCCAACCGAAAAACTTTTGATTTTTTTGAAACTCTTCCAACCCCATGATGAGCATCATAAAACCTAAGAATACCATCATGAAAGGTTGAAGCTGATAGTCTTTCGTTAGTAATCCATATGCAGCAAATAAAAAAGCTACGGCTGCAAAAACAAAACGCAATATTTTAAGCAAGACCCTATCCCCTTTTATGATAAGAACTATTTTGTTACAGGAATAGCCTGTAATAATGCCGCTTCTCCACAACTAAATTTAAAAGTCATTTCCTCTGCCAGGTTCAATAGATTATATAACATTCTATCCGTGTTAGGTTAAATAAGTTGAAGGTGATTCGCATGGGGTGAAACTCTATGTGCATAGAAAAATCCTCATCTACAAGGACGAAAGTAAGTGTGGCTTCGTTTTATGCGCGGCTCAATAGGAGGTATGCGCGGTTTTCTCGATTTAAGCGCGCCGCGGAGTTCTTTATGCGCGAATATAATTCGATTTGCGCGCGGAAGTGCACTTTATGCGCGAATACTATGTTTGACTTACACCCTGTCAAGTAGACACTCTATAAACCGCTCCATTTATTTTGTTGCCAGATCTTACCCGTTTCCGAATCCTACCCATTTGCGACTTGACTTGGAGCCTCTACAGGCATGCTTCCCGAACCAGGAAACCAGCTTCGGTGGCTGGTTCGGCCCGACGAGGCTACCATGCCCGCCTCTCCAAGTAAAGTCGCCAGCTGATGCCACCCGTTGATCCGCTCAGGCAGCTTGCGCCAGCCGATATGCTACCGGGCTCATCTTAAATTTCAATTGGGGCCGAGTTACGTTATAATAGGCAATGTAATCGGTGACGGCTTGGATCATCTCGTCCTGGGTCTCTGGAATGGAGAAACCTGGCATCTCTGTCTTCAACTTGCCGAAGAAGCTTTCGATGCATGCATTGTCCCAGCAGTTGCCTCTGCGGGACATCGATTGGACAAGATGCATGTCCTTCAGCCGCTTTACGTAGCGGGGACTTGTGAATTGAACGCCTTGATCACTGTGTAGGATCGCGTTCTTTTGCGCAAGTCCTTTTTCTTTCAACTGGTTCAACGCTTGGAACACCAAGCGGATTGTCATGTCTTCCCCGATGCTGTAGGCCACAATCTCATTGTTGTATACATCCTTGATCGCGCAAAGGAACAGGAAATTCTCCCGGGGCTTCGTCACCTTGAGGTACGTAATGTCGATGCAGAGCTTCTTTCCAGGCTTCGTTGCCCTGAAATTCCGTTCCAGCAGATTATCCACGATATGGTGGACGGGTCCGCCGTCCATCCGCGGCTTCCTGCGTTGCGTCTTCAGCGGCAGATTGTACATCTTGCGCATCCGCCGTACCCTCTTCACGTTCACCACGACACCGTACTGTCGATACAATTCATCCTTGAACCTTACATTTCCCAGATTCCCGCCATGCGTCACGTACAGGGACAACATTTGGTTCAACAAGGGCTTGTCCCGTTCCGCTTGTGTCTTCAACTTTTTTCCTTTCAGCAGCTTGTAGTAATAGGACCGGCTGATCTGGGTCATCCCCGTCAGAAGACGGATGGGATAGCGGTCCTTGTACGCTTCGATAAACTCAAAATCCATCTGTGTTGCGTTCACCCCCTTTTCAAGTGTAAAAGCTTTTTTAAATAGAGAATCTCCAATTTCAACCGTTCGTTCTCCTCCGCCATATCTTCCTGTTTCGTTCTTCCCTTGTTCATCAGGCCACGGCTATCCCGCAGCGCTTCGAATGAGTTGGCATCCCGCACTTTTTTGGCCCAATCATAGACTCTTCTTCGATTGGAAAGGTTAAACCTTCTCGTTAACTCTGCCACCGGATGGCCTTCAAAAAATAGTTCCACTACTTCTTTTTTCTCTTCAAATGTGTAATGTCTCGGCTTATTCATGGTAACGACACTCCTATCGTAAGTAGGTTCAGTATAAGTGTGCGCTTTATAGTCTGTCTCCTCTGAAGGTATTATCTCAGTTTTATGCGCGCCACCCGTATCTTGGAAAATCTCTCAACGAAAAAAGCCCAACAGGCTTTTTCTGTTGAGCATGCAGTACATTACTCCAGCAATCCATATTTCCGCTGCACCCGTTGCAGTATTTTCATCCATCCTGCACCGAAGACAGCGAGGAAAAACACGTTCGAGAGTCCATGTGCCAGGTCAAAGTAGACACTTGATGCATAGATGCCGATGAAAAAATCCCAGGACAAGGCTTCTATATTGCTGACGATGATCCACATATTCATGAACCAACCGAATAAGTAGCCCCACGCAAATCCGAATAGACATTTCCCCCAAGATGATTTCATCCACCATGCCTGGCGCAACAGTCCCGCTGTCATGCCCATCATCCCCCAGGCATACATTTGCCAAGGCGTCCAAGGACCTTGCCCCAAGAAGAAGTTCGAGACAATCGCTGCCACGGCGCCCACAATAAACCCAGATTCCGCGCCGAAGACAATGCCCGCCATGATGATGATAAAGGAGGTCGGCTGAACACTTGGCAGGCCGGCGAATGGTACGCGCCCGACAGCCGCGATGGCAGCTAACATGGCGAGCAATACGATTTCACGCCCTGCCACGTCTCGCCATTCAAAGCGGACAAAAAAAGGAATCATAATGCTAGCAATCATGAGCAAACTTACTAGCAAGTAGGCTTTATAGTGAAAGAAGAGGATCGATGCGAACAGGAGAATAAGCAGCACAATAGAAACGAAGACTAAATAATGGCGGGAGCGCTCCATGTGGCAACGGCCTCCTCATACGTCAACACTTCCGCCTGTTTCGTCTCACGCGTCGCCCGGTTGATGGCTGTTGTGTAGAAGTAGTTCCCTTTGAACAACTCATCCGGTGTCCCTTCCGCTGCAATTTCCCCATCGAACATCATGGCGCAGCGTTCTGCAAAGCGCGCCGTAAACCCGATGTCATGGGTGACCATAAAAATCGTCAGCCCTTGCTGTTGCAACCTTGTCAGCAATTCGCCCAATTGCTGCTTAGAGATCGGGTCCATCCCCTTCGTCGGTTCGTCAATGAATAGCATGTCTGGCTGCCCCAGTAACATACAGGCGAGTGCCGCTTTTTGTATTTCTCCTCCCGAGCAATCATACGGATGCCTTGACCGCAAATGGGAAATGCGGAATGTGTCCAACAACTTGTCGATTGTCATGTTGGCATCCGGTATTTGCAACCGACTGCTGATACTCTTCATCTCTTCCTCAATCGTTTGATGCAGAAAATAGGTTCGCGGATTTTGCGGCAAGTAAGCTATGTTGTCTAACCACTCCGCGTCTTTCATTTTTGCGAGATCTCGTCCGTTATAGCGGATTTTCCCCCGTTGTGGTTTTATACTTCCGAAGCCGGCTCGCAATGCGGTTGTTTTTCCGCTGCCGTTTCCGCCTACCAGCGTAAAAAATTCTCCTTTTCTAATTGTCATCTGGAAATGTTTCAAAACAAATGGAGTCTGTTTCTTATATTGATAATGTACGTCCTCCATTTCTAGCAAAATGGCGCTGTCTTTTCGATTCGCCTTCACGTTTTTCGGCAAGTTAGCCTGCATTTCATCACTGCCAATCCATTGCTTGCACTCTTTGACGGTCAACGGGATGGATTCCCGGCGCGGAAGGGGTTCAAATTCCATATACAAGCGGGCAAATGCAGGTATGTACGGTAAGAACTGTGCGGCTTGATCATGATACATTTTTTCGATTACGTCCCTGCTGGCACCTTCATACAGCAACTGCCCCTGCTCCATGAATACTACCTTGTCTGCCATGGCATACAACTCTTCGAGCCGATGCTCCACGAGAACAATTGTCATGCCTGTTTCTTTGTTCAACCGTTCCAGCATCAATACCAATTCTTTTGCCGCAACGGGATCCAGCTGGGATGTCGGCTCATCGAGCAAGAGCACGCGCGGTTTCAATAGCAGAACAGATAGCAAGTTCAAGATTTGCTTCTGGCCGCCTGACAGTTCGGATGGCTTTTCATGCAAGACAGCCTCCACCCCGAAAAAATGGACCATTTCCGCGACCCGCTTACGCATTTCAAAGTTGGAATAGCCCAGGTTTTCAAGTCCAAAGACGATTTCCTGCATCACTTCATCCATGACAATTTGATTGTCAGGATCTTGGAACACGTAGCAGATCTGCTCGATTAACATTCTCTCGTCCCATTCATCCAACGGCTTTCCTCTGAATAAAATTTCCCCTTTCAACTCGCCGGTCGGCTGCAATTCTTGTTTCAGCAATTTCAGAAGGGTCGTTTTTCCACTCCCACTTGCTCCCCCGATGATTACAAATTCACCCTCCTGTATTGTTAAGCTGACACCTTGCAATACGGTGTGCTCCGCATCTGGAAACGAAAATGTCACGTCATTCAAGCGGAATAATTCCATTTCAATTGCTCTCTCCCTTCTACCAACACTGGAAATAACATGACTGCCAAACAGCTCGTGAAGACAACCCAATCGAGCGGATAGAAATGAAGTGTGCCAAGCTTTGGGTAAATGATGATTTTTCCATATCCCAAGAAACCGCCGGCCACGCTGATGATAAAAAATATAGCCAAATAGATCAGCCAATTCTGATCCGTCTTCGTGATCCGGTAGGGAATATATGGACTTCGTTTGCCCGTCCCATAGCCTCTTGCCTTCATTGAATCAGCCGTTTCAATCGCTTCTTCCAGTGACCAGGCAAGCAAAATCTGCAAGATCGACATCCCGCTTTTCGCACGATTTCGTATCGTTCCCTGTTTGATGGTCATGCCCTTCACCCGCTGCACATCTTGGATTTCCGTCAGACGTCTTTTTAACAGGGGAACGAAACGGATCGACAGCATGATTAAAAAGGCGGTTTTCGGCAAGATTCTTGAGAAAATGTATAAGATTTTATTGCCATTCAACACGATATTCAGCGAAATAAAGAGCAATAGGACCATCAGCAATGACATGGAAGTCACCACTCCGTATAAAGTCGCTTCAAGCGTCACTTGTTTGCCGCGGAAATAAAAAAATATATGCGTCCCTCTTGAATTAATAAACGGATTTACTAGGATAATCAGCAACGTCATGCTGACCATTACAGGCATCCATTGCTTCATAGCGGTCCCGCGGTCATGCGTCAAGTTAACCGCGGCTAATGCCAAACAGCCTGCCAATAAAAAGGCCGGATGATTAAAAAACATGGCAAAGAAACCAATGCTTAGATAGTAGAAGAACATCACGAAAGGATGAATCGAATGTATGCCATTTCCCATTTGCCATCCCTCTCTTCTTTACCGGCGAAACGGCTTTAAATCCGCGTTCAAGTCGACACCCAAATTGGTCGTGTACAGCCATTCCACCCGGTCGCCATCCTGCAGTGGGACAACACCCGCTCCCCGGTCCGGGAAAATGCCATTCACGCGATACATCCAGCCGCTCCCCTGCCCTCGATCAAACTCATATACATTGTCAATTCCTTCGATATAAGCTGTGGCTCCCTGACCGCCTCGATAATCCATCTGCACTTTATGTTGTTTCGTGACAGCAATCAAAGCAGACAGCACCGTGTCACCATCTTCGATCTCAACCTCCGTCGGCGGCAAAGGCACTTCACTGGAAGAAATGACGATGGAATAGATTACTTTACTAGCCGCCGGAGCAGTTGGTTTTTCCACCTTGTGCTTCGGTTCTGCCTGTTTTTTTTGTTCCGCCTTTGGTTTTTCTTTCGGTTTCTCTTTTGGTTTCTCTTTTGGTTTCTCTGGTGCCTTTTCAGAAGCAGACGGCTTTGCTGGAGCAGTTGTTGGTTTCTTTGCCGACTCGACAGGTGACTTTTCTGTCTTAGCAGCACTCTTTTCTTTCGGCGCAGTGTTTCCCGGTTCCGGTTGATTCGTCACGGAATCCTCTTTTGCTGCAGGGCGTTCTGTTCCCGGCTCTTCACTTCCTACAGTTTCCTCTGCCGGATCTTCATTTTCCTCTATTTGTTTCTCGGGTTCCTGTTCTTCCTCCAGTTCGTCCGTATTATTCTTGCCAATAGCAAGATCAGGCGTTACTTGTGTTTCTTCTTCCTGTTCCAGACCCGTCGGTTTTTGTAAAGAAGACCCACAAGCCGATAGGAGGAAAGCCAAAAGCAAGAGAACGAGAAATTGATTGAGCTTCTTCCAACCCATGCGAGATACCTCCTGAAAAAGACGATCTTGCATTCAGAGGAATGCAAGATCGCGTTCTTATTTTGTATTCAAAAATTCAATGAGCATCTTTGTGGCTTGCCCGCGGCTAGTGGAATCGCCCGGCATGAATTTCCCATTCTCTCCCGCCGCCATGTGCAATGCATACAACATATCCACCGCATCTTTCGCTTCCGTATTGTATTTCTTCATATCCGAAAATGGCGCTTTCGTTTGCCCTGCATACTTTTTGCCATTCTGAATTTCATAGGCTCGATAGAACAGCAAGGCCATTTGGGCCCGTGTCACTTTTTCTGTCGGCCTAAACTTGCCGTCCTGTCCTTTAATTAACCCATGGTGATAGGCAGCTGCAATGTCCGCTTGTGTATCTTTTGCATAATGTTGCGTATCCATAAACGGATTCTGTTTATCTGTTTCCAGCTCCAATGCGCGGACTAAAATGGAAACGGCCTGCGCACGCGTTAATGACTGATTCGGCTTGAATGTGCCATCTTCATAACCTTTCACCAGTCCCTGTTCCACGGCCTGCTGGATGTATTCTGCAGACCAATGGCTTGCCACATCTTTGAATTGTGCGGCGATCGGTGTTGGTTCCGGAACCGGGGTCGGAGTCGGAACCGGCTTCACATTATTCTCGGTAAAGTTGTAGAGTGCACCTTTCCCGTTCGCGTATAGGTTGAAAGCGACGAGCGCCTGAAGGGCTTGTTCTGTTGACATGCCATTTGAATCGTTGTCCTCAATGAGATGCTTGAATCCGCCATCATTCGCTCGATAACTCAATAAATGATCGATCAGATTGCTGTTGTTTTTCGTGAACGCCTGACTTCTCGGGTCTATGCCATTGGCTGTCAAGCCGATAATGAGTTGAGCGGTCGCTTCGCTTGAAATGCCTCCGACGAAGGTTTCTTGGAAGCCGCCTGTCGACCCTTGCGCTTTCGATAAATACTGAACAGCGTGATCAATCGACTGCTTTACGGCTTGTTGCTCTTTATAAGGCGCCAGAGCAGTCAAGGCCATTGCTGTAATATCAACACTTGTTGAGCCCGTTGTGTTAGCTTCCAGACTCCAGGAGCCATCCGACTTTTGCGTTTTCAATAATTCCTTGACTAGCTTGTCACGAGTCCATTTAGCTCCTTCCGGTACGGCATACTGTTTAGAATCTAACGCGATCAAGGCAAAAATCACGCCATTATTCCCTTGAAACGTCAAACTGTCTTCGCCCGTTGTCCTGGTTTCACTATTGTAGATTTTCTCGATTAGGTTAAATCCTTTGCCATCCACGTTGCGCGGGTCAATTCCTAATACTCCAGCAGCCAACGTAAGGCGTTCCACATCGGTGATTTTCATTCGACCTTTGCCAGACTTGCTGAGCACTTGATCTTCCAGCGTTTCTTTGAATTTGACTGTATAGCTCGATGGTATCGTCATCCCCGACTTGGAAAGACCGATTGCTTCCCATTCACTTTGAACGCCATCGCGCAACATCTTTTGCTGAATCCCTTTAATTGCCGATTCAATCTTTGAGGCAACTTCCGTACTTACAGCAGGTGCCGGTTTTGTGTCTGCAGGTTTTGTTGAACCTCCTGAGTTACCTTGGTTTCCTGTGTTGCCCTGGTTCCCTGAACCACCTGAGTTTCCTGGCGTAACAGTTCCACCAGGGACATCATTCGGATCCCAGATGTTCCCTAAGTCGACACCTAAGTTTTTCGTATACTGCCAGCGCAAATTGTCTCCATCTTGCAAAGTGTAAAGCCCAGCACTATATTGCGGGAACACTCCGTTGACAGAGTACATCCAACCGCTTTGGGGACCGCCATCAAATTCGCCCAGGCCGTCGATTGACTGGACATACAGCGTCGGACCGTCACCAATCGATTCAAGAGAGATCCCTTGTTCGGACGCGATTCTGCGAAGAACGGTATAGGCAGTTTCCCCGTCTTGTAATGACACACGTGTGGGCGAAATGATATCTCCTTGGCCCATTGTTCTTTTTTCAACAGAAAATAAAATCGTTCTGGCACTTGGTGCGGTCGGTGGTGTCGGTGTATCTGGAACACTCGGCTTCTCTTCATCGGTTGGAGAGCCCGGCCCATTCGGATTTCCAGGGTCTGACGGTTGTCCCGGATTCGGTCCAGGAGCTTGCACCGGTGCGAATTGTTGCCATACTGACTTTCCATTTTTGATATCGAGCAAAGCAAGTAAGGATTGCTCGGTGGCCATCATGTTCGTTCCGACAAAATTATCAAGCGTATACGTAAAGGCGCCGTTCTCTAATTGAAAGCTCCCCAACGCATCGAGCGGGGTGTTGTCGCCTTTCTTCCACTGATCGGAAAGGGGGTCTTCCCCAATAGCGACTAAACCTGAAATGACGGTCGCAATACTATTGGAGTTTTCTGTTCCCCAGGAACTCCAACCAGCGGTATCGAGCTGTTTCTGCCGTAATGCTTGCTTCGCACGCTCAATGGCTGCCGCTGCCGCACTATCATCTTGATAATTGGCAAGCGTCAATAGCGCCATGCCTGTCATGTCCGGGTCTGCGCTGTTTCCTGAAAAAGCAAATCCGCCGCCTTCTTTTTCATCTGCCAGCAGGACATCCAATGCTTTTCTTTTCGCATCCTCATCCCAATCGCCTACATCGTAGCCAAGCTTTTCGCCAGTATCGAGCGCATGCATGGCCCACATATGTTTGTTGATGGCGCCGATCGAGCCATCTTCATTTTGCTGAGCAGCCAATTCGGCAAACAGATTTCGATTGGTTTCCCAAGCATGGGATGGATCTTTTCCGTCAGCCAGCAATCCGAAAATATACCGGATATGCACCGTGTCTCTTTCATTCGGTTTCAGCCCTGGATCCTTTTCAAGCCAGTTCGGTTTTTCCACCGTACCATCGTCTAAATTGACTTCCATCGCTTTTAAGGCAACGACTTCCATCCAGCCTACTTCTGGAATGCCCCAAGGAAAATATGTCTTGTTATATCGATCTCCTTTGTAGAACGTATACATGTTGCCTAGAAGGGTTTCTACGCCTCTATACTGCGGTTCAGGCTTTGCATCCGGCTTCTGTTCCGGTTCTATAGTCGAATCAGGAATCTCTTCACTAGGAGATTCCTTTCCTGGACGGACGATTACTTTACTGTAAGGGCGTGTAATATTGCTGTACTTATTGTCCAGCCTTTTAGCAGAAAGATGATATTCACCCGCTTCGGAGAATTGTAACGTTGCTTCCCCCTTGGCATTCGTGCGCACTTCTTCCCCATCAATCAAAAGAGGCTCCTCATCCAGCAAGATCACAGCATCCTGAACCGCTTCTTCAGACTGTAAGGTCAACGTAAATTCCTCGTTTGCCTCGACTTCCACCGTGGCTCGGTCGAACCAAGAGTACTTTACCGTCCTATAGTCAGTCGTAAAGAACAACGTGATTTCATCATTTGCTTTCAACTCAAATTGACCAACGCCTACAGGAGCGTATTCATGATTTACAAAATACATCCATCCATCGAAATATGGATTGACGGAGTTCATTTCCAAACCATTGACGTTTGTAATGAAATTCCCTTCCCCGAATTCAAACTTATTCCGGTCCGCAACATCAAATCCATTCTCTTCGAGCGCCTTGATGATCGCATGGACAGCTAACGTTTCATCGTTCTCCACATACCAATTCCCAATCCCGTTATCCCCGACCGCATGAGTAATGTCATAAGGCGCAACATCAATCTCAGTCACTGGCAACAAGGTTTGATTATAACTCTCCACCCGTACTTTGACAGGGATGGTTTGCTTCGATCGAGACGTAAGTGTTCCCTTTCCGCCTCCCTCTGCTCCTGTCCGATCTGCTTGTTCCTCAAGTATCTGTTCGGTGGCTGGGGGGGCATCTTCATCGCTCTGCTGCACTCCGTCCCCCAACTCATTGATGGTTTCCGCACTTGGAAGCCCCCCAGCCCCCTTCTCGATTCCACCCGCTTGAACGCTTGGCAGAATAAAGGAAAAGACGAGAAGCAAGCTCATCAATAGTGACACTAGCTGCCTGGACAAATGTTTCATTGCTCTACCTTCCTCCCTGTTTTTTTGGCAAATAAAAAAGCTCGTACCTCCAGAGAGAGGCAGAGCATATGTACGCAAAAATTTACAGGCCAAATGTAAATGACACCCATGCAACCTTTCTCCGGAAGGTATAACGCATTCCTACTTTGGCAAGTCTCCTGACTTATGGATACAAACGCTTTTTCAACCTTCCCAGTATTGCACCAGTGTTTTTTTGAAATCGCTTTCCATTTACAGTGGCCGGACCGTTCAGGACTTTCACCTGATTCCTTTTTAATCTTTGCAAAGCACGCCATGCAAAGAACCAAAATAGCATATTCAATTACTACTACCATATCAATATATTTCCAGGAAATCAATAATGGGATGGTTTTTAATTCCATAGACTGCTGTTTTGATGATCAGAGCAATTAGCGTGAATTGGCTGCAACCGTGCCCGCGGAAATCGTCTGCCGCGGAACGGCTGTTAATTTAAATCAAAAGTAAAAAGGGACTGAACCAGAAAGTCAATTTTTTCTTCGACTTTCTAGACAACCCCTTTTGTTAGGCGACTTTGAGTAGCACTTTGCTTAACTTTTTTTGGCACTTACTATTATAGGCATCTTTACTCAGTTTACTTGTTTTAAACTTTCCGATAGTTTGGCGGACATCTTTGTTGTGAATGATTAGTTTCCTATACTGTTCATCATTAAGAAAGTCTTGAAACCATTGATGTCTTTTAAGCTGTTGTATGTTTCTTCCGATTTCTTGTTCATCAACTCTTAGAAAAGGTATATAAGCTGCAAAGTTTAACAAATCCAGTATAATCCCCATAGTTATACACTCCTTTCATTACGTTTCCTTAATATTGAAATACGTTTGAAACGACAATAGGTTTCATACTACTA
This sequence comes from Sporosarcina luteola, assembly GCA_014204635.1. Taxonomy (GTDB): domain Bacteria; phylum Bacillota; class Bacilli; order Bacillales_A; family Planococcaceae; genus Sporosarcina; species Sporosarcina luteola_A. The sequence goes on along the minus strand of JACHLS010000001.1, from coordinate 460,558 downwards.
TTGCATTTATACATGAAAATTCAACTTATATTGGATTTGACAAATAACCTTTGAGTAAATAGCCTTTCATTCCCTAACAGCGTAATAAAAAATAACAAATCATCGAAGTTGAGGATTTGCTATTAACAATCTATATTTATTATTTTGTACCCACTTAATGCAAATTCACTTCATTCTTTGCACATAAAAAGCACGGTAAATGCCTTTCAAAGGTACATTGCAAATGCATTACATAAAACTTGAAGCCAGCACGGAAAAGGCCACCTGACAGTATTATACTGACAAGTAGCCTATTAACCTTTTGGCAAACAGGGCGTTTACCAAAATCGATTACATTATTTCAAAACTTGAAGAATACCTTGCATTACTTGATTTGCCTGAGCCATCATGGATTGCGAGGCTTGCAGGACAATCTGATGGCCCACGAGTTTCGTTTGTTCCTTTGCCATATCCACATCCCGTATACGGGATTCTGAGGTTACCATGTTTTCACCGTAACTCTCAACATTCGCCTGCACATGTTCCAACACATTTTGATAGACACCAAATCGTGACCGTTCCGCTGATATTCTTTTCATTGCGTTATCAATCTGACCTATCGCCTTTTCCGCATCCTCCCTGCTTAATACGGATAATTGATGGATGCCTAAGGCGCTTGTTCTGGCGTCCGTCAGTGCAATCGATACGTTTTGTCCAACATTTGCTCCCGTTTGGATTCTCATGTGGAATGGCGCATTATGATTAACATTATCAGTGGTTGCACCTCCCAGTTCGACTCTCCAAATGTCTCCGCCAGTGGATGGGTTTGCCACGTTGTCCGAGTGGAACACAATATAGTTGCCGTCCGGCGACCATTCGGGATAGATATTGTGGTTATGAAGCGATGCTGTATCCATTTTCCCTGTTATATTATTCACATTCGTTCCGTCGCTATTCATTATAAATAGCTCAGTATCATTTGTTGCAGTAGACACGGCGGAGAACGCAATCAGTTTGCCATCAGGCGAGAACCTCGGCTGCTCTCCACTCGAGACGAGGTTCTGCAAATCAGTACTGTCCACCTGAATCGAATAAATGCCGCCCGTTGCTTGGAACACCATCGTTTTTCCATCCGGAGAGATAGAAGGTGAAGCGGCAGACGTATCATGGGAAACAATCAATCGACTTCCATCCGATAGATTGACACTTTCAATCCCTTTGTTTTCCGCTTTGAAGTACACTGCCTCTCCTGAAGGCGACCAGGTTAAACGCGAACCAAAGGTGGAATCAAAATGGAGGTCGGCAGTTGTCGTTAATTGCCTTTCACCAGTTCCGTCAATAGCAGCCACATACAAGTTTTTATCAGGACGGACATACGCAATCATGGAACCGTCCGGTGATAATGCGGGCTGGCTCGCATTGTTGACGGCCAAACGTGGACCGCTTCCATCTGTGTTCATTATGTAAATATCCCCACCACGATTAAACGCAATCTTATTCGCTTGCCAACTTGGCTGTGTATCATAATCTATCGTATTCGTGAGCGGTTTTTCAGAGCCGTTGGTAATGGCAACTCCAGAGGATTCACCAGTACCTGGAACTCGATTTAACAATTTGATCGTATTGAACTCCGTATGGTTGGCAATGAAGTCGATGCCTTCCTTCAACTGATCGACTTCTAATTGGATTTGCTGTCGATCTTCCTGTGTTAACGTATCATTGGAGGCTTGGACTGCCAATTCCCTGAGCCGCTGCAAGTGAGGATCATTAATTTGGCCTAACGCTGCTTCAGCCGTCTGTACAAGTGAAATTCCATCCTGTATATTGTGCTTCGCTTTCTCCAACCCTCTAATTTGACCTCTCATCTTCTCGGAGATGGCTAATCCCGCAGCATCGTCCGCGGCCTGATTGATCCGCTGGCCCGATGCCAGTTTATTGAATGAATTTGATATGACTTTCGTAGACTGCTGCTGATTTCGGTAAATATTGAGCGCGGCTAAATTATGATTTATCTTCATGGAGAATTCCACCTGTCATTTAGTTCCTATCCTGTTTTATATCGGTTATTTGAGTAAACTTATAAATAGGAATTTGTTAAAATATGGTCTAAAGAAATTTTATGTCTAACATTGCGCCCTCCATACTATGCACCAGCAACTGATTTTCATATAAAAAAGGTGAAGAAGCAATCGTTCCACTTCTCCACCAATCAATCGTCCTCTGTTGAATTGCCCTATTGAACCTTATAAGAAACCGACTGCAATCGCTTATTGTTCTCGTCATACCCGTTTATCGTAACGGTGCTATTTTGCTTCAAATCAATGAAAGTACCTGTATACTGATTGTTCCCGATAAAGGTCAACTCCTGCGTGCCGATCGTGACTTTATGGACATCTGGATGGACCGTGACAATAAACGTTGTGAACATACCCGATGTCGTACTATGAACTGCCTGGATCTTGGCATTTGGATCCACAACTTGGAACGGCACCTCGATAGGTGTTTTCAACGGTTTTCCATCACTGGACTTCACTTGGTTTGTAATCATAACCCAATAAGCCTTGCCAACTTCATAGGGGTTGGAAGGAACAACTTGGACCTCTTTCCCATTTCCTGTGAGACGAGATGTAGATGGATGAATGTTTGTTCCATCAGTAATGTAAATACTGGTGGATGTCAATGAATCTCCATCCAGCTGCAAATTGAACTTGATACTCCAAGCCTTATCTACCTGGTCAATCGATTGGAAAGCCCATTCCTTTGCAACTCCCACCTCTTGCCACGGAAGGAACATGAGGACCATGGCAATCAAGGCAAGTATGAAGCGGTTGATTCGTTTCATGGTATCCTGCCCCCCTTCTTATTCTTGAACAAAGAGCTCTTCAATGGTGTAGTATTTTAAAATATTTGTGAGCAATGATTTATTTGTCAATAAGTCATACAACGAATAGGATCCTGTCAAATTCTGTTTAGGCAGCTCGTTATACGTCTTGGAACCCTTCCCAAGTTTTTTATAGATATCGGCTTGCAACGGTTCCCCGCCTTGCCCATAGACAGACACTTTCATTTCTGCATTTTTCTCAACGTTCGAGAACACAAACAGGAATTTACCATTACTTCCCCGATTCGCTTCCATCGTTTCCTGACCAACAACAGCTACCTCGACCTTGTCCACTTCGTTATTCGTTGTGATTTCAACAGTCGTTATGCTGTTGTTCAATTGCCCAGCTCCAGGAACATCCGTGGTGTTGACAACAATCGTCTGGACTTTCTTTTCCGGTACATAAATCCGTGTTTTTTCTAAATCTGTAGCATCAATTCCTTCACTCAACAAATCAGCGAAGGTTTTGGAAGAAGAGGAGCCTGCGAACGGAGGAACCGTAATTCGAAGCATTCCAGCATCAATGTCATACTTATAACCACCCGTTAATACGCTTTTGGGAACGGTAACGTTCACTTCCTGACTTCGAATAATGGAGTAGCTTGGAACTTGCGGAATCGTAATGGTCAATTTAGAAGTACCTTCGAGTTTAAATGTCCCGGACTTCTTGACCTCATTGATCACTTGCGTCCATTCCTTTGTTTGGTCGTTCGTTTTAAATCCATTCAACAAAGCTGTTTTTTTGGTTGTATTTGTTTCAATAGTAGGGTCCCAATCTGCCCCGTTCAGAGTGATAGTTATTTTTTGTATTCCTGATTTGATACCAGAGTCAGACAAAGTTCCTGGATTCACCGAAGCAGTCGCTACAGATCCTACCTTAATGGCGCCATCCACTTGAATTGGCTTATTTGCATCCTTGATAAGGTCTGTTCCTATTGCTAAAGTAATCTCTTCACTCTGGTTTGAGCTGTAGGTTGGAGCTGCCGGCAGCGTTATCGTAATCTGGTTGCTAGTTACTTTTACGCTTTTGTCATCAATTGAGGAAACTACTTTGTTTACCCAGTCGGCAGATCCTGTGGAAGTTGAACCTTTTAATAGTTCCTTCACGGCATTCACTGTCACTGCCTCAATGTCAAAGTTGGCATTCTTCAAAGAGATTACAAGTTTCTTTTTCCCCTTTTGGACATCTACAAAATCCATGGAAGTACCATTGCCAGATACATCGGCTTTGACAGCATAAATTGTAAAAGCAGAATCTACCTTCAGTTCTTTACTTCCTAATGCAAGCAAGTCTTTAGGAATTGCTACATCAACTACCGTATCATCTGTCAAACCAAAACCTTGTACTGCCATAAGTTTCATGGAGAGAATGGTATCACTCTTTCGTACTATGTCCCACCTAAGAGCAGACAAGTCTCCTCGTTGACCAGTAATCGTAATCGGTGTTACCCCAATCTTACTTTCCACGTCTTTTACCCACATATCATTTTTCAGAGTAAGTATGAGTTCTTGCCCACCCTTAGCAATGTCAAATTCATTCACTTTATTCGTAATGGTGCCTGTTGCAACTGCGCTCTGGTTTTCAACTTCAGTAACGGTAAAGGCTTTCGGCTTACTCGTATTAAAATCTGTGCTAGTTGTCAGGCCTGCTTTGTGGCTATAATTAATATCCCCAATCGACTTATAACCTGCCAAAGCCGGTAACGTAATTGTAATTTTGGAATTGCTATTTCTTACTACTCCAGCACGAGCATTCATTATATTTTCATAGCCTGTAAAACCCGTAAAACTACTTAATAACATCTCACGTTTTTGGGAATTTGTTGCCACGTCTACATCCCATGTAGAGTTTACGAGTGTCAATACCACCGTCTTGTTCCCTTTAACGATATCGGCTTGGGAGACTGTAGGTGTCGCTGTTCCTGAAATCAACACTTTTGGCTGCGCTGTAATTGTAAAACTTTGCTCCTTTAAAGGAACACTTTCCGTCAACAGCTGATAGGGAACTTTTAAAGAGATAGGCTGGTCTGCTGTCAGATAATAAGAGTCTAATTTTGGTATTGTTATAGTCACTTCTGTATTGTTTTGTACAGGATCTGGATCCTGCGTAATAGAGATTTTAGTCAAGTCGGCGAGTAGTGAATTCTTAATTTTCTCCCACTCTTCCGGTTGTTTCTTGGCTACAGAACTTTCGATTAGCACTTTCTTGGCAGCGTCATTACCAATATTCCATTTCACTCCGCCAGATAACCTTAAAGTAATGGTATCCGTATTAGTAGTTCTTATTGATTTCTCTGAAATACTTGTATGTAATACTAATTCGGCATTAATTGAATCCATAGTACCTTTATGAATACTAAATGAATCTGATTTAATCATTAAGTTTGAGGAAATTGGATCGTTCTCTACTGAGTCAATTGTATAATAAGCTCTAGCTATTCCATCATCTAACTGAAAGGAAATGACTTCATCAGCATTAGGATAGTTCGGAATTGCAGGCAGCTTAATTCGCAAAGTAGAATCATTGATGAATTCATACACCAGATTTGGATCATTCTTTTTCAGTTGTCCAACAACACCCCAGATGCCACCACTGCCATCGTTGAATCCTTCAAGAAATTCATAAAGACGTGTTTGGTTTACAAATTCATTTTGGTTCCAGGTCGCATTCAATAAAACCAGGTCGATCACCTTTCCGCCTTTCCTAATATCATCGATTGTTGTTCCATTTTTTATCGTTCCCTCAATCGACAATTCAGGCTTAGCGTATATGGTAAAGGATGCTGGAACTACGCTTACCGTACCCGGCCAGTCCTCAATAACGGCAGCATTCAAGTTAAAACTAATTTTTTGATTCTGAGTAATAGAGTAAACGTCATTAGGCAACTTTATTGTCAACTTTTTTCCGTCAACTTCAATTAGGTCTTCGGTTATCTTCTTCTTATATTCCGTCCATTTATCATTTTCTACGTCGGCAACCATACTTTGAATAATTAAACTCTTATCAAGAACTCTTGCCCAATCCCTGTCATTCAGCGTTAGAGCAATCGTATTGGAACCACTGTTTATTGTTTCTTCCGTAATCAACCCGCCGGTTGTTAAATCAACTTGAATCTCTCCGCCACCCACTGTGGACGCTGCATGCCCAATTGTCGGCTGCAAAGGCAAAGTGATTAGTAACAAGGCTATAAATGGAATGAGCAAGGTACGAAATTTGATCACGTATTTTTTCTTTTCCATGTTCTGTTCCTCTCCTATGTATAGTAAAATTTCACCATATATAGCGTACCATTTTTATGGCTGTATGGCTATATCATACCAGCATTAATTGTAAGTCTTTTTACACTCTCAAGTCATTCGCTCTGTGGTTTTTGGTCTAGCTATCGAGAATGCAGTTAGTATTACGGTCACTTTTTTGCTCCTGCAGCCTGGATAATACCTACATCCTCTTTCAACTAACCGCTTCGAATAAAATCACTACTCGAACCAAAAACTCCTAGGCCCACCATATTGATACTTTGCAACATTGTTTAAGAGTTGAAACGTATACATCGTTCCCTTTTCCAACTTATTGATTTCCGATGCCGATATAACAAAGTTAAACGTAAATAACCGTTCTCCATTTCTTAGTCTCCCTGTAAAGAAGCGATTTGAACGGTCGACGTAAACCGTCTCTTGACCAGGCGCACGCAATTCGAATCGGTTTGTAGACTGATCGATAAACGTATAAGCTTGGTCGTCACCCACCTCTGCCATCACTATTTGAACCCTCTAAGAAGAATTTCCTTAGAGGGCTTTTCTCTGTTTTGGCAAGAAGTATCTTGTCATAGCTAATTGCCACTATTGTCTTAATAGGTTTGAAACTGGCCGATTTCTTCCATGCTATCTAAACAAGAATAAGTATGGAGGAACAGACGCGATGATTTTCGGAACCACCAACAACTACTTTTCACCTGAAGCAATAGCCAAAGTGCTGAAAGAACCTCAACTCAACAATCCAACGGAAAGGGAACATTTCTTGATCATGAACGTGCTGTACGAAACCGGTGCCCATGTGGCTGAAATCTTGAATGTACAGTCACAAGATCTAAATCTTGCTGCGCAGCCATCCATTAGACTGTCATCGCTTGGAATTCCTCGTAGCGTCCCGCTTCCCGGGTTCCTGACTGAGGCAGTTAGACAGCACATGAAAGAGAAGAAACTTTCGCCCGCCGACCGGCTGTTTTTTCACGACAGGAATATAACCAGCATGGAATTATGTCGTCTCTTACGCGTATATATAAGAAGAGTCAAAATACAGTTCCCAAAACTTATTCCCGATTTCCATTCAATCCATCACTTCCGGATTAGCAGAGCGAATCATCTGTATCAAACCGGCATGGACATCGAAGATCTCTGCCACTTTCTTGGTCAACGTTCGATCAGTGAAACAAAGAGGTATGTCCGCATTTTATATCATTCAAGCTAATCACCGATCCGATAACTCAGTCCGGACTTACGGAATCAAATTTGACACGTTGCCGCAAACGCAGTTCACCTATTCAAAGCATTTAATAATTGGAGAAGGGGGGACGGACTAACGTTTGTTACTACTGAGTGCTAATATTGAGAGATTCGTATTATTAGCAAAGATGAATTAGATTACATGTTAGAATAAACACTTTTGCGGAGGGCGAATCGGGAAAGCACAAAGAGATGTAGACGAAACATACAACGACGACTTCCTCAACAACATAAAGGAAAGGAAAAATGCGACTTCTATCAAGAGGGAGTATCGAAAAGTTGTCGGTATCGGCACATTACTCTCCCATCAAAATGCTGAGCGATGATGTAGCCTGATCCGGCCTACTCCGGTCAAGCCTAGTTGTATGATTAAAAACATACCCTCAACTACGATCGGTTCTACGTTCAACATCCTGAATGTATTAATTATTGACGGTATGTAACCTTCCTTTGAGTTCTTCACCAAGAGGTGGTACGGGATAGTTATCGATATCGCCTAACGCCGATTGCACATCAATCTGCAAAAAACCGGTACAATATGCGCTGTCCAAGATTTCGCAAATGGAATGACCGCTAATACTTATACTATTGACAGTTTTGTGATTGTATTTTTAAGGAGGGAGTGAATGTAGGCGGAAGTAAATATAGAATATCTACGTAAGTGGGCAAGCATTACATGAGTATGTACCCGATCAACTTTTTGGAGGCAACAAGAAAAGAACCAACCCTAAGGCCAGTCCTTTCTTGTAATCTGCATTAATTTACAAAGGAATATCTGAGTGTTGGGGTGAGTAGATCCCTTCACTACTTCACTAACATTACGGTTGGAAAATAACGTTGCCCTCAGCATCCTTCCAAGTGATTGTTGCACTATCTCCACCATCAACCAAGGAAACTTGTATAGCGACATATGCCTTGCCAATTTCGGCACCATTCGTAGCAGTGACCGTACTAGGTGCTGTCAAGTTAGCTATGGAAGAATAATAATTTACGTTATTAAATCTTACATTTTCTTGGGTTGATGGATTATTATTCGTAATAGTTACATCTAACTTGAACTGATAACCCGGTATTAGATTGTTGTATTGATCCCTTGCTGTCAGAGTCACGATAGGGCCTTTTCCTGGCTGTATTGTCGTATGGCTGGTCGAAGAATTCGCTTCAACAAAATCTCCTGCTTTAATATTCTGTGTTACTGAAGAATCTGCATAGCCATCTGCCACCATAGTTATTGAATGATTCCCAGATAGTGTTACAACACCCTGTTTAATTGTTATTTTGCCTGCTGTCACACTATATTGTCCTGAAGTTAGGCCCACTCCGTCTACTTGAATAGCAGTGACTTTACCACTCCACTCGGAATCGTCAGTAAACGTAATGTCTAAATCATTGTCTACAGTATTCGATGTCGTATCGGCTGTTAATACTTTTGCAATTTTTGGTACGCTATTCCCGGCTTATACCCTTTCAGGCTTTCGGTTCGGGCCTACACCGTCCAGGCGGCTTTCACCGCACACGGCGTGCTATCAGCGGTTTCTCTCCCAACCCAAAAGAATAGAGGCAATCGAGGTGATCGATTGTCTCTATTCTTAGTTGCGAAACATATTTTGGGGAAATAAGTTCCGTAAAGAAATGCCACTGACTGGGTCCCTTCGCTCCGGCTAGTTTTCTCCTCCTCGCATGTTACCATGCCAGTCCAAACGGCTAACCATCCACACTACTATGAACCCGCCGCCATCTTATCGACCTCTCCGGTTCTAACCAACCTCTTCCGATAAGACTTCAAACGTTCCATTTTGCTTATCCCTATGTTTGATCAACCTTAGGCTTCCATTATCCAGGTGTGAGAACGACCAGTTTAACAGCCGGAATTATGCTGAGCGCCTGATACTATTGAAAGTATCAAGACGAGTACTGAACTGCTAGCAATTTCGCAGCACCCGCTACCTCACCCTGCCTACATGGATTCGTCTGCCTAGCCATAGTCGACTTTTACGGAGCCCCGCCTCTATTCGAGAGAGTACGTCTTCACCTGACTTCGCCCCTTCCGTGTGTTAGCACGTCACTGGACGCAGGAGGATTAGGCACATGAGAAGTTCGGCTGTTTCTCATGAATCGGATTTTCACCGAGTAAATTAGCAAAACAGTTAGAAAAGACCCCTCAGCCTTCCATACTAATTAAAGTATAAAGAAGCATGCCAAAGGGTCAGTTTCCACTTCTATCACTAGATTGTTAGAAAACTAGCTTATGAAGTAACGTTTCGTTTAGTTTTATTAAGCAATTTCAATGGCATCGATACGAGCTTGTAGTGCGTCTTTAGCATCGCCTGCTGGAAGTGCAGTTACTAATGCTTGAGCTGCGTCAACATCATCTTGACTTTTGCTTCCTTCAGCAAGGGCTACTGCATCTGTAGCTTCCTGAAGATCTTCCTCTGCTGCAAGTTGTGCATCTGACTTAATAGCATCAATTGCAATTTTTGCAGCATTTTGTGCAGCTGTTACATCTTCAGTTGTAGTTGCTGCATCAATGGCTGTTTTACCAGCTTCAATTGCCGCTGTTAGGCCTGCAGCGTTTGTTGTATAGTCTGCAGCATTTTTGTAGGAATCTAGTGCCGCTTTTGCATTTGTCTTGGCTGTCGCAAGTACACTAGCTGCATCACCAATTAACTTCGTATCAATTGCTTTCCCGCTCACTTGAACTGAATTGGCTTTTGCAATATTTCCTGCAAGGTCTTTGATATTTAAAGCAGTATTTTCTTCACCTTGTGCTACCACATTTACCGTTGTTGCATTAACAAGGGATAGTGGTTGTGCAAGGTTCACAATCACTTCATTCTCTTTAGAGCCAGCTTCAAGAGAAGTATAAGCCTTAGTAGCTCCACCTACTACAACTGTAAGATCATCCAAATCATTTGCAGTAAATGCTACTTTTTCACTAAATGTAAGCTTAATGCGAGATGTTTCAGTTGAATCATCAAGATCAGTTACCAAATACTCAGCTTTGTTAAGAACCGGTTGTGTATTGTCCACTAGGTCAATTAACTGTGTATAAGCTTTCTTTTCAGTAACATCATTAACAATCACGCTACCTGTTTTCGTTTTAACGTTCTTGCTAATTGTTAATAGTTGCTGGTTGTCAACTGCAGCAAAGCCTTCAGGAAGTGTAATTGTTACTTTATCATTCGCTTTGTTGATAGCAATTTTTGTTCCTGTAGGAAGCGTTTGATTATCAAGAGTATAATTTGATAACTCAAGTGCTGATGCTCCCATTTCAGCTCCATAGTCAATTACTATTTCATTGACGTTAACTCCGTTGACATTCTTGTCTGGAGTTACGGTTGCAGAATTGGTAGCAAGAGCTGTTACCGCTGTATCAACAGTTGTTTCTTTGATTGTAACTGAAGTTGTATTGTTCTTCACTTTTTCTGAAGATTGAACAGTTCCAGCTGCTACAGTCACTGTGAATGGAGCTTTTTCATTGTAGTCTGCTTCAGAAACAAACTCATCCAAAGTAATTTCGATAGTGTTACCATTTGCAATAGTAGCACCAGAAACTGTACGTTTAATTCCATCTTTATCTGTTACAGTGATTTTAGAAGCATCAAGTTCTCCAACTGGAGTGATAGCACGGTCAAATACTACAACCAATTTATTAGTATCAATTTTGTTATCTAAACCTGGCTTAATCGTAGGGGCGTTTAGGTCTTTAGAAAGGTTAACAGATCCTTTGTACTCCTGTCCAACATTATTAGCCAAGTCCTTATAGCCTTTTACAACGACTGCTAGAGAGACAGCAGTTTCATTTTTAGCATATAATGGATTAATGTTTTCTTCATTAGTGTAGTTAGAGAAAGTTACACGGTATTTATTTCCACCCAATTTAACAACAGAATAAACATCTGCAATCGCGCTAGGATTTGCAACTGAAGAATCAGCAACTTGAGTGAAAGTATGGTTACCCTTTTTAATGTCCAATTCTAGCTCTGATGCAGTTACAGATTCTACTGCTTCACTAAACACAATGTCAAATACTCTAGCATCAGTAGATAGCTGTTTAATTTCTTTAACAGTTGGAGGTGTAGTATCAAGAGAGATTGAATAGCTAGATGAAACTACTGCTTCGTTATTAGGAACATCACCGTTTGTTGCATAATCTTTAACATCATAAGCTACTACGCGGTGAGAACCTAATGTAGTAAACCGCTCGTCTTGAGCCAGAGCACCTGTGATTTTTACTGTATACAAACCTGTAAACTTGCTATAAGTTTTTGCCCCGTCAACTGTAATATCATCAATTTTAACTGTACCAATTGATTTTACTGGCTCATCAAATACAAGGACAAGATCGTCGCCGGATTTTAGTACACTTTCAAGTACTGGAGCTTTTGTATCTGTAAATGTTTTAACCGTATCTTGATATTTAGCAACTTGCTTAGTTTTATCTGCTGATAAAACACCATCTTTAACATCAATTGAATATTTTTGTGCATTTTTCAATGCATTTGTTTCTGATAGTTTAAATGTTACAGTATTCGTTGCAAAATCAAACTCTGAGTATTCCAATACAGTTCCATCAACAGATGTTGGTTCTAATAAAGTAGCAATTTGAGCTGCCGTATTATATTCATTATCATCTATTGATAATACATAGTGAGATAGGTCAAGAGCTGAATCAGCATCTACATCCTGATTAAATGTTACTTGAATTTCTGTAGGGTTAATCGCACTTACAGATTCAACTTTAAGGTCACTAACAACTACGTTGCCATAACCATTTCCAGTTAATTTTCCGTGAGTTGCTTCGAAATCTGCTACTGTAGTAGCAATTTTTGCTAAGTCAGCGTTTGTAGTAGCAGTGATTGCATCTTTAGCAAAGTAAACTTTACCACCTACAACCAATACTGTTTCAGAGTTTGTTAGGATGGCTCTTTTTTCAGCGGTAGAAAGTGCTCTGAAATCTTTACCTGTTGTAAAGCTGCTAGTCGTGTAGAAGCCATCTGCTGCTACAGGAGTTTCTGCAGCAAATGCAGCGACAGGAGTTAGAGCAGAGATTGCCAAAGCAGTCGCAGCTGACACTTTAAATGTCTTTTTCATTTAATATATACCCTCCAGTAAATAGTTTCGTAAATTAAGTTTGTGAGTCTAATAGATGATCCATTAGACTCACACAACTTTTATACTAAAATTATTGAACAGATGTGCTGATTGCTTTTTCTACTTTTTGGTCTCCAACTGACGCTTCAACTTTAGAGTATACGCCGTATAGGTCGCCAGGTTTCGCTGTGAAAGAGAACTTTCCGTCTGTAACCGTTACAGTTTCAGATTTAGCAGCGTCTGCACCAGTAAATGTAAGAGTTACTTCTTTAACAGTGGAATCAGCAACTGTTCCTTCTACTGTGTACGTGTAGTTTCCAAGCAATGCAGATAGGTCAGTTCCAACTGCTGTTGCAGAAGTGATTTCAAGACCAACATTTGCTTTCACTTGAGCATCGTTAAATGCTTTTGTAGCTGCAGCTAGGTCTGTAACAGCCTTATCTACAGCAGCTTGAGTTGCGCTGTTGTTGTTCAAAACAGTTGTTGCGGATGCAACAGCAGCTTTGTACGTGTCAATTGCAGCTTGTGGATATTGACCTGGTTCTGTTCCAGCAACAGCTTTCTTAACTAGATCGTTAGCATTAGAAAGTGCTGATTGTAGTGCAGAATAGTCAGTAGATGCATCGTTTGCAAGAGAAACGATTTCGAATGTGACATTGTCGCCATTCTTCGTGTAAGTTACACGTGCATTACCTGTGTTTGCAGTAATTTGTCTTTCAAATTCTGCTTGAGTAATTGTAACAGCATTTTGGTTCTTGTATGTTGCACCAGAATAGCTGATTGCTGACTTGCCAGAGAAAGTGATTTTCTTGTTAGTTGTATCGATAGCTGTAACGACACCAGTATACGATTCTCCTACTGCAAGAGTTGAAGTGAACTTCAATTCAGCAGTGTGGCTGCCAAGGTTGATTGGGCGTAGGTCAGTATAGTTGTTGAATGGAACAGCTGTACCATTTGCAACTACGCGTACTGATGTTGTTTTGTTATCAACAGATGCAACATCGATCGAAGGAACTGCGCCTTTGATTCTTGCTGTTGTATAGCTGCGGTTTGGTGATACTACTTGACCGTTGACAGTGATGTCGTTAGATCCTGTATTGAATACAGTGAATGTAGCATCGATTTCGTATCCAGATGGTAGAGACATTGTCTTACCGCTTTGGTTAGCAGCTGTGAATTTGAATGTAGCAGTTTGCAGACCATTCAATTCTTTTACAGATTTGTTTGGATTTTCAGCATCATTGTACGCTTTAACTGTTCCATCTGTAAGCTTCGCTTGAGCAAAGTAAGAGATTGCAGCTAGTTTGTAAGATTCGCCTTCATCCAATTTACCTTCTTTCGCATTGGAAGAGTTGATGTCGATCCATGCGATTGGTGTTGCGTAGTCTTTGTCGTAGTCGCTTCCGATTACGAAAGTAGCTTCACCTTTAGAGTCTGTTTTCACTACAATGCTGTCTCCAGCTTTGTAAGGGTTATCGTTTGCATCTTCTTTAATGAAGTATGCTTGTGTGTTTGTGTGGATGTTGCGGTCGATGTCTTCGTTGAATGCAATGTTAACAAGTTCGTTAGCAGCAACTTTGCCATCTTTTGTTTTGACAGTGATTTTGTATTCACGGCCATTTGTTACTCCAACTGCAGCTTCTTCGCCGCCGTCACGAACAACATCGATATCGTATGTTGCTTGGATCGCTGCGAATGTTACTTTTTCAGCTTTCGCTTGAAGCTTATCTGCTTCGTATGTTGTATTTTGGATCGTAGAGTTAGTTCCAAGATCTTCAAATACGATTGGTGTTACAGATGTGTTGTGACCAGACACTGTGAATACCGCTTCACCTTTGCTGTCAGTTGTAACTGTAGCAACGATTGGGTTTTCGTTGTTCAACAATTGGCGTGGGTTCACACCGTTTACAGTTGCTTTAGACGTTTTGTCGATGTTGACATTTACGTTTTCTTCAAATGTGATGTTGAACTTCTTGTTTGCAACTGGCTTGCCAGTCTTCGGATCTTTATAAGTCAATTTGTAAGTCTTATCTTCACCGTTGTTTACGCTGTTGCCTTTTTTGTCAGTCGGCTCAAGTGTAAGGATTGTGTCAACGCCCCAGAATACGTAAGCGTGGCTACGTACAGTTGGTGCTCCTGTTGGGTATGCAGTTACTTGGTCAGTACCAGCTGCATATTGTGTGTAAGAGAATGTTGCGATACCGTCAGCATTTGTGACTGCTTCGAACACTTGGTCTTTGTTAAGTGTGTTGTTTGTGTCAGCTTTTACGTTGAACGTTACAGGGATACCTGCTTGTTTCACGCCTACGTCAGCAGAGATGATCGCTTGTGCACCTGTTTTACCTTGTACAGATTGAGTTGTGATATCAATCTTTGTAGGTACTACAGCAGAAACGCCTTTGAATTTACCGATTTCTTTGCCATCAAGGGAGACAGTGTATTCTTTACCGCCTTCTTGAACTGCAGTTGTCAAAACAACTGTTTTGTTGTCGGATTGCTTAACAGCCGCGTTGGAAACTGTCAAACCTTCGATTGTGAAGTTCAAAGAGTTCACGTTTTCAACTGGTTCTTTGAATGTAACTTCAACAGTAGTTGCGTTAACAGACTTAACTGCTGCATCGCCTACAACAGCGCCTGGAGCTACATCAGAGAAATCAGCGTTGATGAACTTGTAAAGGAACGTCGCGAAATGTCCGCGTGTGGTTGTGTTTCTTGGGTTGAACGTTGGTACTTCTGGGTTCGTGATATCGAAGAAGTCAAGAACGTCGATTGCTGGACGTGCTTCCGCTTTCGCTGTGCCTAGGTCCGTTACGTCTCTCTT
Organism: Sporosarcina luteola; assembly: GCA_014204635.1. Lineage (GTDB taxonomy): Bacteria > Bacillota > Bacilli > Bacillales_A > Planococcaceae > Sporosarcina > Sporosarcina luteola_A. The sequence continues at coordinate 445,280 of JACHLS010000001.1, read as the reverse complement.
GAAATCTTTTCCTGCCACGTATGTAGCGAGGTCGATGTCGTTCACACGGTCAAACGCACGAACAAGTACGATTGCCATGTTTTGACGAGTGATGTCACCAGCTGGATCTAGCTTGCCGTCTGGCGTTCCGACAAATACACCGTTGTCTTTAACAACTGCCGCATATTGAAGCAACTCATCATTAGTTGTAGACTTCAAGTCTGAGAAACGTATGTTAGTTTTGTAGTCTGTAGGCACTTTGTATCCTTCAGAAACGAGCCATTTACCCATCAATTTGACAACGTCAGAACGAGTCAAAGTTTTATTTGGCTGGAATCTGCCGTCTGGGTATCCAGTGATGATACCAGCATCCGATAGTGCATCGATTGCTTTTCCATGTGTGTTGTCTGCTGTGTCTGTAAATACTTTCGCGCTTGCAACTGGAGCTACAGCAGATGCTACTAGAGCAGCTGAAGCGGCGCCCATTACAAACTTGCGGTACTTCGTTGGTTGGTTAGCCATTGAATAATTTCCTCCTCTTATTGAAAAAAATAATTTGTCATCTACCCCACGGCAAAATGGAAGTAGAAGCCATTACACAATAAAGTATAGATAGTCACGGCTAGGATGTCAATTACAATTTAGTAATGTTACAGATTCATAGAGATAAAATCCTCTGAATTTATCCGCCGCTTCTACTATTCTATCGTATTTCAAATATATATCAAGTATTTCTATTCTTTTATGAGGATGTCTATTATATTTTAAAAACCAACTATATTTTTTATAGATTTTATCTCACAGTTCAACAGCAATACTATGGGAAATTAGTAGACACTTATATAAAGAACAGATGTTAAATTGAAAGGAATTTGCTTCTTCCCGGTTGACATGTTTTCTTCATTATATTGTTTTGTTTGTCATGCGCTTGTCTTTTTTACGGGAGATGCAGGAGAGATATGAAGATATTGGATACTTAATATACGAATCTTCTATAGTAGTTAACAGAATTTTGGTTTTAACTATTTACAGGCATGCAAAAAGCCATAAACAGATGGGAGCTGTTCATGGCTTTTTGTGCGGTCAACCAACCGTTTTCGTCCTGCGTGGCGTTTGTTATATATGCTACAGAGGAAATTATCCTTACACTTACGTATTCTATCATCCTATTTAGTAGATTACAAGCTCCGTTTTATTTTTTTCCGGAAAGAATTTCTAATAGGAATTTTGGAAGCACCATTTGCCGTTTGATGCGGCTTGGTTCCTTCAATAGACGGTATAACCATTCGGCACCGACTTTTTGAAATGCAGCCGGCGCACGCTTAATGTTGCCTGCAAGGACGTCGAACGAGCCGCCGACCCCTTGGTAAAGGATCGGATGGAGCTGATCCCGATGCTGTTCAATCCAATGTTCTTGTTTAGGGGATCCCATGGCAATGAACAAAATGTCCGGCATTGCTTCGTTGATCGTCTCGATCACTTTTGCCGTGTCTTTTTCGTAGCCGTCCTGCGTGCCAGCTACTACTAGATTCGGGTACGTTTCCACGAGTTTCGCGGCGGCCTGATCCGCGACGCCTGGTTTGGCGCCGTACAGAAAGATCCGCTTTCCTGTACGCGCCGCTTCCCTGACGATGCGGTCCATCATATCGACGCCGGTGACGCGGGAGCGGATGTTGCCCTGTTTCATTTTCGATGCGATGATGACGCCGATGCCGTCCGGAATTTGAAATTCCGCACGGTTCAGCAGCGCCTTCAGTTCGGGATCGTCTTTTGCTTTCATGAGCTTTTCAGGATTGATGGCAACGACGAGCGATTTTTTCTTGTCTTCGATGTTTTGGAAAACTTTCGGTATAAGTTCTTCATAGCTTTCCGTGTTGACGCTGACGCCGAGTATTTGTTCTTTCATCTTAGCTGAAGACACCTGCCGGAGAGCCGTCGCCGAGCTTGTAGTAATGGAAGCCCGCTTGCTCCCATTTGTTCCGGTCGAGCGAGTTCTTCGTATCTAAAATGAATGGCTTTGGTGTTTTCGTGACAAGATGGTTCGGGTTCAGCTGCTTGAATTCATCGTGATCCGTCGTCAAGATAATCAAATCGACGTCGGCAATCGCTTCTTCCAATGTATCTGTTTGTGTTGCATGCTTTGCGTTTTTGATGTGCGGATCAAAGGATTTCACATCGATGTTGCGTGCCTGCAATTCATTGATGACGGTGAGCGACGGGCTTTCGCGCATATCGTCGACGTTCCCTTTGAATGCAAGGCCAAGCACAGCGACTTTGCCGTCTTTGATGTTTTGATCATCAAGCAAGCCTTTCGTCTTTTCTGCAACGAATTCCGGCATGCTGTCATTTGTGAGACGGGCTTTATGGATGATTTGCGCTTCGACCGGGTTCAACTCGACAAGGAACCACGGATCGACTGCGATACAATGCCCACCGACTCCAGGTCCTGGCATGTGAATGTTGACACGTGGATGGAAATTTGCGAAACGGATCGCTTCCCAAATATCGACGCCGATGGTTTCTGCGATTTTCGCGAGTTCGTTGGCGAATGCGATATTGACGTCACGGTAGGTGTTTTCCATTACTTTGACGAGTTCCGCTGTTGTTGCATCCGTCAAGTGAATTTCGCCTTGGACGAATGTTTTATAGAGATCTTTAGTCATTTGCGCGGATTCCGACGTGATGCCGCCGACGATCCGGTCGTTGTTGACGAGTTCTTCGAAAATCTTGCCCGGAATGACGCGCTCCGGCGAGTGGGAGACGAACAGGTCTTCTCCCAGTGTCAGGTTGGATTTGCGAAGCTCCGGCAGCATAATGTTCTCGACTGTTTTTGGCGGCACGGTCGATTCCAAGATGACAAGTGCACCCGGCTTCAAGTACGGCACGATGGATGACGTAGCTTGGCGGATGTATTCCAAATTCGCCGTGTTGTCCGGGTTGATCGGCGACGGGACGGCGACGATGTACACATCGGCTTCAATCGGCGTTGTGGAAACGGTGAAGTTCCCTTCGTCAATGGCACGGTCGAGACGATCTTGAAGACCGTTCTCTTCTATATGTAGTTGCTTATTGGCAATCATGTTAACAGCTGATTCGTTGATGTCGACGCCATGTACTTGAACGCCGCTGTTGGCGAACATGACGGCTGTCGGAAGGCCGATGTAGCCGAGGCCGACAACGCAGATTTTCTTATCCATTGGTATGTTCCTTTCTTGTGTGGGACTGCTTTTGCGGAGTTGGGTCCGCTCGTTTGATTCCACTTTACACATTTGAATAGTATAACATAGCGGGCAGGACGGAACCAAGCGATTGGTGCCTTCCTACCCTTTAGTAAACGTTACTGCACTGTGATTTGTGAATAGATTCCCTGCTTCGTTGTCCGCCCTGTTGTGCTTGGCAAACCAGGATGGACGACAAGCATGTAGGTACCGCCGCGCTGCATCTTTTTCACTGGCGTGATTTCAAGCTGGCCGTTTTTGTTCATGCTTGTCTGAATCGGGACAGCAACTCCCCCCATTTTCACGAGTTCTACCTTATGGGACGCTTGAGAGGCGTTAAGGTTCATCGGCTGCGTGAAATGGAGATAGAAGGTTTTGTTTGCTGTTACTTTGTCGAGCAGATCGAGCGGTTTGTATTTATTGTTGGCAAACTGGTCATGCAATATGCGTTCATGGATCGTCGACAGTTCTTGGCCCGGTTTCGTCTTGATGGTCGGCTGGACGCCTTTATGATGGATTTTCGTTTTGCTTGGTCCGGTAAACTCGCCGACGGTCAATTTCAAGGCGCTGCCGTCTTCAAATTCGAAGAAAGTTTGAATGGTCCCCTTCCCTTTCGTCCGTTCGCCGACGACCGTGGCTGCGCTTTGGTCAATGACGGAGGCCGCCACGATTTCAGAGGCGGATGCCGAGTATTGATTGACAAGGACGTAGGTCTGCTTTGGAAATTTCACTTTGGACGGAATCGGCTTGACCATTTGGCTGCCTTCCCGCGTCGTGACATGGTATGCGTCTTTCACGCCTTGAAAATGGCCGAGGAATTTTTCAGCGCTGTCGACGTAGCCGCCCCCGTTATAGCGCAGGTCGAGAATCAATGTTGTCGCGCCTTGCTTTTTCAAGGCAAGCCATTGATCAATAATTTCCTGATTCAGTTTGGCGGAGAACGTTGTAATTTTCATGTAGCCGACATCACCGTACAGCATGGAAGATGAAATAGCGGGTTCATCCAGTTCGGCTGCGGCTTGGTCGTCCATTCCCACAGCCGCCATGTAGAATGTATATTCATCCGGCGAGAGAAAGCGCGAGTACTCGTCCAGCGCGTCGATCACTTCATCGACGGTCGTCATCGAGTCGAGGTTATCCGGCACTTTGCCGTAATAATAGTTTTCAACGAAGAATTTGATGTCGTCGACCCGGGATGCTTCGGCCGCTGGGGAAAATAGCAATATGGTAATGAATGCGAATAAAATGGCTTGCAGTTGTTTCACGCCGGTTCCTCCTTTTTGTACTACCTTGTTCTTGATTATACCCGCTTTGCTGTTTTAAAGACATGTTCAAGGAAAATAGTTTGGTAGATATATCACTGAGTTGAGGAGGGAGGATGAGGAGCGCATGGACCGCCCCCCTTCCCTATTTTAGTTTGCCGCAAAGATATGGACCCAGTACGTAGTGCCGTCTGCATCCGTCGCATAGCCGGCGCCGATGTTCTTGAATTTGGATTGCAGAAGGTTGTCGCGGTGATTTTTGCTGTCCATCCACCCTTCGACTGCCGACTCGGGGGAGGTGTAGCCTTTGGCGATGTTTTCCCCGTAGGCGGTCCAGCTGTATTTGAAGGTGTCGAGCATTTTGCCAACCGAGCCGTATGTCGGTGACAGATGGGCAAAGTACTGGTTCTTTGCCATGTCCTCGGCTTTTGTTTGGGCAATTTTGTTGAGCGCGGCATCCGATTTTAAGGCGGTCCGCTTTTGTGCTGTTCTTTCTTTATTTACAAGTTTTATAGAATCAGCCGCGAATGTGTCATCTTGGATGGCGGGCGGTTGAGGGATGGATGCGTTCTTATCGATGTAGCGTTGCTGCGTTTTGTCATAATAGATTTCCCCTGTTTTCCGCTCGGCGTCAAAGTCCATCGCCCGCTTGACGAACGCAGCCAGTTGAGCACGGGTGACGTTGTCGTTCGGTTTAAAGGCCTGGCCTTGGGCAGTCGTTGTGATGCCGAGTTCCGCAAGCGTCGTAATAAAACCTTTGTAGCCGTTCAGCCGATTGACATCTTGGAAGGTCATCAGATCGTTGTCATCGACGATAATGTCATAAGCGAGGGTAAGGATCTTTGCCATCTGCCCGCGCGTGAGCGGTGCGTTCGGGTTGAAGCGTTCGCCATTATTGAAGATGCCGCGTTCTGTCAGGGCCCGGATATGTTGGTAGGCGCCATGTGCCGGGGTGACATCCAGGAAATCTGGTTGGAAGTTGGCAGATGGTTTCAGGCCGGCTGCAAGCGCGATGATCTTGGCAGCTTGGGCACGGGTGACGGGTTGATTGATGCGATATGTGCCATCGGGATAACCGCCGAGGATACCTTTCTCGGAGAGGGAATCGATCGCCTCGTAAGCATAATGGTTTTTGGGGACGTCTTGGAATGTCGCGGCTTGCACGGGAGCGGACCAGTTTCCAAGGATGAGGGTTGCGGCGAGTACGGTTGCTGGGATTCTTAGTTTCATATCATCTGCCTCCTTTTTTAGCAATTATACTAGATAGGAGGCAGTTTAGTAGAGGGGAAAGAGCCGAATTTAACCCGGCTCTTTTTGGATGGGCTCGTGTTTCTGTTTCCTTTTCCATAATTCTTCCGCGGCGCCGGAGCCGAGAATGACGCCGATGATGATGAACAGGAAGCCGATTAAATGCCGCCCGGTGATGATTTCGCCGAGAAAGATGGCAGAACCGATGAGGCCGAACAATGTGTTCAAGTTCATGAAAATGGCCGCTTTCGCTGGGCCGACCTTCCCTACCGAGTAATTGTACAGCATGTGGCCGACCGCGGACCCGATCATACCACTTGCGGCAAAGGCGATCCAAAAGCGCGGCGGTGCCGTGGCAAATCCTTCGATCTGGCCGGGCTCCTGTATCATGCTCACAATTATGAGGAAAAAGCTCCCGACGATGAACATGTACGCGGTGAGGAGGCGCGGATCCAGCGTCCTCGCCGCTTTCGCGATAACCATAAATGACAGCACCTGGGCGAGGATGCTGAAGAAGATGAAGGCGTCTCCGAGTGCGAGGCCGCTCACCCCTTCCCCGCCTGCCAATACGATGGAACCGATGCCGGCAAATCCGATTGCAGCGCCGATCCACTGGATTTTGGATGGGTTGTTGCGGAGTAGAAGTGCCGTAAAGATGGCGGTCAGGACGGGACCCATGCCGAGGATAAGACCGGTGTTTGTCGCGGTTGTTCGGGAGAGACCGACGCTCATGAAGTAATGGTGAAGGACGACGTTAAGCAATGCACCGCCAAGTATGTAGAGCCATTCTTGATTTGTCGGCCGGCGTACCAGGTTGAGCGGCGTGAGGATGGTGAAAACGGTGATGCCTGCGAGCAGGATGCGGAAGGCGGTCATCGTGACGGGATCCATGAAGCCAAGCAGGTATTTGACGAGGGGCAGGTTGAGTCCCCAGATGAGCATGGTGACGCTAAGGAGCAGGTAGATTTTGAGCATGGGACACGCCGCCTTTCGAATGGTGTTTTGGTTGATTATACAGGATGGGGTGTGGGGTGGGAAGGTGGAGATTTTGTTGGCTGGGGTGGGTTGGATGTGGGTTGGGTATGCGCAGGTTTAGTGGGAATATGCGCGGGTGGGCGGGTTTTATGCGCGCCGTGAAATGTTTATGCTCGGTTATGATGAGATTATGCGCGGGTGTGGGTTCGGTATGCGCGGGTGCAATTGGGTTATGCGCGGCAACGGGTGGTGGATGGATTGGAATGGTCCGCGGGGCATGATTTGTTTGGAGAATCTTTCTTTCGCGTGAAATGCTTTTGACCATCTAGGGGTTCGTATCAATAGCTCATGCTAGGTTTATCAGGCTAGCAAGGGGATTTGTAAAACATTCATCATACACTAAAGCGGATTCCCCGTTGCTAGGGAAATCCGCTTTTTATTTAAAACTGATAGGCCTCTCGTTTGACTGCGAGGCTTCCGATAATATAGGCAGCGAGCGACAGGACGACTGGCAAGGTGACGGTGTGGACGCCGAGCAGGTTGCCGTTTGCTGTGTTGTAAAAATGGATGGCGATATAGGCGGCGATGCCGGTGATCATGCTGAGAATAGCGCCGTATTTATTGCCATATTTCCAGTACAGTCCGAGGACGACCGGCCAAATGAAGGCGGCCTCAAGTCCACCGAAGGCGAACAAGTTCAAGAAAATGAGCAGCTCGGGCGGCTGCAGCGCGAACAGGAAGACGATGATGCCCAAGATGCCGGTGACGCCGAAGCTCATCAGTTTGACGGTTGTTTCGCTCGCTTCCGGTTTGATGAAATTCAAATAGACGTCTTTGACGATGGCTGAGCTGACGAGCAGCAAGAGCGAGTCGACAGTGGACATGATTGCTGCCATCGGGGCTGCGAGGACGACGCCGGCGAGCCATGGCGGCAGCACTTCGAGCGCTACGAGTGGAATCACCTTATCCCCGATTTCAATTCCAGGCATGATGGGACGCGCGAAGACGCCGATCAAATGCATGTTGAGCATGATAAACCCGGTAACGATCGTTCCAATGACGAGCGCCCGGTGCATCGCGCGGGAGCTTTTATAACTCATCGCACGGACTGCCATTTGCGGAAGCCCGACAACCCCGACGCCGACGAGAATCCAGAATGAGGATACGTAAGCGGCGGTCAGTGTTCCATCCGCTCCATATGGCGTGACGAGCCGTGGGTTTTCATTGATTAAATCCTGCATGATTGCCGGCACACCGCCACCCGCGATGATGACGCCGATGAGCAGGACCAATGTGCCGATGACCATGACGGCACCTTGCACTGCATCCGTCAGCGCCACGGCACGAAAGCCGCCGATTGTCACGTAGACGAGAACAGATATTGCGAAAATGAAGAGTGCGGTCGTGTATTGAAGCCCTGTAAGCGACTCGATCAGCCGTCCCCCGCCCACCCACTGTGCAGTCATGGCAGAAAATAAGAAAACGATAATAGCGATAGCGGACAGGATGGCAACGAGCGGGCTGTTGTAGCGCGCTTTCAGAAAGTCGATCATGGTGACCGCGTTATACTTGCGTCCGAGTATGGCAAATTTCTTTCCGAGAATTAGCAGGACGAAATAGCCGGTGACGACTTGGGTCATGGCGAGCAGAATCCACCCGAAGCCTACCGTGTACGCGGTGCCGGGACCACCAAGGAAACTGGAGGCACTTCCGTAAGTGGCAACCATCGTCATGGCAAGAACGAAACCGCCGAGTTCCCGGCCGCCGAGAAAATACTGCTGCAGGAAGCCCCCTTCCCCGCTCATTTGTTTGGAGGCGATAAAGCCGATTGCGAAAATCCCAATTAAAAAGATGACGAGCGGGATGATAACTCCGATGTTCATTGTTTTGTCGGCCCCTCCTTTGGTTGATCAATATGACTTGGATCCGCATCCAGCGGAACTTCTTTCAAGAAATATTTCGTAATGACGATGACGAGAATGCACATGATAATGAAGCCGAGCACGCAACTATAGAAGAACCAATCAGGCAAGCCCCAAATATAGGTGTAGTCCTCCGGTGCGCGCGAGCCGAGTCCGTAGGCGAAGCCGAACCACCAGATAAAATTGAAAATGGCGAGTGCAATGCCGATGATCGCTTCGCGGTGTGCAATTTTGAAGCGCGGGTCGGTTGTTCGCGTGTTGTCCGATTGTTTGCGGGACATGTTTGAAGCTCCTTTCTGTAGGGATTTGGTATGAACCATGCCGAGTTGGCTGCTTTTGGTTGTTTTTAGGGTCTATGGGTTTGATTATACAGGATAAGGCAACGTTTGGGAGGGGGATTTTGTTGTGGGAGTTGGGTTTATCTGTGTGAATGGGAATGCTTATGTGGGGGGTGGGCTGGTTATGCGCGGGGGTGAGTGAGGTATGAGCGGTTTGAGTGAAGATATGCGCGCTGGCGAGTTGCATATGCGCGGGGGTGGAAGTTTTATGCGCTGGTGTACGTCCTGTATGCGCGGGGTTGAGAGGGTGATTCTCTGGTAAAACAGGTGCCAAATTATAGCGGATGTCTCTTCCTATTATAATAAATTGATTCGCGCCGAATGATCTTGACAAATAAAAAACGCTCCCAGCATAGGAGCGCAACAAGTTTTTGTGAGATAGTCGGAGAACCTTTAAATAGTAGCTTTCGTTTCTTTTCCTCCTTCCCTCTACTCTACTCTTTCCTGATATAGTGAGCAGATTTGCGTGTACCTACGAGTTGTACTCCACTTCTTACTAGCATTCTTCTAGCAATATGCCGGTTAGGCACACCGAAAAAATTGCAGAATTGCTGATTTGTCAGTTTGTTGTCCATTAATAAGAACCAATCTATGATGGCTTCGGTATGTTCCATTCTGTTGTGGTGCCGACATTTCGGACAGTGCCACGCTTCTTTGATCCAGCGCATGCCCGTGTAATTGCAATTTGGACAATGAATGCCTGGTTTTATTTCTTTCGAATCCAGCTTATATGTTTGTATGAGTGGGGTTGGGATGAATGGACAATCGTTTTGTTTCAGGGCTCGTGCGATGTTGTGAAGTTGACGGTTGGATATGAGATGTTTGAATTCGAGTTGCCTTAGGTAGATCGGAACTTCGTATGTGAATAGAATTTCTACGGGAGATGTAGCTTCAATGACCAGTTCGTTTTCGTATGCAAAGACGACCAAGCAACGGACGGGCATATCGATCCCCCGTTCTTGCATCCATTGTTTCAACAATTGCGTTTTCCGTTCCAGTTCGGTAACAGGATTTCGCATTGCTGTTCGATCACCTGTCGAGGATTCTCTAATGAATTGCAGTGGATTGGGTTTGACAATGACTCGGCCTGCGATATTTTTGATTTCTGATAGGATGATCTCCCCTGGGGTAATCAAGACCGAATCCATTTGAAAGTAAATACCATCTTGGCGCAGCGTAATGTCATGCAGAATGGCGTGCGAGTAAGTGGGTTTGAACTCAATTAGGTATTTGTCGTATTCCAGTTCTCCGGCGTACCCTGCTTGCCGATCATATTTGTGCTGGGCGATTTGCCGGTAGAGCGGGTGGTTATGGGGGAGTCGCCGCTCTAGGGCAAGAAGAGCTTGTAATCTAGTAGGCATCGATCGTTTTTTTGTAAATCATTTCATTCACCTCCCTCTCTATTAGTTTAGTAGTTCTTTATACAAATTGGAAGGGTTTGGAATAAACCCGAATTATCAGGGGCTATTTGGGAGCAAAACGAAGTTTTCATGGGCATTTCGGGGTCAAATCCTGGATTTGAGGGTTTTAATAGACTTGTTGGGTGCATGTCCGATTCGCGGAAACCCGATAAGTTGTTGAACCTATTATTTGTACGACCATTTAAGGTTCGAATTCTAAGTGACGAGGAATAGTCAGATTTCTTCCAGTTTGGAGAGTTGTTTTGGGGTTGGGTATGCGCGGATGGACACGTGTTATGCGCGGCTACGGGAGGGTTATGCTCGGATTTGAGGTCGGTATGCGCGGGTGCGGATTTTTTATGCGCGGCTATGATGAGTTTATGCGCGGACGGAGTTTCAAGAGGGAGATGGCTAGTTCGCGGGATAGGGATCAGTTGTTGAATATATTCTTACGCGTGAAGTGATTTTGACCATTCAGGGTTTTTGTAATAGGGTTTGCTTGAGATCAGGCACTTTCTGTTTTGGAAAGTGTTTTTTTGAATGGAGTTGCACTTGGATATGCGCGGGTGTACACCTGTTATGCGCGGGTTTGGAGTCGTTATGCGTGGCTACGGGAGGGTTATGCTCGGATTGCATGTCGTTATGCGCGGGTGCGGCATTTTTATGCGCGGCTAGGATGAGTTTATGCGCGGACGGAGTTTCAAGAGGGAGATGGCTAGTTCGTAGGGACGGGATCAGTTGTTGAATATATTCTTACGTGCGAAATGATTTTGACCATTCATGGGTTTTGTAATTTGCTGTTCTCAAGATCAGACACTTTCTGTTTTGTAAGTGTTTCTCAAATGGGTTTGCACATGGATATGCGCGGGTGGACAGGAGTTATGCGCGGGTCGGGAGTCGGTATGCGCGGCTTCGGGAGGGTTATGCTCGGATTTGGGGTCGTTATGCGTGGGTGCGACATTTTCTTGCGCGGCTATGATGAGTTTATGCGCGGACGGAGTTTCAAGGGGGAGATGGCTAGTCCGCGGGGTCAGGATCAGTTGTTGAGGATATTCTTACGCGCGAAGTGATTTTGACCATTCAGGGTTTTTGCAATAGGTTTTGCTTGAGATCAGGCACTTTCTGTGTTGGAGAGTGTTTTTTGAATGGGGTTGCACTTGGATATGCGCGGGTGAACACTTGTTATGCGCGGATCGGGGTCCGGTATGCGCGGCTACGGGAGGGTTATGCTCGGAATTAGGTTCGTTATGCGCGGGTGCGGATTTTTTATGCGCGGCTATGAAGAGTTTATGCGGGGACGGGATCAGTTGTTGAGGATATTCTTACGCGCGAAGTGATTTTAACCATTCAGGGTTTTTGCAATAGGTTTTGCTTGAGATCAGGCACTTTCTGTGTTGGAAAATGTTTTTTGAATGGGGTTGCACTTGGGTATGCGCGGGTGAACACCTGTTATGCGCGGCAACGGGAGGGTTATGCTCGGATTTGGGATCGGTATGCGCGGGTGCGGTTTTTTTATGCGCGGCTAGGATGAGTGTATGCGCGGATGGGTGATGTGGGGACTCTCTTGATCATGAAGAGCGCATAAAAAACACCAACGACGGGACCTCAGACAGTGTGAGGGTCGTTGGCGTTGGTGCAGTATTGGTAGATGGCTGCGGTGGCGAGACAGTCGCCGATTGCGTCATGGGCATCGTGTTCGAGCTGCAAGTATTTGGTGAGGGTCGTCAGTTTGTGATTCGGTGTTTCTGTGATGGTTTTTCGCGCGAGTTTGACGGTGTCGATCACCGTGTATACCGGGATTTCGATGCCTTCGAGGTTGTCGAGGGCGTAGAGGAAGCTCATGTCGAAGGCGGCGTTGTGCGCGATGATCGGCAGGTTATCAATAAATGCAATCAGGTCGTCGATTTTATTTTCAATGGTTGGCGCCCATTCGACCATTTCGTTTGAGATGCCAGTGAGCCTTGTGATGTTTGGTGGAATGTAGCGCTCCGGGTTGATGAAGGTGTTAAAGTATTCGATTTGTACATGGTTGTTGAATTTCAGTGCGCCGATTTGGATGATGCGGTCGGCGCCTGCCCGAAACCCGGTTGTCTCAAAGTCAAGGACAACGTAGTCGGTTTGTGGTTTGGTCGTCGTCTTATATTTTTTCTTTTGGCTGCCGTAACGGGAACGGTTGTTGTTTGCTGTTTTTTGAACAATCAGCTGTTCGGCCTTGTGGGTCATCTGGGGTGCACTTCCTTTCGGTTGATTTGAAGTCTATTGGTCTAGTCATCTTATAGATAGTATACACGATTCTCTGTCTACTAAACTGAAAAACAGCCTTTCCCCTAAGTGTGGAGGAAAGGCTGTTTTGGATCAATCGTTGATTGCGACGAAGCTTCCGGCCTGTTCGGTTTCAAATTCGAATTGCCCTTTTTTGTACTTCGCTTTCAACTTTTTGTTCGTTGTGACGTCCAGGACGGCCACCTTGTTGGAACGTGTCATGTTGGACTCGTCAATTGGGAGGATGATTTCAATATCCTCTTTGAATCGGTTCAACAGTTGTTTGCTGTCTCCAAATCCACTGTAGAACTCTAGAGTGAACATATCAGAGATGGCCTCTTCGATATGGCTAGCGTCCGATTTAGAGATGAGAATCGTGACGTCCCCGCCAGATTGTTTGAGCAGTTCTTTGACTGCATCATCTTCGAATGTGAAGACCGCTCCATCTTTTTGAAGGATCAGGTCTTTTTTCGATTTTTTAATTGCTTCTAGTGTAGACGCATCGATTTCCAGCTCGACTGTATCTTCAGCTGAGAAGAGGTCGATCGTGATTTGCTTCACTTTTTTATTTTCCAGCTCCGCAGCGATGCTGTCCATCGTAATTCGATTAGCCGATGAATTGCCTGCCGGTGTTCCTTCGACTGTGACGTTCACCGTTTCGAAAAACTCTGCGTATCTCACCGCGATGGTCGTGTTGCCGATACCGAGTCCGATGATTGTCCCCCGGTCGATTGCGGCAATGCTGGCATCCGCCACTTCAAAGGTTGATTCTTCCGTAATATTTCGCATTGTCATGTCGCCGTTCGGTTGTGTCGTTGTTTCGAGAACAAGGAGTCGATCCTGTTCGCCGACAGCCACGTTGACATCTGTTTTATTCACGGAGTATTCAACTGTTTCCGTTGGTACCTCAGGAACTTCCGCCACTTCTACCGCAATTGTGGCACTGAAGTCTTTGTAGGTTGCTGTGATATTTGTTGTTCCGGCTCCGACCCCTGTGATCGTGCCATTTTCAACTGTTGCGATGCTCGGGTCTGCAGTCGTAAATGCTGCTTCGCTTGTGATATCACGATCAGCTTTTGTGCCATCTGCTTTCGTTGTTGTTTCCGTCACTGTCAGCTGAGCTGTTTCGCCAGCGTTCAAAGTGAATTGGTTTTCATTCACAGTGTAAGTGACAGTGTCAGGCGCTGTTGCCCCGCCAGTCACTTCCAAGTAGACGAGAATCGCTTCACCGCTCGGCAATACAACGCGGATTTGCGTTTTGCCCGCTTCTTTTGCAGTAACGAGGCCCATTTGGACAGAAGCGATGGCGTCGTTGACCACATCAAATGTAGTATCGACTGTTGCATCGCGTTCCGTTACTTTGCCTTCCGGCGTAACTGTCGTCTGCTTCACTTTTAACTGTTGCTGCTCGCCCGCCGCCAGGACGAGTTCCGTCTGGCTTAGCTCATACGAGACTTTGTTTTGTGGTGCTTTTGTTACTTCCAAGTAAACATAGATCGTTTCTTTCTCATTGATGACGATCCGGACTTGGGATTTCCCTGCTTTGATTCCTGAAACGAGGCCTTTTTTGACTGTCGCGACTGTATTGTCAACGACATTGTATTTGCCGAAACCTGTTACATCGCGCTCAGAGACATCGCCGTCAGGTGTTACAGTCGTTTCAGTGACATACAGCTGTTCCTGCTGGCCTTCCCCAATCGCAAGGTGGGTTTTATTCACAGAATAGGTGACGATGTTTTGCGGCAGCTCCACTACTTCCAAATAGACATAGATGTCTTCGTGGTTCGGAATGCTGTGGATGCGGACTTGCGTCAATCCTACTTGTTTCGCTGTGACCGCACCTTTTTGGACAGTGGCATATGTGTTGTTGACGACGTTGTAGCGCAATTGGCCCGTCACGTCTTTCTCAACTACCGTGCCGTCCGGCTTTACAGTCGTTTGTGTCACATACAGTTGTTCCTGTTGGCCGACGCCGAGGACCAAGTTCTTTTTATTGACGGAATATGTGACGATCTCTTTCGCTTCTGGTGTTACTTCGATTGCGACGATAATCGTCTCTTGGCCTGGGATCATAACGCGGGCTTGAGTAGCGCCCGGTTTGATTGCCGTAATTTTACCTTTGTGAATTGTCGCGATTGTATTGTCGACAACACTGTACTTGCCAGTGTCAGTGACATCTTCCTCAACGACTGAGCCGTCCGCTTTCTCTGTCTTTTTCGTGACAATCAATTGTTCTGTGTCGCCTACACCGAGTGTAACGCTTGTTTTATTGACAGAGTATGACACTTTGTCTTCGCCTTGAGCTGGCTCTTTCACTTCAACCGGTATGGTTTTCGTGAATTTATTATACGTGACTGTGATTTCGGTTGCACCTGGTGCTACTGCTGTGACCAGGCCGTTTGCGACAGTGGCGATCGCTTCATCGGCAGAGACGAATTCCGCTTCCGCTGTGACGTCCTTCTCTTCTTTCGTGCCGTCCGCTTTTGTCGTTGTTTCAGTTACTGTTAGTTGCTCTGTGCCTTCAAGCTCCAGTTCAATTGCTTCTGAACTCACAGTGTAATCGACCTGATCTTCCACTTGGTCGCCTGCGTTGTAAATGATCTGCTCTGCTTTATTGCCAGCCGCGTCTTCGTATTTCACGATGACGGATTGTTTTGCCTTATCGAGTTCCGGAAGGTCGAATGTGAATGTGCCGTCCTGTGCCAATTTCACTTGGCCGGATGCCACCACTTCTTCCCCTTCTTTCACTTCATAGGATGCTTTCAATTTCGTGTTAATGTCATAGCCGAGGTCATAGCTTTCCAACTCTTGCTGGTATGCGATATACGCATCATCAATTTGGCCGGCAGCCGTTGTGCCTTCGATGGCGCCTGTTATCGTACCCGCTTCGGATTTTACAACAATCGGGCCGACATAGTCACTGAGGACCGGCGGATTGCCAGAAACCGTTTGTGCTGTGAAGTCGATTGTGTACAATCCATCTGGGATCGTCGTTTGCGGATCGCCGGACCATGGGCTGTATTGCCCTCGGATCGGCAGCTGGTACGAGCCTGCGCCAAGTGATTGGCCTGCATGCAAGTAACCGATATAGCCGTCTTCATAGACGCCGCCTTCCGGATCCATGATATCCCAAATTTCAATGAAATTCATTCCTACGTCGCCTGTCAGCTTGAACGTAAGCATCGCTTCATCTTTCACACCATCACCGTTGAAAGAGAGGTCTGTTTCAGAAATACGCATGTCTTTGATTTCAGAAGCGACTTCCCCACTAAAATCCGCCGCAAATGGCAAGGAAATGTTCGTGCCGTTACCCGTGATATGGATATAGCCCAGTAATTCATCTCCTGCTGACGTATTTGTTTTGGAAGCAGTCAATGTGACATTGAGCAGTTGCTCGCCCGCTACCGTGAAGGTCGGCTTGTCGATTGTGACTGTTGCGTCGCCGAATGCTTTCGTCGTTTCGACTGTTGCATTGTACGTTCCACCGCCATTGATCGCTTTTACGCGAATCTGTTTTGTGACGGATATGTTTTGATCCAGAGATTGAGGTCCGAACGTAATGGTCCCCTTCAAGTTGTCGACTGTCTGGCCGTCATTGTTGGCCGTATCGATGGCATATGCAAGGATGCTTGGGTGTGCTGCCGCGTACGGTTGGACACGTCCTGCACCTTGTGAGAATACATCGTATTTATTTGTGTCGAGCACTTTTGCCGTGTTGGACAGCGCAACTTTCACGTCAAATGGGGACCAGCTTGGGTTCGCTTGTTTGACGAGTGCTGCAACTCCAGCGATATGCGGTGTTGCCATTGATGTACCTGTTTTGCGAGCGTATGCCTCCCCATAGGATGCATCTGGGAAATCCGCTTTGTACATCGGAATAGTAGACATAATGTTTGTTCCCGGTGCAGTGACGTCTGGTTTGATATCAAAGTTCGGCGTCGATGGTCCGCGGGAACTGGAGTTATTCACTTCGTCTCCTTCTGTCAATGTTTGATTGAATGAACCGAAGGAGATCGTGCCTTCCGCTTGTTGGAGTGCGGTGCGGATTGCTTCACCGTCTGTTTGCGACATATCGAATGCTGGAATATATTCGAATGAGTCGCCTAAGAATGTGCCGGATGGACCCGGTGCGTTTGAACCGCCCGCAAAATTGTGGACGATGACGGCAACTGCGCCATTGTCTTTCGCCGCTGCGATTTTATCGACAAATGGAATTTCGCCGCGAGCAACGAGTGCCACTTTGCCGTTCACATCGAGACCGTTGTAGTCCGTTGCTTTACCAACACCCGGAACTGCCACGATTCCATATTCGCCGTTCAATTGTGCCGCCAGGTCTTGTCCAAATGTCGTACCCATCAGGTTAAGTGTTTTCGATAGGCTGTAGTCGCCTGCCGTGATGTTCACTTGCCCGTCGTAATGCGCTTCCGGATTGGTCGTATTTCCGACTGCAATGCCGAGTCGGGATGTGGATGGTGTGCCCATCGTTCCGCGATTTGGCCCTGAGTTTCCTGTCGCCACGACTGAAATCGTGCCTGCGAGCATTGCGTTGTTGATCGCAAAGGATGCGCCGTCCGTTTCAGAGTTGGAACCGCCTCCGAGGGAGAGGTTAATGACATCCATCTCTTCGATGACCGCTGTTTCGATCGCTTTGATAATACCCGAAGTGGAGCCGCTTCCGTACGCGCCGAGGACGCGGTACGAATAAAGGTCGATTTTCGGTGCGATTCCTTTAATGCCATATGGGTTATTGCCGATGGCTGCAATCGTGCCGGCTACGTGTGTGCCGTGAGATGTGTAGAAAGATCTGCCGTCCGAATCGAATTCAGGGCGGTGTGCCGGACGATCTACCGGCGATGTTTCAGAACCGTCGTCATCTGCTCGAGGACGAGTATAATCGTTTTGGTTTTGCTGTACAAAGTTTTTACCGCCTTTATAGATTCCTTGGAAATCCGGGTGGTCTTTGTCGATTCCTGTGTCCAAGACAGCTACTTTGATGCCTTGTCCTTCATATCCTTCATTCCAAAGCTGTTCGATGCCGAGGAATGAGATGCTTGTGTCCATTGCAGGGCTCACTTGGCCCGGAATTGGACTGCCAAGACCCGGTTTTGCCTTCTCTTCCAGTTTTGATTCGGAAGGAACTGGCTTTTTCAGGCCGTTTAACTTCGAGCTGCCGCTTGCTTTGCCCAGCTCGTATGCATAGACCGTCGTGTCAGGTTCCACTAGCTTGACACCTGTTACGCCAAGCAATTTGGGAATGTCGTCCGCTTTCACTGTGCCGGACATGCCGTTCAGGACGGTGTCATAAGAAAATCCTTCTTTGAATTTAATGCCTTTGACGACCATTTCTTTCTTGGCATTGATTTGCTGCGTGCGTGCTTTTTGCTTGATCGCCGCTGCTTCCGTGCTGGAAAGTTGCTCACCTTTCAGCTGCTTGATCCCCTTTTCAAGAGCTACGGATCGTTCGGATAAATGAATGATGACTGAAACCTCTTGTTGTCCCGATACGTTTTGCAGCTGTTCATGCAGCTTCGCTTCCCCGCCAAGCAGGTTCAGCTGTTCGGCAATTGCCGATTTTTGCTGCATAACGCTCTCACTGGTCGTGTCCGGCTTGAATGGTTTCTTCGCTGCTGCTTCCGCTTTGTCTGCTGTCTCTGTGGATTCTGTCAGGCTTTGCGGATCTTCCGCCGTTTTCGCAGACGCTGCGTACGGCATGAGAAGCGAGAGAACCAGAACGAATGCCAGAAATGAACTAAACAGCTTCATGAATCTAGTTTTCTCCAATATTCTTTCCCCCTTGACATGAAATTGGTCGTGCTCTCAAAAGATAGCATAGAAAAAATAGATTGAAAACAGTGTACAATGCTGTTTTTGTTGATTTTTCTGAAATATCGTTCGAAAGAATGGGATGCGGAAAATTCAGGTAGCGCTAAGGATTTATGGATAATGCTGGATTGCCAACTATTTAACTAAGGGGTTGATTTAGGTATTTTGACGGGTTGATTTAGGAGGATTGGAGGGGGACTTTCTTGGGGTAAGGTTGATTTTGAGAGGATGTTTTATTGGGGTGTCTTTTATGCGCGGGTCGGGGAGGGTTATGCGCGGATTGGGATTTTTATGCGCGGGGCCGGGGGCGTTATGCGCGGATTGGAACTTTTATGCGCGGAGCTGGAAACGTTATGCGCGGAGCCGGAACTTTTATGCGTAAGTTCGAAAGCGTTATGCGCGGGGCCGGGACTTTTATGCGCGGATCTGAAAGCGTTATGCGCGGGTGCGGATCTTTTATGAGCGGGTTCGGGAGCGTTATGCGCGGGTGCGGAACTTTTATGCGCTGGTGCGGGAGCGTTATGCGCGGATCCGACATTTTTAAGCTTGCGGGTGCGGGCGAGGATGAACGAAGCTGAATGGATTGACATGAAAAAACCGCCACGGGGGCGGTTTTTATAGGGCGTTGTCGTGTAGGAAGTTTTGGACGATATGGTGTTCCGGGTCGTAGGTCTTGAATTGGTAGCCCTCTTGGGAGAGCCACTTGATGATTGCGGGAAGTGCTTTGGTTGTCTGGCTTCGGTCGTGCAGCAGGATGACAATGTCGCGATCCCCCGCCTTCTCTGCTTTGACGACTCCTTTTATGACATTTTCAATGATTTGATTGCATTCGTCATCTTTATATTTCCAGTCGTTTGAATCGACATCCCAATCCCACATTTTATAGCCTTGCCGGATTAATTGCTGTTGCATGTCAGGCGTGACGTGCGGTTTGCTGCCATATGGAACGCGGATCAGTTTGGTGCGGTTGCCTGTCAGCTGTTGGATCAGCGTTGTGCTTTCCTTCATTTCGTCCAGGAATGCTTCGGTCGATTTGTAAACGAGATCCTTGTCATGGGTCATGCCGTGGGAACCGATGTAATGGCCTTCCTGGGCAGCCGCTTTCACGATGGACGGATGCGTTTGCATATGCTTGCCGAGGAAAAAGTAAGTGGCTTTCACCTTGTGTTCCTTCAGCGTTTGCATATTGACAGTTGTGTATTGATTGGGTCCATCGTCGAATGTGAGATAGACGTTTGGTTTCGTTTTAGATGTTGACGGCTGAGTCGGTTTCGGCTTGGCGGCTTCTTGTTGTTTCAAACGATAGTGGTAGATGAATTGTTGGAAGTCGTCGTGGTTCATATGGTCATAGGCATCCCGATAGATGCGGATGGTCTTTTCCTTTTGAAAGAATTCTAATTGAAAGCCGATTTCTCGGGCGATATATTTAACACTAATATAAATGGTGCCATCAATTTCTTGGATTGGCGTCCAGGCAAGTTCTTTCCCATTTTTGGTCGTCTTGCCGGTTGCCGGGTCGAAACGGAATTCGATTCCCCGTTTTTGAATTATCGTTAAATCATTTTCGGTTTCAACCGGCAAATACAGAAACTGCGCGATATCCGCCAACGGTACTTTTGTATCGCCATCCGTAACTCGTACGTCTTTGATTGGCAAAATGCGATCATGCAATGCTACATACCGTTGGGAAGATAGATCCCCTTGTGTTGCAGCAGCATTGCCCTTTCCAGTACCCAAGAACAAGCCGCATATGAATAAAGTAATGATCGTTACGAAAAGTTTACGCTTCAATGTCTCGTTCCCCTTTTAATCTAAGTTTCTTTATTATATCAATAGGATGAAAAGATAGACTAGAAAGTTCGCAAATTTGTAAAAGAAGTTTTCGCCACACTTCGAATGTGAACTGTAGATTGTTGATGATCTTGGGGGGTTATTGGAAAGTCCGGTATTTTAATGACATTAGGAGATGGTCTTAAACTGCTTGGCTTCGCTGCATAGGAATCTATCAAAAAGAAAAGCGATTCCCGGCTAGGGAACCACTTTTTATTCGATGAACATATATTTGAGATAGTTTTTCCAGCCAAAGGACTTCCAAGCTGTCCTGGATGGCATCTCCAGAGGCATGGGCAAGAACACTCTGGTAGGACTTGCATACCCCCGTAAATTTTGTTCGTCCACTGCAACGTCGCCGATTGCTAAACCGTCCGAAATGATGGCACGGTCCTGATACATGAATGGAATGGTAAGCTGGACGGGGATCGCGTTTCCATTCTTATCAATTTTAAAAGCGGTGGCTGTTTGGCGATTGACATTAGTCAGCCAGTTTTGCTTGATTGCCACAGCATCTTGCGCTTCATTGACAACAATAAATGTATTCACATTGGCTCCGAACGGGATTGCCGCTTGTTCCGATTGGATGGCAACCCGGACTTCATAGAATTCCAAAGGGTTTTTTGCTTTTTTCGGGTCCAACTCGATGTATGCCCGTTTCCATTCCGATTCAGGGGCAGGCACTTCCGATACAGACAGGACATTCGCTTCAAGCGGTTTTTCGATGCCATCCTGTTGGATCACTACTTCGTTGCCCACTTCAATCTTCTGCCACTCCTTGACGTCAGCATACGTAATAATCTCCTTCTGCCCACTGAAGATGTCTGCAGACACGATGGATCCATGGCGGTTGACGTTCGATACGATTCCATCGATCGGACTGATCAGCGCCGCGCGTGCAGAAGGCTGAGATAGCTGTGCTTGCACGACCGCCAATTCCCTGTCGATTTCAGCCAATTCCTGTTCGGCTGCTGCAATCGCTTGGGCGTAAGCGCCATCTTGCTGAACATCTACTTGGACATTGACATTCAGGTCAACCTCTTTTCCATCTGGAGATTCAGTTGTCTTGAAATTGGTTCCATTATTGCGTCCGGCACTGGCACGCTCGGATTGGAGTTCATATAACGTGCCTTCGATGCTGCTTTGTTGCTGCAAGAGACCTTCTTCTTCCGCTTCCCAAGCAGCAATCTGAGACTCTGCTTTTTCGGACTGCAAGTAAGCGAGTTCATCGCCCGCCGAAACCCAGTCTCCTTCTTTAACGATCCACGAATCGATTGTCTCCTCATTGCCGACGTAGACTGTATATAAATCTGCCGGAGCCACAAGGCCTTCTTTGGCGATTTGTTCCTCATACGTGCCGACAGTCATACGCTCATATGCCGGTACATAAACTGATTTCTGTATCTTGCTTTGATCAGAGAACAGTAAAAAAGCATTGACAGCTATGAAAAGGCTGATGACAAATGCAATCGCGATGGATAATCGTCTATTCATCAATTGCCACCTCCAAGCATGTCTTGGTATAGCGTTTCAAATGGTATGAAACCGACGGCAGCCGTCACTAAGGCCATGGCAATATGGATGCCGAATAGGATCCAAAGCAAATGACGTTGCTCTTTTACGCCCTCAAAACTGCGTATGTATCGGTATTGTAATGCAATGATCAACGCACCGGTGATGGTCAGTTGGTTAAGAAATAAAATGAGATACCAGTTCTCCAGGACTGTCGCCGCAAGGGGTCCGAAAGACAGGAAGGAAACGCTGGCAGCAGCGCCTTTGACAGCGAAAACGAAAAAAACAAGTGCTTTTTCCATCAGCAAGAGCCCTGTTGCCAGTAATTGCAATGGAAGCAGCCGTTTGAAAGGTATGGACGTGATGAAGCTGAGTATGTATGCAATCCCGTAATAATGAAAAGCCATATAGATGAGGGCCCAAATGAGTATACCCACGAGTGAAGCAATCCTTGCCAAGGTATAATCCTCAAGCGACATCGTGGCGAGTAACGGCGTGAGCGAATCTGTGCCCATTCCCCAGATATCTTTGCAGGCAAAGATAAGCAAACCAGCAAGAAAAACAAAAAAGACACGAATCTCATATTTTCGCATGGCAGCCGTCTGAAGGCTTAATGCAAGCTCATGTGGCCTTGTAAGGTGATGCCAGAACTTGAACTCAAAAAACATAGCGACAATCCTTTCTACTTCTTGTGCCGAACCTTGTTTAATCCTTTACTTCTTACTGTATCAAATAATTATAGATTTTCAATGAAGAGTTGGAATCATTCTTACAGGTTTTCTGATTAAATTGTATTGTCCTTGGACATTATGTAATAACACGAAAGATTTCCTGTCAGAATAATGTTTTATTTCCCGGGAAATCGACAAAGGAGCAGATGTCAATGAAACAAGAGGAATCCTATCGATTTACCTGGGGAGACGCAGCTTTTGGCCTGGCGGGTTCGAGTCTGTTCATCCTGGCCCTTCACTTTTTAACTACATAGTTTCATAACCAGCCAAGCGCTGTCTTTCTTGCTTCTTTACCCTGTCTTTAACGTAAAGAAACACTTATCGGCACATTTTCCGATAAGTGTTTTAGGTTGTATATTTGTTCATCAGTGAGACCCTTTCGTCAGTTCATTGAATAGTGTGCGATTGTTTGTGGCAAGTGCATAATCGATCATCCGCATTTTGTTGGCTTCTTCCTGTTCAGCTACAATATGCAAAGTCTCTTTCACAACGACTTCGGGTATTTTCATTTCAACATTGAATGTACCCTCCAACATGGAAGACAGATGCAAATGCAAATCGGAAATTAATAAAAGTTGATAGAGTGGCAGGCGGATGAAACGGCTGCCCCGTTGGAAGACGAAGACCTCACCTAAATTTTCGACCTGCAAGCTTTTCATATTAATGACAATCTCTTTTCCTTCGGTCGGAACGAATTGGTACACTTCTCCTCCCTTGATGATTGAGAAATATTGGTACGCAAACACGAGGCGCAGGCGAAAATCCTCTTGGCTAGTGAAAAATGGCATCATGCGCTGTACTGATAACATCGTTCTCCCTCCGTATTGAATATTCCGATTATTAATACCATTCTATCATAGGACGAGCTGTTTTGTGAATGATATGTTTCTATTTTATTCAGACGGCGCTATTTTGATGTCTTTATATGCGGACGATGTTTTTCTGTGAAGGTGGCATATCGAGAAACAAGGTCATCTGCCTTGGCATGAATCCAATATTCATTTCCGTCAGGCGATCCACAATCCGCTGATTCATATCGCAGGGCGCGTCCGTCGCCTTTTGGATCCTGACTTGATTTGTCTCTAGATCGATCAAGATCGATTGCAAGTGCCCAGCCTGATTGACATAGGGCAGCATCCACTCTTGTACGCAAGCGTCCTTGTCGTTCTTCCGAGATAAATGGGTTTGCAGATCGTGTATGTATAAGACGAAACTCTCCATTCGATCACCTCGATTCAATTGTATTCATTTACGTTTTATGTCCGCAGCCAGTATAATGGAGGGAATGCTAAGTTCAGGGAGTGATCTGATGCACATAACAGCTGAACGTGTATCCTATTTACATGAACAAGAAATTGAATTAATGATGGAAAGGATAGATCAAACGTGCCGGCCTTCTTCGGAAAAAGAGGCAACTATTGTGCAGCGGGCCGTTCAACTTGCCAGGCAAGGCGCTGTTCTTCATTATTCTTACGCAAATGATGATGTCGTTGTTTCGATGCAAGCACAGTACCCCGTAACCGTCCGTTTATCGTTAAAGGATTCACGGGGAGTTTGCTCATGCCATGCAGAGGATTTATGTGAGCATATTGTTGCTGTGGCATTTCATTTGTATATGCAATTCCATTCATTATCAGACTGGCTGCAGGAATGGCGTCATTCCGAAGTTCAACAGTTGGCTTTGAAGATTTCGGAACGAACACCCGAAGCATGGCTCAGTGTCTTGGAGAAGTTGACAGATCCCCTGCGTGCCATGGATCCGTATGAGAGTCCGAATGTGTTTTTGCACGAAGCGGCACAGATCGGCCAACGGATGCTTCCACTTGCCCCTTTCGAATACGAATGGAAGCCCCTTTTCGAACTTTACTATCGGCTGACGCTGCTGGACGCGGCATTGCCATATTTACAAGTCAACTTGAAACTGATAACGGGGGACTCTTACCATTACCCTGAGTGGCAACTATCCGCATGGTTTTCCTCTCAGTTTGAGAACATACAGAAAGTGGTGCAAGCGCTCGGGTCCCGTCCAAAGTTGTTTGAGACGGATGCCTTTTATGAAAAGTTGAAAGAGATATTACGCAATGTGGTTCTGGGACATGACGGGCTCTTTAGAGAACGGATCCTCACTTATCTTCTCCTTTGGAATAAACTGTTTACAGAAACCGCAGCCCGAGACAAAGAGCTCTTGCAACTTAAGAAAGAAACAGCAGACGAAAAGATATTTACTGAAGCCGCTCTCCGGTTGATCCAGAACAATCAGGCCGAGTTGGAACACATAGCCTTGCGCGAAGGCGGTGAGCGGATCGACTGTTGGCTCCCCATCGCCGATTATTGTCTATCGACAGACCGAATGGATGAATTGAATACTGTGATGAATACGATTTATCCGCACATTGCCAACTACTACAAGTCCCAAGTCCCAATCCGTAACCGTTCGAATTTCATCCGGAAGATGGATGGCCTGTTAGAAGAAGCGGACTTCTCAGGTGAAGAACGGGAGAGACTGTTTGCCACATACGGACAAGCTTGTGTTCCCGTATACGCAGATTTCCTGATTGAGCGGGAGCGGTTTACCGAATGGGCTTCTCTCATGCACCGTTTTGACGTGGGCTTCGATTCTATTGATTCGGATACGCTGAAATGGGTAAGCCAAAAGGAACCGATGGCTGTCATACCTTTATTCCATACGTTCGCCATGCGTTTTATCAGCGAGAAAAACCGGCATAGTTACCGTCGGGCTGTACGCATTTTCAAAAGGATGCGAACGTGTGCAAAAAAGGCGGGGCAACTCGATTTTTGGAATCGTTATATTGATACGGTTCGAGAGCAGTATCGCCGTCTTCGTGCATTAAATGAAGAGATGGAGAAAGGGAACCTGAATTTATGACGAACGTGAATGCGCTGAAAATCCATTTGAATATGACAATCCAACAAGCAGGTTCAGGCCGATACGCCATTTCAGCAATGGACGGCACGATACCAGTTGCTCCCGAAAAGCTGTCTTCCTATCTATTTTTCAACAATCAACAGGCACTCTTTGGATTGCTCGCTGCTACGGAGGGAAACACTGTTCTTCTGAAAACGAGTGAATTCCTGCAAGTATTTATGGACTCTCATACCCATCCTTTTGCTGTCTATCTTGGACAGACAGAAGAAGATGCGCAGCAAATAAGCGCCTTCAAAGAAGCGGCGGGTTTATGGAAAGACACTGCACTTTGGAAATCTATTTACCTGAATGCTGAAGGTGCTCCGGAATTTGATAGAGAGCAGCTGGACATTGACAATCCAACCGCCAAGATTCTTCGAGATGCATTTATGGAAAAGGTGACGGAGACGGGAATTCGAAGTGATCAATTGCCTTCCCTCCTAGCGCACTTGAAGGAATACGGCTGGCCGGATGGACCCGCTGGAAATTTGCCTGTCCAAGTAGCTCTCCGTTTAACGGAGCCTCTGGATGATGCAGAATCCGAGTGGCTGCTAGAGACTGTCCTGGTCAATGAACGGGGCACCCACTGGACGCCTGCTGTCCGAAAACGCAACGCCTCGATTCAAGAGGCACTTCCAGCAAAATGGACCGAATTGCATGAATCCATCAAACAACGCCAAGATGAAATGGTATCCTTTTTGCGCTCCATTCAAGCTTTCCCTGATGGAACGTTTCTATCACTGCCGATGAGTGATGCCGATGTAAGGCAATTTATCCAAGAGGATCTGCCATTATTTCAATCGTTCGGTTATCCCGTCATTCTACCTGCTTGGCTAAAATCGGTGACTGAATCAAAAATGCGGGTACGGACAAGTGCCGGCACTGCATCCTATCGTTCAGCAGCCGGATTGGATGAAGTACTTTCGTTCGACTGGAATTTTTCACTTGCAGGCAAGGAAATGGACAAAGACGAATTTCGGAAGCTCGTCGATGAAAATCGGGAGTTTATCAGGGCGGGTGATGAGTGGTTCCATTTGGATCCTCTGTGGTTAAAAAGAATTAGGGAATTGATGGATCGTGCGGACGCTGGGGAATGGACGGTTAAAGATCTGTTATTTCAAGAAGTACCGGAAGAAATCGTCCCGCTCGAGTTGGATGAAGAACCGGTGGACCCTTTGTTCTCCTTTACCATGCAAAAGTCGTTGCAGGATTATGTGGAAATCGTTTCTTCCAAAAAAGGACTTCCCGCAGTTCCAGTTTCCCCTCTATTGCGTACGGAATTGCGTCCATACCAATTGGAAGGCTATAACTGGCTTGTCTTTATGCGCAATCATCAATTCGGTGCTTGCCTTGCCGATGACATGGGGCTTGGCAAGACCGTCCAGCTTATTTCTTACTTGCTGCATGTCCATCGGGAGACAGGACAATCGGACGAGACGCCGCCTTCATTGATCATTTGTCCAACGAGCGTGCTTGGCAACTGGCAAAAGGAGTTGGAACGATTTGCCCCTGACTTGTCCATGCATATTCATTATGGACCATCCCGAGCAAGAGATGAGGATTTTACCGCCTTGATGAATGAGGTGCGCCCGGATGTGATCTTAACGACATATGGCACTGCTACACAAGATGGAGAAACACTTGCTTCAGCTGTTTTTTCAAGCATCACGCTCGATGAGGCACAAAATATCAAGAACATGCAAACGAAGCAATCCCGCGCCATTCGAACGCTGACGGGGCGCCATCATATCGCGTTGACCGGGACGCCGATTGAGAACCGGCTGTCCGAGCTGTGGGCCATTTTTGATTTTATCCATAAAGGATACTTTGGCAGTTTCCGTCGATTTACGGATGACTTTATTATCCCGATCGAACGGGATGATTCCGAATTGGCAAAACGGAAGCTGCGTTCCAAAATCCGTCCCTTCCTATTGCGTCGAACCAAAAATGATCCAGATCTGCAATTAAACTTGCCGAAAAAGCTGGAGCAGAACGAGTATTGCCCATTGACGACAGAGCAAGCCGCTCTGTATGAAAGTTTTATTGATGATACCAAATACAAGTTGGAGACGACAACCGGGTTTGAACGAAAAGGGCTCATTTTAAAAATGTTGAGTCGTTTAAAACAGCTATGCAATCATCCCGCACTTTTCTTGAAGGAACCTCATGCACCTGCTGCCCAAATGTTGGAACGTTCTGAGAAACTGGAACGGATCGTGTCGATGGCAGCCGATATCGCGGAAAATGGAGAACAATGTCTCATATTCACTCAATATATCGGCATGGGGCAATTGATTCGCCAATGCTTATCCGAGTTGTATGAAATCGATGTACCGTTTTTGACCGGCAGTATGCCTAAAGGACAACGGGATGCATTGGTCGACGCTTTTCAAACCGGAGAATTCCCCATTTTCATCCTGTCTTTGAAAGCAGGCGGGACCGGATTGAACTTAACGAAAGCCAATCACGTACTGCATGCGGACCGCTGGTGGAACCCCGCTGTTGAGAACCAGGCAACCGACCGTGCTTATCGGATTGGCCAGACGAAGTTTGTCCACGTGCATAAATTTGTGACGGTCGGTACGATTGAGGAAAAAATTGATAAGATGTTAGAAGAGAAGGCCAGGTTATCCGCCGACCTGATCCAATCGAGTCAATGGCTGACGGAATTATCGGATGCTGAACTGGATGACTTGTTAACATTCGAACGCTAAAGAAAGTCCTCGGAAATTGTTTCCGGGGGCTTTTCAATGCATCGGCTCCCGCATGCGTTTGGTATGTAAAGACACCACTTTCCTGCCCTGCTCGCGTTTTTCAAGTTGTTCCAGTCGTTCGCTCATATTTGCTATAATCCGTATTAGTTGTCCCACTTGCAATTCCATACGGATCAATCCTTTTTCAAATTGCTCCATTTATCTTCCCCCCTTTATGAACTGGAGCGGAAGCGATCTCCGCCCCATGTTTTCAAGTTTGACGTAAACTATTTGATACCCCTCAATGCTTTCGCGACCCGTCTGATCAAACGGGTTTGCAGCGTAAAATACGTCCGGTCCCCCAACCGTTCCGTATTTGAGTTCCTCTTATTCGAATTCATCCTCATATTCAATTCAATCCTCACTAAAGCAGCTTTCGTTCCTCATTCCTCCTTCGTCGCCATTAAAAAATCGGCAATTCTTCCTTCTCCTTATCGGTCAGATGAAAATGCGCTTTAACATACTCCTCATCCGGCCTTTTTCCACTTTCGCTTTGCGGCCTTCCAGCGGATTCACCATATAGGTTATCGTCAGCACGTTTTTTTGTGGCCAAAAATCTAACCTCCTCGGCAATCACCTCCGTGACGAATGCCCTTGTCCTGTCCTCGCGTTCATATGTACGGGACTGGATTCTTCCGCCGATACCAATCAATGAGCCTTTTCCGCAATGCTTCGCCGTATTTTCCGCTAATTTGCCCCACGCCGTGCATAATACGAAATCGGCCTCGATTTCACCTTTTTGGTTCTTGAAGTTGCGATTGACAGCCAGTATGAAACTCGACTGTTGTCTCCCTTCCGGCAACCTTCTCAGGATCGGGTCTTTTGTAATACGCCCAACGAGTGCAACTTGATTCACTTGTCTCCCCCCTTTCTTTGGACGCCTCCATCATACAAGAGAGTATGGATTTGTCAAAATAACGAAAACTCAGATTTCAATTGATTTTTTGCTGTAAATCCTAATTTTCTAGTTAAGCAGTTTAGTTAAAACGCTTCTAAAGCCTATTCCATATAGTTTTTTAATTTTCGTGTTTTCAAGATAATACGAGTTTGGCCTATTTGCGAAAAAGTTTTCAAGCTATGTTATAATCGAAGAAAAGTGAGTGGGGGTGGCGGGTTGAAGACGTTTAAAATGATCTCTGTCGGCGTGCTTCAGGATACTCAGGTGCAAGACTTCCCATTGATCGACGGGATTATCATAAATCAAGAAAACAGTCATCGAATGTGGATACTTGAAATGTTCATCGACCAGGAGTATAAGGAGCTATTTGAGAATTGGAGATCGACTGAGGAACTGCTCGAAGTCCGTGTCGTCATTTCCTATCCGGAAAACGAGCCCGCCGGATTTCTAGTCGCGGTCGACACCGTTCAGGAGATCGGCGATCATATTTCCGTTCTGCTGAAGGGCCGTTTGAAACGGGCACGCTCCCAATATGCGGAGCAATTGCTGGAAGAATTGATTACCGAAGGATTAAACGGACAAGAATTGCTCGAACGGTTTGAACATGATATGCGATCACGTCCCCGCTTGAAAAAAGATCGAACTACCAATTGATCCCGAGGAAGAACTCTCAATTAGTGAGAGTTCTTTTTTTACTGGTATTTTTTGAAAGCTGTTGAAGGTGTGCTGCAATGACGGGCGTGAGCGGTTCGAAGGTGGAATTGGGGCAGCGTTGGAAACTTAAGGATTTGGCAAGCAGGAAACGAGCGCAGTCAGCGACCAGTCACAAATCGATTGGTACATCGAACAGTTGCAACTAGAAATAAACCGTCCAGAAACTGGGATCCAACTGCTAATACTGATGGGCGAGAAGTGCCCAATCCATAAAGACATCCAACGTATCATGAATTGCTCTTGATACCTGCAAAGGGTGCCTAGCCAAATAGGATACGCATTAAACGGAGAAAGGCCGCCCCCATTACGAGAGCGGCCTTTCACGGCTTGCGGTTAGCGGTTGTTGTTCCCGTTACGGTTCATTCTACCGTTATTCTGGGAAGGAGTTGAAGTGTTCTCGTCGATAATTTTGTCTTGGTCTGGACCGGTCGTGTTATCACCGTTCATATCGGGTGTACGGTCATTTGTCTGGCCGCCATTCAGCATGCCGCCGTTTGTCCCATTACGGTTCGTATCGTTGATAATGCCACCGTTCGTGTTGCCGTTGTTGTCCGTTCCGTTGTCAATCCCGTCCATATTGGGACCGGTTTGCCCATCGTCCACACGCGGTGTGAGGTCTAAGTTGTCGTTCAAGTCCTCCATCGGTGTTTCGTCTTTGTCTGGAACCGCATCATTATTGTTGCCGTTTCCACAACCAGCCAATACGAGTCCTGAAACGAATACAACTGAAATCGCTTTTTTGAACATGAAAATTCCCTCCTTTCCACAAGCCGTCTATCATACAAATTGTGTATGATACTTTGTAGGTTGGCTCAAAAAGAGGGAACTATCCATCATTCTTTATTGTTGTTCAATTCGTTCTTTCAATATCGTTTCAATGAATACGGCTTCCGCTTTACAGTCATACTCATAGTGTGTGTTCAGTTGTTCCTGCATGGTTTGGATCGAAGCAATCTGCTCATCGGACGGCGGCTCATTTAAAATTTTGTAAATGACGTCATTAATCCGTTGGGCCAAATCTTCATGGAATGTCGGATCCTGTTTGATGGCATCTGGAATTTTCGAATACCATAGAGCTTTCGTCGTAATGTATTCGCGCCATTCTGCAATGAAGTCTTCGATGCTGTATTCTTCTTCGCTCCATCCGATACCTGCCATGTATTGTTCGAACGTTTGAGTAATGGAACGGGTAATGCTGCTTTTTATATTTGGAGAAAGATCTTTAAACATGACTCGTTTGTTACCTCCCACTGTTAAGTGCATTGCAGTTGTGGTATGTAAAAAGGTGGATGAAAACAATGATGCTTTTTCCCCTCGTCTTGGAATCCATACAGTCCAAATAGACTGCGTGACATATCTTTTCATCGGTCTTTTTAAATACCGTGGCAAAGACACTGCAATGTTCATTGTAACGAAAATTTAAGTTGTGCGCAAACTTAGTTTTCCGTCTCTTGCTTGTCGCCAAGCGCAAACGTAATTTCCGCTTCACAGGCAATTTCGCCATCTACTGTCGCTACCGCTTTGCCTTTGCCAATCGTTCCACGCAATCGGGTGATTTCCACTTCCAGACGCAACGTATCTCCTGGAGTCACTTGGCGTTTGAACCGACAATTATCTATGCCTGCCAGAAATCCGATGCGTCCGCGGTTTTCCTCTTTGGATAACATGGCTACCGCACCTACTTGAGCGAGTGCTTCCACAATCAGCACTCCCGGCATAACCGGATATCCCGGAAAATGCCCATTGAAAAATTCTTCATTGATCGTAACATTCTTCAGTCCGATCGCTTTTTTTCCTTCTTCCATTTCTAACACACGATCCACCAATAAGAATGGATAGCGATGCGGAAGAATTTTTTGGATTTGATCAGCAGTTAGCATGTACCGTCTCTCCTTGGCTTATGTATTATCAATGGGATTATGACCCATTCCCCCTCATAATATCAAGAACGTGCGTCCACGTCTCCTTTTTGAGCACGTCTCCCGGCTGGCCATCGCCAATATACCCATAACCAATCATGGCGCCGACGATTGCCGCACCAACAAGTAGAAGCAGGACTAATAGGATTCGTAGCCAGATGGGAAGAATCCGGACCTGTACCCAAAACCTGTTCTTGCCATGCTCTTCTTTTGCGGTTTCCGGTTTCCTCCCTTGCCGATTCCTGGCCGCACGTGAGGCGGCTACCCGAGAATTCACCGTGGTCTCTCGACTTGCCTGATTCCATTCCGGATTATTCTGTTTTTCATCTACCATATTGAAGACTCCCTATCAGAACTCATCGTATATTATTGATCAAGCCAAGCATTTGATCGGCTAATGTAATCGTCCGTGCATTGAATTGATAGGATCGTTGGACGTTGATGAGATCCGTCATTTCTTTCTCATAATTGACGTTCGATGCTTCCAGTTTTTGATTTTCCATTCCGATCATCGACCGGTCAGCACCATTCAAATCCGTTACTACATCATTCGCAGCCACACCCAATTCATTCAAATTGGCAGGCAGGGCAAATAATGTTTCCGATAACCGTGACATCAGGTTGGGTCTCTCCATCACGGTCACCCCTAACTGGATATTTTGAACGGCACCATTATTTTGCGTTACTTGCAGAACGCCTCCTGGCCGCATCGTGTATTGTTTGACGTTATCCTGGAAAGTAACTGCATTCCCGGCACTATCTGCAACAGGATATCCATCTCCATTGACAAGCATAAGCCGCCCGCCGTCCACCGGCGACACATAGAAGCTCCCTTGCCGTGTATACACTGTCTGCTCTCCGCCTTCACCCGGCATTAGCAAATTGAAATATTGCTTCGGCTCTGTTAAAGCAAAATCCAGATCCCGGTCCGTCACCTGCAAGGAACCTTGCTTCCAATTCATCATGGAAGGGCCTAAAACTGCTCCGACTCCATATCGTATGCCCACTGGCGATTGACGTTGCGCTGTATCGGCCTTATCGTTGTTAAATTGCTGATAGAGCAGCTCATGAAAATTCGCGCCATTGGCTTTGTAACCGTTCGTCGCCGAATTTGCGAGGTTGTTGCCGATAATGTCAATATTCTGTTGGAGTTGCGTCATCGTGTTGACCGCCGTTGTCATTGTCCGTATCATAGTGCAGTCCGGCTCCTTTCCACTTTACGACAAAACGTAAAGGCTTCCTGTGTTACTCGATTATCCATTGACCCGTCCGATTTCCGTGACCGCCTTTTCCATACTACGATCATATGCCTGCAAGATTTTTTGATTCGCCTCGAAAGCTCGATATGCCGCTAACATATCCGTCATTGTGCTGCCTGCATCAACATTGGAGCCTTCCAAGAAGCCTTGTTGGAATGAATAGCCGACGCCCGCGACTCCAGTGGCATTCGGCAAATTCGCGCCCTCCGCAGAAAACAGGCCATTCCCCTGCTTTTGCAATGTTTCCGGCTGTGCTGCATAAGCAACACCCAGTGTCGCAGCAGTCGTTTCCCCTACTATTATATCGCCTTCGCTCGTCAGACGGAAGTCATCATTTGGCAGTTGAATCCGCTGTCCGTTTGTATCTAGTACATAATACCCCATCGGATTGGTCAGGTAGCCTTGTGCATCCATTGTGAAATTACCGCTTTTTGTATACACTTCTTGTCCATTTTCATTTGCCAATCTGAAAAAGACAGCGCCTGCATTTCCTGTTTCCGGATCAATCGGCAATGCACCGTCAACAAGAGAGAGATCCGTCGTCATGCCAGTCTCCCTTAATTGTCCCTGCGCAAACAGCGGTAACGTCTCCTGCATGTAGACACCTGTTGAGATCGGTCCCACTGGTGACAGTCCTTTCAACTGCAAACCTTCTTTCGTCGGTATGCGCGCGGCATTTAGGCTCGACATATACATTTCTGGAAAAGATCGAATGGAGGATTGTTCTGCTTTAAATCCTGGTGTATTCGCATTTGCCAAATTATTTGCCAACATCTCCGTTCTGCGTTGCTGTGCAATCATCCCAGAGCCGACTGTATAAAATCCACGGAACATGCGTCCGCCTCCTTCGTATTTGTAAGCCATTTGGAGGGCTTTTCGTTTTGATTAATAATTCCCTTTGGCCTTGTCAATATTCCCCAGCAAAATACCTGTGCCAACCGCTACGCAACTCAATGGATTGTCCGAAACGAAAACCGGGACCTTCAACTCATCAGCCAATAGCTGGTCTATGCCATGAAGCAATGCCCCGCCTCCAGTCAGGAAGATTCCCCGGTCAATAATATCCGCGGACAACTCCGGCGGCGTTTTCTCAAGAACATTTTTGGCCGACTGGATAATCAGGCTAACCGATTCTTCCAACGCCTCCAATATCTCCTCCGAATGGATGGTGATCGTACGCGGCAATCCTGTCACCATATCCCGTCCCCGGATATCCATCTGTTCCTTCCGGCTTCCAGGGAAGACCGTGCCGATCGTCAATTTGATCGTCTCCGCCGTACGCTCTCCAATGAGCAGCTTATATTTCTTCTTGATGAATTGGATAATATCGTTATCAAACATATCTCCCGCGGCATTGATGGACTGGGATGTAACGATGTCCCCCATCGACAGAACCGCCACATCCGTCGTTCCACCACCGATGTCAATGACCATATTCCCGCTCGGTTGGAAAATATCCATTCCCGCACCGATCGCCGCGACTTTCGGCTCTTCTTCCAAGTAGACTTTCTTTCCGCCTGACTTTTCCGCTGCTTCCCGAATCGCTTTCTGTTCCACACTCGTAATATTTGTCGGGCAACAGATGAGGATGCGTGGCTTGGATAAAAATCCTTTGACGTTCAATTTATTAATAAAATGCCGAAGCATGGCTTCTGTCATATCAAAATCCGCAATTACACCGTCTTTCATCGGGCGGATAGCAATAATATTGCCCGGTGTCCGTCCCACCATTTTACTCGCTTCTTCCCCAACCGCCAACACACGGCTCGACTTCTTATCGATCGCGACAACGGATGGTTCATTTAGCACAATCCCTTTCCCTTTTACGTGAATCAACACATTGGCCGTCCCAAGGTCGATTCCGATATCTTTAGCGAACATTTTTCACGATACCCCTTCCATCATCCTAGACGTGTCTGTCTCAAACATACTCTACTAACTTATAATTGTAGCATAGACAGACTGTATTGAACATATAATTCAACCATTTTTTGAAAGTTAATATAGTATTTTTGTCATAATTTATTGTCTGGAAAATGGGCATTCTTTCGGAAATGAAATATCTTATGAAATTCATAATTTCAGTACAGCAGAAATCATAAAGAAAAAGACAGGGTGTCCGCCGGATGTTCGCGTCCCCGTCTTTTCGTTTCACCCATTCCGGGCCTTATTATGTTCATTCATCCACTTCATCCGTGTTGCTTCACCGCCTCTTAAATGTCTGACAGACTTATGATAGGCCAAAACTTTGGCGACTTCTTCCGACAGCTCTACATCGACATTCGGCAACCGTTCCGTCAAATCCTTATGAACCGTGCTTTTGGAGTAGCCTGTCGCTTTTGCCAGTGCCCGTACGGTAAGTCCAGTATCCAGCAACATTTTGCCGAGGCGCACGCATCGCCTCCGAATTTGCTCGTGCACGCCCTCTTCCTTTCCTGTCAGCTCCGTTTCTTCCTTTATCGTATGCGAGAGGTTTGGGAGATATGCGGAGGGACAAAGGATAGAGGGGAAAATAGGATGGGCTTGCGTCTGGATTATTTGAGTTAAAG
This sequence comes from Sporosarcina luteola, assembly GCA_014204635.1. Taxonomy (GTDB): domain Bacteria; phylum Bacillota; class Bacilli; order Bacillales_A; family Planococcaceae; genus Sporosarcina; species Sporosarcina luteola_A. Next base: position 409,762 of record JACHLS010000001.1, on the reverse strand, counting down.
AGTGAGGAAAATCAAACAGGGGAATGATCGTGGCTTGCAGTTTTTTGAGAGAAAGATTGACGACCACTCCTCGTGGCCACACTTCAATAGATCTTATAAAAGCTTCCTTTGCTTTTACCGATCTTCTGGAGCTGGGGGATTCCGGCCAATAAAAGCTTTGCCGTATGTCGGCTATTTAACAGAGTGAAGCTGCGAAATTCTCGATTCGTAATAGTGTTTTTCTGAATAAAACACCATTCTCTGACAGCCTGCTGATGCTCTTTCTTTCCTATTTGATCGCAATTAAGGCATTTCCATCTTCGTTGCATCCAACGCATGGTCAATTGATTGCAAGATGGACAAAAAACGCCGGGAATGATGTCACCTGGTTGCAAGGAGTACCGCTCTGCCAGCGGAAATGGATTGAATGGCCGATGAGCACTTACCATTTCATTTGCCAGCTTATGTATGGTTTGCCTATTCAGTATTTCCCGCTCCATTGCTACGTTTCGCAAGTGCGCAGCGATCTCATACGTAAAGATCAAATCCACAGGTGGCTTCTCTTCGAATTGCAACTCGTTATTATAGGCAAATACAACAATGCCTTCGATTGGAATGTCAATCCGCCGGCACTTCAACCAAAGTCTCAAGAGATGAATTTTCCGATCTAGCTCTGTGACGGGGCTGCGAAAAGGAACTCTCTCGCCATTTTGCCTTTCTTTGATAAATTGAAGCGGTTTAGTTTTGACAATAATCTTCTCCGCTAAGTTCTTCACTTCCGAAATGATAATCTTCGAGGGTGTAACTAATAACGAATCCATTTGAAAATAGATATCATCCTGTTTCAGACAGACATCATGCAGAATTGCGTGTGGATAAGAAGGCTTGAACTCGGATATATACCGATCATACTGCCTCTCCCCGCTGTAGCCCGCCTTCATATTATATAACCGTTTTGTAATGTCTTTTTGAACGGGATGATCCCGGGCAAGCCGTCTCTTCAATGTGATTAACCCCTCAATTTCCACTGGCGCCCTTCTATTTTTATAAATCATTCTCTCCACCTCCTTCCTTTAGTTTAAACGAACTGCATAATAAATGGAATAGTCTGAACAAAGGCCGAGTTTTCAGAGGCTGTTTTGCTTCAAATTGAAGTTTTCATAAGCTCTTTTGCTCCAAAACCTGGATTTCGCTACTTTTGTAGGAAAGGGAGAAGAATTGCTTGCTTATGTTAAGGTTCTATTTTCTTTGTGGAGATAAACAATTTGCAAGAATCGTTTTTTAACGCAACAAATCATTTCTTCATTCTTTACAAGAATTACTCATTCCGTTGTAGTGATCGTTGATCTTGGCTGTTTTACGGTCCATGCATTTGTTACAGGGACAAGGTCGTTTTAGCGATTGGATGATTATACGAGCTGTCGGGACGAATATACGAGCGGTTCGGGAGATTATACGAGCGGTTCGCGGGATATTCGAGCGGTCAGGAGATTATACGAGTGCTTGGCGAGATATACGAGCGCTTGGCAAGATATATGAGCGGTCGGGAGATTATACGAGCGGTTCGCGGGATATTCGAGCGGCCGGGAGATTATACGAGCGGTTCGCGGGATATTCGAGCGGCCGGGAGATTATACGAGCGGTTCGCGGGAGATACGAGCGGTCAGGAGATTATACGAGCGCTTGGCGGGATATACGAGCGCTTGACGAGATATACGAGCGGTCGGGGGATTATACGAGCGCTTGGCGAGATAGACGAGCGCTTGACGAGATATACGAGCGGTCGTGGGATTATACGAGCGGTTAGCAGGATATACGAGCGCTCGGGGGAGTATACGAGCGCTTGGCGGGATATACGAGCGCTCGGGAGATTATACGAGCGGTTGGCGAGATATACGAGCGGTCGGGAGATTATACGAGCGCTTGGCGGGAGATACGAGCGGTCAGGAGATTATACGAGCGCTTGGCGAGATATACGAGCGGTCAGGAGATTATACGAGCGGTTGGCGGGATATACGAGCGGTCGGGGGATTATACGAGCGCTTGGCGAGATATACGAGCGGGCGGGAGATTTTACGAGCGGTTAACGGGATATACGAGCGGTCGGGGGATTATACGAGCGCTTGGCAGAATATACGAGCGGTCCCCTTCTTTATAAGCGGTATGCTTACAACGACGAGTATGATCCCTGCCAGCATAGGCGTACCAAGCACCTCCACCCTCCGTTTGTACACATCAAAAAAAGCCGCTTTGCAGTAGCGGCTTTTGATTAGAATGCTAGTAATGAGCGCGGGTTGATGGAGACGCCGTCTTGTTGGACTTCAAAGAGCAAGTGGGTACCAGCTTGCGCGTTCCATTCGTTGCTTGTTGCTGTGCCGAGTCCGGCTCCTTGGAGAACTTGGTCGCCTTCTTTGACGAGGACGCCGGTGAGTGAGCCGTAGATGGTTTTCTTGCCATCTGCGTGGGTAATGGTGACTTCGCTGCCTTTGAATTGGTCGACAATGACACGCTCGACTGTGCCGCTCATGGCAGCGACGACTTCAAATGGTTCGTCGTTCACAGAGATGGAGATGCCTTTGTTTGTAACATAGCTTTGATTGAAGACGAGTAGTGCGCTTTCCCGCATGTCAGCATCTGCTTCCGCGTCATAGTACTCTTGTAAAATGGCGACGCTATCAAGTAAGTCTTCGTTGAATGGATATTTGAGTACTTCTTTTGGTGCGTTCGTCTCGATGAGTGTTTCGTCCTCGTTACTGACGACTTCGGCCGTTTCGGTCTTGTCTTGTTTTATGATTGCGTTGTAGCCCCAGATCATGCCTACGAATACGATGGCAATTCCGGAATAGATGGCCGGCCAGAACCAACTATTTTTCTTTGGACTCTTATTCTTTTGAGAAGGGAGTTTCGGTTTTTCTTCTCGCATGGTCATCACCTCACTTGCTATTGTTTGCAAGTGGAGGGGTTTTTAAACATTCCGGTTCATTGTTTTCAAAATTATTTATCGATGTGCCTGTGTAATAGTGGGCGAGGATCTGGTTGGCTGTCCATCCTTTCTGGGCAAAGGCTTCTGCGCCGTATTGGCTCATGCCTACGCCGTGTCCATACCCTTGCGTTGTGACGTGGACAATCTGGTTGGTGACGTCGTAAGCGATGTTGAAGTCGGTCGATGGAAGTCCGAGAGCGTCGCGCATGTCGCGACCGCTCATTTCAAAGTTATTCGATACGGCTTTTTGGACACGGCCGGTCTGATTCCGGACGAGCTGCAGATTGGTGAAACGCTCGGCATTCCATGTTGAACCGATCATCCGGTTCCATTCTGTCAATGTCATTTCCTGCTGGCGTTCAACTTGTGGTGCTACTGCCGCTTCTCCGGGGCTGTCAACGCTTTGCAAATAGGGTATGGCATTGCCGCTGTAATTTTGGGCAGCTTCCGTTTTGCCATTCGACGTGGAGAAAAACATGGCAGTGATCATTTCGCCTTCATACTCGATCACTTGGTTTCTTGTTGCTTCCACTGCCTCCCGGAGCTTTTGTTCGTTCCGCTTATACTCCTTTCCCCATCGTTCTCTCCGCTCTGCTTTGCTCTTATACACCTGGGCGGAGACGGTGGCGGCGATTGGTTTTTTTCCGTTGCCTGTTGATCGCAGTGCATAGGTCCTCGCGGCAATGGCTTGCGCTTTCAATGCCTCTTCTTGGAAATTGGCAGGCATTTCGCCGGCAACGACGCCCAGCACATATTCCTCTAGAGGCAGAGGCTCGTCCATTCCTTCGACTGTAATCCACATGGTGCACGGATCGTCATAGGCAACCTGGGCCGCTTTGTCTGTTGTGAGTGCAGGTTTTAATATGATTGGCATAAAGAATAAGAGAATGATGAATAAAACAGTTAGTAGTTTGTCCATAGTTAACTATATGAGATGATGCATCAATTATGACCGGTCCGGACGGGTGAAATGAAAAAAACCGCATTCCCGGAAGAATGCGGTTCGAATCGAATGAAGTAAGGATGAATCCGTAGTTCAGACGAGTAGTGTTTGCTTTTCAGTTGTTTCAGTAGAAACGCGTTCGATATCCGCGCCAAGTGCTTTCAGTTTCTTATGGAAATCGACATATCCTCTATCGAGATGGTCCAGTTCTGTCACTCGTGTAACGCCTTCCGCATGGAGACCTGCCAGAATCAATGCAGCGGCGGCACGCAAGTCGGTTGCAGCTACTTCGGCCCCTTGTAATTTGGACGGACCAGAGATAATGACTGAGCGTCCTTCAATTTTGACGCTCGCATTCATGCGGCGGAATTCTTCGACATGCATAAAACGATTTTCAAACACTGTTTCAGTTAAAACACCCGTGCCGGTTGCTGTCAGCATAAGCGCCATCATCTGCGACTGCATGTCAGTCGGGAATCCTGGATGCGGCATTGTTTTCAAGTCAACCGCTCGTAGCGGGTACTTTGCGGTAATCCGCATTCCTTCATCCAATTCCGTGATATTGACGCCCATCTCGCCCAGCTTGGAAATTAATGCAGCATTATGCTCAGGAACGCCGTTTTCGATAATGACGTCGCCGCCCGTAATGGCCGCTGCCACCATGAACGTTCCTGTTTCAATCCGATCCGGAATAATATGATGCGTTGTCCCATATAGTTTTGAAACGCCTTCGATCCGAATGACATCCGTTCCGGCACCGACAACTTTACCACCCATTTCATTGATGAAATTGGCAAGGTCTACGATTTCCGGTTCTTTTGCAGCATTTTCGATAATGGTCGTACCCTTTGCTAGCGCAGCAGCTGTCATGATATTTTCAGTCGCGCCGACGCTTGGAAAATCCAAATAAATTTTAGCGCCACGAAGACCATGTGTCGCTTTCGCTTCCACATGTCCGTTGCCAAACGTAATCTCTGCACCCATCGCTTCAAAGCCCTTTAAATGCTGATCAATTGGACGAGAACCGATGGCACATCCGCCTGGCATCGCAACTCGCGCAAAGCCGTGCCGCGCAAGCAGAGGTCCCATGACGAGGATGGATGCCCTCATTTTACGTACATATTCAAAATGCGCTTCCGTCGCAAGCTGTTTGCTCGAATCAATGATCACTTGACCTGCTTCCGGGTCATATTCCACTGCAGCGTTCAAGCTTTTTACTACTTCATTTATTGTTCTGACATCCGAAAGGTTCGGTACATCGCGTATGATATTGGGACCCTCAGACGCGAGTAAAGCAGCCGCCAATATCGGCAAAACCGCATTTTTAGCTCCTTCCACACGAACATTTCCGCGAAGAACACGTCCACCGTTGATTATGATTTTGTCCACAAAAAGCCCCTCCGACTCCAAAGTTATACTCTTAGCCATATAGTCACTGTACAATTTTTTCACATAAATTAAGCATAAAAACACATACTATTCTACATTGCCCCACCTTATTAAACAAGTAACCGCAGAGCTATTTTCCCGTCTATCGTTAGATAGTCTATAATATGTACCCATTTGGCGATTTGTGTCATCCGCTCCAAAGGGGATCATTGGCATAGTATGTAATTTCCTCAAATGTGTATTATTAAACCTACATTTTGTTTCATGCCATCGCCCCGTCTATGAAAGGCCATACACGCGGCGATAGCATGGATTTCACCGGCAAAAGATACAGTTTTCAGTACAATTGAGAGATGTTTTTCGGCCTACTAGCTCTGTACCCGATATCCGTAAAAGTATGCCTCTTTCCGAAGAATAAATTATTGGAAGTAGGTCGGAATCCTTCCTGACCAATAGGATATGTCTAAAAAGAAATTTGATACGGCTGAACCAATCGCAAAACTTAGTAAAATGAATAAAAGTTGCGCACGGAACACTTGATTCTTACGAATAATTTTTTCGGGCATGATAGCTTGAAGGGCGTAAAATGAAAGTCCGATGAAAAAGATGTGGGATAGGATTGCTAATAACGGATTATATGCAAATATGCTGTTCAATTTTTAAAGCTCCTTACTCAAACGTCTAAAAGGGAAAAAAACGGGCAGAAAATGAACTCTGCCCGCCATTCCTTTGCACTTATCTCATTTCGTGAACTTTTATCCGGTTAATGGCCCGTTGCAAATCAAGTTCGATCAGCTTGGCTTCCAGATTATCCGCTTTCGCTTGAAGCGCTTCTTCTGCCCGTTTGGCAGCGCGCTGTGCACGAGCGAGATCAATATCGGAAGCCTTTTCCGCTTGTTGTGCCAAAACGGTAATGACATCCGGACGAACTTCGATGAAGCCGCCGTGGATAGCGATTGCTTCGGTCGAGTTGCCCGTTTTCAGGCGGAGAGCACCGATTTTCAAAGGTGCAACCATTGCGATATGGCCGGGAAGAATCCCCATTTCGCCCGTTTCCGTGGCGGCAATGACCATATTTGCTTCGGTTTCACTAACAGGGCCGTCGGGAGTGACGATATTTACTTTGATGGTACTCATTTTATTCCCTCCTGAACCCTTTTATTAGACCTCTACGCCCATGCTTTTCGCTTTTTCGATTACTTCTTCGATGCGGCCGACGAGACGGAATGCATCTTCTGGAAGATGATCATAACGGCCTTCTAGGATTTGCTTAAAGCCTTGGATCGTTTCCGCAACAGGTACGTAAGATCCTGGTTGGCCAGTGAATTGCTCAGCAACGTGGAAGTTTTGTGACAAGAAGAATTGGATACGACGCGCGCGCCCAACGACCAGCTTATCATCCTCGCTGAGTTCATCCATACCAAGAATCGCGATGATATCTTGAAGCTCACGATAACGCTGCAATGTGGATTGGACTTGACGAGCTACTTCATAGTGCTCTTCCCCAACGATTTCAGGGCTAAGCGCACGTGAAGTGGATGCCAATGGGTCAACCGCAGGGTAGATACCCATTTCAGATAATTTACGCTCTAGGTTCGTCGTTGCATCCAAGTGGGCGAATGTCGTAGCCGGAGCCGGGTCAGTATAGTCATCGGCAGGCACGTAGATCGCTTGGATAGATGTTACGGAACCAACGTTTGTGGAAGTGATCCGCTCTTGAAGCTGACCCATCTCTGTTGCAAGCGTCGGTTGGTAACCAACGGCAGATGGCATACGGCCAAGAAGGGCGGATACTTCTGAACCCGCTTGTGTGAAGCGGAAGATATTGTCGATAAAGAGTAGAACGTCCGCGCCTTGCTCGTCACGGAAATATTCCGCCATTGTAAGTCCTGTAAGCGCAACACGCATACGTGCACCAGGCGGCTCGTTCATTTGACCGAAGACCATCGCTGTTTTATTAATAACACCGGAGTCTGTCATCTCATGGTACAAGTCGTTTCCTTCCCGTGTCCGTTCACCAACACCTGCGAATACGGAAATACCGCCGTGTTCTTGTGCGATGTTGTTGATCAATTCCTGGATTAGGACGGTTTTACCTACACCCGCACCGCCGAAGAGACCGATCTTACCACCTTTGATGTATGGTGCAAGCAAGTCAACGACTTTAATGCCGGTTTCAAGAATTTCAACTTGTGTTGAAAGGTGTTCGAAGCTTGGAGCTTGACGGTGGATCGGATCACGGCGTTCAGTAGCTGGAAGTTCCTCCCCAAGGTCGATTACATCTCCAAGTACGTTAAATACGCGTCCAAGTGTCACTTCGCCTACAGGCACTGCAATTGGAGAACCTGTGTCGATTACTTCAGAACCGCGTTTGAGGCCGTCTGTCGAAGACATCGCAATTGTACGGACTGAGTCGTCGCCAAGGTGGAGTGCAACCTCAAGCGTCAACGTTTCAGCTTCCGCATTCGGACGTTCGATTTGGACCTTCAATGAGTTATAGATTGCAGGGAGATGACCATCAGCAAACGTGACGTCAACAACCGGACCCATAACTTGAAGAATTTGTCCTTTATTCATGCTTTTCCCTCCTGTCTTACTTTCCCGTTCAGTTCATCCCTATTCGAGTGCGGCTACCCCGCCGACAATCTCAGTGATTTCCTGAGTAATGGCAGCTTGGCGGGCGCGGTTGAATAGAAGGGTCAACGAATCGATCAATTCGCTGGCATTATCTGTTGCAGTCTTCATTGCTGTCATACTGGAAGCATGTTCGCTCGCTTTTCCATCCAGCACAGCTCCGTAGATGAGGCTCTCCGCATATTGCGGGAGAAGCGTCTCGAGTATCGCTTCCGCAGAAGGCTCAAATTCATACGATGCCATTGTTGACGCTGGTGAAAGATCCGTGAGCGGAAGCAATTTCTTTTCCGTCACTTCACTGGAGATGGCGGAGACGAAATGGTTGTAGTATAAATACACTTCGTCATATTCGCCTTCTGTGAACATGCCAACAGCTCGAGTCGCGATTGTTTTTATTTCATCAAAAGAAGGATGATCCGATAACCCGACTAGGCTGTCGACGACGTTGTAGCCAAGGCGGTTGAAGAATTCAAGGCCTTTCCGCCCGATCGCGACAATTTTCACATCATCTTTCGAATGACGGGAGTCGATTGTCCGTTTCACGGCGCGCAGCACGTTACTGTTGTAACCGCCTACGAGTCCGCGGTCAGAAGTAACAACGATATAACCTGTCTTCTTCACGGGGCGGCTGACTAACATCGGGTGGCCCGAATCGGAAGTCGCGCCTGCGATGGCTCCGACGACCTCCTGCATTTTTCCCATGTAAGGAAGGAACGCTTTAGCGTTCGCTTCCGCACGGTTCAGCTTGGAGGCGGACACCATCTGCATCGCTTTTGTTATCTGGCTCGTTTTCTTTGTTGAATTAATACGGCTTTGTACTTCGCGTAATGATACCACTGGCAATTCACCACCTTATCGTTTATTTAGACCGAAAATCCTTTTCCGAGAGTTACTTACGCTTCTGACGGAACAAATGTCTTCTTAAATGCGTTGATGGCTTCTTTCATCACGTCATCGGATGGAAGATCTTTTGTCGTACGGATATGATCCAACACTTCCGTGTGGTTTGATTCGAGCCAGTTGTTGATTTCGCTTTCGAAGCGAAGGATGTCATGTACAGCGATATCGTCGAGAAGTCCGCGTGTGAGCGCATAGAGGATCACAACTTGGTATTCAACTTTAAGCGGCTTGTTTAAGTCCTGCTTTAGTACTTCAACTGTACGTGCACCGCGGTCCAGTTTCGCTTTTGTCGCAGCGTCAAGGTCCGAACCGAAAGCGGAGAACGCTTCAAGTTCACGGTATGCCGCAAGGTCAAGACGAAGTGTACCTGCCACTTTTTTCATCGCTTTGATTTGCGCCGAACCACCTACACGGGATACGGAAAGACCAGCGTTGATTGCCGGACGTACGCCCGAGAAGAATAGATCCGATTGCAAGAAAATCTGACCATCTGTGATGGAAATAACGTTTGTCGGGATATAAGCAGAGATGTCCCCCGCTTGCGTCTCAACAAATGGAAGTGCTGTAATGGAACCCGCACCTAATGTATCGTTCAACTTCGCTGCACGCTCAAGTAGACGGGAGTGCAAGTAGAATACGTCACCAGGATATGCTTCACGGCCTGGAGGACGGCGAAGGAGCAAGGAAAGCTCACGGTAAGCTGCTGCTTGTTTTGAAAGGTCATCATAGACGACAAGCACGTGCTTGCCTTGGAACATGAATTCTTCTGCCATTGTGACTCCTGTATATGGAGCCAAGTATAGAAGTGGAGCCGGTTGAGAAGCGGATGCTGTGACAACGATTGTGTAATCAAGTGCACCGTTCTTACGAAGTGTTTCGACAACTCCACGGACTGTTGATTCTTTTTGGCCGATTGCTACATAGATACAGATCATATCTTGGTCCGCTTGGTTCAAGATTGTATCAATCGCAACAGTCGTTTTACCTGTTTGACGGTCTCCGATGATCAATTCACGTTGTCCACGGCCGATCGGTACAAGAGCGTCAATCGCTTTGATACCTGTTTGCAGTGGTTCATGAACTGATTTACGAGCCATAACGCCTTGCGCCGGGCTTTCAATCGGACGAGTTTTTGTTGTAGCGATCGGACCTAGTCCATCCACTGGCATACCAAGTGAGTTTACGACGCGTCCAATCAATTCCTCACCGACAGGTACTTCCATAATACGGCCTGTACGACGTACTTCATCGCCTTCTTTGATATCTGTGTATGGCCCGAGGATAACGATACCTACGTTGTTCGCTTCCAAGTTTTGCGCCATACCCATGACACCATTTGAGAACTCAAGCAATTCTCCGGCCATGACGTTGTCGAGGCCATGAGCAAGAGCGATACCGTCACCGATTCGGATAACCGTACCGACTTCGCTTACTTCCATCTCAGACTGATAGTTTTCAATCTGCTGCTTTATCAGCGTGCTGATTTCTTCAGCTTTGATGCCCATGTATGTCACCCCTCACAATTCAGATTAGGATCCGATCAATTTACGTTGCAGTTTTTCGAGCTTGGCGCCGATGCTGCTATCGTAAATCTGATTGCCGATCTGCAGGCGGATGCCTCCGATCAAGCTTGGATCAATGATATTTTCAATTCGTAAAGCTTGTTTACCGACTTTATGTGCAAATGTTGTAGAAATCGAATTTCTCTCAAGATCCGTCAATGGGCGTGTGGAATATACTTTTGCATCCGCAATGCCCGCCGCGTTGTTCGCAAGTTCTTGGAACGCTTCGAACACATTGAGCACTTCGTCCATACGCTTTGCATCGAGCAGAACGAACAATGTATTCAAGATAATCGGGTTAACACCTTTTAATATGCCGGATAGCATTTCCTTTTTCGCTGCTTCCGATAAATCAGGGGAAGTCAACAATTCACCAAGACCTTTATTATCACGGAACGCCTTATTCACTTCCGTTACTTCTTCTTGGATGGAAAGGGTTTGCCCATGTTTCTGCGCCAGTTCGAATAATGCTGTCGCATAACGTTTCGCTACAACCGATTGGCTCATCGGCCTTCGCCTGCCTTCACAATCGTTTCTTCAATCAAAGCACGGTTGTCTTCCTCGGAAATTTCTTTGCCAAGTACTTTGGAAGCAGCAAGGATTGAAAGGGAAACGAATTCTTCACGAACGGCTGCCACCGCTTTTTCTTTCTCCATTGCGATTTCAATAGCGGCTGATTCCTTCATGCGGTTCACTTCCGCACGAGCTGCTACAACCAATTCCTCACGCTGCGCTTCACCTTGCTTCTTCGCATTGTCAACAATCGATTGTGCGTTTTCACGCGCTTCTTTTAAAAGGGCACGCTGTTCTTCAAGAAGTTGTTCTGATGCTAGACGACTTTTTTCAGCCGCTTCGATTTCAGTGGCAATCAACTCGGCACGCTGATCCATTACACCCATAAGCGGACCCCATGCGAATTTCTTTAAAAGAATCATGAGGATACTGAAGAATAGGACCGTGACGATAATGTCGCCTAGGTTCAGACCTGCCGGATCATTTAATTTCGCCAAAAATCCCGCATCGGCACTCGCCGACAAAAGGACGAAGGATTCTCCAAACACGATTGTTTCACTCCCTTCAAGAGCTCATAACTTTTTCATTTCGTTTCGTTATAGAAAGAACACAGATTCATTATTTTCAATTTCAGCTGCCGACAAGCGACATAAATGAATGGCGAAGGACAAACTAGCGTACTTCGCCATTTAAATAGTATGGACCTATTTTTATCGGTTCATAACGATGAACGCGATAACTGTTGCGATAATCGGAAGGGCCTCAACTAACGCTACCCCGATGAACATTGTCGTTTGAAGTGCGCCACGTAGTTCTGGTTGACGTGCAATACCTTCGACTGTTTTAGAAACGATCAAACCGTTACCGATACCTGCTCCAAGTGCACCAAGACCGACTGCTAGTGCTGCTGCTAATAGACCGACTGAACCTATCATTGTGTAATATCCTCCTAAAAATTAATATAGTATGTTTTTGATCCCGGATACCGGGTTATATATGTTTAATGGTCCGTATCCACTTTATGTGCCATGTAGACCATCGTTAACATAACGAAAATGAACGCTTGGATTGCTCCGATAAAGATGGAGAAGCCTTGCCAAGCAAGTGCAGGAATCAATGCCCCGGCCAAGCCGAACGCACTGGTAGCCCCAAGTGAAGCGAGAAGCCCAATGAGGATCTCACCTGCGAAAATGTTACCGTAAAGACGCAGACCGAGCGTCAGCGTGTTTGCAAATTCCTCGATGATCTTAAGAGGCGCCAAAAATGGCATCGGCTGAAGGTATGTCTTGAAGTATCCTTTGGCTCCAAGCATCTTCACGCCATAAAAATGCGTTAAAACAACGACCATGGTTGCGAGTGTCATGGTGATGACCGGATCGGCTGTAGGTGATTTCCACCATAGCTCGCCTTTCCATACGACCGCCATCGGCAAACCAAGCATGTTGGCTACGAAGACGAACATAATCAACGTAATTCCGAGTACATGGAATCGTCCGCCAGTCCTCCAATCCATATTGTTCTTGATAATTCCTTTGACGAAGTCCATGACCCATTCCATGAAATTTTGCATGCCTGTCGGTTTCATCTTAAGGTTGCGAGTTGAGAAGAATGCAATCAGGAATACAATAAGGCATGTAATGAATAACATCATAATGTTGGCCGGGTTGAAATAAATTCCGAATAACTCAAAAGACGGATTTTCATGGTTCACGTTTCGTTCACCTCCCTTTTGCAATCAGATTAAGGATTCTTTGCGTGAAATAGTATCCTATCAATCAGCAACCAGGCATAAGGGATCATAAGGCCGATCACCGTACCGATCAGATTGAACGTTTCCGGCATGGCCAGTGAAATGGCCGCCGCCGCAACTCCGGACGCGAAACGCAAAGGCGTTCCAAGCGAACTTCTTCCTTTCCCTTCCGTAATAGACCGATCGAATCTTTCCATTCTACGGACAAGTATCCAAAAATTATACAATCCTAATAGAGAACCGAGGCACATACCCGCAAAAAATGTCTTGAAGTCAGTAAAAAACCATCCTAACATAAACAAAGCGAGCAAAAAAAAGAGAGCCTTCTTTTGTCTTGTAAAGATTTCTCGCAATGTATGCATGGCAGGTGATTCTCCCGGGTTATTATTTTGGATATAATTTTAGCAGCGGCACGAAGGCTGCCGACGGAACAGGGTGCGTGGATACGCAGTACTGGTTAAATCAACCCGTTATGCTTGTACCGCGCTAGGACTCCGAATAAAGGCCGGAACCTGTAAATTAAGTAAATTTGAATCGCCAAATTCGGTTCACCTGGATACGTTGCTATTCTTGCAGACGTGACAAGGCCAATAACCAAACGATTTGGCATCCAGCGCAAGGATGATGCAATTCTCCAAAAGGGTGGAGAATGCCACCCTAGATATGGACGAATCCCTATCATTCTTACCCTTTGTTAGCATACAATAGGGGCATTTTGATGTCAATTGATTCCCGTGAAATTCTTCACAAACTCTACTTAATGTCAAACAATCGCCATATTTATTTTAGCGAAAAAATGTTGCATTTTATCGTAAAATCTTTTACATAGGAAATTTCATCAAAAGATATGCAAAGAGACGAAGGACTTGGTTGTATTCCTTCGTCTTATCTTTGCAATTCACGCGGCATTTTTTTTATGCCCTGAAGGCCCGCATGCCAATCCAATGGTTTATAATACGGCACTACCCGCTTTTTAAGTTCCCTGATCACTACTTGTTCCAGCGCATCTTCCACGTCCGTCTTCAAACGATCGACGTAAGCATCCATCTCCGCCATCATCCGTTGGAACAATGCCGTATCCGTCAGTAGCTCTGACATCTTGTTTCTATTATCTATGGCGATTGCCACGCCGCTTTCCGTCAAGTGCTGCATATTAATCTGTTCTTGTCCGGGCAAATGATTGCAAATCATGATAGGGACGCGTTTATATAGAGATTCGGCAATCGTCACTCCGCCCGGCTTCGTTAAGATCGCATCCGCCTGCTCATATAATAAATTCATCTCTTCACAGCTTTCAATGTACCCTTTTATACTTGCATTCGGTAATCCGAAATGTTCCAACCGCCTCTTGTACTCGATATTGCGGCCGCATAATATAGTGAATTGAATGTCGGGAAAGGACGTCAACAAGGAAGCAATCGATTCTATGTCAAATAAACCTGTATTTCCTCCAGCCACGATGATGTTGCGCAGCGGCAAGACACTTTGACGCGCACGCCGTTTGTATATTTTCTTGATTGGAATGCCTGTAACGAAGATATTTCCCTCGGACACTCCGTACGTTTTCATCAGCGTATCTCTCACACCCGGATGCGGTACAAAGTGATACATGACTTCTGATTTCGCCCATACGTCATTAATGAAGAAATCTGTATACGCATTAATGGCGGGAATGCCAGAAATCTTCTTTTTGCGGGCTAGCCTTCCAAAAATGCAGGATGGAAAGGAATGGGTGAACACCAATAAGTCTGGTTCCTCCTCTTTGATCAAACTGAGCATTTTCCTTTCAAAGTAGAGGGGGGAGAAACGCCGAACATGTTTTTTTCCGCCATTCTGCTCTTTCATTATAAAAAAGCGATAGGCTTTCTGGTAGAAATCCGGAGTCGTATTGATCAGTTTCATATAAAAGGAGGAGACAAACTTCCCGAGAAAACCATTGCAATAACTTAAAAAATCGACGGTCTTCACTGTGGCTCCCGGATACATATCCACAATCCGCTCCTCGATCGCCTCCGCCACTTTGGAATGGCCGGACGGAAAGCGGAAAAAGGGGAAAATGACAATTTTCAAACCGAAGCACCTCCATTCCTTTTTTTCTGATACGCTTTACGTATGAATTGGATCAGCAGGATGATCAAGAAGGCCACCCCAAAATATGGTACATATTTCGCTTTGATGGGGAGATAGGTGGCGGAGAGGATGCCCAACCCAATATAAAGACCGACCCAAGTAATTGCTCCAAGGATGGATATCACCATAAATCGTTTGCCTTTCATTTTCATCATGCCAGCGATATATGGACTTGCTTGTCGCAAACCCGGCAGGAAATATCCTAAAAAGACAGTCCAATCCGCCCTCTTCTGAAACTTTTTTTGAAAGACTGCCACTTTTTCATCCGTCAGGCCGATATATTTACCAAACTTCCGAATCAGCGCCATTCCAAAAAACCTTCCCGCCCAATACGCGATAGCCATTCCTGTCAACGCTCCAGCGACCGCACTGATGCTGCTCGTTACGAGATGCAATTGACTGCTTGCCGCCATCATTCCGATCAGAAACAGAAACGATTCTTCTGGCGCCGGAATACCGACTATTCCGAAAAACAACGCTATGAAAATAACAATAAAGCCGTATTGAATGATGTATGCTTCTACTGCTTCCATTGACATGAGAGCACCCCCTCCCTCACCGTTACTGCATGGACGAACAGACTTGGATGTTTTGCTGCTGCGTTCACAATTTGCTGAAGGGCCCTTTGCCGATCCGTTCTCAAATCACGCTGTAGCATATGCTCTAAAGTCCGCACTTGGTGTAATTCATTTCCATTCGCTGCCCATTTGGCCGCTCTCCATTCATCCCGAATTGAATCTGCCTGTGAACGGCTCGCCTGTAATGGCAATGAGTTTTGGCACGATTAGCCGAGAAATTGTCGCAGGAAAAAGGCATCGGGCTGCTAATTTAACAGCAAGAAGGAAAAACTGATCATTTCCTGAGCATGCCCGGCAATCCTTGTTGCCGAACGCACAAGTTCCGATGTGTACCCATTCCCTGCCATCCATCTATTAAACAAGTACGCCTGCTTTAAACACCTATACCCCAAAATCTGAGAAATAAAAATGGATTGTCCAATGAATGGACAATCCTGGCATAGGTTGCGACTTTCTCTTATTTCTACACTGCATATACGGATTTCAACATGGAACAGCAATGCAGGCTTGGATGGCCTTGATTGCGGACCATCCTCCTTTATCCAATGGAGCGTAAGTAACTTTTTAATGCCTCAACAATGCGCTTGGAGGCCTGTCCATCCCCGTATGGGTTAGACGCTTTCGCCATTTTCGCATACTCTGTTTCATCGGACAGCAAGACATCCGTCAATTCGAAGATCGCCTCTTCATCTGTTCCCGCAAGCTTTAAGGTACCTGCTGCGATGCCCTCTGGACGTTCCGTCGTATCCCGAAGGACAATGACAGGCTTGCCGAGAGACGGGGCCTCTTCCTGGATGCCGCCTGAATCCGTCAAGATGATATGGGAGCGTGCTGCGAAGTTATGGAAATCCAACACTTCAAGCGGTTCAATCAAATGAACCCGTTCATTATCGGCCAAGATTTCCTGTGCCACTTCACGGACAGCCGGGTTCATATGAATCGGATAGATGACCTGGATGTCATCATGTTTGTCGAGCAGGCGAATGATAGCACGGAACATGTTGCGCATCGGCTCTCCAAGGTTTTCTCTTCGATGGGCCGTGAGCAGAATGAGACGATCGTCGCCGATTGTATCAAAGATCGGATGATGGTACTCTTCTTTCACTGTCGTCTGCAGGGCGTCAATCGCCGTATTGCCTGTAATGAAAATACTGCCATCCGGCTTGCCTTCATTCAACAGATTGCGTGCCGATTGCTCGGTCGGTGCAAAGTGAAGGTCAGCCAACACACCTGTCAGCTGCCGATTCATTTCTTCCGGATACGGCGAGAATTTATTTCCCGTCCGCAGACCCGCCTCGACGTGACCGACTGCTATCCGATTATAGAAGGCCGCCAAACTGCCGATGAAAGTGGTCGAGGTATCCCCATGAACGAGCACAATATCCGGCTGTGCTTCCTTCATGATTTGATCGAGTCCTTCCAATCCGCGTGTCGCCACATCGACCAATGTTTGGCGTTCCTTCATGATATTCAGATCATAATCCGGCGTAATGCCGAATGTATGCAGTACTTGGTCAAGCATTTCACGATGCTGCGCCGTAACGGTGACAATCGATTCGATATCCTCCGTATGCTTCTGCAATTCCAGTACAAGCGGTGCCATTTTAATCGCTTCGGGACGAGTTCCGAAGATTGTCATCACTTTCCATTTCCGTGTCAAACCACTCACGCCTTCCCCGTTATTTCGTTCCGAAGAGTCGATCGCCAGCGTCGCCCAAGCCTGGAACGATGTATCCTTTTTCATTCAATTTCTCATCAAGTGCTGCGATATAAACGTCCACATCAGGATGTGCTTCAGTAAATACCTCGACGCCTTCCGGTGCAGCAATCAGGCACATGAACCGGATATTTTTCGCGCCCCGCTTTTTCAGGGAATTGACCGCCTCCACAGCAGTCCCGCCTGTTGCCAGCATTGGATCGACAACGATGAATTCACGCTCCGACACGTCGGACGGCAATTTTACAAAATACTCATGCGGCTGCAGGGTTTCCGGATCGCGGAATAGTCCGATGTGGCCCACCTTTGCGGCTGGAATCAATTTTAAAATTCCATCTACCATTCCGATACCTGCCCGTAAAATCGGAACGATGCCCAGTTTCTTGCCTGCCAGCACTTTCGATTTCGCCTTGCGGACCGGCGTTTCCACTTCCACCTCATCTAGCGGCAAATCGCGCGTAATTTCATACGCCATTAGCGTGGCCACTTCATCAACAAGTTCGCGGAATTCTTTCGTTCCGGTATTTATGTCCCGGATGTACGTCAATTTGTGCTGAATGAGCGGGTGATCAAAAACGTGTACTTTCGCCATATAAATCGCTCCTTTTCAAATGTCCAGTACATTATAACAGAAACCGGCGCCTAGAGGCATGGCCTGCAAGCGCTTTGTAAAAGTTGATGAATGTCGAATTATTTGAGCATTTACCAGCCGATACACAGACTTGCACTGCTTGCAGATTTCGCAACATCCTGTCGATTTTTCGCTATTCCTTTACAAGGACGAAAAAAGGCGAATATTGGTTGCTTGCTGGGATGGCATACAAAAAGCCGCACAGTGGCGGCTTGTCGTTTGAATCAATTATATAATGGGAAACGGTCTGTGAGCGCTATGACACGTTGCTTCGATTCTTCTTTGACGGACTCGTCTTCGTGATTTTTAAGAAGTTTTGCAATGATAGAAGCGACTTCCTTCATTTCTTCCTCTTTGAAACCACGAGTTGTGACTGCCGGTGTGCCGATCCGGACACCAGATGTGACAAACGGGCTTTCCGTATCAAATGGAATCGTGTTTTTATTCACCGTAATGCCAACTTCATCCAAGACGTGTTCTGCAATTTTCCCGGTAATGCCTAGTGATTTCAAGTTGATCAGCAATAAGTGGTTGTCCGTACCGCCGGAAACGATATCGACTCCTTCTGCCAGTAGTCCTTCCGCTAGGGCACGCGCATTTTTCTTCACTTGCTGAATGTAAGTTTTGAATTCCGGTTGCAATGCTTCCCCAAATGCCACCGCTTTAGCCGCAATGACATGCATGAGTGGACCGCCTTGAATTCCTGGAAAAATCGTCTTGTCGATTTTTCGTCCGAACTGCTCTGCAAATTCTTCGTTGATTAAGATCAGTCCACCACGAGGCCCGCGCAAGGTTTTATGGGTAGTGGACGTGACAAAATGAGCATGCGGCACTGGGTTTGGATGTTCCCCAGCTGCCACCAAACCAGCGATATGCGCCATATCCACCATGAGATAAGCGCCTACTTCATCAGCGATTTCACGGAATTTCGCAAAATCGATTTCCCGCGGATATGCACTTGCTCCTGCCACGATCATCTTCGGCTTATGCTCCAACGCTTTTTGCCGGACATCCTCATAATCGATAAGCTCGTCTTCCTTGCTGACGCCGTACTCCACAAAGTTATACAGAATACCTGAGAAGTTGACTGGGCTTCCGTGTGTCAAATGTCCGCCATGGGATAAGTTCATGCCAAGCACGGTATCGCCAGGCTCCAGAACAGTGAAATAGACAGCCATATTCGCCTGGGCGCCGGAATGGGCCTGCACGTTTGCATACGTTGCACCAAAAATCTCCTTGAGTCGATCACGGGCGATATTCTCCACGACATCGACATGTTCACAGCCGCCGTAATAGCGCTTGCCCGGATAGCCTTCTGCATACTTGTTCGTCAGGTAGGAGCCTTGCGCTTCCATGACTGCTTCCGTTACAAAGTTTTCGGACGCAATCAATTCGATATTGGCGTTTTGGCGTTTCTTTTCAGCCATGATCGCCTCATATACCGCCGCATCTTCACGCTTTACATTGCTTAAATCCATGTGTCATTTCCCCTTTGCCTCAATTTTATATATGCCCGGTGAAGTGCCTGGCCTCGCCTTGGAGCAGGCAGCCTAACCGAAGCCGAGCATCCCTTTCGCTCATAAAGGAAAGTTCCGCTTGGTTTCATTTGTCATCTGCGCTTTAACAATTTTCATCTAAGTGGCTTCGTGTATAAACCGCCCGCTCGCCACCAATCAATTTCGGCCGGGTCGTCGCAGCTGTCACAACAGCTTCCCCTATTGTTTTAATGGACGTCCGGATCGGAACAGCGACCGGTTTTAAATGCATGCCGATGAGCGTCTGCCCAATGTCAATTCCCGCATTGGCACGGACCGACTCCACAACGACCGCGTCCTCAAAATGTTCAAATGCATAGGCGGACATCGACCCGCCTGCGTGAATAACCGGAATGACTGATACAGGGTCCAAGTTGAACTTCTCAGCAGCACGTCGTTCAATCGTCAACGCTCTGTTAATATGCTCACACCCTTGAAATGCCAGATAAAGCCGATGTTTCTTCACAAATGCTTGCAAAGGGGCAAATAACGTTTCAGCAACTTCCAGCGCTCCACCCGTTCCGATTCGCTTGCCCGCAACCTCCGACGTCGAACAGCCGACAACAAAAAAAGTCCCGGGAACAAGTTTCGTCTGTTCCTCAAACTCCGTCAAAAGCTGTTCCAGTTGCAGTTTCCACAAATGCAATGTATCCATCGTTCCACCGCCTTATTTGTCTTCTAATTCTGCAAGCTTGGCAATCCGTCGTTCATGACGTCCACCTTCGAATGGGGTTTCCAGCCAAGTTGCCACGATTTCTCTTGCCAAACCTGGTCCGATAACACGTTCCCCCATCGCCAATATATTGGAATCATTATGCTCCCGCGTCGCTTTCGCACTGAACACGTCATGCACTAAAGCACAGCGGATGCCCTTCACTTTATTTGCCGCAATAGACATGCCGATGCCCGTTCCGCAAATGAGAATGCCCCGGTCAAATTCCCCGCTTGCCACACCATTCGCTACTGGCGATGCATAATCCGGATAATCTACCGATGCATCGGAATCCGGTCCATAATCAACATATTCCACATTCATTTCAGTCAATAACTGCATAATTTCCTGGCGTAGCCGATTGCCGCCATGGTCTGAAGAGATAGCAATTTTCATAGCGATCCTCTTTTCGTAATTTACTCACAACTTATTCTATCACTGTTCAACAAAAAAACACAGTCTCGGCGTTTTATTTCGGAAGCGGAACAAAATGACGTGCAGGGGTTGCAAATGAAAGGGATTTTCTATTTTGATGGAGGAGGATAGCGGGTGAAGGATTTATTTGGAATTCTCACGCTGATTGCTTGGACATTAATGTGCTTTTTAAATGATACTAGCTATTAGAACGGGGATATGTGCGCTCTTAGAATTATATGAGCTGTTCGGACCGCTATTCCTTTGGATTTCTTCTATCTAATATTTCCCTCCTCGATTTTGGCTTGGTATTTATAGATTTCGATGACCAAATTTTTAATCAGTCGCCTTAGATTTTCGTCCTGTGCACCAGTGCATATTACTACTATCTTTAAATATTAATTCTAACTCCTTTTTACCGACATTGGTTGCCAGTTTGTCTGCCATGGTTCTGCCTCTAAAAAAATTGGCTGCTCGCACATAACCGTTCACCCTACTTGTTTATATATTACAATGCGCAACTCTGTTGTCGCTTTCGTGTTCCTATTATGTCAAAATGTCTAAATTTCAAAATAACTATAGCGTGTCAATTAATAGCTTTATAGGGGATACAATGTCCAGTGGGTGTATATCTGTAAAGCATAAAATGTGGTATATGTGACAAATAAAAAGACTGCAGGCAAACTCCAAAATATACGGAGTTTGTCTACAGTCTGAAAGTACCAGGATTTTTTTCTGGTACTTTTATCTGTATACGGGACACGAAAAATCTGCGGGACATCCACAGGATAAAAACTAAAACTATTTGTATCGGGCTTTAGCCTAAGGATGTGTTGATTTAGTCATTTAGATTACTGAGATAAAAATTCAAAAAAACCTGGTACAGGAGAGTTCTCGAGTAATTTATATTTATTATATATTTTAATTATTATTTCCTGTTCTAGGTCCTCTCTTTCCTGCCATGAGGTATTTGATAAGCTTTTTTTTATCTTCGGAGTAAATTCTCTAATAATTTCCTCTAAACACAATTCATTATTAACATTAGTTGTACACATAATGTCACTCCTTGGTTTATTTTAATTTATAGAACATATGTTTCTAATATAATAACATAATTCAACATTAATGTAAACGATTACAAATTTATAAAATAATAAGTAGATTCAGGTCTAAATTTGGATGCATCTAACCAGGAATCTTGTTGACGTTTTAACTAGCTTCTACTTGTTCGTAAATTCTAAATGTAGTGTGGCTGTCTGCTTCTCGAAATGTGATATTAATATTCACAGAGGTAGATTGAATAAAAATAGAACCCCAAAATGGGGTTCTATTTTTAGAATAGTGGACAAGGATAATAACATTCTCTGAACTCTTTATCATCGCGAATGGTAACTTTCATACTGCAATCCTTATTGTTCTTACAACAGGAACGATCTTTTATACAGTAGTAAAACTCCCATTGTGGATGAATTTTATCTTCATTTTGACTGTTTGTCATTTAATCTCCTCCTATCTATTTGAAAGTAAATATTAGTTGTTACAAATTACTTGTCCACCAGTTGAAAACCATCCTACAACTGTTGTTGCTGCAATCACATTATTACCTAATGCGATCTGTGCCATTGCACATGCAACCACTCGTTTATCACATTCACAATCATACATTCCAAAGTTTGCATAGCAACGATCATGTGTACGGCAACATAGGTCTAAACTATTAATCGGAGTTCCTCCGCCTTTCGAACCGTTGTCTCCACAATCTGGTCCACAATGTTTATATCCACCAGCTAAACAGAAAGATGCAGAGGTTGTAACCTTGTTTTCATCAATATCAAGAGGGATAACTCTGTCTTCTGTTAAAATATACACTTCATTTTCGGGACCGCTTTTATCGGCGTAGAGCACCATTTTCTTTGGTTTTGCATCTACTTCTTCAATATTAAAATATGTTACTACCTGCTTGTCGTCTTCAGTCGCCAATACAACCGATTTCAAGACCGAACCCTCTTCTTCAAAAACATCTGCTTCCCGTAAAATTAATTCCTTCTTTACTCCGGGTTTCTTTTCCTCAAGCCGCTCCAAAAAATTTTCTTGGAACAATTCTAAGACTAAACTTTCTTGATTGGAAATGTCCTTCATTTTAAAACTCCTTTATAAATTATTCACAGTTTTTGTCTGTGTATCTAATAAAGAGAATTACTTCCATGATTAATCAAAAAATGATATAATTAAAATTCAAAATTTATAAAGGAGAGTGTTTAAAATTTTCAAAAATCCAATCATGCAAAAGATTCTTCTCGCTGTAGTTTTGTTTTGTATTTTGGTTGTAAGTATTTTTGATACGATCCCTTGGCTATTAGGACTCTTTGGTTTTAACGAGTTTTATAACTCTGACATAAGAGCTACTTATAACAGGTTAAACTTTTATATAATAATTCCACTCATAGGTACGATAGCTTTAATCCCTTTATTAATTAAGAACGTTAAGAAAACTCACTTATGGATTTTACTTGTATTATTATGGTTTATATTCTTAATGATTATTGTAGAATCAATTTTTATTGCTCTAAGAATCATACCTGGAGCTCCATAATATTTATTAAAATAGCAGAAAGTCATAATATGACTTTCTGCTATTTTTAAATATAAGGTGGTACTCGGGTTCGAACCGAGGATAGAGGTTTTGCAGACCTTTGCCTTGCCGCTTGGCTATACCACCATAGGAACTTTTAGCATTTAACATCTTGAACAGCAGGAGATTCCAAATTCTTTATTCATTTCTACATGCAATTTATTTAATTTCATTGAAAGAAATAAACACAAATCATGATAAAAATCTTTTTCTATATCTGAACTAGCTTCAACTAAATTTCTAGATGCATATATAAGTTCTTTTCGTATAGTTTCAGCAACATAAAAATGTATTTCAATTTTATTCATTTTAATTCTCCTTTTTCTCAATTACTCTTATAAAGAGATATTTCTTAAAGAAAAATCAAATTTTTTATCTATTTTAATTGAATTAGACCATTTCCTTGTTGGCTGTAACTATAACCCAAATCTTTCGTTGTGGATAATAAATAATCATAAATACTACATTGATCGACTGCTTTACCCTGTTTTTTTAAGATGTTTATAATTAAAGCAATTGCTCCTGATGCATGTGGAGCGGCCATAGAGGTTCCGGATAAGCTAGCGTATTGTCCATCTATATGGGTTGAAAGAATATTTTCTCCTGGAGCTATAAAGTCGATATTCAAATTAGAATTAGAAAACTCCGAAACATTACCCGATTTATTAGCAGAGGAAATTTGGATTACATTCTTATAAAACCCGGGAAATGAATACTCGTAAGTCTCTGCTCTTCCATCACCTTCATTCCCTGCCGCAACAACAACGGTTATCCCTTTTTCTACAGCCTTTTTAATTGCGCGAAATAGTAATTCGCTATGGACTTTACCCCCAACAGACATATTTATTATAGATGTCTTTTCATTATTTGGTCCTCTCCAATTTATAGCGATTTCAATAGCTGCAATAATTGTCTCGTATGATGCACTGGAGTCTTGGTCTATCGCTTTAATAATTAATAATTTGCTATTTGGAGCAACCCCAGTTTCTTCACCTTTATTACCAGCTGCAATAATACCTGCTACATGTGTTCCGTGGCCTAGATAATCTGTGACGTCATCTGGTATCCCTTTATTTTCGTCAGTAAGATTCTTATAATCAATAATTTTATCTTTAAGAGCTGGATGCTTAATATCACAACCTGAATCAATCACTGCAATGACAACCCCTCTACCTTTTTCAGATATGTCCCAAACCTCTTTAGCTTTTATCATATCCAGTCCGTATTGATTACTTTCGACATAATCATGATTAAATATCTTATGAATGTTATAGTTTTTAAGTTTAAGTCTTTTCGACATTGGCTTTTCCTCCTCTTTCAGTTTGTCATATAGAAAGAGAAGTAGTTGCTATTTTTTTAAAAAACAAAATAATTTCATTATTTTTTTGATTTTTCTACATTTTTTCTCTCTTTTTAAATATAAAGGAGGTTTTTTAATGAACAACATGGCAGTTTTCTTAAAAAATCATCGTGCTAAGTTAAGCGAACCTATTGTTCAAGTTTTTTTAAATCAGAATAAAAACAGAGAAATTTTTAATAACTATATTGAAAATCCATCAAAAGAAAATAAAAGAAAATTGGATAAAGCTTTTAAAGTTCATTACCAAAATGCAAGAATTAAGTCATATATTAGTAAGTTAATTCACTTTTATGCTATCGATTTTGACAAAAGGATCTCTTTAAGAAGTAAGAGACAATTGCTCATAGACCACAATTCAAATAGAGAAGATACTAATATTAAAAGCTATAATGACTTAATTAGTTCTAAGGCTGATTTAACATTTAATTACTTTAATCAAAAACAACCTAGATTAAGAGATCACTTAACTAACAAGAGATTGTTTGAAGGATTGAAAAAATTAACTAAAAAACAAGAAAAGATACTAGATTTGGCATATGTTTATAATCTATCTAACAAAGAGATTTCAAAAGTTCTAAATGAATCTCCACAAACGATTTCATATAATCATAAAGTGGCTTTACAAAAGCTAAAAGAATTTCTTTAAATATGAATACTGATAAATCTCAAAAATCCCACCCTCTTCTCCCCCCTATCGGACTAGCGTTCACTATAAAAAGAAGGCTTAATTGCCTTCTTTTTATAGAGTGTAAATCTTGAACTGTTGAATAATTATTATTAACAACATTACAAAAACCAAGTGCCCTGGATGTACTTCCTTTAGGTAAGTCCCAAATGCCGACAACATTTTAGGTTACATGCCGTGCACTACTGGTACCAATATCACCAAGTAAGCAATTACCTTGTCTGTTTTTATACAATCGATCTCCTTTCTTAATCTTAATCCTGGAAAGTCATTTTCTAATTCTGCATGCCAATATTAGTTCATCTAAAATTATCTCCTTTTACCTTCTCACTCTTAAAAATGTTTCCTGGCGGGTAAATTCCCCTCTTCTACAAATGCGTTGGAATTTGGCCCTCACCCGTATACTGGGCAGTCGCTCTATATACACATTAGTGTTTTTAATACACATTGATCCTTTCACAAGAGTTTTCCTTGGGTCCGTCACACACTAGATATCGTTCAAAAGCCTAAGGAGAGTTGCGAGATTCTTTAGCCTTACTTTTCGAGAAGGTAGAGATCGTAAGAAGAAGCGCGCTAATATTTCTTCAGTTTGTATCTACAAACAAAAAAGACAACCAGCTTCCTGGTCGCTCAAGGATTGATCCAAGCCACGGGAGTTTTAGGACTTTCAGCCAGTTTATTAAAATCCTTTTTAGAATCGCGACTTGCCACGTAAAAAAGATGAACCGAAAAGGTCATCTCTTATTGCTTTATGGGCCTAGAACTACTGACAAGACAAGTCACCTCAAGGAGCTAATTTGTGAAACACTTTCTTTTTTTACTTAAGTTCAGTACTTAAGTTCATCAAGGATAGCCAATAAAATTACCAATTTTAATAAGGATTCCTTCTTTATCAAGCCTTTTGTAATTGTAAGGAACACAGCTTAATTTCTTGTATTTTTCATTCCAAATTATATCTATGAAATGAGATGATTTTTGAAGAAAACGGTCAGGAGACATGTTCTCGTAACGATAGCATTCGTTAGGGTATGTTTCATCTGACCCAAATAATTCTAGAACATCTTGTTCGATTGCAATTCCACCGATTTTAAACTCATAAACGGAATACAACTCTTTAAGAAAATCTGTAAAGCCTGTTATTTCCTCTTTTTTTATTCCAATTTGGTCAAACTCTAAGGCATCAAAGCTCGAGGCAAAAAACCAAAAATTAACCATGATTGCATTGGAAGAGACCCTTTCTATTTGTAATGTCGCTTTTCGTTTCCTTGATAAATAGACGTATAATCTCAATTGTATAGAATGTATGTAATTTGTTTGCGGGTCTTCTTCGTCAAAGGGATAGCCTCTATCAAAAAAGTCAACAATTTCATCAACATTTTTGTCATAGATTTCAATTCTACTTCGGACCTTGGACAAATTCCATATAATATCCTGTATAGTTTCCTTTTTCTTTTCTTTACATTCCACTAAGAAACTAACTTCAAGAAAAGGGCCGCCTTGTAACCATTCGGACCACTGCATCCATTATTCCTCCTAAGTTTTCGGCTATACTACGCATAAGAAAAGAGGATATATGCTCGTCTATCGAACATAATATCCTCTTATTAGTATAATCTATTTAGCCATAAAGAGCTTGTTGTGATAGTTAACGGGTCAGGTCAAATTGCTTGATCACTTCGTAAAGGTCTTCGGACTGTTTTTTCAGTTCGATGGCCATGTGATCCGTTTGTTCGATCGATTTGACTTGTTCCTCAGTGGCGGCTTGCACTTCTTCGGCGCCGGCCGATGTTTGTTCAGCGATAGCAGCCACTTCTTGCGATTGGATAGCCGTCATTTCAATGTTGGCAAGTTGGTTTTCGACGAGTTTTGTGATTTCGACGACGGACGCTGCCATTCCGTTTACTTTGTCTGCCATGGATTCCACGTTGCCGCTTGTTTCATTCGCCCGGTTTGCTTCCGCAGCGGCAGTTTTCACTTGCTGTTCGATTTCTTTGACCACTTTGGAGACGTCGGACTGGATGGTTTGCACCAATTCGGCAATCATATGGACAGATTTGGCGCTTTCGTCA
Organism: Sporosarcina luteola; assembly: GCA_014204635.1. Classification (GTDB taxonomy): domain Bacteria; phylum Bacillota; class Bacilli; order Bacillales_A; family Planococcaceae; genus Sporosarcina; species Sporosarcina luteola_A. The sequence goes on along the minus strand of JACHLS010000001.1, from coordinate 382,646 downwards.
GCCAGTACGCGGACTTCTTCAGCGACGACCGCAAAGCCCTTTCCATGCTCTCCGGCCCGGGCTGCTTCAATGGAAGCGTTCAAGGCAAGCAAATTGGTTTGTCCCGCGATGCTGCCGACTAGTTGGACGATTTCGCCTATCTTTTGGGCATTTCCATCCAGTTGCCGGATGGTTGTCAATGATTGTTCACTTTGCACAGACATGTTCCGGATGCCTTCCACAAGAATTCGGAATACATCGGTAGTCCGTTCCAATTCTTTGAGCATTTCAGCAGATCGGACAGATGAATCTTCCGCTCGGTTGCTCACTTCAGCCGCAAGCATCCGGACATCCTCGATTGCTTCTGCCGTCTCTTGGATGGCGACTGCAGATGACTCCGCGCCTGCTGAAATTTCTGTAATGGTGGTGGCGACCGCATCGGCTTGCGTGGCAGCCGCTCCCGTTTCCGTCTTCAATCGATCAACGGTGTGAGCCGTTTTTTCAAAGTTCGTTTCAATTTGACCGACAATCGCCCGTAAATTCAGGACCAATTGTTGGAACGCTTCCGCTACAGAACGAATTTCGTCTGACGATTTTGGCAGTTCAATATCCGTGCCAATTTTCCCGTCTGCTACTTGAATGGCAGCCTTCTCTAATTGTTGGAGCGGCTTTGTCAAGATCGTGCTGAATAATGCAGCTAAAATTCCAGACCACATAATTCCTAACGCATATGTAATGATATTAAACAAAAATGGCTTGATGTTCGGAAAAAACTGCGGCCCAATGTAATTAATGAACACAGCACTCGTTGAGTACGTGACGATCGCCAATATTGTGACGAACAGGACGAGTTTTTTCCGCAATCCGAATTTTTTCCCCTTCTGTCTGTTCATGCCTTACTCCTCCGTCAGTTTCTTCTCTAATAAGTCCATATACATCGACAATTCCTTAAACGTCTCCCGATACATCAGCAAATTGCCGCCAAACGGGTCTTGTATGTCCAAATCCCCACTCGGCTTTGTATACTCTTTCAATGTATACAATTTTCCTTCTGCCTCAGGAAACCGGCGCAGCACACCTTGCTTATGGCTGACTGTCATCGTTAATATAAGGTCGGCCCATGCTACGTCTTCTTTCGATATAGCCCGCGACTCTGCCGTATATGGCATGTCCATCTCTTGGATCAGCGTTTCCGAATGCATCGAAATCGGAAAGCCGTCCGCCGCATGAAGCCCTGCGGAACGCACGGAAATTCCCGGCACATTTTTAGATCGCAAAATCGCTTCTGCCAACGGGCTGCGGCATGTATTTCCTGTACAAATTAAATAAATATTCATATACATCACCTGCTTATACTTAGAATAACCGAAAACTAAGAAGAAAGAAACAAAAAAATCACCGAATACATGACAATATTCCCATAATCAACAAAGCGGCTCCAGCCAATTTTCTCAATATATTGCGATAGCGTGTCCCAAAACGGTTCCGAATCAAAAGAGCTATGCAAGCGAAGATAAATGATAACGAGCCGGAGGCAATAATAAATAATAGTTTATTCAATTGTAGCATTCCAAACGAAACACTCACCGAGAACGTGTCCAAACTGACTGCCAGCGCAATAAAAAAAGGATGAAGCTGCCGGTTCAACAATTCACTGTCATCGTTTTGAAGAATCATTTGTATTCCGATTAATGCAAGCAAGACTCCTGATAGCAGGTTGCTCCAAACCGAAAATAGGTTAAGCGTCAAATGCCCCATGAAAAAGCCGATAAATGGAAAAGCCATATTTAGAACAGCTGTCCATAGTGCGAGCACAAGCCTTCCTTTCCGTAGTTGCAATAAAGAGTAGATAACAATGACATCAATTGTTGTAATGCATGCCGCAATTAATTCTACCAAAGAAAAGACCCCCCTGCCTTTCGCATCTGTCCATCTTATGCGACTGCAAGGGAGGTCATTCATCTTTCATTAAAGAGGGAATCGTTTTCCGTCGGCAGCTTTTGTCAGCCGGTTCATAACGGCAGCGCCCACGCCTGTCATTTCCGTTTCCACGGCAAGAATCACTTCTGCTTCGGTCAGATCGCATTGTCGAATCGCTCGATACAAATTAGCTGCCATCGCTTCCGGTTGATGGAGCGGGCCGACCGCAAAATACCAATCTGCGTCCGAGATCGTGAATTCATCCGGCCCGATGACTGCAACCTTTTTTCCTTCGGCATGCAATAAATGGACCGCTTCCGTTATTGTCGTCTCATCTGGGGCAATCACAAACAGTGGAGACTCCGGCGCATAATGCATATATTTCATGCCCGGGGCACGCGGCGCCTGGTCTTCAGGCACGCCAATGTCCGTTTGAATCGGCCCTATCACAGATTCAATCATTTCTTTAGTTACGCCTCCCGGACGAAGGATGGCGGGAGGAGATACAGTCATGTCAAGAACGGTCGATTCGACGCCGACTCCCGTCTCCCCCCCGTCTAAGATGAGCGGAATGCGTCCATGCAAATCTTTTAATACATGTCCCGCTTCTGTTGGGCTCGGCTTGCCGCTCCGGTTGGCGCTTGGAGCAGCGAGCGGGCCGTCCAACACTCGAAGCAATTCAAGTGCGACCGGATGATCAGGCATTCGCAATCCAACTGTTTCAAAACCCGGTGTGACACTTGGTGCGATGACACCTGGCCGTTTATGGAATACTAGTGTTAATGGGCCTGGCCAGAATTCATCCATAAGCTTGCCTGCATTTTCTGGAATATTGACGGCATATTGTTCTACCGCATTTTGTTTGCCAATATGTACGATAAGCGGATTATCGGAGGGGCGCCCTTTTGCTTCAAAGATCTTCTTCACTGCCTGCTCATCTGTCGCAAGTGCGCCAAGTCCATATACTGTTTCGGTCGGAAATGCGACCACTCCGCCTTCATTCAAAATATCCACTGCCTGTTGATAACTTTTTTCGTTATCCAACAAGTTATCCACTGTGATGATTAAAGTTTCCATTGTTCAATCCCCCATTTATACACAATTCACACGTTTTATCCACATTTTCAGTGGATAACTTTATGAGAATAAGCCTTTTATCCACTCCCAGAGAAAAAATGTGACCTTTTCTTCTTCCTGTTCTTCCTCTTTCACCTTTTTATCCGGAAAGCAAACATTCTGGAATAGCGCACACCACCAGTTATCTCCACGGCCACTGCCAATTGTGAGGATGTAGGCTTCATAGGGGGCTTGCGGCGTAACATAAAAACCTGAACGCTTCGGCGGAAAAAGTGCAGCCTTCTTTTCGAACGTAATCGCCCTGCCACCCGCTTTCCATTCCGCTATTCTGGTAATCTCTTCTTCCAAGCCATCCATGCGGCGGATGAAATCTTCTTTTGAAGAAGTCTCTGTGAAAGCTTTCTTGATCAACGGTTCGATTTCCTGTCGGATTGATTCCTTTACTTGTTGGTCAGCTGGTGCATTGGAATGTGCCAGAATTCGAACGCGAAGAGCCTCCTCCGGTATGTCTGAACCATTTAAAAGTAGAATTGCGGACTGTATCAGAAATAACAGCAGGATAAATTCGAGAACGGACACCCATTTTTTATTCTTGTTTTCCGTATTGATAATGTTATAGTCTTGCAACATGTAAATCCCCTCCTGACCTCATTGTTGCCAGAGGCTGGAGGGTTTATTCACACAATCTCACAAAATATCATTCGGTCTTTTCCGTTGATATCTTTTACTGTTTCAATAACTGCATCCGGGAATGCTTCCTTCAATAGCGCATGGACGGATTCCCCCTGCTGATGGCCGATTTCAACGCCAATGAGCGCTCGCTTGCTCAACAGCTCCGGCAAATCCTTCGCCAGTCTTTTATAGAAGAGAAGTCCGTTCTCATCCGCGAATAAGGCATGGTGCGGTTCATAGTCGAGTACGGTTTTGGACATGGTTTTTGCTTCTTCTATTGCAATGTAAGGAGGATTGGATAGAACGACATCCCATACTTTACCGTGTAGCGGTTCAGCTAGGTCCCCTTGAATAAAGGAGACATCCGCTTGATTCAGGTTGGCATTCCGCTGCGCGACAGCGAGAGCGTCTTTGCTAATATCGATGGCAGTTACTTCGGCATCCGGGTATTCTTTTTTGAAAGAAACGGCTATCGCTCCGCTACCCGTGCCAATGTCCGCCACCTTGATGGGTCCTTTCCCGAACAGCTTCTTTGAGCGAAGGAGTGCGCCATGAACAAGTTCTTCGGTTTCCGGTCTTGGAATCAATACATGTTCATTGACCTCGAACCGATACCCATAAAATAGTTCCATACCAATAATATGCTGGACTGGCTTTCCATCCAACATTTGATTCATTTTGCTCCAAAAATCGCTTTTTTGCTGTGGCGTTAGCGGCTCCCGCATATCTGCCAGCAGGGAAGCGTTCGATTTTTCCGTAATGAATTGCATGAGTAATTGAGCTGCATGGGAGTCAAGACCCTTAGATTCCAACAGGGATCCTGCCTTTTTCAATGCCTCAAAAATCTTCTCGGTCATGCCTGGTCCAAACTTTCCAACCGGCGAGCTTGATCTTCCATAATTAAAGCGTCGATTACTTCATCCATTTTCCCCTCGATAATTTGATCGAGTTTTTGGAGTGTCAGGCCGATTCGGTGGTCCGTAACACGGTTTTGCGGGAAATTGTACGTCCGAATTCGTTCCGAACGGTCCCCTGTGCCGACAGCGGATTTACGCTTTTCATCGTACTCCGCCTGTGCTTCTTGCATGAATTTATCATAGACACGGGCACGAAGGACTTTCATGGCTTTTTCTTTGTTCTTGATCTGCGATTTTTCGTCTTGACATGACACTGTGATGCCGGTTGGCAAATGGGTGAGACGAACAGCAGACATCGTCGTGTTGACGGACTGTCCACCCGGTCCTGAGGAAGCAAATGTGTCGGTGCGGATATCTTTATCGTGAATTTCGATCTCCACTTCCTCCGCTTCTGGAAGTACTGCGACGGTGGCGGTGGACGTATGAATGCGCCCGCCGGATTCCGTTTCTGGCACCCGTTGAACACGATGCGCTCCATTTTCATATTTCAGTTTGGAATACGCACCGGATCCATTGATCATGAAGATGATTTCTTTGAAACCGCCAAGCTCAGTAGGAGACGAATCCATGACCTCCACTTTCCAATGGTTCATTTCCGCAAAGCGGCTATACATGCGATACAGATTTCCCGCAAATAACGCTGCTTCATCACCGCCCGCAGCACCGCGAATTTCCATGATGACGTTTTTATCGTCATTCGGATCTTTTGGTACCAATAGAAGTTTTAGGCGAGCCTCCAGAACGTCAATCGATTCCTCCAGTTCGCCGAGTTCCATTTTAACAAGCTCTTTCATCTCATCATCAAGCGGTTCGTCCAGCATGCCCTTTGCACTTTTCAGCTGTGCCGTCGCTTCTTTATATTCACGATAAGCATCGACCGTATCCTGCAGGTCGGATTGCTCCTTCGAATACTTCCTTAATTTATCCATATCACTTACAATTTCCGGATCGCTGAGCAATTCATTTAAACGCTCATACCGGTCTTCTACTGCTTGAAGCCTTTCAAACATATTGACACCTCATTATTCAGGACTGTTTTGTACGTTTATTGTACGGGATAAAACGGCGTAAATACAGTGATTTATTCACCTTTCTCGGTTTTCGATGCGGAATTTTTGTTTGGATTGCAGGATTTGGAACTGTGCAAAGATTTTATCCTCCGCATTGTCTGAGATGGACGGTCGACTTCTTACGCGAGTTGGACCTTAATTGCAGAACATTCCACGCCGCGCTGAATGCCCTTCACAAGCTAGGGGTTTGTTCTCGGAAACCGTTTGGATTGTCGGGTGATTTCCTTGCAGGGGAACGTTTATGCGCGGATGGCAGGTGATTATGCGCGGGTTCACCTCTTTTATGCGTGCGAGGACAAGGCTTATGCTCGGATTTACCTCACTTATGCGCGCAGGGCCACTGCTTATGTGCGGCTCTCTGCCCCTTATGCGCGCGGGGACTTGCAATTAGGACAACATGATCCGCGGGTCGACCTTAATTGTAGAACATTCCATGTCGCGCTGAATGCCCTTCACAAGCTAGGGGTTTGTTCTCGAAAACGACTTGAGTAGTCGGTTGATTTCCTCGGGTCGGAACGTTTATGCGCGGATGGCAGATGGTTATGCGCGGGCTCACCTCTTTTGTGCGTGCTAGGACAAGGCTTATGCGCGGATTTACCTCTCTTATGCGCGCAAGGTCACTGCTTATGCGCGGGTCTCTCCCCTTTATGCGCGCGATGACTTGCATTTGGTTGATCATGTCCGCGAGTCGACCTTAATTACAGAACATCCCATGCCGCGCTGGATGCCCTTTACAAGCTAGGAGTTTGTTCTCGGAAACTCCTTGTGTTGACAGATATATTTCCTTCCGGTGGAACATGTATGCGTGGGAGAACAGTATTATCTGCTGATCCCCCCTTTGCGCCTCGCCACTCTTTATGTAGCATTCTCGCTTAGAACCTACCCATGAGGAATCTCTTCATTCAGAGATAACAATTCCTTCATTCACATTTAAAAAGCAACTTAATCAATAATGGATTAAGTTGCTGAAGGAGTCTATTCGATTAGTTGTTTTGCGGCGGTTATGCCGCTTGGAACTTCGTGGTGTTTCCGGCATCTTGCTTCGTATGCTTCGGATGCGCCGACGAGGATAATGGGATCGTCGTAGCCCGCCGGTTTGCCGTTGATGAGCCGCTGGGTCCGGCTTGCGGGAGATCCGCAAACGGTGCATACAGCTTGTAGTTTCGTGACGTTCTCGGCGATGGCCATCAGACGTGGCATGGGGCCGAACGGTTCACTGCGAAAGTCTTGGTCTAATCCAGCTACAATGACTCGGAACCCTTCGTCTGCGAGTTCGGAGACGATGTCCACGATTTCCTCGTCGAAGAATTGAGCTTCATCAATCGCGATCACGTCCAAGTCTTCAGAAATATATTCTTTTATTTCAAATGAATGGGAGACAGGTGTGGCGATTACGGTTGTCCCATTATGGCTGACTACGGCTTCTTCACTGTAGCGGTCATCGATGGCCGGTTTGAAGACTGCGATCTTTTGCTTCGCAAATTGCGCCCGTCGTACGCGCCGGATTAATTCTTCCGATTTTCCCGAAAACATGCTGCCACAAATCACTTCTATCCAACCGCCTTGCATTGATACGTACATGTTGTTCCCCTTCCAGTCACTTAATATGTATCGGTGTACTTCATTCGTTGTCGAATGTATATCATACCCGAAAATCAATTTGAATTGACGTCTTTTCTTTGCGGGAGGAATATGTTATGTGGATAAACCCGTTTTCCCGCCACTTTTTCATGACTATTGTGCATAACTTCTAAACAAGGTCATAGATGTGAATAACATTGTGAGTAAGTTCATATGTTTTGTGGATAACTTGTGGGCATGAATTCAAAAACTGTGAATACTTCTGTTGATAGTTTGTGGAAAGTTGAACTGCCTTTTTCCCTTCCTCATCGAATATACTTAGTCTTTTTCCTGCTTCTCTTCGCTTCCAAACCTTTCACCTTTTCAGACAAAATCAAAAATCCGCCATGTGCGGTGGCACACGACGGATTTTGTAATGTCGAGCTTATTATTGGCCTTCTTCTTTGATGCCATATTTCTTGTTGAAGCGGTCGACACGGCCGTCCGCTGCAGCGAATTTTTGGCGTCCAGTGTAGAATGGATGGCATTCTGAACAAACTTCGACACGGATGTCTTCTTTTACAGAACCTGTTTCGAATGTGTTACCACATGAACAAGTTACTTTTGAAAGTTTGTAATTAGGATGAATTCCTGCTCTCATCGGTCTCTCTCCTCTCGCCCTGAACCATCTGGAACAGAGTATTATTGTAGGGGTTGTCCAATCACTTCGTAATTGGCAACAAATTTATAAGACTGATGCCTTACACGACCCGATATGCCAGCCGTATATGCAGCAGGTGGTTATAACAACCACACTGAAATAGTATAACAAATCATCCTATGATACGCAACCTTTTTGTTTATGTCTTTAGCGCAACATCATCCCTGTAATGGCGGCGGTTAACAGGCTAACCAACGTTGCTCCATATAGCAATTTGAGGCCGAATTTCGCTACCGTATTCCCCTTCTCTTCATTCAACCCTTTGACGGCGCCGGAAATGATGCCGATGGAAGAGAAATTCGCAAAGGATACGAGGAAGACCGATATGATGCCGACAGACCGACTAGACAAGGAAGATGTCAGATTGCCGAGATCTGTCATTGCCACAAATTCGTTCGTCAACAGCTTCGTCGCCATAATTGTTCCCGCTTGAACTATGTCTGCAGCCGGTATTCCTACAAGGAAGGCAAACGGCGCAAACACATAGCCGAGTGCAACTTGAAAACTGATCCCAAACGCAATTTCAAAAATATTGTTTACCATGGCAATTAAAGCGACGAAACCGATCAGCATGGCTCCAACAACTATCGCAACTTTAAAGCCATCCATTATATATTCTCCAAGCATCTCAAAAAACGACTGTTTCTTTTCTTCTTGGTTTTCAATCAGATCATCTTCGTCCCTCACTTCATATGGATTGATAATATTTGCGATAATAAATCCACCGAATAAATTCAAGACGAGTGCTGTCACAACATATTTCGGTTCAATTATCGTCATATATGCACCTAATATGGATGCTGAGACGGTCGACATGGCAGAAGTGCATAAGGTATACAGACGATGCTCAGGAATATGTGGGAGCTGCTTCTTTATGGAAATGAACACTTCTGACTGTCCAAACACTGCAGAAGCCACCGCATTGAACGATTCCAGTTTTCCCAGCCCGTTTACTTTGCTTAATGCCAGACCGAGATACCGAATAATAAACGGTAAGATCCGCAAATACTGGGCAATCCCAATCAAAACAGAGACGAAAACGATCGGCAGCAGAACATTCATGAAAAACGGGCTCTCATCTACATTCGCCATTCCGCCAAATACAAAATTGACACCCTCCGCCGCATAGGAAAGAAGGTGATCAAACAATCCCGATATCCCTTTAATGATAACGAGCCCGAATCCCGTATTTAGCAGAAGGAAAGCAAAGATCAGCTGCAAGGCGACCATGATAACGATCGGCCTCATTTTAATTTTGCTTCTTTGATTGCTGACGAAGTACGCAAGGAAGAAAATGATAATGAGAGCCGCTATAAACAGGATTAGTTTCAAAGCTAGGAACCCCTCTCTAGTTGTCTGCGTATGTTGATCAATTGGATTGCCATGTGATTCTTTTAGCTGTTTCTATCCTGGCCAACTTAGCCGATTTGAAGACAATCTATATCATCCATTGAAACCTTCAGTAGATGCTTAGCCGCTGTAATTTATAAAACCAAATATTTTTATTAAACGCGCTTCCCTTTATTATAACTGCCCTAAATCAGTGTCAATAAACCCCGCCTTGAATCACTTTCAGCATTTTAATGGATACTTCCCTTTGCTTAGCTCACGAAAAATTTTAATAAAAATATAGTTCTCACGATAGGTATCTTTATATGGTTCATACAAAAAAACCAGGCCTGAATAGACCTGGTTCTGCTAATTCATTATATGAGCCCTTTGCCGCCTCGGGCTTTCATTTCGTCGTTGAGCTTGTCAAAAAATTCCCCATTCGAATTCGTATGGCGCAATTTTTTCATGAAGCGTTCTGCGAAGTCAGGCGCATCGGAAAATGTCTTGCGGATAGCCCAAAGTTTTTCCAACTGATCGGACGGAATGAGCAGTTCCTCTTTCCGCGTTCCAGAACGGCGGATGTCGAGTGCCGGGAAAACCCGTCGTTCGGCAAGGCTTCTGTCCAGATGAAGCTCCATGTTCCCCGTCCCTTTGAATTCCTCATAAATGACTTCGTCCATACGGGATCCAGTGTCAATCAATGCGGTAGCCAAAATAGTCAAGCTGCCGCCTTCCTCCAAGTTCCGGGCAGCCCCGAAAAATCGTTTCGGACGATGGAACGCTGCCGGGTCGATCCCTCCGGAGAGTGTACGGCCGCTTGGCGGAATCACCAGGTTATAAGCCCTCGCCAGGCGCGTTATGGAGTCCATCAAAATGACGACATCACGTTTATGCTCCACGAGGCGCATGGCCCGTTCCAGTACGAGTTCCGCCACTTTGACGTGATTTTCCGGCACTTCGTCAAATGTCGAGCTGACCACATCCGCTTTGACGGATCGTTCGATGTCCGTTACCTCTTCCGGACGTTCATCAATTAACAGCACGATCAATTCCGCGTCCGGGTGGTTTGTGGTGATGGCATTGGCGATTTCCTTCAATAGCATCGTCTTTCCGGCTTTCGGCGGCGCCACGATCAATCCCCGTTGGCCGAAACCGACTGGGGAGACAAGGTCCATAATACGAGTTGATAATTTGTTTGGCGTCGTTTCCAGTTTAATATGACGGTCGGGATATAAAGGTGTAAGAGCCGGGAAGTGAACACGTTCCCGAGCGACTTCCGGGTCTTCCCCGTTGACCGCCTCTACCTGAAGAAGTCCATAATACCGTTCATTTTCTTTTGGCGGGCGGACTTTCCCTGTCACTTTGTCTCCATTCCGAAGATCGAATCTACGAATTTGGGATGCCGAAATATAAATGTCTTCTGAACTCGGAGAATAGTTGATGGGACGTAAAAAACCGTATCCTTCTGATTGGATGATTTCCAAGACGCCTTCCATGAAGAAAAAGCCTTCCTGTTCGGCTCTGGTCTTCAAAATAGCAAAAATGAGCTCTTTTTTCGTCAACTTGCCGTAATATGTGATCTTATATTTCCTTGCCAATGAATACAACTCTTTGAGAGTCATATTCTCCAATTCGGCGATTGTCATTACTGTCATAAGTTTGGCACCACTCTTTTTTTAAATTGATAAGTTATGTGAGGTTAATACAGTTGGGTAGGCGATCCTTTTCATAAGAAGTTTGCCCGGCTGGAACGCCGGGCGATTGAGGTTGTTATCTAGGAAATTCCTAAGAGTCTACCGTGGATAACTCTTACCTTATGTTTTCGTTTAGTCAAAGTACCAATTTCGGTTTCTTTTTCATGCTATGGCGTCCTTCTACGAAGCGGATGGTTCCTGACTTGGAACGCATGACGATGGAATGCGTTTCGCTATAACCGCCCGTGAAGCGGACCCCGCGAAGCAATTCTCCATCCGTGACACCAGTTGCTGCGAAAATGGCATCATCCCCTTTGACGAGGTCTTCCATACGAAGCACTTGATGGATATCAATGCCCATTTTTTTGCATCGTTCCACTTCCGCATCGCTGGATGGCACCAAGCGACCTTGAATCTCACCGCCGAGGCATTTCAAGCCAACTGCTGCGATCACGCCTTCCGGTGCGCCGCCCAAGCCGAACAGAATGTCGACTCCTGTGTCATCAAATGCTGTATTGATGGCACCTGCAACATCCCCGTCATTTATGAGCTTAATCCGTGCACCCGCAGCGCGGATTTCCTCCACAATTTTCGAATGGCGGTCCCGGTGAAGGATTGTAGCAACCACGTCCTCGATATCCTTGTTTTTCGCTTTCGCGACTGCCCGCAAATTATCGGTAACGGATGCATCAATATCCACTTTACCGACAGATTCCGGGCCGACCGCGATTTTATTCATATACATATCGGGCGCATGCAATAGATTGCCGCGATCCGCAATGGCGATAACCGCAAGCGCATTCCATCCGCCAGATGCGACGATGTTTGTTCCTTCGAGAGGGTCGACTGCGACATCCACTGCTGGGCCATGTCCCATCCCTAGTTCTTCACCGATATAGAGCATCGGCGCTTCATCCATTTCCCCTTCTCCGATCACAACGACTCCTTGCATCGGTATCGTATCGAACACAGTGCGCATCGCGGTTGTTGCGGCGTCATCCGCTTCATTTTTTAACCCGCGTCCCATCCAGCGGGAAGCTGATACTGCTGCCGCCTCTGTTACACGTACTAATTCCATCGATAAACTGCGTTCCATTGTATGTGTTCCTCCCGGGTTTACGGTCTATTGATCCAATCCGTAAGTTTTGTCATCTAATAGTATATCACAATACGGTCTTCCTGAATCAATTATGTCACACCACTTCGCATGATGAGCAGCTATTTATTCCTGTACGACTGCCTTTTCAGGCACAGTCTCCTTCCAAATGTCCGCACCAATCCCCTGAAGCTTTTCGATCAACGTACTGTAACCGCGCTCAATATGCTGGATTTCTTGAATTTCCGTTTCGCCGTTCGCCATTAATCCCGCAATGACGAGGGCGGCCCCTGCGCGCAAGTCAGAAGCCCGGACAGTCGCTGCTTCCAGCTTAGTCGGTCCAGATAAGATGACGGACTGGCCTTCCACTCGGCTGTCGGCACTCATGCGACGCAATTCATCGATCTGCTTGAAGCGGGCCGAATAAATCGTATCCGTTATAACAGACGAGCCGGATGCCTGGGTCAGCAAAACGGAAAATGGCTGCTGAAGATCGGTTGGGAAACCAGGATACACCAGAGTCTTGACGTCTACCGCTTGAAGGTTCTCCGTTTTTGGAATAAAAATCTGTTCTTCCTTCTCAACGACTTCGACACCCATTTCCCTCAGTTTTGCTGTCACTGCTTCCACATGCAGCGGGATCACATTATCGATTGTGATGCCTTCACCTGCAGCGGCTGCCATGATCATAAATGTTCCTGCCTCGATCCGGTCAGGAATGATCGTATGTTTTGTCCCATGCAGTTGTTCCACTCCATCAATCCGGATGACGTTCGTACCCGCTCCCTTGATTCGGGCACCCATATTGGAGAGCAACGTGGCGACGTCAATGATTTCGGGCTCCTTCGCCGCATTTTCGATGACGGTGCGTCCTTTTGCCAAGACAGCAGCCAACATAATATTGATTGTCGCGCCGACACTGACAACGTCCAGATAAATCTTGGCGCCACGCAGCTCATCCGCCCGTAAGTATATGGCTCCATGCTCATTCGTCACTTTCGCACCGAGCGCTTCAAAACCTTTAATGTGCTGATCGATCGGCCGTGGCCCCAAATGGCATCCGCCCGGCAGCCCGATTGCCGCATGTTTGAAGCGTCCGAGCATCGCACCCATCAAATAGTAGGAGGCCCGAAGTTTTTTGACGTTTCCATTTGGCATGGGCATGGCAACCATTTCGGTCGGATCAATGACCATTTTGCCGCCGTTGAATTCAACACGGCCACCGATATCCTCGAGAAGTGTTTGCAATGTAAACACATCCGAGATTTCGGGCAATCCTTCAATTGTCACCGGAGAAGATGCCAGGATGGAAGCTGGAATCAGGGCGACCGCGCTATTTTTAGCTCCACTGACCTTTATCTTACCGCGTAAAGGCTTCCCGCCTTTGATTTTATAAACGTCCATTACTGTCTCCTTTGGTGAATCACTTATGTCCTCTTGCTTCCCAATCCTTTAGAAACTGTTCGATTCCTTTTTCCGTCAGCGGATGGTGGAATAGTTGCTGCAGCACTTTGAACGGTGTCGTTGCGATATGAGCACCCGCTAGTGCAGCATCGGTAATATGCTGCGGTCCGCGGATGGATGCTGCGATAATTTCGGTATCCAGATCATGGATGGTGAAGATGTCCGCAATTGTACTGATCAACTGGATTCCTTCCTGGCCGATGTCATCGAGTCTGCCTAGGAATGGTGATACGTATGTAGCCCCTGCCCGTGCAGCTAACAGCGCTTGATTGGCACTGAAAATGAGCGTAACATTCGTTTTGATGCCTTCTTTGGAAAACACGGAACAAGCTTTCAACCCTTCCGGCGTCATGGGCAATTTCACTGTAATATTCGGCGCGATCTCCGCAAGTTCCCGACCTTCTTTGATCATCCCTTCTGCATCGAGCGAAATCACTTCCGCACTGACAGATCCTGGTACGAGTGCAGTAATTTCACGAAGCCGATCATGGAATGAAACATTCTCCTTTGCTACGAGTGAAGGGTTTGTTGTCACTCCCGATAGAATGCCCCAACTATGCGCTTCCTTAATCTCTTCAAAATTCGCTGTATCGATAAAAAATTTCATGTCCTCGTCCTCCTTGTTGAGTCTTCTTGATTGTTCTGAAAACGGATGCCGATGGTAAAGAAGGAGAATGCATCGGATGATGCTTCCCCTCCTATATCAGAAACCCTTATGCTTTTTGCGAGCTTCCAAATTCACGCATTTTGCCGATAACAGTCTTTTTAATGGCATCACGCATTGGAGCTAAATATTTCCGTGGATCGTAAACGTCCAGATCGGCATGTAATGTTTCACGCACCGCTTTCGTGCCCTCGATTTGATTTTCGGTGTTCACATTGATTTTAGCTGTTCCAAGCGAAATGGCACGTTGGATATCTTTTGTCGGGATACCTGTACCGCCGTGCAGTACAAGCGGCAAATCGGATTGTCCCGAAATTTCCTCCATCTCCTTGAAGCCAAGGTTCGGTTCGCCTTTATATGGTCCATGCACAGAGCCGAGTGCTGGAGCGAGACAGTCGATGCCAGTTGCGTCGACAAGCTGCTTGCATTCCGCCGGATCTGCATAAATGACGCCAGACGCTACCACATCATCTTCTTGTCCGCCGACAACGCCCAATTCCGCTTCTACAGACACGCCTTTTGCATGGGCATATTCTACGACTTGCTTTGTAATGCCGATATTTTCTTCCAAAGGTTTCGAGGAAGCATCAATCATGACGGAAGTGAAGCCTGCATCGATCGCCTCTTTGCATTTTTCAAAGCTGGATCCGTGGTCAAGATGGATGGCGACCGGCACAGTGATTTTATAATCATGGATCAAGCCTTTCACCATATTGACGACAGTCGTAAAGCCTCCCATATAACGGGCTGCTCCTTCTGAAACTCCCAGGATGACAGGAGATTTTTCCTCCTCTGCAGCTTGAAGAATCGCCTGCGTATATTCAAGGTTGTTCAAATTGAACTGACCGATTGCGTACCCTTCTTTTTTTCCTTTGATCATCATTTCCTTCATTGAAACGAGTGCCATGGAATTTCCTCCTTTGGATAATAAACTTTGTTCAGAGTTTGCTTTCATTCACGTTATTTACCTCATTTATCATAACAAAAACAGACAGTATTTACTACTGTCCGTGTTTGCAGACGAATTCCTGTCAATGTGTATTTTTCTAATATTGAGAGCCCGCCATGCGCCAGATCATTCCTGCTCAAACATTCCAATCACGGCATCGCGTACTTCATAAATATTGAAGGGCTTGGTAAAATATTTTGCCGCCCCGATATCGATTGCATTCTCCGTCAGTTCAATTTCCCCATAAGCTGTCATCATAATCACTGGTACGTGCGGCCATCGCTTTTTAATCCGCTTTAACACTTCAATTCCGTCCATGCCAGGCATTTTCATGTCCAACAATACACAATCCGGTTCGTTCTCTTCCACGGATTGAAGTGCCTCTGCTCCGTTGGCTGCAAGCCGCGTTTTAAAACCCTCCCGTTTAAAAACTTCTTCGAGTAATAGTCGGATTCCCGTCTGGTCATCGACGATTAACAAACTTCTCACATGAAGCACCCCTTTTTATACTATTACTCCCCCACTGTACTAATTTGACATAAAGCAGGAAAATCCTTCTTGTCTTGCAAATTCTCTTGGTTTTGAGACAAGAAAGCTGTCAAGACCCCCTGTCGAGAAAGCAGGATGAAATATTATGGTTCTTCCGAAGAACGTTTTATAATAGGATGCGAGGTGGTATTTGTGAAAATATTGACGACCCAAATCGGTGGTTTATTGCAGCGCATCGGGACAGCCAGCGAGGAACCTATCGAAGAAACAGCGCGCCTTCTTGCCCAAGCAGCCATCGGGGAAGGACGAGTCATCTTCGCGGCGTTTGATGAAATGGAAGCAGTACTAGTATCCGCCCAATCTGGAGCGGAACCGTTCCAAAATGCAGTCCGTTATGAAGATGATATGGGCATCAGTTCAGCCGATCGCGTTTGGATACTTGCCAGAAGTGCACAGGATCATCGCGCCTTGGCACTCGCACGGCAACTAGCGGAACAGTTTATTCCTTTCGCAGCCACGGCTGGCGAGAAAGCGGACGATCAAAATGAACTTTCCGATTTGGCCTATACGTATATTTCTACGGGATTGACCAAAGGGCTATTGCCTGGACCGACCGGTGAGCGCATCGTCCAGCCGCATGCTTTAGCAGCATTATTCATTTATGAAGCTGTCAAAATGGCCTATGATGAAATGGTTCTGGATGAAGATTGAGGTTATGGGAAGACTCCACATCGGACTGCACCGGTGTGGATTTTATTTTGGGAGAAAAAAATCCGGCCGCATGTGTGCATGCGACCGGATTCTATTTTATTGATTATGACGAAGAGCCGCGTTGACGAATTCGCGAATAAGCGGTTGTGGACGTGTCGGGCGAGATACGTATTCAGGATGGAATTGGCAGCCGATAAAGAATGGGTGGCTTGGCAATTCCATGATTTCGACGAGCCGCTGATCAGAGCTGATGCCTGAT
Organism: Sporosarcina luteola; assembly: GCA_014204635.1. Classification (GTDB taxonomy): domain Bacteria; phylum Bacillota; class Bacilli; order Bacillales_A; family Planococcaceae; genus Sporosarcina; species Sporosarcina luteola_A. The sequence goes on along the minus strand of JACHLS010000001.1, from coordinate 366,072 downwards.
ACGATCATGCCTGCCTTCTCAAATTGCTCTTTGTATGCTGTGTTGAATTCATAACGGTTGCGATGGCGTTCTTCGACGAAGTCTTTGCCATACGCTTCATATGTTTTCGTGCCTTTCTTAATTTCACAAGGATAGTTGCCGAGACGAAGTGTGCTTTCGTCTTCTCTGCCTCTGAAATCCGGATGAATGACGAAGATCGGATCTTTTGTATGTGCATTAAACTCGACAGAATGGGCATTGCCGAGACCCATGACATCGCGGGCATATTCGACGGCTGCCAACTGCATGCCTAGACCAATGCCGAGGAATGGCAAATTATGCTTGCGGGCATACGCAACTGCATGGATCATGCCGTCCACGCCCCGTTCGCCGAAACCGGCCGGAACGATCAGTCCTTCTACATCCTTCAGCATGTCCGCCACATTGCCTTCTGTCACTTCTTCAGAATTAATCCATTTGATGTCAATGTCCGCATCAAACGCATAACCCGCGTGACGCAATGCTTCTACGAGGGAGATATACGCATCTTGCAGTTCCACGTATTTTCCTACGAGGGCAACGCGTACTTTGTTCTTCAAGTTTTTCACAAGGCTGACGAGTTCCTCAAGGCTTTCTATCTCAGGAGCCTTTGTTTCCAGTCCAAGGAATTCAACAACAATGTCATCCATCCGTTGTTCATGCAAACGGAGCGGCACTTCATATAAAGTTTCCGCATCGCGTGCCTCGATTACTTCCTTTGGTTTGATGTTACAGAAAAGAGCGATCTTGTCTTTCATTTCCTGCGGCACCGGATATTCGCTGCGCACGACGATCATGTTTGGCTGGATGCCCAAGCTGCGAAGTTCCTTCACGCTATGTTGTGTCGGTTTTGTTTTCATTTCACCCGCTGCCTTCAAGTACGGGATGAGCGTATTGTGGATGTACATGACATCATCTTTGCCAAGGTCTGTTTTCATTTGGCGGATGGCTTCAAGGTAAGGCAATGATTCGAAATCGCCGACGCTGCCCCCGATTTCCGTAATGACGACATCTGCTTTCATTTCTTGCCCTGCACGCTTAATAAGCGTTTTGATTTCATTGGTGATATGCGGAATGACTTGGACGGTCGCACCGTTATATTCACCATTCCTTTCTTTTTGAAGGACATTTGAATAGACCTTCCCCATTGTGATGTTGGAATATTTGTTGAGATCGATGTCGATGAAGCGCTCGTAATGGCCAATGTCAAGATCTGTTTCTGCGCCGTCTTGGGTGACGAACACTTCTCCATGCTGAAGCGGGCTCATCATCGTCGGATCTATATTAATGTATGGATCGAATTTTTGCATTGTCACTTGTAAACCGCGGTTTTTGAGAAGCCGTCCGAGAGATGCTGCGTTGATTCCTTTACCTAGCGAAGATACGACACCGCCGGTAATAAATACGTATTTTGTCATGAATAACTCCTCCATTCTATTTTCGGGGTGTGACTGGATGCATGTGAAACAACAAAAAAGCTCCTCGTTGTAGTCTATCTACAAGAGGAGCGCATATACATGAATTCATGTGTCCTTTTTCAAGGAGCCCAATTAAATCTTAATTCTTAAGGAGCTCGAAGTCAAGTATAAATTATTAGAGATCCTCGTCCTCGTCTAATTCTTCCTCTTCTTCGTCTTCCTCATCAAGTTCTTCTTCGTCGATATCGAGTTCCTCGTCTGGAATGATTTCCAACTCGTCATCCGTATCAATCAGATCTTCTTCAATCTCGATAATGTCTTCCTCGTCTTCTTCCTCATCCAAGTCGTCATCATCTTCTTCATCGTCAAGTTCATCATATTCCTCATCAAACAATTCATCTTCTTCTTCTTCCACGAGGTCTTCTTCCTCGTCCTCATCGTCGTACGTTTTCTTCTTTTTCTTTTTACGTACTTTAACGACTGGCGCAGTTTCCTCTTCGATTTGATCAACCGGATACCATTCGCGGAGACCCCATCGGTTATCATGGATGGCAAGGAATCTGCCATCGATATTCATGTCCGTATAAAACTGCAGGAGCTTGTCTTTCATTTGAGCTTCGGTTATACCCGTCAATTCACGAATTTCATCCATTAACTGCTGAAGTGTCAATGGTTCACGACGTTCTGTTAAAATGGCAAACGCAATGTCAATCAACGATTCTTCAGCTAGTTCTTCTTTTGTCAATTCTTTGAGATTCAATAGACGCACGTCCTTTCCCTGAACATAAGCATACTTATCATTATATACAAAGCTGTCCCTATTATGCTACCATCTTTTACTCTTCTTGAACTGTCTAAACTCTTTGATGCTAAGGCATGTAAGATATGAGGCCGCGAGCAGGAATGGGATCGCGCCCAGACCGGCACCGTACATGAAATAAATCAGGACAATAAGGATCATAATGATTAATGCGTGATGGTACAGTTTCATGCCGGTCAGGCCCCTTTCGTTTGCACTCTTATTATACGGATGTTGAACATCCAAAATCCACTAGGAAACCAACAAATTGAAAATGTTTTAGGCGTAACGAATCACCGGCCTTTTGTTTGGATTGTATCGATCCATTCTTATGGCTAAAGGTCCTCAACCTTCGTTTCATCGGCAGGTTTGCCAAATTGGCTGCATCCAATAAGGTGAACACGCTCCAACTATTTACATATGTTATCTGTACCCTATTTATTCAGCGGTTAGTCACTCGGCATGGCAGAAAGGACGATCCGCAGGTGGATCGTCCTTCATTCGCTTTTCAAGCCGTCATTCTTACATATTTCTTCTGTACTGGCCGCCTACTTCATACAAAGCGTTTGTGATTTGGCCAAGACTTGCCACTTTGACGGTTTCCATCAGCTCTGCAAAAATATTGCCGCCGGTTGTGGCGACTTCTTGAAGTTTGCGGAGCGCCAGCTCGGATTTCTCTTCATGCTGCCTTTGGAAAGACCGTAAGTTGGCGATTTGGGTTTCTTTTTCTTCTTTGGTAGCCCGCGCAATTTCCATGTTGTCGATGTCTTCTTCCGACGGAGGATTCGGGTTAAGATACGTATTGACCCCGATGATCGGCAGTTCGCCCGAATGCTTTTTCATTTCATAGTACATCGATTCCTCTTGGATTTTGCCTCGCTGGTATTGCGTCTCCATGGAACCGAGCACGCCGCCCCGGTCGTTCAACCGGTCGAATTCCTGAAGAACCGCCTCTTCCACCAGATCTGTCAGCTCTTCAATAATGAAAGCTCCTTGCAGCGGGTTTTCATTTTTGGACAGGCCATGTTCCTTCGTAATGATCATTTGGATTGCCATCGCCCGGCGCACCGATTCCTCAGTTGGCGTAGTGATCGCTTCATCGTAGGCATTCGTATGGAGTGAGTTGCAATTGTCTTGCAGTGCCATGAGGGCTTGCAGCGTCGTCCGGATGTCGTTAAAGTCAATTTCCTGCGCATGCAGGCTGCGACCCGATGTCTGAACATGATATTTCAGTTTTTGGCTGCGCTCATTGGCACCATACTTCTCCCGCATAGCAACCGCCCAGATGCGGCGTGCCACCCGGCCGATGACCGTATATTCCGGATCAAGGCCGTTGGAGAAGAAGAATGATAAGTTCGGCGCAAAATCGTCGATGTTCATTCCGCGGCTCAAATAATATTCGACGTACGTAAATCCGTTTGCCAGCGTGAACGCCAGCTGCGAAATGGGATTCGCCCCGGCTTCCGCAATATGATAGCCCGAAATGGAGACAGAATAGTAATTCCGTACCTTATGATCAATGAAATACTGCTGGATATCCCCCATCATCCGGAGAGCGAATTCTGTAGAGAAGATACACGTATTCTGCCCCTGGTCCTCTTTCAGAATATCCGCCTGTACCGTGCCGCGAACAACTTGGAGCGTTTTCTCCCGGACATCTGAGAACTCTTCTATCGTCAATGTCCGGCCGAGCTCCTCTTCCTTCTCCCTCACCTGCTGGTCGATCGCCGTATTCATGAACATGGCCAATATGATCGGAGCTGGTCCGTTGATGGTCATGGAGACGGATGTCGATGGGGCACAAAGGTCGAAACCGGCGTACAGTTTCTTCATGTCTTCCAATGTACAAATGCTGACGCCCGACTCGCCGACTTTTCCGTAAATATCCGGCCGTTCGTCAGGATCTTCCCCGTACAACGTTACAGAGTCGAAGGCTGTCGATAAGCGCTTTGCGTCGTCGTCTTTCGACAAGTAATGGAAGCGGCGGTTTGTCCGTTCCGGCGTCCCTTCTCCTGCGAATTGGCGTTTCGGATCTTCCCCTTCACGCTTGAACGGGAAAACTCCAGCTGTATATGGAAAGGAACCCGGTACATTTTCCTTGTACACCCAGCGAAGGATTTCCCCATAGTCTTCAAATTTCGGCAGAGCGATTTTCGGGATCTTCAGTCCGGATAAGCTCGTTGTTCGCAGAATCGTCCGGATTTCTCTATCACGGATTTTCGTGACAAATTCATCTCCTGCGTACGCCTGCTGTAAAGCCTCCCAATTTTGAAGAATCCGTTTTGATTCTCCCGTCAGCTCCTCCCGTACGCCATCGGCCAGCGACTCCAGAGATGCAATGAGAGCGTCATCGGGAGCGGATTCCCTAACCGCCTGCAGCGCCCCTTCCAATTGGAAGAACCGCCGGGCAAGCTCCACTTGTTGGGCTGATTTTTTATGGTAGTCCCGGACTGTCCCCGAAATTTCGCGCAAGTAATGCGTCCGGTCGTTCGGGATGATGACATTCTGCTTTTGCGTCTTGACGAATTCCGTATAAGACGTCTCCCAGTCGAGCGAGCATTTTTCATTCAGCTTCGCTACAAGCGCTGCAAACAGCGAATTTGTTCCTTTATCATTGAATTGACTAGCGATCGTGCCATACACCGGCATTATATCCAAGTTCTGATCGAACAGCATATGGCTCCGTTGATACTGTTTTTGCACCTGGCTCAACGCATCTTCGGATCCTTTCCGTTCGAATTTATTGATGACAATCAAATCTGCATAGTCGATCATGTCGATTTTCTCCAGTTGCGTCGGTGCTCCGAATTCGCTTGTCATGACATACATCGACACATCGGAGATTTCGGTGATTTCCGCATCCCCTTGACCGATCCCGCTCGTCTCGACGATGATCAAATCAAAGCCGGCCGTTTTAACGACATCGAGTACATCCTTGATGGCTCCCGACAGTTCTGTCCGGGAACCACGCGTTGCCAAGCTGCGCATAAAAACCCGCTTATTGAAGATGGCGTTCATACGGATGCGGTCGCCTAGGAGCGCGCCTCCCGTCTTCTGCTTGGTTGGATCGACCGATAGAATAGCGACTTTTTTATCCGGCAGTTCTCGCAGGAATCGACGGATCAGCTCGTCGGTCAATGAACTTTTACCGGCTCCCCCTGTCCCTGTTATCCCCAGCACAGGCGTCTGCTTCGACATGCTTCTCGCTTTCTCGATAAAAGCTTTGGCGTCATCACTTTTTTCATCATAGGTCTCTTCCGCATAAGTGATCAAATTGGCGAGCACTTCGGGCGCCTCTGTGCTGACTCGTTCGAGATTCGCCAGTTCGTCCGCCTTTTCCGTTAGAAAATCACATTCTTCCATCATCCGGTTGATCATCCCTTGGAGGCCCATTTTACGGCCGTCTTCCGGTGAGAAGATCCAGGCGATGCCGTAATCATGCAAGTCTTTGATTTCCTTTGGCAAAATAACGCCTCCGCCCCCGCCATAAATTCGAATATGCGGCGCCCCCTTTTCCTGCAGGAGATCATGCATGTACTTGAAGTACTCCACATGACCACCCTGATAGGAGGAAATAGCGATGCCTTGGACGTCCTCCTGGATTGCCGCGTTGACGACTTCCTCGACCGAACGGTTATGGCCGAGGTGAATGACTTCCGCCCCTGTTGACTGCAAAATGCGGCGCATGATGTTAATCGAGGCGTCGTGTCCGTCGAATAGGCTGGATGCTGTCACGAAGCGGACATGATGCTTCGGTTTGTAAATATCTACTGTTGCCATTTGTGAACCACCCCTTCTGCTTCATTTCACGAGCGTGATATGATCCCGTTAAACAGCTGTTCGGTCTGCATTTCAATAAATTCTTGAATCGAGTAGCGGCTGCCTATTGCCCATCTCCGGAACGCCCACATTTGCCCTTGCACTACAATATGGTGTGCGGAGAGGTTGATTTCTTTTTCGGTTAACCGCAATTCACCTGAATGAATACACGCCGCCAATAAATTCTCAAACAGGCCGACCATCTCCAGCTCTTTTTTAAAAACATATTGCAGCGCGTCCTTCGGCAGTGATTTCGACTCCTGATACATGACGACAAATTCATCTGACATATCGTCAATCAGGCTGAAATACTCACCAATCGCTGCGCGGAGACCGTCCAATGTCCCTTCCTGCTGCAAGACGGAGGAAAGTCTGGATTGTACTTCATGATAGATGTTGTCGCAAACGAGATAGAGAACATCTTCCTTTGTCCGGATATATTCATACAAGGTCCCAATACTAAACCCGGCCGCTTTCGCGATTTCGCGGGTCGTTGCGCGGTGGAATCCCTTTTCTTTGAAAAGCTTCACCGCGCCGTCTATGATCTGCTTGCGTCTTTTTTCAATCAATCCTTCATCTTTAACGGATGATTTTACTTCACGTTTCACTTGCATCCTGCACCTCCCGTTACTTCGTCAACATGCGGGAGATGACAAGCCGCTGGATTTCCTGTGTTCCTTCATAAATCTGCGTGATTTTCGCATCGCGCATGTAGCGTTCAACCGGATAGTCCTTCGTATATCCGTAGCCACCGAATACTTGAACTGCTTCGGTCGTCACTTTCATAGCTGTATCGCCTGCCATCAATTTAGCCATCGCGGATGCCTTTCCGTATGGAAGATTGTTCGATTCCAGCCATGCAGCCTGGTACGTAAGCAAGCGGGACGCTTCCGTCGCCGTCGCCATATCAGCGAGCTTGAAGCCCACTCCTTGATTCGCTGCAATTGGTTTGCCGAATTGAACACGCTCTTTCGCATAATCGACCGCTGCGTCGAGTGCGCCCTGCGCGATGCCGACCGCTTGGGCCGCAATACCGTTCCGTCCGCCGTCGAGTGTTTTCATGGCGATAATGAAACCTTCTCCTTCTTCGCCCAGCAAATTCTCCTTCGGCACCCGGCAATTATCAAACATGATCTCAGTTGTAGGCGAGGAACGGATTCCAAGTTTCTTCTCTTTCTTGCCGACTGAGAAACCAGCGAAGTCCTTTTCTACGATGAAAGCGCTCGTTCCCTTATGCTTTGATTCCGGATCAGTCACGGCAAAGACAATATAAATATCCGCAATGCCGCCGTTTGTGATGAAAATCTTCGAGCCATTCAATACATAATGATCCCCGTCCAGTTTCGCGGTTGTGTGCATGCCGCCAGCATCTGAACCTGAGCCTGGCTCCGTCAATCCGTAGGCGCCAATTTTCGTTCCTTCTGCCATCGGACGAAGGTATTTCTGTTTTTGCTCCTCCGTACCAAATTTGTATACCGGCCATCCTGCTAGTGATGTATGGGCGGAAAGTGTCACGCCCGTGGAAGCGCAGACGCGGGAAAGCTCCTCAACCGCGATAACATACGCGAGATAATCGCTGCCGATGCCGCCGTACTCTTCTGGCCAAGGGATGCCCGTCAAGCCGAGCTCCGCCATTTTATTGAAGATTTCCATGTCGAAACGTTCTTCTTCATCACGCTCCGCCGCTGTCGGCGCAACATCTTTCAGCGCAAAATCCCGAACCATTTTGCGGATCATTTCATGTTCTTCCGATAATTTAAAGTCCATATCCTTCTCCTCCTATATGAGTTGCCAGCTATGTTAGTAGTTGATTAGATTTTTGGTAATAACAAGGCGTTGAATCTCACTTGTGCCTTCATAGATTTGCGTCACTTTGGCATCGCGGAAATACCGTTCTACCGGGTAGTCTTCCGTGTAGCCGTAGCCGCCGAAAATTTGAACCGCCTCGATGGCATTGTCCATTGCCGTTTGGGAAGCGAATAATTTGGCCATGGACGCTTCCTTGCCGCATGACTTCCCTTCCGCTCGGAGCTGGGCAGCCCGATAGACGAGAAGCCGAGCCGCTTCTGATGCTGTTGCCATATCGGCGAGTTTGAAGCCGACCCCTTGGTTAGCGGCAATCGGTTTGCCAAACTGCACCCGCTCTTTCGCATAAGCGGCAGCTGCTTCCAATGCCGCTTCGCCGATGCCAAGCGACTGGGCAGCAATCCCGATTCGGCCGACATCCAGGTTGGCCATGGCGATTTTAAACCCATCGCCTTCTTCACCAAGCCGGTTTTCGGCAGGCACTTTCATGTCTTCGAAAGTCAATTGGACTGTCCGGGAGCCGTGCAAGCCCATCTTCTCCTCATCTTTACCGATGACGAGACCCGGCGTATCTTTATCGACGATAAACGCTGTGATGCCTTTTGTTCCAAGAGGCGGATTGGTGGAGGCGAAAACGATATACACATCCGCTTCCCCGCCGTTCGTTATGAATACCTTGGACCCGTTCAGTATGTAGTGATCATCCTGTCTGACAGCCCGTGTCTTTAAAGACCCCGCGTCAGAGCCGGATTGTGGTTCAGTCAGGCAGAACGCTCCCAAGTATTCACCGGCTGCCATTTTCGGAATGTACGTCTCTTTCTGCTGTTCATTTCCGAAATAAAGAATCGGATTCGTGCCGACAGAAGTATGGACAGAGAGGACAACACCGACAACCGCACTCACCTTTGACAGCTCATGGATGGCAATAATGTAGGACACGAAGTCCATGTCCGAACCGCCATATTTTTCAGGCACTGTAATGCCCATCAAACCGAGCTCTCCCATTTTCTTCAGGATATCCCGTGGAAATTCCCCCGCCTCCATTTTGGGAATGAACGGTTCGATTTCCGACTTCGCGAAATCCCTCACCATAGTCCGCATCATCTGCTGCTCTTCGGTGAATTGTAAATCCATTTGATTGATCTCCTTTGCCGTTTACTTGAGGGGCTGTGTTGTCACCCTCAGGCGCTGCCAATGACAAGCCTCTTTTTTCCCGGGTCGCTTGTTGCTCAGGATGTTGTCGATAGCCGCCAAACACGTTCCTGGCCGCGCTTCATACCAAGCAGCCAATCAGCAACCCATTGCCTTCAAATGTATCAACAGTGCATCAACTCGTTCGCAAAATCATCCGGCATATTCGTAAAAGCCGCGGCCTGATTTCTTGCCGAGCCAGCCTGCATTCACATATTTACGAAGCAGCGGACATGGACGGTATTTGGAGTCGCCGAATCCTTCGTATAAGGTTTCCATAATGTACAAGCATGTGTCGAGCCCGATGAAATCCGCTAATTGGAGTGGGCCCATCGGATGATTCATGCCTAGTTTCATCACTTCATCGATCGCTTCTTTGGATGCGACACCTTCATATAATGTAAAGATCGCCTCATTGATCATCGGCATAAGAACACGATTTGCGACAAATCCCGGGAAGTCGTTCACTTCAACCGGCGTCTTGGACAATTTGCGGGTCATCTCTTCCACCGCTTCATATACCGCATCCTCCGTCGCCAGCCCACGTATGATTTCCACCAGTTTCATGACCGGAACGGGGTTCATATAGTGCATGCCGATCAATTTTCCAGGACGGTTCGTCACAGCCGCAATTTCTGTAATTGGCAGCGACGATGTGTTGGTAGCAAGAATGGCATGGGAGGGCGCTATTTCATCAAGCTGCTTGAAAATGGATTTTTTGATGTCCATGTTTTCAACAGCCGCTTCGATGACAAGATCGACGTCCGATGCATCCTGCAAATCAAGCGATTTTGTAATACGAGCCAGAACTGCCGTCTTATCCTCTTCTGTCATACGGCCTTTTTCTACATTACGTGATAGATTCTTTTCAATGACTGACAGCCCTTTTACAAACGATTCTTCCTTAATATCATTCAACTTCACATCATAACCGGCTTGCGCACAAACTTGAGCGATTCCGCCCCCCATTTGTCCTGCACCGATCACCATCACTTTTTTGATTGCCATGTCCATTTCCTCCGTTCCACTTACTTGATCTGTTAGATTGCAAATCTATTTTGATTGCGCTGCTATTCGAGAAGTTTTGAGTTCCTATCTGTTTTTGTCCTGGCAGCTATGTTGCATGCTGAAGACCTGTGCGTAACCTGCTATCCCGCGCGCATAAACATGAAAAAACCGAGCATAAAACCGTTTTTTCGCGCATAAGTTCCCCGACACGCGCATAACGCAATCATGGCCAGACGCGCATAAACGTGTCAATACCGAGTATACATCCGCTTATCGCATGATCCGCTTGCGTTGCTGGAGTCTTTACAAGTGAAGACTCAAACGAGTTTCAGTAAACAATTCATTGCCCCTTATCCACTTCAATCATGATGGCGTCGCCTTGCCCGCCACCAGAACAGATGGATGCGATACCAATTCCGCCGCCGCGGCGTTTCAATTCATAGGCAAGTGTCAAAATGATCCGCGTGCCGCTTGCACCGATCGGATGGCCGAGTGCAACTGCTCCTCCGTTGACATTCACCTTATCCGGATCAAGTCCAGCGATTTGTGAACTGGCTAGCGCAACGGCAGCAAATGCTTCGTTGATTTCAAACAAGTCGATGTCTTCGATTGTTTTTCCTGTCTTTTTCAATAACTCGTTAATCACTAAACCAGGCGTCTGCGGGAAGTTTTGTGGTTCAACAGCCACTTCTGCATGCCCGATAATAGTGGCAAGCGGGGTCTTCCCTTCTTTCAGCGCACGCTCTTCATTCATTAAAACGAGCGCGCATGCGCCATCATTGACACCCGGAGCATTCCCCGCTGTAATCGTGCCCTCTTTGCCGAATGCGGGTCGCAATTTTGCCAATGAATCAAGAGATGTATCGCGGCGAGGCGCCTCATCCGATTCTACTTTTACCGGATCTCCTTTCCGCTGGGTGATTTCAACCGACACGATTTCCTGCGCGAAGAGACCTTCATCCATTGCCTTCAAAGCACGTTCATGACTGCGAAGCGACCATTCGTCCTGCTTCTCGCGACTTATGGAAAACTCCTCAGCCGTGCTATTTCCGTACGTCCCCATATGGACGCGCTCCGGTGAAAACGAACACGATAAACCGTCATAGATCATGCCGTCAACAAGGGACGCATCCCCCATCTTCAATCCGAACCGTACTCCAGGCGCATAATACGGTGCGTTCGACATCGATTCCATGCCGCCCGCAACAATCACTTCTTCCTCACCGAGCCGGATGAGCTGATCGGCGAGTGTAACACTGCGCATGCCTGAAGCGCATACTTTGTTAATTGTCTCTGTCTTGACGTTCCAAGGGATGCCTGCTTTTGTCGCGGCTTGCCTCGATGGAATTTGGCCTTGGCCTGCCTGCAATACTGTGCCGATGATCACCTCGTCGACTTCTTCCGGTTGAATTCCCGCACGATCCAATGCCCCCTTGATCGCGATGCCTCCTAAATCACTTGTCGTTTTTGTTGACAGGGCACCTCCCAATTTTGCGAATGGTGTACGCGCCCCATCGAGAATAACTGTCTTTGCCATTCCAACCCCTCCTATTTTGATAGCGTTTACATTTTTACTTACCATCGACGACTGAACGCTCGCTCGATGTTAATTTAGAAAAAGAGGGAGTGTTGTGCACCCCCTCATCGATTGTTGGAAACTATCAGTCTTCTTGGTATTTCATATTTTCTTAATTATATCGCTGTTCTGTCGTGTCTGCAATTATCTTATTGCAGAACAGGCTCTTCCTGTTCTTCAAGTGCCGGCTGCCAATCTTCACCGAATACGGAACGCTCGAGCAACTCGGCGATATCATATGTGCCGACTTGCTCTTCCACTTCCACCGCTTTTGTTCCATCCGACAGCATCGTCAAGCAGAACGGACAGCCGGATGAAATGATGCCCGGGCTCACTTCAAGCGCCTGTTCTGTACGAGCGACATTGACGCGATGCCCTACGTCTTCTTCCATCCACATGAGACCGCCGCCTGCTCCGCAGCACATAGCATCATTGCGGTTCCGTTTCATCTCGACAAGGTGGACGCCCGGGATAGCTTTGAGAATTTCACGCGGTGGATCATACACGTCATTGTAGCGGCCCAGATAGCAAGAATCATGGAACGTGATCGTTTCATTGATGGCATGCTTCGGCTCCAACTTACCCGACTTCACAAGCTGATCAAGAAGCTCGGTATGGTGGATCACTTCCGCTTTAAAGCCGAAATCCGGATACTCATTTTTGAAAATATTATAAGCATGCGGATCGATTGTAACAATTTTCGCAACACTGTTTTTCTCGAATTCTTCGATGTTCGCTGTCGCGAGTTCTTGGAATAGAAACTCGTTCCCCAGGCGTCGCGGCGTGTCCCCAGAGTTCTTTTCTTTATTGCCTAGAATCGCAAACTTCACGCCCGCCTCATTCATCAGATGCGCAAACGCAAGCGCGATTTTCTGGGAACGATTGTCGAATGCACCCATGGCACCGACCCAGAATAGATACTCGAATTCCTCACCTGATTTCTTCAATTCTTTTACAGTCGGAATGTGAAGATCCGGACGGGCATCCCGCCAATTCTCCTTCTCTTTCCGGTTCAAGCCCCATGGGTTTCCTTGGCGTTCAATATTCGTCATTGCCCGCTGTGCATCCGCATCCATCTTCCCTTCCGTCATGACTAGATAACGGCGAAGATCAATGATTTTATCCACATGTTCATTCATGACCGGACATTGATCTTCACAGTTCCGGCATGTCGTACAAGCCCAGATTTCTTCTTCGGTAATAACATCCCCGATCAAGGACGGACTGTAAATATCCTCTAGCGTCGCGCCTTCCATCCCTGCAGCCAGTGCGATTTGATTCCCCTTCGTCTGCTTGAATGCGAAAGTCGGCACCCACGGCTGCTTCTTCGTCACAAGCGCGCCAGTATTCGTCAAATTATCACGAAGCTTTGTAATCAAATCCATCGGCGACAGCATTTTACCCGTGCCAGTTGCCGGACACATATTCGTACAGCGGCCGCATTCCACACACGCATAGAAGTCAATCATTTGCTTCTGCGTGAAATCTGTAATTTTGCCTACGCCAAGAGCTGGCATATCGTCTTCGTCTTCCGCTTCCTCAAGCGCTTCAAAATCAATCGGCGCCAGCTTCCCACGGCGATCGAACCGCATCATATACGTATTGACCGGTCCTGCGATCAAATGCGCGTGCTTGGATTGCGGCACATAAACGAGGAATGTAAGCAATGTGACTAAATGGACCCACCAAGCCGCGAAGAAAATAACCGCTGCCGCAGTTGGCGACAAAAAACCGAAAGCGCTTGCAATTGCGGACGCCATAGGTTCCGTCCAAGTCGTTTCGTGCCCCTGCCAGATCATATTCATGCCATTCGCAACCAATGTAGACAACATGAGAGTCCCAATGAAAATAAGGACAAGCCCCGACTTCCATCCTCGTTTCAAACGGACCAGCTTTTCAACATAACGGCGATGGAAAGCCCATACAACCGCAATTAAAATCATGAAAACGACAATTTCCTGGAAGAAAGTGAATGCGCCATAAATCGGTCCAAACGGCAAATGCGACTCCGGTTTCAACCCTTTCCAAATAAGATCAATCGCCCCAAATTGCACGAGCAGGAACCCATAGAAAAACATGACGTGGATCGAACCACTTTTCTTATCTTTCAATAACTTTTTCTGCCCAAACACATTGACCCAGACTTCTCGCAAGCGCTCCGAAACCCGGCTATCAAACTCCTCTTTCCGGCCAAGCTTGATATACTCGACACGCGTGCGGATCAAATATGTGAACAACGCCAAGGCATACGCCGTAACAGCCAGAAACAATACCCAGTTGGCAATCAATAACGGTGTCATCCATGTTCTCCCCTTTCCCAATCATATGAACGTTACGAATAGTGTAGTAGAAAATTATACAGATGTCGATATTCTGATTCTAGTTTAGAATATGAATGAGCATTCAGTCAACGTTTATTTTCGAGCATTCAGGAAAGTTGGAGTTTTTTGATGGAAGAGGGATTTTGGCTAAATTGTTGAGTGGGCAGCCAGAAAAATCGGGCGAACTCCTGGTTATCGGATTGGATGGAAATTATTTTGAGAGCCCCAGAGTATCGAGGTGAACGCCAGAATATTGGATTGTACGCCAGATAGTCCGGATGGACGCCAGAATATCGGATTGTACGCCAGGTAGTCCGGACGAACGCCAGAATACTGAGGTGAACGCCAGATAATCCGGGTGAACACCAGAATATCGGTTTGTACGCCAGATAGTCCAGACGAACGCCAGATTATCGGGTTCAACGCCAGTTAATCCGGATGAACGCCAGATTATCGGTTTGTACGCCAGATAGTCCAGACGAACGCCAGATTATCGGGTTGAACGCCAGATAGTCCGGACGAACGCCAGAATACTGAGTTGAACGCCAGATAGTCCGAGTGAACGCCAGAATACTGAGTTGTACGCCAGATAGTCCGAGTGAACGCCAGAATACTGAGTTGAACGCCAGATAGTCCAGACGAACGCCAGATTACTGAGTTGAACGCCAGATAGTCCGGACGAACGCCAGATTACTGAGTTGAACGCCAGATAGTCCAGACGAACGCCAGAATACTGAGTTGAACGCCAGATAGTCCGGACGAACGCCAGATTACTGAGTTGTACGCCAGATAGTCCAGACGAACGCCAGAATACTGAGTTGTACGCCAGATAGTCCAGACGAACGCCAGAATACTGAGTTGTACGCCAGATAGTCTGGGTGAACGCCAGAATACTGAGTTGTACGCCAGATAGTCCGAGTGAACGCCAGAATACTGAGTTGAACGCCAGATAGTTCAGATGAACGCCAGATTATCGGGTTCAACGCCAGATAGTCCAGACGAACGCCAGAACACCAGGGTAAACGCCACATAATCCGGATTGAACGCCAGATAAACGAGACACCGTGCCAAATAAATGAAATCCACGCCAAATACTCCCGGCAAACCGCCTTGCAAGCAAACAAAAAACCTCCAGATCCTTTTCTTCAAGGCCTCTGCAGGTTTTCAACCACACAAACTCAACGTATAATAGTCAACTCATGAAAGTTTTCTCCGAAATGCAATGTAGCTTCGTCCACTTCACCGACTGGAACAGCGACGATCACGCAGGTGGAAGGACCAGCGGCTGCTGTCATGGCAAGAGGCGTTTGAATGGTGATATCCGCAATTTCGAATAAGTCCCGCACTTCTTTCAGCAAGCCGCCTGATCCGACGGGCCACACCCGTTTGATCAGGCCGTTACGAAATGCTTCCCGGATTTTCCGAAGCGAGGCGACATTCTGTTCCTGTTCCAATACCGCATTTCCGA
This sequence comes from Sporosarcina luteola, assembly GCA_014204635.1. Taxonomy (GTDB): domain Bacteria; phylum Bacillota; class Bacilli; order Bacillales_A; family Planococcaceae; genus Sporosarcina; species Sporosarcina luteola_A. The sequence goes on along the minus strand of JACHLS010000001.1, from coordinate 350,648 downwards.
CGAGCGGAACGCCGTATGTGAACCAGACGACTTTCGCTTCGTCCGCCGTCTTTGCTGGTTTGCCAACCATGGTCACCGCTAACGCGGATTGCAGGAGTTCCATGTTTGTCTCCGTGCTTCCGGTGATGGTCGGTGTTGACATACCGGCTTCCTTAAATACGTCCTGGACCCCTGCTTCGTAAGCAGGCCAACTATCTGGCCCGCTGAAGTTGTGGATGAGCACAGCGATCGGTTCGGCTCCTGCCGCCCATTGTTCGAGCAGTGCCACTCGTGCGGCAAATTGCGCGGTGGTTCGATCGGGTACGCTGATCACGTCTCTCGACTTCATTCCGATCCCCCCGGAATTATCGGTCGTAAGGATCAAACCGCCTTCCAATTCGATTGCATTCCTCATAGAAAGAAACCGCCTTCTACTTCCACCGCATTCCTCACTAAATCCAACCCGCCTGCTTCCTTTGCATTCCTCATTGAATTAAACCTGTCCTGCGGCTCATCGCCTTCTCAACCGCCGGCATGACACAACCTGCAACTGCCGCATTTACAACTGTGGCGACGAAAATTGCTGGAACGGCCCCGATGAAAAATGCCGGTGACACGAGAAAATAAAACGGCAACGGTGCCAAGAGCCCGTTGGCCACAATAAAAAATAACCATTTCCATATGTGGCGGCCGCTTTTATGGAGTCTTGCAAACACATACAAAATGACAAACATTTCAATGGCGATGAGCAGATGGAACGGCCCGAGCGGAAAGCCGGCATACATGGAAGATGCAAGATGTCCAATTGAAGATGCCAGCCCGGTGAGAACCGGCGGTAAAAAGGCGGCGCCCAAGAGTGCCGGCACGGTATCCAGCGCCAGCGATCCGACGCCTGAAGGGATTTTGATAAATCCCCCGATAGCGCAAAGCGCCGCGAACATTGCGGTCAATGTCAGTCTCTTTAGTTGCATGTTAATCCTCTTTCTTTTTCCCTGTCCGGAACACTTTCGCGCTGCGGACGTATTCATTATCCGGCACGCCGATTCGCGCGTTGACAATTCGAGCTGCGACAAACAAGTAATCGGAAAGCCGGTTTAAATACTTCTGCACAGTCGGCGGCACATCGTCTTCCGCCTTCATTAGCGTCACGGTCAGCCGCTCCGCCCGTCTTGTCACAGTCCGGGCGATATGAAGTGTTGCCGCAGCAGGCGAACCTCCCGGCAAAATGAATTTCTCAAGCGGCGGCGCTTCTTCCATCAATGCATCGATCCGTTCTTCTAAAACTTGGATCGGTTCATCAGATAATTTATAATGACGCTCCTTCATCACATTCGCCAAATCGCCGCCGCCATCAAACAATTCGTTCTGAATCGCTTCCAGGTCCTCCAATAAATCCTTACAAGAAGCAGCGTCCAGTTCTGTCATCGCTTTCCCGATGAATGAGTTTAACTCATCAATCGTTCCGTACGCTTCCACACGTAAACTGTCCTTATCGACACGGCCGCCAATTAAACTTGTTTGTCCCTTATCCCCAGTCCGTGTATAAATTTTCATCCTGTCTCTCCCCTTTTCTTCAATGTTTGTGCAAGACCATACCAGATCCGGGTCACCTCATCCGCTTCCGCGATCAACCACTGGTATAGGCGGCCGCATTGATCCCGAAGCTTTCGTTGCTTTGGATCAACCGGCACAATGCCTCTCCCGAGATCTGTCAAAATTACTACCGTTTCCTTGCCCTCTATTCCTCTCATTATATGAGCCAACGCATCCGTTTCGTCCATTTCTGTACTTTCCAGCCATTCATCAATCCGATTCAACACAATACAGTCCGAATCCACTTGCGCCAACTGCTCCAAGTCCCATACATGCCCCGGACCGATCCATGTCCATTTGTCCGGTTCCTTCAGCCAATTCTCTACGAATTCCTGTTTTCCGTTATGGGCACCTCCGATAAAGATATGCACGGCAAGCCCTCCTTCAACTCATCGTAATGACGCCACGTCAGTTTCCAAACCGAGCCATGCGGAACAGACCACGACCAAAAGTCTGCCGGCTTTCCCGGTGAAAAATGCGAAAGTATCGACCGGATCGGCCCGCCATGTGTGACGACAATGCTTCCTGATGGCACATCCACAAGCGCCGCCCGCACTCTCGCTTCCACTTCCGCCAAACACTCTCCGCCCCTCGGCGCTGCTCCCCTTGGGTCATCAAGCCATGCGCGATAGCCCTTATCCATTTCTAGCTCGGCATATGTTTTTCCTTCAAACTCGCCGAAATGACATTCGCGCCACCTGCTATCTGCAGAGTAGGCAGCTTCAGGAAAATAAACAACCGCACTTTGCTTGGCACGGAGCAAGTCGCTTCCGTACACTGTTTCCACGTTACCGAATGCATGCAGTCGCGATTTACCGTGGCTGCTGACGATCGGCTCATCCGTCCAGCCGATATATTGGCGCTTTTCATTCCCGGCAGTCGGCAAATGGCGGATCAAATATAAATAATGATGGTGAACCATAGCAACGCCTCCATCCCTTCGACAAACGCACCGGCCAGATCTCCGGTCACCCCGCCGAAATTGCGAACTGACCAAAGGCGATAGAGCAGCAAGCCGATTATACTGACGCCCAATAAAATGGCCGGCAGCCCAAAGTCACTAAGCAAGGAGCCCATCAGGATTAAAACGAGGATGCCAACCCCTATTGACCAGCCATAGAGGGCGCCTTTCTTCAGTTTCCCTTGGAAGAAGTGCGCAAGCCCTTCCTCTTTCGCTGTGCGGATGGACACAAAATAGAGATTCATAACTGCCCTTGCGAGGAAGGGAACCACCATGAATAGCGGCACATTCCCTTTCCCTGTCGCAATCAATTCCTCAACTATCGCGATTTTACCAGCTATCAATAAGACGATCGCCATCGTACCGAAAGCGCCGATCCTCGGGTCTTCCAATATTTCGAGCCGTTTCTGGAGGTCCCGGTATGAAAAAAAGGCGTCTCCTGCGTCGGCAAAACCATCCACATGCAGACCGCCCGTCAGCCCGATTCCAACTATCACTACAATAACCGCTGTCAGGAAGGATCCCATGCCTAGCATTTCTGTGCATAACCACGCTGCTCCAAACATGAGCGTGCCAATCAGTCCGCCGATGAACGGAAGCGCCATATACATGCCGGTCACTTCCCTTTTGCCAAGCGGCAATTCCTTCCGTACCGGAATGGATGTGAAAAACTGCAACGCCAGCAGCAGACCGGTCATTGTGCTTCCCCCGCAAACAACGACTTGAGGAATGGCCAATCGACATGCGATTGAATATGCGCCGCCCACTCATCATAGCGGTCTAATCCTCGAGGAGCTTCTCGCACCGGTCGTTCCATATCCTCTTCCTCAATGCCATGATCCCCTTTAAACGGAATGACGCCCGCCACACGGATGCCCGTGTAGGATTCAATAAATTCAATGCCGTCCTGAAATAACCCGACATTACCATGGAATTTATTAATAATAATCGCTTTTACCCGGGCTCGGTGTTCGGGTGCCAATAACTGCAGGGTCCCCACGATGGATGCGATTGCGCCTCCGCGTTCAATATCCGCGACGAGCAATACCGGAACATCTGCCATGTCTGCGACACGCATATTGACAAGTTCGCGGTCATTCAAGTTCACTTCCGCCGGACTGCCCGCTCCTTCGATAATGACCGTTTCGTAGAGTCCAGCCAGCGTATCGAGAGACGAACGGATTGCTTCGATGCCCCGTTCAAAAAATTGTTCGCGATACGCCATGCCTGCCACATTTCCGAATTTCTTCCCGTTCATAAAGACATTCGATGTTTGATTGCCGGCAGGCTGCAATAAAATCGGATTCATCTCAATGATGGGGACCGTCTTGGCGGCTTCCGCCTGCAAATATTGGGCCCGGCTCATCGTTTTCCCATCCGGGAGAACTGCTGCAAAACGGGACATATTTTGTGATTTAAAGGGAGTAACCTTGACTCCTTCATTCGCGAGCAATCTGCAAAACGCTGTGCAGAGCATCGTTTTCCCGACATCAGAAGCCGTTCCCATGACCATTAATCCGTTCATCCCTTTTTTGCCTCCTCCCGTTTCCAATACATCGGAACGCCATAATCCATTTCGATTGCCACACTGGAAAGCTGGACAATCTGCTGATGCAGCCGTCCGATCCATTTGCAATAATTCCTAGTTTCTTCATAGATAGATGCGGGTTCGTCCAATACTTCATTGGACACGATGATAAAACGAGATGCCCGCTTCGCAATCGTCTGGATCGTCCGGATCACTTCATCTGCTTTCCGGTCCATGCAACCCGCTTGCCCAATGCAAGGCGATCCAGTTTCCCAGCCGTCGTACAATTCATTCGCAAGCCATGTCGTCAAACAGTCCCACAAGACGAAATCACCTTCCCCGATTTCGCTGAGTACCTCTTCCAACCGGGTCGGCTGCTCGATTGTCAGCCAATTTTGCCCTGTACGATCCGCCTGATGTTTGCGAATGCGGCGAGTCATTTCCTCATCCGTTGCCATGCCGGAAGCGATATAGACAAGACGGCCATCCGTTCCGGCAGCTTCTTTGACGAGCCACGCCTCCGCGAACGAACTTTTTCCCGAGCGGACCCCGCCGCTGATGAACGTCAGTTGGCTGCGAACCATCGATACAGCTCCTCTTTCAACAGATTCAAATCCGTTTCGCTTTTCATGCCGACTCGCAGCCAGCGGCCGTCCATCCCCCGAAAATTCTCCGAATGCCGAAGGACAATTCCACGTGCAAGCATGTCCGTATATAGCTGGCGTGAATCCCGACCCTCTTCCAATGAAAAAGACAGGAAATTTGAAGCGGAATCTGTTACAGCACATCCTCCCGTTCGTAAAAACGCAGCCATTTTCTCCCGTTCTACCTTCGCATGCTGCATAGCTCGTTCCCGGTACTCCTGTTCAGCTAAACAGACTGCGCCGATTTCAGACGCGATGCCATTGACGTTCCAGTGGGGGGCTACCCTTTTCATTGATCCGATGATAACTGGATCCGCCGCAATGTACCCGAGGCGTATCCCCGGGATGGCGTACATTTTTGTCATCGAACGGACGACGATCACATGCGGCAACGAATCCAGTTTTGGAATAAATGATAAGGATTCATCTACAAAATCAAGAAATGCCTCATCTAACACAACCTCTGTCCCCACTTCTCCGGCACGCAGAATAATGGTTCTCAACTCATCACAAGTGGGCAGAATGCCTGTCGGATTGTTCGGCGTGCAAAGATAGATGACATCCGATTGCTCTAAGGAATCCAGTATTGGTTGAAGAGGCAAACGAAAACCGTTCTCTTCCGAAGCGACGATTGGCTGGATCGTCACGCCGTTTGCCCGTAGGGTCGCTTCATATTCCGAAAACGCAGGATGGATGACGATGGCCCGCTTGCCGCGATATCGGGCCGCAAGCAGAGTCAGCAGTTCCGCCGCTCCATTCCCCGCGAGCAATAAAGATGCATCTATCCCATGATAAGCAGCGGCCGCTTGCTTAAAGGGTTCGCCGTCGGGATGCGGGTAGGCCGATAATTTGCGCACCAGCTCCGGCCACAAATCAAGCACAGCTTGCGGTGGACCTTCCGGGTTGCAATTCTCGCTGAAATCGAGAATTTGCTCCGGCGCCTCTAAACCAAAACGCTTATATAGTTGCCGGGGGTTCGCCCCATGATCAGGCAATCGCATACATTATCACTCCTATTCCAGTCATCACGAGCCAAAATACAAACGCCGCTGTATGCATTTGACGGATGGCCTTTTGAATATGCATCGCTCGAAGCAGATTCATGCCCGGTCCAATTTCCGGGCGGTTTGACACAACGCCTCGATATGTATTGGTTCCGCCAAGTGTTACGCCAAGCTGCCATGCAGTCGCCGCCTCCAAATATCCACTGTTCGGGCTTGGATGACGACGGGCATCCCGGAGCCAGCCGGCCAGCCGTTTCGAGAGCGGCAGATCGGTTTCAGCCTTTGTGACCAGCATAAAGAGCAAGCCAGTAATTCTCGCGGGAATGAAATTGAATACATCATCCGCACGGGCAGAACATTTCCCGAATTGCTCATACCTCTCGTCCCGGTAGCCGACCATGGAATCAAGCGTATTGACCGTCTTGTATAGCCATAGTCCCGGTGCGCCGAAGAGGAACGCCCAAAATAGCGGGGACGTCACACCATCTGCCGTATTTTCCGATACCGTCTCGATGGCACCGCGTGCAATCTCCCCTTCTTGCAACTGGTCGGTATCTCTGCCTACAATCCATGACAGTTTTTCTCGCGCTGTCCCCATATCGCCGGCAGTAAGAGGTTTGTAGACATCCATCGCAGCGTCTTTCAAGCTTTTCTGTGCTAGACCGATTGCAATCAGCAGGGCTTCCACTAGAATCCCTATGTACAAGTTAACTTGGTAAGCGATGCTGACAATCGCTAGGACGATAGCCGTCACGATGACGATCATGACGAGTAACAGGACAGCCCCTTTCGCAAAACGGTATCGTCCTTGATTCAACAAACGGGTCAGCTTCGAAATAGATGTGCCGATCCACCTGATGGGATGGGGCCAATTCGGCGGGTCTCCGATGATCCGGTCAAGAAGAAATCCAATAGCGATAGCAATGAAATGCGCGGGTATCATACCGTCCATCCTTTCGCTTTCTTATACGCTCGGATCGCTCGGGCTGTGCATTCATACACGCCATGGCCGACCAATTTGCCCAGAGACGTGATAGGACCTGCATATGGCAGCCATTCTCCCCTTTGCGTTGCTGCGACTAACAAACTGTCTGTCGAGGTGCCTGTGGCAATTGTGCCAGTGAGCGGATCAAGAATCGTTTCGTCCTGAAGGGCTTTGGTCTTCGCTTCGGTCGCCGTAATCATCGCTTGGATAAACGCCTCGTCCGGCAACCGTCCATTGACGATGACCCACGTGTTAATGGTTCCGATTTGCTGCTTTTGATCGCGGGTAAGCGTCTTCGACACATCGACCGCATTTCCAATGCCGGCCGTCACTGCTACGATAACGGAGCCGAAGTCTCCTGCGAACTCTTCGATTTCCACATGCTCTGTCGTGACAGCCGTCATCATGCCGACTGTTTCCGTCAAATGGAAGCCTTCCCGTTCCAAGTAAGAAGCATTTTCCGCCTGAACGTCATCACAATTGTAGTCCTTATCGACATGACGGTTGACGAATGCCCGATACCAGCCCATTCCCGCATTATGCACGGCGGATGATAACGTTTTTAGCGGCTGGCCCGCTGAAAGAGACACATGTTTTGAGGAGACCTGGAACTGTTCTTTTGTGACGATAAACGGCTTCATTTCCTCCATTGTATCAGGAAGAAGTGTCATCTGCGGTTTTGGCAATTCCGGGTGCGGCTGTGTTTTAACACGTGCCTTATAGACACCGCTGATCATAGAATCTCTAACGACATCAAGCGGACTGCCGATCATCGCGATGCGTCCTTTTTCCATGAGCAAAAGCCGATCGCAATAAAGGGCTGCCAGATTAATGTCGTGGAAAACGGAGACGACAGTAATGCCTTTTTCGACCGCATGGCTGCGGACCGTATCGAGCAGTTGCTGCTGATGAGCAATGTCGAGATGGTTCGTCGGTTCGTCCAGCAACAGAATTGGGGCTTCCTGCGCCAGCGCCTGTGCTACGAAGACACGCTGCTGCTCCCCGCCGGACAGGATTTCAATCGGGGTATCTTCGTATTTGGTTACCCCTGTATACGCCATCGCTTCTTGGACAGCCCGTTCATCCTCCTTCGACCAGGTGGAGAAAAGCCCCGACTGGTGCGGATACCTACCGAGCGATACAGTTTCTTTGACGGTGTGGGAAAAAGCATGAGCATGGAGCTGCGGCAACACAGCCACTTTTTGCGCGAATTGTTTTTGCGAATAAGCACTGACATCTTTCCCTTCGATTTCTACGGTCCCATCCTGTTTAGGCAAGATGCCAGAGATGATTTTCAGCAAGGTGGATTTGCCGCTGCCGTTCGGGCCTAATATGCCAAGGATTTCTCCTTTCTTCACTTCGAATGAGATGTGTTGGACGACCGGATCTTTCCCGTATCCTCCTGCCAGGTTTTGCACGTTGAGCATTTTAGATAGCCCCTTTCCTTCTCTGTCGATAAAAGATGTATGCGAATACTGGCGCACCGATAAACGAAGTGATGACGCCGACCGGCAATTCCGATGGTGAAATAATCGTTCGCGCAATCAAGTCACAGATGATTAATAACGTGGCCCCATTTAAGAATGATAACGTCAGCAAATGTCGATGATCGGAACCCCAAAGGAGCCTTGTCATATGCGGGACGACGAGGCCGACAAAACCGATTGTTCCGGATACAGCCACAGCTGATCCGGTTAAAATGGAACCGCCGATCAGGATCATGAATTTACGCCGCCGGACATTCACGCCCAGATGATGGGCCCGCTCTTCGCCGAACAGCATGGCGTTCAGCTCCCGGCGATTGAGCCATAGGATGAATGAGCCGATCACCACGAATGGCAGCACCATGACAATGTATTTCCATCCACGCATCGAGACGCTCCCCAACAACCAGCCAATGATTTGCCGCAGTTCCTCCCCAGTCAACGCAATCATAAGAGAGAGAACAGAACCGAGGAACGAGCCGAAAATGATGCCGGTCAAGATAATTGTCTCCATTTTCATGGACCGGTCAACGAGTCTTGCAAATCCGAGGACGAGAAACATGGTCAAAGCAGCTCCGACCATACTGAAGATCGGTAAAGTATACGTGCCCAACATCGGAATGGATAAACCAAAAAAGAGTGTCACGACCGCACCTACCGAGGCGCCGGATGACACTCCGAGGGTGTATGGATCGGCAAGTGGATTTTTCAGCAATCCTTGAAACGCAGCACCCGCAATGGCCAGGGATGCACCAACGAGGCCGGCCAAAATAACTCGCGGCATGCGGATTTTCCAAAGGATATTCGTTGCTGTCGTATCTGTTGAATCCCAGAACGTGCTCAGCGGCACTTTCACCGTTCCGATGGAAACACCGAGCCACACCGCCACAACCAGTGTGGCGGCACTCACGATGTAGGCGATGCCTGTTTTATTCACCGAACGCCTCTGGGTAAACGGCTTTCGCCACTTCTTCCAGACCTTGCGCCAGACGAGGACCTGTCCGGCTTGTCAGATTCTCGTCAACTTGGATGACGCGGTCTTCTTTGACAGCCGTAATATCGCTGAAGCCGTCTCGGTTCTTCACGCTCTCCACAATATCTGGAACATAGCTGTACATTACGATGATGACATCCGGATTCTGTTTGACGATCTCTTCCGGACTGATCATCACCCAGTCTTCCTGCGTTACTACGTTTTCAGCACCGATCATATCAAGGATCTCCTGCATGAATGTCCCTTTTCCTGGTGTATAGATTTCAGGTGCATCGGACGTTTCGACAAAGACACGTTTCTTCGTCTCGATGTCTTTTGTTTTCGCGACGACCTCGTCCACTTTCGCTTTCATATCCGCTACGATTTTTTCAGCTTCTTCCGTCTTGCCTGTCGCTTGTCCGATCGTGTGGATTGTTTCATAAGTTTCATCGAAGTTTGCTGCATTTTTTACGACAAACACTTTAATGCCCGCATCTCGGATTTGCTGCCAGCCTTCTTCTCCTGAACTCTGTCCCATTTCATTTGCAAACACGACATCCGGGTTCATGGAAATGATTTGCTCGACATTGAATTCCATGCCGCCCACTTTTTCCTTTTCTAGCGCCTCTTCCGGATAGTTATCAAAATCAGTGACTCCGACGATTTCATCATTCAAACCGAGAGCGAAAAGGATCTCCGTGTTGCTCGCTTGCAGAGAAACAATTTTCTTCGGCGCTTCATCAAATGTAATCTCATTGCCAACTGCATCTGTTAATGTGACCGGGAACGCGGGAGCCGCCTGTTCGGCCTCGCCGGCTGTTTGACCGCCGGTTTGTTCTGTTGATGTATCCTCTTTCTTTGTATCATCCGACGTGCCGCATGCCGTCAAAAGCAATGTGGCAAGTACAGCTGTTAACCAAAGCTGCCAAAACTTCTTCATGATTGTCTTCCTCCTATTCATTCCAAATAAAAATCCCCCGCCAAAACAACGGAGGACACTGCTTAGTAAAAGTCCGGCGGCGTCAGAGCGCACCGACTCTTCACCAAACCTATCCTCGTAGGGTTCCGGGTGACGTACGAAGGCAGGTCTCCTGGCTCGTGCTCCAATCGCTTGCCGCGCCTTCCCGGATGAAATCCAGTGGCTTTTGGCGGAAAGCTCGCACTTACAGTGGCGGGACCGCGCCGGCTTTGAACCGGCTTCCCTTTTAACCCCGTCGTTGATGGCGGGGCACCTTCATGTTCGGATATGTAATTGTGTACGCAACCATTATACTACAAAGTTCTTTGTTGTCGATAGACGGCGGGCGTGACAACGATTCATGCTTTCCTGCTCGATTTCGCATAACTGAAGAAAGCAGTTGCCAGCAAAGAGAGTATTTAAAGTGCGCCGCCTCTTTATTCAGTCATGATCGGTTTTTAGCTCCTTGTATCGTTCATCGAACCACTTGCGAAAAGAATTGCAAACCTCAAGTTAACCCGTGCTATATTTTATGAAGGGATTGGGGGTACCTTATGCAAATCAAATTAATCATCGATGAGAAAATTGAAGAAACAGCAATCCATATTCATGCAAAGTCTTTTACAGACGACATTGAACGGATTATGAAGTTATTAAAGTCATCCTCTACAGAAGTGATTGACGGCTATTTACTACAAGAAATTTACATGTTGAAAATCCCGGATATTTATTTTGTTTATTCGGAAGGCGCTAAGGTCTACTTTCAAACAGATGAGAATGAATATGAGTCAAAGCGTAAGTTATATGAGTTGGAGGACCTATTAGAAAAGGAATTTGTACGCATAAATAAATCAACTCTCGTCAATGTATCCAAAATTTCATTTATGAAGATGGAGAAGATCGGCATGATGCAGCTCGTCATGGATAATGGAACGACCGCTCATGTAAGTCGCCTGTATTTGAAGACACTCAAGAAACGACTAGGGATCGGGAGGGATGCGTAATGAAAAAGACTTTTCAATATATACTTCTTGGCGCTTTAATTGGATTAAGTACTTCTTACATCATCATTACAATAACATTATTACTAAATCCTGCCCGAGTCATGAACGGTTCAGATCTATTATTAGGATGTATTCTAGCAATTTCCCTTGGGGTAGGCTGTGGACTGATGTCACTTATATTTTATTTAGATCGCTGGCCGTATGGCGTTAAATTAGGGATCCATTATATTGTGATCTTAGCACTTGTGTTAATTTGCGGAAATATTGGTGATTGGTATGAAAATCCTGTTGACCAACCTATCAGCTTTGTCCTGTTTATTGTTTTTCAGTTCAGCATATATGTGGTGATTTTCGCCGTAGTCTATTGGATGGACTTGCGGGATATTGCCAGTATTAATAAGAAGCTGAAAAGAAGAAAAATCTGAAGGGTTGAAAAAGCGTTTCGGTATCAACACCAATCCTGTCAAAATACTAGGAGTTGAGATAGTCATGAATAAATATTTTTGGTTACTATTCAATTTACTCGTTATTACGGTAGCTGGCTATGTAGTGGTTCAATATTTTATTCTGGACGGAACCCAAGCAGGGTTGGTTCAAATGAAGCTGATATTTCTTTCAAAATTAAGCCACTTCTGGTATGTCATGTTATTTCTACACGCTGCTACAAGTGTAGTCGCATTAGTAATCGGTCCCTTTACATTATCATCGAGGTTTAGAGAAAAGAATATCAGTCGACATCGGGTGTTAGGCAGACTATATATGCTCTGTATTTTATTCGGCGGTATTACAGGTTTGTACTTATCTTTTTATGCAACCGGCGGATTTGTAGGAAAAATAGGGTTTGGGCTGCTAGCGGTCTTTTGGTTGATTTCGGCATTTCAAGCGTTTACGAATGCCAAGAATCATCGCGTTCCACAACACCGGAATTGGATGATAAGAAATTATTCCCTAACCTTTGCGGCGGTTACATTACGGCTATGGCTGCCTTTGTTTGCATTGCTGTTTGGATTAGAGAATTTCGAACGTAGTTATGCTGTTATTTCTTGGTTGGCTTGGGTGCCTAATCTGCTCGTAGCAGAAATGATCATTCAACAAAAACGGACGAATGAACACTTCAAAACGAATGGAGCTGGAAAGATTTCTGCATGAGCAATTGATTTTCGGCAAAACTGTCTGGACGAATAGAACAAAAAGCGACGGAATCCGTCGCTTTTTTCTATCTCTTTCATAAGTCACCAGAACATCGCAGAAGCCTCAGTTGCATTCCAGAAAAAATTACATCCGTTCGGGAGCAGCAACACCAATTAGTTTCAACGCATTGGCAACAGTTGTGCGTGTTGCGGTGACGAGGGCCAGGCGTGCTTCGGATAGCTCTCGGTTGTCGGGGTCGAGTACCTTTTCTGCGTTGTAGAAGCTATGGAATGTGGCCGCCAGCTCTTGAATGTATGTGGCGACGCGGTGCGGTGCGCGTAAACGTGCAGCGTCCGCAACCATTTTCGGGAAGTCGCCGATTTTTTTCAGAAGCTCGACTTCTTTTTCCGATTGTAGCAAATTCACGTGTTCAGTGGACGCAACCATGCCTTTTTCTTCTGCCTGCCGCAGGATGGATGATATGCGCGCATGTGCATATTGCGCGTAGTACACTGGATTTTCATTGGACTGGGAAATGGCAAGATCCAGATCGAAGTCCATTTGGGAATCGCCGGAACGCATGGCGAAGAAGTAACGGACGGCGTCCAAACCGACGTCCTCGACCAGTTCACGCAATGTGACAGCTTTTCCTGTCCGCTTGCTCATTTTGAACTTTTCGCCGTCTTTGTATAGCTGCACCATTTGCGCAACTTCGACTTCCAGCGTGTCCCGATCGTATCCGAGCGCTTCGATGGCTGCTTTCATCCGCGGGATATAGCCGTGATGGTCCGCGCCCCAAATATTGATGAGCTTGTCAAAGCCTCTGCGGATCTTGTCCTCATGATACGCAATATCCGGCGTTAAATACGTATAGCTTCCGTCATTTTTAATTAACACACGGTCCTTATCGTCGCCGAAGGTCGTGGAACGGAACCAAGTTGCCCCGTCCTCTTCAAAGACATGTCCGTTGCTCCGTAATTTATCAAGAGCAATGCCGATTTTCCCATCGGTATATAAGGAGGTTTCCGAAAACCAATTGTCGAATGGCACCCGGAAATCTTCCAAGTCCTTCTTCAATTTTTCCAATTCGTAATCAAGTCCATATTTCCGGAAAAACTCCAGGCGCTCCGCTTCCGGCATATGTGCGTATCGATCTCCGTATTCTTCGGCCAATTTCTTTCCGATTTCGATAATGTCCTGGCCATGGTAGCCGTCTTCCGGCATTTCCTTTTCCATGCCGAGTGCCTGGAAATAGCGTGCTTCCACGGAGTAAGCTAAATTATTCACTTGATTGCCGGCATCATTAATATAGTATTCACGAGACACATCGAAGCCCGCGAAATCAAGGATGTTGCAAAGAGAGTCACCCAGAGATGCTCCGCGTGCATGTCCTAAATGCAAGTCGCCTGTCGGGTTGGCAGAGACGAACTCGACTTGGATCTTCTCGTTTTGGCCAAATGTGGATCGTCCATAATCCGGCCCCTGCGCCAATACCGCTTTTACGACGTCACCTAAATAGTCCGTTTTCAACCGGATATTCATGAAGCCTGGGCCTGCGATTTCGACTGAGTCAATCGCCGTATCCGTCGTATCCAAATGCTCAAGGATTGTTTCCGCTATGACGCGAGGCGGCTTTTTCGCCAACTTCGTCAACTGCATGGCGATGTTGGTCGCATAGTCCCCATTCTCTTTGTTTTTCGGTGTTTCCAGCAGAATATCTGGAATTTCATTTGCCACCACAAGGTCCGCGGCGCTGACCGCGTTTCTGAAAGCCGATTTAATTTCTTCTTGTATCTTTTCAACAGCGTTCATTTTTGTCCCTCCGTATATGTAATTTGAAGTTTATATGTACCAAGCAATGCTCCATCCGCATGCAGTTCGTAATGGACGTGAAAGCTTCCAGCAGTCCCTTTAGGATCCGTGTTGACTAGAAGTTCCTTCGTGTTGACGAGCAGGTTGAACGTCGCCGGACCGTTGCCATACGTACCCGGCCTCGGATTTCCGATCGTAAATGGCAAACGCATTTGCACCGCTCCACTGCGCATGATGAGTGCTTCTTTGCGTCCAAGTTTGACGGTCGTCCGGACTGTTTGCCCATTCTGCTTCTCCTCAAACCGTAAATACTGGTTGCCCGCTTTCTCCACGACAGTACCTTTCGCTTCAAGTGTATGTTTGTCAGCCGGCTGCCCTGGATGTATGATCGTCGATTGAAGCTGGACATTCACGGATCGTTCATTTGATGCGATTTCCATTCCAATCCATCCTCCTACTCAAATATCTATTCATTATATCGTTTCTACCGCAAACTTTCCAACGAAGTTTTCCCAATTCCGGCCGTTTAATCCTTTGATGCGTGACCATACTGTTTGTAACGAAACGGTATGGGGGTCACGCTGCGATGAAACGGTCAGATTATATTAAAAAACAGAAGAAGCGGAGATTGCTGCGCACTTTTCTCATGCTCGCGATTACTGGTGTGACGGCCTTTTTCACAGCCCTTTTATGTCTCCGTATTTATGCACAGATTGCGGGCGCCCCCTCATTAAGCGTTCCGAAGGCATCTGTCTTCCTTGACAAGAATGGCAGGCAGATCGGTGATAAATTTTCGGCTGAACGGAGATATTGGGTTGCACTGGAGAACGTTTCCCCATTCTTGATCGATGCGTTCGTAGCAACCGAGGATCGGAATTTCTACAATCATAATGGGTTTGATTACCGAAGAATTGCCGGCGCCGTCTTGCGGGATGTCAAAACGATGAGCATGGCGGAAGGTGCCAGTACGATCACTCAGCAGTATGCCCGAAATTTATATTTGACACACGAGAAATCTTGGAATCGCAAACTGAAAGAAGCCCTATACGCCTATCGGTTGGAGCTCTTTTATGAGAAAGATGAGATTTTGGAAGGATACTTGAATACAGTGTACTTCGATCATGGAATGTACGGTGTCGAGGCGGCCAGTCGATTTTATTTTGCCAAACCTGCGAAAGACCTGACCCTTGAGGAGGCAGCTGTCATTGCCGCAATCGCCAAAGGACCGGCCATTTATTCGCCCATTGATAATCCGGAACGATCAAGGAATCGACAACTGACCATCCTGCATTTGATGGAGGAGCAAGGATTGATTACAGAAGCGCAGGAAGAACGGGCAAAGGACACGCCGATAGCATTAAAGACGGATGAATGGTCGGAGATGAAACGGGTCGCCCCCTACTTTTTAGATGAAGTATGGCGCGAAGCAGAAAACATCTTGAGCGATAAAGGACGCAACCATGCGGAAGGAGGCTGGACGATCCGGACAACGCTCGATTTGCATCATCAGCAAACAGCCGAAGAGATGGTCGACAAATGGATGCCGAAAAACGAATTGCAAGTGGCGTTCATCTCTATGGAGCCGGAAACGGGAGCCATCACCTCCATGGTCGGAGGCACCGACTATGTGGAAAGTCCATTTAACCGAGCCACCCAGGCGAAACGGCAGCCCGGATCCGCCATGAAGCCAATCCTTTACGCGGCTGCATTGGAGGACGGCTTCAACCCGCTGACGTTCATGTCCACTGAGCGGACCGTTTTCACGTATGACGAGGGGCGTTCCACATACGAACCGAAAAACATCAATGGGAAGTTCGCCGGGCATCCCATTTCACTCGCCCAAGCGATCGCACTTTCCGACAATGTCTATGCGGTAAAAACGCTTGAAAAGATTGGGTACAAAAAATTCAATAAAATGGCAGAACGTCTCGGCTTACAGGTGAAATTCCAAGAATCCCCAGCGGTGGCACTTGGTACATCTGTTGTTACTCTGAAAGAAATGACCAATGCGTACAATCGGGTCGCTTCCAGCGGATTGAAAGTGGAGCCAACGACCATCTTATCCATTACCGATGCGCAAGGCCGAACGGTCTATGAAAAGCCGAAAACAACAAAAAAACGGGTCATTACCGAGCAGGATGCGTTCGTCCTTACTCACTTGATGACAGGGATGTTTGATCCGGTATTCAATGATTATTTAATATCCACCGGCCTATCGATGCGTCCGAAGCAGACGCGTCCCTATGCAGCGAAATCCGGAACGACCATTTCCGACCAATACCTGATCGGATTTACACCGTCGCTGACCGCCGGGATCTGGACCGGTTTCGATGTCGGCCAACATTTGACGGAGTTTGAAGATAAGGCAGCTTCTAAACGAATTTGGATCGACTTTATGGAAAGCGTGCACGAAGGAAAGACAGAAGAACCATTTATACCGCCAAATGGAGTGAATGGCGTTATTGTGGACGTGGAGACCGGTGGAATTGCTGTCAACGAATGCCCGAAACAGCGGTTAGTCTATGTGAAAGAGAAAGACATGCCGCAAAAATTATGTACAGACCGAAGTTTGCGGGAGGACCGGCTCTCTGGAGACGAGGAAGAAGGTTCCTTCGAACTATTCCCTTTCTCATTTTTTGAATAAAGCAGCCATCAAAAAAGCTATCCATCCTACGAAGAGGAGGGATAGCTTTTTTACCGTTGTAGGCATCCGACTGTATTTGCTTGGGTTGTGTTCATACAGGTGCTGGCTGCGCTATTCCGGTTGTCCTAGCTTACAAAGGCAAGCTGTAATTTTAGTGTACTGCCTTTCTCATTTACATTCAACCTCGGATGCAACAGTCCAAGTGAAATGTCACAGTTTGTTCATAAATGCGGCGATTCTACTCCTAAGTCGATGCGTAGTTTCGGTTCGCTTCGTTCCCACATCTCCTGATTATGCGACTGCAGGAAGTCTGCCAGGATGCGCTTGGATTTCTCGTCCATCTGGTCCACAATGATATGACGCTTCAACGATTTATCCATTTTATTTACATGATCGGCTAGAATTTTATAGCCGCGCCGTTTTTCCTTATTCACGACCATTTCGCAGGCTGTCACACCTGCATAGTAGGGCCCCTCTTCTTTGAAATCGATCGTCACCCATACAATCCAATACGGTTTCCCGCCTTCCGAGTCCTCTCGATTCGTCGTAAATTTCACGCCCCGCTCCGTCTCACTCCGAGCATGCATTGCCCCTATTTCGATCCGGGCTTCTTCTGCCTCGATATCGACGATGACCGGCGAAATATTTTCTAGCGATAACGAACCGATGCCATAGCCCTTATGTCCGTCCGTTGGGTCGTTCTTTATTATGGTGAATCCTAATTTTTGTTTTGCCTTCTCTTCATTCGCCATTTTTATATCCTCTCCTACTCTGTTATTATATACACTATACCGAATTATTGCAGGAAGGGGGAAATGGTATGCCATACGTAACCGTAAAAATGCTCGAAGGCCGTACGGAAGAGCAAAAGCGTGCACTATGTGAAAAGGTGACAGCCGTTGTTTCTGAAACAACTGGAGCACCTGTCGAAAATGTTGTCGTCTTTATCGAAGAAATGCCTAAAAGCCATTACGCGGTCGCTGGAAAGCGCTTGAGTGATGCCGAATAAGCAGAAACCCACCGGCATTGCCGGTTTTTTTATTTGGAATGAAAGTAGGAGTTTCTTTTAGATATTGGAATTGTGGCAGTAGAGAGTGTTAACTTCATGGAGAGGATTGATAACTGGGAAAGGATATTGGTCGGTTTGTTAAATTTATCGATCACGTTTGGAAGTCCGATTTTATTCGATCACTTGGCTGAGATTATCGATCAATTCGAAGAGCTTATCGGTCAGTTCGGCAAGATTATCGATCACTTTTCAAAGCTTATCGATCACTCCAGTTTTTATCGATCAATTGGCTGAGGTTATCGATCAATTCAAAGAGATTATCGGTTAGTTTGGCAAAGTTATCGGTCACTTTTCGAAGCTTATCGATCACTTTTCGAAGCTTATCGGTCACTTTTCGAAGCTTATCGATCACTCCAGTTTTTATCGATCAATTGGCTGAGGTTATCGATCAATTCGAAGAGATTATCGGTTAGTTCGGCAAAGTTATCGGTCACTTTTCGAAGCTTATCGATCACTCCAGTTTTTATCGATCACTTGGCTGGGGTTATCGATCCATTCGAAGAGATTATCGCTCAGTTCGGCAAAGTTATCGATCACTTTTCGAAGCTTATCGATCACCCCAGTTTTTATCGATCACTTGGCTGGGGTTATCGATCATTTCAGTAAGGTTATCGGTCAGTTTGGCAATGTTATCGATCACTTTTCAAAGCTTATCGATCACCTCGGTAGTTATCGGTCACTTCGCTGCGGTGATCGATCAATTTGAAGAGATTATCGGTCAGTTCGGCAAAGTTATCGGTCACTTTTCGAAGCTTATCGATCACCTCGGTTTTTATCGATCCCTTCGCTGAGGTGATCGATCAATTTGAAGAGATTATCGGTTAGTTCGGCAATGTTATCGATCACTTTTCAAAGCTTATCGATCACCTCGGTTGTTATCGGTCACTTCGCTGCGGTGATCGATCAATTTGAAGAGATTATCGGTCAGTTCGGCAAAGTTATCGGTCACTTTTCAAAGCTTATCGATCACCTCGGTTTTTATCGATCACTTCGCTGAGGTGATCGATCAATTTGAAGAGATTATCGGTTAGTTCAGCAATGTTATCGATCACTTTTCAAAGCTTATCGATCACCCCGGTTTTTATCGGTCACTTCGCTGGGGATATCGATCATTTCAGTAAGGTTATCGGTCAGTTTGGCAATGTTATCGATCACTTTTCAAAGCTTATCGATCACCTCGGTTGTTATCGGTCACTTCGCTGCGGTGATCGATCAATTTGAAGAGATTATCGGTCAGTTCGGCAAAGTTATCGGTCACTTTTCGAAGCTTATCGATCACCTCGGTTTTTATCGTTCACTTCGCTGAGGTGATCGATCAATTTGAAGAGATTATCGGTTAGTTCGGCAATGTTATCAATCACTTTTCAAAGCTTATCGATCACCCCGGTTTTTATCGGTCACTTCGCTGCGGTGATCGATCAATTCGAAGAGCTTATTGGTCAGTTCGGCAAGATTATCGATCACTTGGTTATAGGTATCAATCTCTTCCGGTAATTACCATCAGCTGTAAGCATTCCTTCCTCTTCCAACCATACAAAAAAGCCGGCGGTTAGCCGGCTGGGATGCTTGTACATTGCTGCAGTTCTTCGATGAACGCAAAGGCAGCTGTCATTTCGTCTTCTGTGAAGTTCAGCTTGCTTTTGACAATATGTACTTTGGCCACTTGCTCTTCTTTCGGCAGATGGTCGAAGTATAGCAGGGTGGAGACGAGTTCCAGAAAACGAGAGCTTTTGCCGTTCAGTTTGCCGATGCAGATCTCAAGCATTTCATGCGGTGTCTCAGCTGTTTCAAGGAAGCGCTCCCCTTCCTCAGTCACGTTATAGTGATATTGAACATAGGATCCTTTATCTGTGCATTGTTCGGACAGGAATCCCATTGCGCAAAGTTCCTCCACACGCAATGTCAATTCCTCCGAATACGGTCCGTACATATGCAATTCATATTTCTCAACGAATGGAAACTCCATTTTCTTCGCGATATACACCATCTTCTGCAACTTTTTCCGACCGCTCACTTCTTGCGCCAGCGAAATGAACTGTACGATTCTGGCATGTTCTTGCAACAAGTTGCCCACTCCTCTCTCATTCTTTCAACATCTTGAGCATATCCGCGTAAAGCGGTATTTCGTCTTTCTTCTTGAGCAATAGATCTTCAGGGAAATATATTTTATGGTCTGTTCGGCGTTTGCCTGAAATAGCGTCAACGATATCCGAGGAACGGGACAGCTCCCGCAATTCGCCACCTGGCATTTGCAAGTATATCGGAACACGTTCGTTCTCTTCGCCCGGACGGTAAAAGTCGTACGGCAAATCGGAAGAGGAATCGGCCACGAGGTAATATTCCGGATCCAAACCAGCGTCTCTGAACATTTGCTCCAGTTGGCCAATTTTCCGGTATTCGTTCGCTGGATCGAATTCAGCGTATTGGAACAGCCGCCGATTGATGAAACGATCGCATAAGTCTGCCAAAATGGCGTCCTTCTCTTTACGCCACCATTGGAAATACGCTAATAAAATACTTTCATCCAGTGATATGTAGTCTTCCATTTGAAACGTTTGATTGAAAAAAGAGCGGAAAGGAACAGGGTCGTAGGTGAATTGGTAGCCGTTATTATGTAACTGCCTCGCTCGATGCAAGATTTTCATCAAAATGACTTCCGCACTGCGTGATACAGGGTGGAAATACACTTGCCAATACATTTGGTAACGGCTCATTATATAATCTTCCACCGCATGCATGCCGCTAAACTTGATAACAACCTGTTCTTCTGCCGGCCGCATGACGCGTAAAATTCGTTCCATGTCGAAATGACCGTATGATACACCTGTGTAATAAGCATCCCGTTGCAAATAATCCATCCGATCCGCATCGATTTGACTGGAAATCAAACTGACAACGAGCTTGTCCGGATAAGTCTTGCCAATCACGTCCGCGACTTTCTGCGGGAAATCGGGAGACACTTTCCGAAGGACAGTATTCACTTCGGTATCTCCAATCAATATTTGTTGTGTAAAGTGCTCATGATCCAAACTGAATACCTTTTCGAAAGCATGCGAAAAAGGACCATGGCCCAAATCATGAAGGAGGGCGGCGCAAAGTGTTACAAGTCGTTCTTCATCGTTCCATTCTTCTCGTCCACTGAATCCGTCATCGATGATCCGTCTTACAATTTCGTATACACCAAGCGAATGCTGGAAACGGCTATGCTCCGCTCCATGAAAGACGAGATACGTTGTTCCCAGCTGCCGGATGCGGCGCAGCCGTTGGAATTCCCGCGTTCCGATGACATCCCAGATCACTTGGTCCCGCACGTGGATATACCTGTGGACCGGATCTTTAAATACTTTCTCTTCAAACAGTTTTTCATGTTTGTACTCCAATCGCCCGCACCTCCATCCAACCATTTTCTTAAGTATATCAAAAAGTACCGCTAACGGAAGATGGCAAATGTATCGTTTTGGGACAGACTATCGATGCGGCATGGAATGGGATGTTTTTTATGAAGTGTTGCAGTTTGAATGAATAAAAGGATTCCCTGTTGTACACACTGACGTTAGAAAGACTATGAATTTGGCAGGAGGCATGGAAATGGTGAAGGTAAGACAAGATGCTTGGTTAGAACAAGATGATATTTTATTAGCTGAAACTGTATTGCGGCATGTCCGCGAGGGAAGTACACAATTGAGCGCATTCGAAGAAGTCGGGGATGCTCTCAACCGGACTGCGGCCGCTTGCGGCTTCAGATGGAATGCCGTCGTGCGGAGAGATTACGAGAAAGAACTGGCAGAAGCGAAAAAGGAACGGAAACAAGCGATGCGCGTCCTCGGTCCCGATTTCAAACGCCGCAGCCAGCAGCTGTTTACGCCGGGAACTGGCGGCGAAGGCGAGGAACGGGCAGCTGTTCCGCTTTCCGCCCTCTCTCTTGACACAGTCATTGCTTATTTAATCCGTTTGCATCATAACGGTGGAGGAGATTCGGAATCACTGCGGTGGAAGCATACAGCGAAAATGGCAAATGACAAAGTCCACTCACTGGAACAGGAAGTGGAAAAGCTGCGACAGGAAAATGCCACACTTCGCAATGATTATGAACAATTTGTACAAATCATGAACCGCGCACGTCGTCTCGTGACGCTGGAAGATACGGAAGAGCGGGTCGCCCCTGTCTTCACAATGGAGAAAAACGGAAACCTCGTATCAAAAGAACCGCCGATCAATGGATGATCGGGCGGTTCTTTTCTTTTCTTTTCTTTTCTCAAGCCTTCAACATTTTTTGATTGCGCTCGACCACACGCTTCAAATAAAACGCATATAGATCCAGTTCATCCGGCGTAAACCCGCCCATTTGAATGTCACTGCTTAATTCCCGCAGCAATAGCTGAGTCCGTATTACGATATCACTCACTGTCAGATCCATGCCTAATAGCTCGGATAAGGAGGCCATGACATTTGGCACGATCACGGGATAGGTGAACTTTGTCATCTCGCCCTGCAGTCCGGCTTCGTAGAGTGTTCGAATAAGCTCCGCCCGGTTGGAACCGCTCCCCTCTACACATAAATAGACTTGAACTGCGACGCCTTGCCGCAATCTTCGCTGTGAAATGCCTGCGAATTTTCGCCCTTCCATGCTTAAGTCATACGTGCCAGGACAGTAGGAACCGACAATTTCGTAGGCTTCAATCCGATCAGCGGCTTCCGGAAACAGCCGTTTTACAAATGCTACCATCATTTCATAGCCTTCTGGAATATC
Source organism: Sporosarcina luteola (assembly GCA_014204635.1). Lineage (GTDB taxonomy): Bacteria > Bacillota > Bacilli > Bacillales_A > Planococcaceae > Sporosarcina > Sporosarcina luteola_A. Next base: position 328,129 of record JACHLS010000001.1, on the reverse strand, counting down.
TATCGATCCCTGTTGTTCTGATAAAACGAGGGAGATATTCAATACCCCGCTGTCCAACACGACGGCAAGGCCGCCGGAGTTTCGGACAATTGTCTGATAGCCCGCATCGTGAATCAACGGCATGGCTTTCTCGATATGAGGAAGCCGATGATCTTGGATGCCAAGAACAACCGTATTTTCATGCACCCAAGTCCGAACAGCCGGAATGCTCATTTGCTGTCCAACTAAGTGGCATAGCGTATCATCCGTGGCAAATGACTCCAAGGCCGAACGTCCTCTTGCCGAAATTGATTCATCCATAAAACGCCATTTCGGCATATGAAGCGATGTTTCCTCATGTGACATCATGTGCGTCTCCTGCTCTTTCCATCATTAAATTACAAGCTCTGTGCTGCTGTAATCAGCGATAGCTTGTATACATCATCCGCGGAGCAACCGCGGGACAAATCATTGACCGGGGCATTCAGCCCTTGCAAGATCGGGCCGATCGCTTCATAGCCACCCAACCGTTGAACCAGCTTATAACCAATATTGCCAGCCTCAAGCGAAGGGAAGACAAACACATTCGCGTCCCCTTTCAAAACGGAGTCCGGCGCTTTTTTCGCCGCCACTTCCGGGACATAAGCTGCATCAAATTGGAATTCACCATCTAGCGTTAAATCTGGATCAATCGTCTTGGCAATTTTGACGGCTTCCCCTACTCGCTCCGTTTCTTCTGAAACAGCAGAACCCTTTGTGGAAAACGAGAGCATCGCCACCTTCGGCTCCATACCGAATGCCTTTGCCGTTTTGGCACTTTCCAAGGCGATTTCCGCTAATTCCTGGGCAGTCGGCGCGATGGTGATCGCGCAATCTGCAAATACAAGCCGCTCATTGCCTTTCATCATGATGAATGCGCCACTCGTCTTTGAAACGCCCGGTTTCGTCTTAATGATTTGCAGGGCCGGCCGGACAGTGTCCGCTGTCGAATGGGCTGCTCCACTGACAAGCCCATCTGCCCGCCCCGAATAGACAAGCATCGTTCCGAATACATTTGCATCTTTCAGCAACTCTCTTGCCTGTTCCACTGTCGCTTTTCCTTTCCGGCGTTCCACAAACAGATCGATTAACTCATCGAAATAGGATACGTGTTCAGGATCAATGCACTCGATTCCCTCGAGATCAATAGACACGTCTTCCGCGATTTGTTTTAGTTGCAATTCATTTCCTAACAGGATTGGTTTTACAATTCCTTCCTCCTGCAAACGGGCTGCCGCCGTCAGGACCCGGACATCCGTCCCCTCTGGTAAAACGATTTTCTTTCCTTGGTTGCCCAGTTGTTGTCTTAGCTGGTTGAATAAATCTGTCATCCGGCATCCACCCTTCTTTTCTTTTGTCCTCTAAGCATACCACTCTCTAAGGGTTTCGGAACAGCCATTTACTTCTTGTCAAATTCATGACATCAAGCGCCGTGGCCCGCTTTCCGTGGGGCAGTATGCTACACTGTTGATAGAATAAATTCAAAAGGCAAAGGAGTTTGAATCCCTTGAACGAAGCTGCAATAACACTCGATGGTTGGTATGTATTACACGATTTTCGCACGATGGACTGGGCTTCCTGGAAGTTGATCTCGAAAGAGGAACGGCAAGAAGCGGTCGCTGAATTCATGGCATTTCTGGATAAACTGCAAAAAGCGGATGACGACAAAACTGGCAGCCATGCTTTCTATACGGTAGTTGGTCAAAAAGCGGATTTCATGCTCATGTTGCTGCGTCCGACAATGGATGAACTACAACAGCTTGAAGCCGAATTCAATAAATTAACAATTGCGGATTACACGGTTCCTGCCTACTCCTACGTATCGGTCGTTGAATTATCGAACTACTTGGCGGGAGAATCGAACGAAGATCCATATCAAAATCCATACGTCCGCTCGCGTCTTTATCCTGAACTTCCACGGAGTCAGTACGTCTGCTTCTACCCGATGGATAAAAAACGTGAAGGCGATGACAACTGGTATATGCTTGACATGGACAAGCGGAAAGAATTAATGCGCAGCCATGGCATGATCGGCCGCGGCTATGCCGGCAAAGTGAAGCAAATCATTTCCGGTTCGGTCGGCTTTGATGATTTCGAATGGGGCGTCACCCTCTTCTCGGACGATGTGCTGCAGTTCAAAAAACTTGTCTATGAAATGCGTTTTGACGAAGTGAGCGCGCGCTACGGCGTCTTCGGCTCCTTCTTTGTCGGAACCATTTTGGAAGGCGATCAAAAAGCTCAGTTTTTCCACATTTAATGATATGTCAAAAGACCGTCCATAGCGGGCGGTCTTTTTCATGTTAGCTTCCCTGTACTGCACGCAGGAAGACAAAAATCCAACTCTTGATTGGTTCTCATGCATTGCCAATCAATCGTAGAATTCCATATGGGGTTTGTCTTTTTTGTAGTAATCCAGCCTGTCCTGCAAAGTACCTGTATGAAATTCAAATTTATGGCCATCAGGATCCGTAAAATAAATTGATTTCTTATCTCTTTCATCTCTTTGACGCCCCGTTAAAATGTTTACGCCCAACTTTTCCAACCTGTTATAGATGCAGTCAAAATCAGACTCATTAACGGTGAAAGCAATATGCGTGTATGATGGATTCATCTCAGTGCGAGCGATGTCCTTTTCCAAATTCAACGCGATCCACATACCATTCAAATCAAAGTAAGCGGTACTTTTTCCTTTCACCAGTAATCTAGCTTCAAATACATCTTGATAAAATGTAATGGACTTTTCCAAATCAGACACTGAAAATAAAAAATGGTTTACTCCTTTAACAAACAACCTATCACCTCAAACGCGTTATCTCCACTCGTTGACTCTATAAAACGAACTAGAGAAATGAATACCGACAACGAGAGATCACTTTCTACACCAAACAAATAAAAATCATTCAAGTGATTTAATCTACACTCTTCTTGAACACATAACTGGTTTTTGCATATTTCATTTTTTCCAGATAAAACCGATGTGCGTCCGTTCGTTCCAGCCCTGAAGAAAGAGAAATGCTTCCATAGTTATGTTCTCTAGCCCACTCCTGCACAAACGTCAGCAGTCTTTCCCCATACCCCTTTGACCTTATCTGTTGATCTGTCACCAAGTCGCAGATCCATACAAATCTGCCGCTGGAGAGTGTGATCATCGGCTTGAAACCAGTTACCGCAACCATTGTATGTTCTTCGAAGAGAGCATACATTTTATAGCCATCACTCTCTTTGGCAGCCATAACTAATTCAAAATAGCTGCTTTCATCTAAATGAGGACGCAGCTGCTTCATAATAGGAAATGCCTCAAGTATTTCCCGTTTCGTTTGAAGCTCTTTAATTATCGTGTTATCCACTACGATCAAGACCTCTTTACTGTGAATTTTTCAATCTGTTTTATTCTCGCCCAAGCCATTCCAAAATATCTTTCTTTACGTCCTGGTCTACCCAATACGTCAACGCCTTTTCTTCCCCTTCCCGTTCGACAAGATGCTGGACATACGCAGTTCCTAGCAAATAACCGATCCGATTCAGACCGAAATAAGAGCCGCCGGACAAGCGGAACCACTCCTTCTCTTTTGGCATATCCCAACCAGTTTCCGCATCTTCCAGAAAGCGCCGCTTGATTTCGGCCTTATTTTCCCTCAAGCAGGATACCCACGGATCACCTTCATCATCAAAACTATAATAGACCGATTCACGCAGGCCTGGCACCTGTTTCATAGAGAGGTAGGTGGCAACTCCTTCGGTGTAAAGTATTGTCAAACCACTTGTCCAATCAATACTCGGCCAGTCGATCCCATTTTTAGTTCCAAGGGCAAAATGGGTGACATGACCGATCTCATGCGCTGCAATCACTTCTAGATGCTCTTTTTGCGCAGACAGCTTTTCTGCCGCAAAGTAGATAGTTCTCTTTTTTGTACGTGTCACGAACGCATTGGAGCCAAATGTCCCCACAATTAATTTATATTTCAGGTCCAAATCGACATGAAACGTCTGTTCAAACCCCTGTTCAATCCGCACCAAAATGTCCGGCATATCCGCTGAAAATCTCTTCAGATCATCCAACTTCGCAGGATATTGCTGCAAGGCAAGCTGCAGCCGTTCTTCGGTTCTTGGGCAATGATCTGGAAAATACAACTCAAAAAGATCCGCATGGGTTTGCAGATACGTTTCCAATTCTTGTAGTCCAAATGATTCCTCCGCTTCGTACCTCTCTATGAAATCTGGGATTATATTTTTAATTTTCATATCAATCCCCCCCTTTTCAACTAGTCTAGCATAAGTTCAATAATTTTATGTATGATTGATGGTTTCCTCTCATAAGGTAGTCGTGAGGGGGGTATGCCGTGGCAGTCATTAAGGCCACAGACAGGGAAGTGGATTTATTAGCTCGATTAATGCGGGCCGAAGCTGAAGGTGAAGGGGATTTGGGCATGTTGATGGTCGGCAATGTGGGGGTGAATCGGGTTCGGGGGAACTGTCTTGACTTCGAAGATATCCGCACATTGCAACAAATGGTCTTCCAAAAGCCGGGCGGATTTGAAGCGACAACAAAGGGATATTTTTACCAGCGCGCCCGTGAACAAGACCGTAGACTGGCTAGACGTGTCATCAACGGCGAACGGTTTCATCCCGCGACCCGTTCCCTCTGGTTTTTCATGCCGTCCGGAGATTGCCCTGCCCAATGGTACAATCAGCAGAATACCGGCAGATACAAATCACACTGCTTCTTTTCCCCATCCGAACAAGACTGTCCTCAAATTTAAAAATGAAAGGATGAAGTTGAAACATGGTCCAATATTATTGGAACCCGGCTTTTCAGCAACAGCAACAACAAATGATGCCGCCGCAAGTGACCTTGCCAAGCGGCAGGCCGCCCGCCACAGGAGAGCAATCTTATATTGAGAATATCCTGCGCTTGAACCGCGGCAAGCCGGGCGTCTTCCACTTTTCATTTGAGCATGCGGTGGAAGCAGGAAAAAACACGATTGCTGTTCAAGGCCGAGTAGAGGCTGCCGGACGGGATCATGTCATTTTGAGTGAAATCGGGACGAACAAACGCTATCTCTTCCCGATGATTTACTTTGATTATGCGGAGTTCAACGAAGAACTGAACTACTTTAACCAGAATCCTCTTGGCTAAAAGAAAACACTTCCGTCAAACAGTTATGACGGGAGTGTTTTTGTGTAAATTCGTAATGTCACATCATCTTATCTTCCAACAGATGCCTGAATTTCAACGGTTCATCCAGCCGAATGGCTGCCGCCGTGAACGGTTTCTCAAATCCTAAAAACACCGTTGCTGTCAATGGTTTTTTAAAATAGATGACACAATGAGGCTTTACCTCTTCAAAATCTCGTGCGATGAAATCGATCATGCTTTGGTCTTTTAAAGAGACAGCCTCCGCCTCTTTCCCCCATTCCAATCTCTCAATGTCTTGATAAGGAATTTCCATGCGTTTTCCGAGGCCAAGTGATACGTATAACCGATCCTCTTCCACTACCAATGGATTGAGGCGGACTGCTTGGATGTCCGCGAGAATATATACAAGGGAATAAATATTCAGGACAAGCAGGACAATTGCGAGAAGTACAGATTTTTCGTGCAACCACCAATGAAAGCCGATTGTTTCAACCACAATGGCATGGATGAGCATCACGTTAAATGCAACTAAGCTGGTCTTTTGATGCAAAGTAAACTGATTTTGGGCAAGAGAAGGCTTCCGTTTCCAAGATGCCAATGCATAATAAAACATGAGGGACTCGGCAGCCAACATGGAAATGAGCGGATGCGCGGATACTTTTTTCTTTACCAGTGCAGGAAATGCAAACAAACTGCTTGCTTGCTCTAGTTTTACCTCTTTTAAAATGGAAGGCACATGTTTGATTAATAGGAAAATCAAGCTGATTTCTGCTAATAGCAAGAGAACTTCCACACCAATTGCAATGTATGGAATAAATGCAAACGCCGCAAATTGTGCAGATGGAATGATGAATCGAGCCGCCACGAGGCCAAGCACCATAAACGTAACAAATCGTTTCAGAGTAAACCCTTTTTTTCGCGTCATTGCTAAAATAAGCAACGGAGCAATGATGGACAAATCAATAAGCGAACCTATGACCATCCCCCGGGCATCCGGCGGTACCGGAATGACAGGCAGCCGGTAGGCCAAATAATTGCTGAAAACGACTAGCACGAAGAGAAACGCATATAGGCCAGTTTTGGTACGCGCATGTTTAGCAACCATGGAAACGCCTCCTTTACTTTAGTCTATCACATAACTCGGAAATTAATTGTGACTTTTTTCCAAAAATGACACCAAGCCTTGGTCTGTCCCTAAAGTTCTCAAAGTCCATTATCTGCGTTTATTTCCTCCCCAAAGGTTCAACTCTTTCTATTATTCTTTTTTCCACTTAATCGGCAGTCGGATAACCGCTTGGCAATATTCTTCTGATCACTTCATCCCCAATCTCTTATACAGTTACTCTCTGCTCTATGCTTGGACTTGTCTTCGATGATGCACGAAAACTTCTCTTGTTGAAAAAATGGTTGCCTTCTCTCTCATGAATAGGAGCACAATAGCTTTTACCGAAAGTCTATAACACGTTACAGCCTCTCTAAACAAAAAAACAGCGGGCCCACTAAAGGAGCCTCACTGCCGTGTTTATTTCCCAAATTTGGCGGCCGCTATAATCAGCATGACCCAGCCGATAATAAAAGCCACGCCGCCAATCGGTGTGATGGCGCCGAGCACCCCGATGCCGGAAAGGCTTAATGCATACAAGCTGCCGGAAAAAATGATGACACCGGCAAGCAGCAGGTACCCCGCCCAGCTAAGCTGTGTGGAAGGTCCGAGCAAAGAGGAGCTCATCAAAATTCCCACGGCAATCAATCCAAGCGCATGGAACATTTGGTATTGCACAGCTGTTTCCCAAATGGCAAGATAATGTTCCGTAAGTTTTTCCTTTAAAGCATGGGCACCAAATGCCCCGAGTGCAACTGCAATAGCGGCATTTACAGCGCCCGCAATAATGAAAAATGGCATATGTATCCTTCTCTCCTTCAATTCAAGTACCTTTCGATGGAAGAGTGTCTGCGAGACACGATTCATTCGGGCATGCAAGCCCATTTGAACTCCCTGTCTCCCACCCTATGCTTTCCTATCGTACCTCGTTTTCGGATGTTTTACCCTATGGATTGCATGACAAGTTTTCGACAATTTTCAACCCTGCCACAGATATGCATGTCGCTAGCATTTCAATGAGGATCAAAAATCGAACAGCGAGCCGCCATTCGCATCCTCTTCTTCCAATGGCCTGCCTTCCATTGGCAAGGTGGAAGGAATAGGCGCTGCAACTTGCTGCATTATAGGCTCCTTGGATAGTTTTGTGAACATCGAAGTGTTGTTGCTTCCGAGCACTACTTCGCAAAGCGAGCGGATGGCTGCAAGTGCCTCACGGACGGCTTGGTCGTCCTCGGCCATTTTGGCCTTTTGCAGTTGGCGTTCCATTTCAGCTAAAAGTTGTTCTTGCGAAATCATTTTCCGGCTTCCCCCTTCTTTTGAGAAAAATGCATGCATTCGATCCCCGAAGAACGGCGGACGACGATGGAAGGGAGTTCCCGCGTCTTGAACCCGTACGCCTTGCAACCGCGTGGATGCTGCGGATCCCACGTTACAAAGAAATGCCGGCACTTGAAACAGTTGACCGCCACATTCATCTCCCTCTTTCTCTCATCACTGTATCACGGTTGGGAAGTAAATTACATAGTGCGGCACCAGTCGATCGTATCCTCTCCCCATTGCTGCAGTTGCTCATTCACCTTCGAGAATGGACGGCTGCCCAAAAAACCCCGGCTTGCACTGAGAGGGCTCGGGTGAGCAGATTCAATGATAAAATGCCGATTCGTATCAATTAAACTCTTTTTTGTTTGTGCAGGCTTTCCCCATAAGACAAATACAACCGGCTCTTTGCGTGCAGACAATTTCTGAATCACCTTATCTGTAAAGCATTCCCATCCTTTGCCACGATGTGAATGAGCCTCTCCTTCACGAACCGTCAGCACGGTATTAAGCAGCAGAACGCCTTGCTTCGCCCAGCCGGTGAGCATTCCATGAACAGGTGTTTCACAACCGATGTCGGCCTTTAATTCCTTGAAAATATTGCGTAAGCTCGGCGGAATTTTAACTCCCTCTTTTACGGAGAAACTGAGGCCATGCGCCTGCCCGGGTCCATGATAAGGATCTTGGCCTAAAATCACGACTTTCACCTGGTGGTACGGAGTCAACTTAAAGGCTGTCCACATATCCTCCATCAGTGGATAGATCGGTGCTGAGGCATATTGCCCTTTCAAGAAATCTCTTAATTGTAAGTAGTACGGTTGCTGAAACTCTTCTGCAAGCACATCGTCCCAATCGTTTTCAAATTTGCGTTTCATAACGAGTCACTCCTTGAATGTAATGGTCACGTCGTAGCCGGCAAACGAAAACATTTCCTTCAAAGTCTTTTCGGCATTTTGTTCCGCCAATTGCAAGACCCCTTGCCCAGCACTTTCTTCCAGGATCAGTTTTTTTGCTTCTTCCGCTAATTCGTATGCCTCTTCAATGTCCGCCTTTTCCCTGAATAGGCCTTCATAGGAATAGATCTCAACTTGATCAAAGTAGATTTCAGCGCCGCCTAAAAATGTCGCAGACGGCAATGCCAATGTGGCTGTCTTCTTCCTATCATCTATCGTAATATCATTTTCTGACAGACGGCTCAAATCGACTCCGGCTTTCACGGAGCCCGGAATCACGACCAGCAATTGGCGCTTTGTGCCGGGCAGGTTGACTCCAATGCTTTGGCCAAATAGCTGGTTATCTTGCCGTTCAATGATAACCTTCGTATACGATTCTGCTGTCGCCATCTCATTTAAATCTTGAATTCGTTCCAGGAAGACACCCTTTTCCTCAGTGAAAGTGCTGCCCGATTTCAAATAATAAAACGTGATGAATGGCAACGCAATGATCAAAAGGATAACGAGGACCGCTATTAAAAGGATGGATCGCCTCCACATAGAAAAGAAAGCCTTGCCCATTCTCCAAAAGCTTGTCCTGCTCTTTCGCCTTTTACCTGCCGCTTCCTCAAATGTGACAGCTTGCTGTCCCTCCGCAGCCTTCAGTTCCTCCAGTATTCTTTCCATTTCCCTGATTTTCTTCTTATTTCCCATACCCGGCTTCACCGTCCTCCATACGTCGTTTCTCTCTTTTTCATGTAATTTCGCTAGTAATCTGTACGTTTAGCCTATCGAAAAGTTTCCATTCAAACAAATGAAATGATACCCTCCTCAGGAGCCTCTTGGAAAGACAATGAGCGACAATTGTTTTTTTTCTTCATTTTGATTACCATTAAAAACGTACGCAATCCATTGTAAAGGGGCTTTCTGCTATGACGATGAAAAAGACGTTAACAATTGCAGGATCAGATACATCAGGCGGTGCAGGCATCCAAGCCGACTTGAAAACATTTCAAGAACACGGAACATATGGCATGACCGCATTGACGGTCGTCGTCACGATGGATCCAGATAACAACTGGGCGCATCATGTCTATTCCCTACCCATCGATGTATTAAAAGCACAGATTACAACCGCTCTTTCGACAGGCGTCGACGCAATTAAAACGGGTATGCTGAGCACAGAAGAAGTGATCCAGACAGCTGGAGAGGCAATTGCCGAATCCGGACTGGACCATGTTGTCATTGATCCCGTCATGGTATGCAAAGGGGAAGATGAAGTACTGAATCCAGGCACTGTGGATGCTATGGTGAAATATTTATTGCCGAAGGCGGAAATCGTGACACCGAACCTGTTCGAGGCGGGCCAATTGGCCGGTATGAAAACACCATCCACAATCGAACAAATGAAATCGGTTGCCGAAAAAATACATTCTCTTGGCGCCCGAAATGTGGTGATCAAAGGCGGCAAACAATTGCAGCACGACAAAGCGGCTGACCTGTTCTATGATGGTCAAACATTCACGTTGCTGGAAGCTGAAAAAACGGACACGCATTTCAACCATGGCGCAGGCTGCACATTCGCAGCAGCGATCACTGCGAACCTTGCGAACGGCCTTGCTGTTCGTGAAGCAGTCATTGAAGCGAAAAAATTTGTTACAGCAGCGATTGCCAACGGCTGGAAGTTGAATGAATATGTTGGTCCCGTCATGCATGGCGCGAAAAATCGCTTTGGGGCACCTGAGATTACAACAACAGAAATTTGAAACAAGCGGAAGCCGTTCTTTAAGAAGGCTTCCGCTTTTTTATCCAAGCCAAACTGCTTCAGAGTTGCCGTATCAAGCATCTATACTGCAATCATTCAAACGTTTCGCTATACTGGATAAATACATGACTATGTAAGTAGGAGGAGTAGGAATGGAACCTGTACAACCGGCTCATTTGCAAGAACTGATCGATTCCTTTGCGAATAAAGACGTGTATATACATTTAGAGACAACAAATGGATCATATGCCTCCCATTTCAAAGAGGGTTTTTTTAACGCAGGCGCTTTTATCCGCAATGTTGTCGTGAAATACGAACTTGGGAAAGTAGCTGGCGAATCCCCTCACCGGATCGGCCTGAAACTCCCATATGGCTGGGTTTACGCCCAAGGGATCACACATTATACGCTGGACGAACACGGACGGCTGCTGATGGCCGGACTGGATCCGGAAGGCAAACTTGCGGTATCACTGGAGATTAGCGAAACGCCTTTTACATATTAAGATTGCTTTAGGCAGCAAACACATGAATTACCACTGTGCAAGGAGGAGTTCTGATGATTAAACAAGAGCGTCATGTGCTCGTAATATTTCCCCATCCAGACGACGAAGCATTCGGCGTGTCCGGCACGATCTCTACCTACCGAGAAATGGGCATCCCGGTCACCTACGCTTGCTTGACATTAGGTGAAATGGGCCGGAATTTCGGAAATCCGCCATTCGCCAACCGGGAAACACTTCCACAAATCAGGAAACAAGAATTGCTAAAAGCAGCGGAAGCAATGGGAATTGACGATTTACGGATGATGGGGCTGCGTGATAAGACCGTCGAATTTGAAGATGACGAAAAAATGGTGAAGCTCGTTGCAGATTTAATAGAAGAGACCCAGCCATCCCTTGTCATTTCCTTCTATCCGAATTTGTCTGTCCACCCTGATCATGATGCAACAGCCAGAGCCGTGGTCCGTGCCGTACGGCGCATGCCTGAAAGTGATCGCCCGACTCTCTATACAATTGCATTCGCCCATAACACGAAAGAAGTTCTGGGGGAGCCGGATATTATCCACCATGTCGAAGGGGCGGCGAAGAAAAAACTGGCAACGATGAATGCCCACGCGTCCCAAACCGTCTGGATGATGAAGGACATGGAAAAACGCTTGGCTGACCAAGATCCAGAAGCATTAAAATGGCTTCATTATGAACGTTTTTATACGTATCGCTGGGATCGTGATTTTGAATAAAACCGGAAAAGCCGCCTGGAAACAGGCGGCTTCATTCTCTAGTTAAGCCAGTGCTTTAACTTATGGAGGAAGCATAATGAAAGAATCGCTATTATTTAAAACCATTCAGGGTTTGAAAAAGAGAGCCGAATCCAACTGCGAATTTATTATACAAGCTAGAGCTGGTAATTTAATACCTGTCCTATGCATGTTTAATCATGCTGCTAATCCAAAGAAAATAAAATCTTTAGAAGCATCCGGTCTTAAAATCCCACCCGATTTCAGGGAATTTTTGTTACTTCATGATGGCGCCACATTGTTTTCCCATCTCGAATACGGTGGAGGAATTACTCTGCTCGATATCGAAGGGATTTTGAATTTATATGAGGAATATCAAGAATATTTACCTGAAGGATGGTACCCGATTGGTTTCGATAATGAAGATTTGCTATTAATAGACTCTAAGAAGGTTAAAACAAATTCCAAGGCTGCTAATTATTTGTATTGGTCTAGCCTGATTGATTTGGCACATAACGATGTGATCGATTTAAAAGGAAACTTTGAGATTTGGTTGGATAGGCTATTTATGGCACAGGGAAATAAGTATTGGGAATGGAATATCTATTCGGCAGAGACCTATTACATCACACACGAATAAATCAATTCAATTAGCTACAGATTTTTTTGCCGCCTAGCCTGATGATTTAGCGTTTCATTTTATTATTCATCCTCCTCATCAGTAAGTCCGTTTCGATTTGCAAACGCTTTCATTATTTTAGAGATAACAGATGTTTACATCCAAAATGAATCGGCTATAACATAGTGTCATATGGCGCTAGCTTTGTAACCATTTATAACAATTAACAGATAAGTAGGACTTTTTGCGCCGCCATTTACATTCGAACTAATCTACTATATTATGTATAAATATTCATTCGTATATTACATTTATTCATCGAGGAGAGAGAGTATATTGAATCAGTTCCGGATATCCACTTGGTTTTATTTTTTGATACCTTCTATTCTGGGAGTCATCCTATTCATGATTCCATTGCCTTTTGAGAGCGGTTGGAAGGTTCCGATCGCTAAACTGGCCGATTTGCTTTCAGGCATTGTGGAACCGACTATGCCAATGGCGGCGACCATCATTATTACCATCGCGGCACTTGGGTCCGTCATCTTTTTATTCATACCGAGAACAGGAGACAAACCGTCGTTGTTAGAAAGTCTTTTCAAAGTAACGCCTTTTTGGACGATTACTCGGGTCCTTGGAGCAGTTTTCGCTATCATGGTAACATTTAAAATTGGTCCTGAGGCAATTTGGAGTGAAGATACAGGTGGTCTCTTGCTGGCACCGGATGGTCTTGTTTCTTTCTTATTCACTATCTTTTTATTTGCCGGCTTGTTATTGCCTTTGCTTTTAAACTTCGGCCTGCTCGAGTTTTTTGGAACAATGATGGTTAAAGTCATGCGGCCATTATTCCAATTGCCCGGACGTTCTTCCATTGATGCCCTTGCCTCATGGATCGGCGACGGAACAATCGGTGTCCTGCTCACTAGCAAGCAATATGAGGACGGGCATTATACACAAAAAGAAGCTGCGATCATCGCGACGACTTTTTCAGTCGTGTCGATCACATTCTCACTCGTCATCATAGATACAGTCGGTCTTGATCGCTACTTTCTTCCTTTTTACGGGACTGTAGTCGGTACCGGAATCATCCTTGCGTTGATCATGCCGCGGATCTATCCATTGCGCGGCAAGAAGGAACAATATATCGATGGACGAGCCTATACGGGAGAAGAGGAAAAACTGCCGGAAGGGTATAATGTGTTCAGCCATGGCTTGGAAAATGCTCTGGTCACGGCATCGAAAAATCGGAACCTCGGCAAAATTTTCACTGACGGAATGCGCAATGTATTTGATATGTGGATTGGCGTTGCTCCTGTCGTCATGGCGTTCGGTACAATTGCCTTGATGTTGGCTGAATATACAAGCGTCTTCACGATACTTGGAAAACCTTTCGAGCCGATCTTGTCCATCTTAGGCATCCCAGAGGCGGCAACTGCGGCACAATCGATGGTTGTTGGGTTCGCGGATATGTTCTTGCCTGTCATTTTAGCGGATGGAGCGATCACATCCCCGATCACCTTATTTACAATTGCTACTGTTTCCGTCGTCCAACTCATCTACATGTCGGAAGTCGGCGGCTTGATACTGGGAACAAAGATACCTATCAACATCTTAGACCTCATTATCATATTTATTTTGCGGACGCTCATCGCCCTGCCGATAGTTGCGGGCGTAGCACACTTATTGTTTTAATTCAAAAAATCTCCTCACAACCTACATTAGGCGGTGAGGGGATTTTTTTACGGCTGTGCTTCTTATGCGGCACCCATCTTCTTGCAAAATAACTTTTGAATCAGTGTTTCTAACAGGACGGGCATTTCTTTGAATGCACTTTCTACATGCAGCCGTTCTGTCTTCTGATGCGCATCCTTTCCAAACGGCCCTACATTCAACACAGGTGCCTTCAATTCACTCATTTCTTTAAATGGGATGCTATACGTATCGCCCCATACAGGTGTATTTCTTTCAAATGAAGTCCAACCATTTGCCGTATCTTCATAATTTACATAGCTCAAATCACAAATGCCGTTGAAATAGTGGATCTGTTCTAGCGAAATGCCAAAGGGCTTTGCGGTCTCCTGTACAAGACGAACCGCTTCTTGTATGAACGGATCATGGGAAGAATTCACAGCCGGGTAATAAGGAGGCGCATACAAAAGCACGGTCGCCGGAGCAAGCTCCTGGCATTGGATCATCAGATCGTCGACGATCCGAATGGATTTCTCACGATCATCCCATTCATCATGCGCGAGCACTTGCGCTTTCAACCGATTCACTTCAGCTCTCCCCAATTTCTCTTCTGCGTGGCTGAGCAATTGTCCATAACGCAACACCCTGACTTCCCCGATGCCTTTCATCTGTTCCCGTTGGCAAATCGCTTTGTAGCTTTCATTGCAAGCTGCCATTGCCTCTCTAGCGACTTCCTCAAATAAGTCCATGACGTCTGCTGCTGTTCGTTTGAACAGGAAGACATTGTATAGAGCCGCAGCTCTGTAAGGAGTTTGGGTCGAATATTGAATTTTTAAATCTTTCTGCTGTAATGAAACAGGAAGCGGCGTACTTTCACCGAGATCTGTTTCACGAAATCTTTCATTCCATTCCATCCGCTGCGTTAAAAAAGAAGCAATGTAGTTGGCCGTCATTCCTTTCAATGGCTCGCCAACATGTGTCTCTTTTCCATAAAACAAAGCGGCAGGCATGATCTTTCCGATTGTACCTGAATAGATGTATTCATTTGTATCCATCGGGCCCTGTGAAAAAGATGGCTCACTATTCAAAAATAGTTTGTAAGTAAGGCCATACTCGTCACGCAATCGGCCAAGCGCGTTGACGGCCGTACGCATACCAGCCGAATTCACCTCTTCATCTGGGACGGCTGTCAACAAGAGATTAATCGGCCATTGTTCAACACTGGCCTTCTCAATTAACTGCATATGAAGAGCCAGACCCATTTTCATATCCATCGTTCCACGGCCGAAAAGATAATCGCCTGATTCCAAATCCACCCGAGCAGCCAAAGGAAGTTCATGTTTGAATTCCCAAAGCTTCTTCGTCAATTCCTCCGGATGGCAGGCAAGCGGCTCCAACACACCATATTCTTCTGTCTGGACCGTGTCAAAATGGCTGATCAGCACCACCGTTTCCGTGGCATCCGGATGTTGATAAAGCGCCGTCAGTGTACTCCGTCCAAGACCTGCGTCATGCAACGCCAACTGCTCCGGATGTTCCTGAAAGTAACCCAGCTGCTCCAGTTTCATTTTCAATTTTGCCGAAAAGGAACGTTCGCCATCCGTCAACGTCTGGCTGTCCCAGCTAACGAGTTCGCATAATAATTCTCGCAATGTTTCAGATGTGTTCCATTTATATCGATCCATACAAAAAACTCCTTATTCATAGGATAGAAGGCTGGCGTCCTTATTCAGCACATGGCTATCTAACAGGTTCGCCTGCCATCCCACTCCATTTTTTACTCAAGCTCAGAGATCATTAGAAAACTTTTCCGCTATCTTCACAAAATAATTGACGCCGTACTGCATCGCCTCTTCATCCACTTTGAACTTCGGATGATGAAGTGGATAGACTTGACCAAAATTCGCATTATGGACGCCGATGAATTGCATCGAAGCCGGAACAACTTCCGAGTACGCCGCAAAGTCTTCCGCGCCGAATAACGGTTCTTCCAACGGGATGACATTTTCTGGCCCTACCAATTCTTCTGCAACACTCTTCGTAATCGCTGTCGCTTTTTCATCATTGATGACTGCTGCACAGCCGATATCCCATGTTACTTTCACCTCTGCCCCGTGAGCAGCCGCGATGCCTCGCACCACTTGTTCCAAATAGTCCCTTGCCTGGACACGGACCTCTGGGTCATGGGAACGGATCGTTCCGCCAAGCTCCGCAGTATCCGCGATGACGTTCAAGGAGTTGCCGCAATTGAATTTTGTGACTGTAATGACAGGCGCTTTTAAAATCGGCAGCTTCCTGGCGACGACATGGGAGATATTCGTAGCAATCTCTGCTCCAATGATGAGCGGGTCCACCGTCAACTCAGGGGTGGAAGCATGGCCGCCGCTGCCGATAATCTTAATTTCAAAGTCATCGCCCGCAGCATTCATTGCGCCGGCACGCATCGTAAATTTTCCGGCCTCTTCATATGGATAGACGTGAAGCGCAAAAACATAATCAACGCCTTCCATGACCCCTTTTTCCACCAATTCTATGGCTCCTCCTGGGGTCACTTCTTCCGCGTGCTGAAAAATGAACCGAAATTCGCCGCTTAACTCATCTTGTTTATCAGCCAGCGCTTTGACAGTTCCCAGCAGCATGGCAGCATGAACATCGTGTCCACAGGCATGCATGACGCCCGGGTTTTTGGATTTAAAATCGATATCCGCTTCCTCCATGATCGGCAATGCATCGATGTCAGCACGAAATGCGATCGTAGAGGTCCTGCCCGCTGCTTCCTTTCCGCCTTTAAGCACAGCGTAGACGCTTGTTTTGGTCGGCCGCGTAACGGTTACACCCGGAAAGGTACTGACCATCTGATAAATAAAATCTGAAGTTTGATATTCTTGATGGGAGAGCTCCGCATTTTCGTGTAGATGCCGTCTCCACTTGATGACTTCTTCGTGTAAATCTCGTGATATATTTCCCATTCTGCTATGCCTCCTCATTTCATTAAAACGGTCCATAATTGATTGCCTGCGCAATGATCAAAAAGATGATGGCAATCGCGACTTGTATAAGAAAATAAGGGAATACCCATTTCACCCATTTTGTGAACGGAATGCCGGCGATGGCTAACCCGGCCAATAAGACGCCGCTTGTCGGGATGACCATATTCGATATTCCATCTCCCATCTGGAACGCAAAAACCGCCGTTTGCCGTGTAACACCGATTAAATCGGCCAGCGGAGTCATGATCGGCATCGTCAATGCCGCCTGGCCACTGCCGGAAGGTACAATAAAGTTCAGGAAAAGCTGCATGATGAACATGCCGACCGCGTTGACGGAGGCAGGCAAGCTGCCAACCAATGAAGATGCATAGTACAAAATCGTATCAAGCAAACCGCCGTTCTTTGTGATGACTAAGATGGTTTGAGCAATCCCGATAATGAGTGCCCCTGCCACCATTTCACGTGCTCCGGCGATGAATCCATTGGCCATCTGGTTTGGCGATAATTTTCCTATAATCCCCATGATGATGGCGCTTAAGAGAAAGATCCCGCCGATTTCGCTGATATACCATTGAAATTTAATGACGCCGACAACAAGTGCTATGAAGTTCAACAGCAGTACGAGTAACGCCAGCTTATGCCGCAGGCTCATTTTAAAGTTCCGATCGATTTCCGCTTGTTCGTTCGGATTAAACTTTCCATAAACCCCTTTGCTTGGGTCTCTTTTCACTTTTCTTGCATGGAAATAGATATAGAATACAGTCAATAAATAAAACACGACATAAATCGCAATCCGCAGTCCCATCCCCGAATAAATTGGCAGCTCTGCAATGCTTTGGGCGACTGCGACATTGAAGGGGTTTGTAATCCCGGTAACAAAACCGGTTGCAAGCGTCCCAAGCATGACAATCGCAAATCCCGTCAAGGCATCCATTCGGAGCGCCATTGTCATTGGCACGATGATCGCAATGTAAACGAGCGTGTCTTCCGCTGATCCAATCAACGTTCCTAACAACGAAAAAATCAAGACCAGAAGTGGAATCAACAATTTTTCCTTTGTTCCAAATCGCGCGGCCACAAAGGTAATGAACGAATCGATTGCTCCAGTCGCTTGCATGATCCCTAAAGCTCCGCCAAATAGAAATACGAATAGGATGATCGGTGCACCTTCCACCAATCCTATATGAACGCTGTTGAACATTTCCAGTACGCCAACAGGCGATGAATCAACAAAGTGGAAGGAGGTTGGATCCACAATGGTCCGTCCATCCTTTTCCACCCGATCATATTGGCCGGCTGGTAAAATATATGTCAATACAGTCATGACAACGATGACCAAGAACATAAGGAAAAAGGCATTAATCCCTTTTTCCGGTGATTCCTGAGTTTGAACGTGATTTTCCTTCTCTTCCCTCATCCCGCTACCCCCTAAGTTCCCAATATTAAGATAATTTTCATTGCAACTGTTCTTTATTTCACAGGCTTCGCCTTTACCTCTGGAAGTTCCTGCCCCTTCTTTTGCAATTTCAATTTATAAAACATCATACAAGCGATGAAGAATCCTACGCCATAGATCAATCCAATCCGTTGACTAGGGTCAAACGCCAAGAATACGAGAATCAATAGACAAAACGAAATGCAGATGATTGGAACCGCCGGGTAGAATGGTACATGAAAACCTAAGTCGCCTACTTTGCCGCCAGCTTTCACGTACTGTTTTCTGAACATCAATTGTGATGTGGCAATCCCCATCCATGAAATCGTCACCGCGATTCCTGCGATTGACATGAGCAGCACAAATACTGAATCCGCTTCCATAACACTAGTCAATAAAGACAATAAGGAAAACGCCATTGTGAAATACAAAGCATTCAGAGGCACTTTTCTTTTTGTCAACTTGCCAAAAAGCTTTGGCGCCATGCCCTCATTTGCCATGGACCATAATAGCCGGGTCGATGCATATAAACAGGAATTTCCAACAGACAAGATCGCTGTCAGGATTATAAAGTTCATAATACCGGCAGCATAAGGAACGCCTGCAAGCTTCATCAATGTAACAAACGGACTTTCCATCAGCCCTAGTTCAGAAGACGGAAAGATAGCGGACAGTACAATGATAGAAGCAATATAGAAAATGACAATCCTAAAGAGAATGGTCCGTATTGCCCTTGGGATGTTTTTGCCCGGATCGTCTGTTTCACCTGCTGCGATTCCGACCAGTTCTGAACCTTGGTACGAGAAGATGACATTCATCATCGTGACAAAAATGATAGTGATGCCAGCCGGAAAGAGACCGCTTGGCGCCAGATTCGACAAGTGAGGCACCGGACGATCCGCTAACGGAACCCATCCGAAAATGGCGGCTACCCCAATGATGATAAATGCAACAACAGCTAGCACCTTTATGCCGGCAAACCAAAATTCTGCTTCCGCAAAACCTTTTGTCGTAAGGGCATTCAGGAAAAACAACAACACCATGAACACCGCACACCAAATCCAGACGGGAACATGGGGAAACCAGTGTTGCATGAGTATCCCTGCTGCGGTAAATTCCACTCCTGCCGTTGCTGCCGAACCAACAAAATACATCCAGCCTAATGAAAAACCGACAGAAGGACTAATATAGCGGGTCGCGTACGTTTGAAAAGAACCGGTTACCGGCATATGGACCGCCAATTCCCCAAGACATGTCATGACCATGTATAAAATCAATCCGCCGATCAGATAACCGATAATCGCTCCGCCTGGCCCCGCCTGATTGATGGTATACCCTACGTTTAAAAACAGCCCCGTCCCGATGACGCCGCCAAGCGATAACATCAGCAAATGGCGGCTTTTCATCGAACGGTTCAACTCCAGTGGCTCCGTGTTTCCCCGTGTGTTCGACATTTGATTTCCCTCCCTTTCAAATTAGAAGCGAAGTGATAGACAGCTTAACCCACCGTCATGTTTACGAACTTCAGACATGTCCAATTCAATTGTTTCATAACCCGCTTCTGTCAACTTTCGTTTTGTCTCCTCATAACCTTTCGGAATAATGACATAGTCATTGACTCGGATCATATTGGCGGAATACTCGTCTTCCTTACCGATAATAATTTTCTCATAAGAATCAAATGCAGGATGATCAACGAATTCACCCGCTACAACCATACGGTTCTCACCAACGTAAGCAATCCCTGTCTTTAAATGGAAGAATTCCTTTAAGGGGATAATCGTCGCTTCATAGCCTTCCGATTCAAGAATCTTTTTTAACTGACGGGCGCCTTCTTCATTTGTCCGGTCGGAAATTCCGATGTAGAAACAATCTTCCGCTTGCAGCACATCGCCGCCATCCAGTGTGCCAGGCGCTTCGATATAATAAAACTTTTTATAAAATTGTTGTAAGGCAGGTTCTATTTCTTCTATTTCTCGGTTTCGCGAGTCTGCTCCTGGATTGGTGATAACTGCAAAGTCGGGTGTTAATACGGCTGTGTCTTCCACAAATGTCGAATCTGGAAATTCCTCGTTAGCCGGAAGTTGTGTAACGGCTACACCACACTTTTCTAACGCTTGGACATATGCTTGATGTTGTTCCAGCAATACTTCGTAAATCGGTTTACCTAGGTCTGAAGTTGTTAGTCCATTCAAATAGCTTTTTCCTGGAGTTTTTACGATGACATTGTTAAACATTAGTAGTCGCTCCTTTAAAATTGTTTTTTTATCCTCTGACAACCGGACATGTGAGACACGTTGGCCCCCCTGTCCCTTTCACACTAATTTCATCGCCTTTATACTCATAAACGGTTGCTCCCGCTTCTTCCAATTGTCGCTTCGTGAAATCGTTTCCACGGGGGATTACACAAACACGCGGGGCAAGTGCAAGTACGTTGCATCCCAGCACATCATATTCTTCTTTAGGCACTTCAATCAGCTGGATGCCCCGTTCAAGTAATAGCTGTCTAAAAAATACCGGCATCAGTCTTGAATGGACAACGGCCAAATCCTTATCCACCATACTGATGAAGGACATCAGGTGAAGACATTCAGCCTCTCCTAAATCATGCGGAAGTTGCACGACAATAAATTCATCGACCATATCAGATGTAAGCTCTTTCAATTGCCGAATCGCTTCGTCATTTGTCCGGTATCCCCGTCCTACAGCGAGTATCCGATCATCCAACCAAACAATATCTCCACCGTCCGCGACCGCATCTCCCGTCAATTCACCTACAATTGGGATGCCTTTCTCTTGCAAGAATTGCTTATACACTTCTGCTTCCGGCTGACGTAAAGATTTGCCTGATTTTAAGATGATCGCACCTTCCGGTGTAAATTTAACCGGGTCATGTGCGTAGAGGGAGTCCAATCCTACTTTTGTTGAAGCTGGCAAATAATCAATACGGCCAACATGCTGTTCGAGAATTTCGATGAACTCAGCAAATTCCTGCACAGCTTCTTCAAAAACCGGTTCCTCTAAGTAATTAAATGTTTTCCAAGCTTCCGCAAGATGTGCTTGACTTTGAAACGCCTCATTCGGATGCTTGACAATGACATGTTGCAACGGTGCAAACATGGATGAACAATATTTCATTTTCCTCCCCCTTTTCCGCATAGTGGAAACACTTTCCGTTGTAAGGAAAGATTATATGTAAAATATATTCTTGTCATGTTATAATGTCAATGTGTTTAGAAAAAAATAATTAAAATTACACTTTTCATTCATTCACCTTATCTGACTATTTACTTAGGCGGTGCTTTTTTATGCAATCAATTGATCGGGCAATGTCCATTGCCAGAATCCTAGCTTCCCAACCTACTGAGGTCGGATTGCCGATATCCGAACTTGCACAGGACTGTCAATTGCCACTTAGTACACTACATCGAATTTTGAAGGCGATGATCAAGCAAGGTATGGTAGAACAGGACGAACAAACGAAATATTATAGACTCGGTACTATTTGGCTAGAATACGGTCTACAAGTCTATGACACGATGGATTATGTAAATAAGATTCGGCCCGAACTGGACCGTTTAGCCATGGAAGTGGAGGAAAGCGTTTACTTAAGTAAACCCGCGGGGGCAGAAGCGATCATCATTGAGCGGATTGACAGCGAAAACAATCCGATACGGATTTATGACCAACTGGGCAGCCGGATTCCCATGCATATTGGGGCTGCCAATAAAGCGATGCTAGCCGCCATGCCCATCGACCGACGTACGGATATATTAAGAGGATTGGTCTCGTTGAGCGAGTTAGAACCAATAGAGGCAGGACTCAGCAAGATTGGTCAGCAAGGTTATGCAATAAGTCACGGAGAAAGAACGGAAGGCACCTCTTCTGTGGCAGTCGCCGTCTTGAATGGATTTGGAGAAGTCATCGGGGCAATAAGTGTTGGGAGTCTGACATTCAATCTTACAGAAAGCCGGCTGGAGTTTCTAGTTCAGCAAATTCTTGAAACTGGACGACGCGTTTCCACCAAGCTGGGATACAGGCCAAATGACAGACGATAAGCAACTCCGGCAGGAAATTGAGCAGATGAAAAAAACCGCGAACACCGATTCGCGGTTTTTCCTATTAGGACACTTTTAATTTCTTTTTCAACTTGGCGAGCATGTCTTCCGTCATGGCATCCATGTCGTATTTTGCTTTAAAACCCCACTCGTCAATTGCTGCCGACGGATCGATATGGTCCGGCCAACTATCAGCAATCGCTTGGCGTACTGGATCCACCTCATAAGAGATTTGGAAATCCGGAATATATTTTTGGATAGAGGCTGCTAATTGGGATGGTTCGAAACTCATTGCAGTTACGTTAAAGGCATTCCGGTGGGTCAATTTAGACGGATCAGCTTCCATCAAGTCGACAATCGCCTGCAATGCGTCCGGCATATACATCATATCCATATAAGTGCCTTCGGCGATGAACGAGGTATACTTCCCTTCCTCGATGGCCTTGTAATAAATATCGACAGCATAATCGGTCGTGCCGCCTCCTGGCTGGGCCACGTAGGAAATGAGCCCCGGGAAGCGTACACCGCGCGTGTCGATGCCGAACTTATGGTAATAATAATCGCAAAGCAATTCGCCTGCCACTTTGTTGACTCCATACATTGTCGTAGGGCGTTGCAGCGTATCTTGTGGTGTATTCTGTTTCGGTGTGGATGGCCCGAATGCGCCAATGGAACTAGGGGTAAAGAATTGCATATTCAATTCTCGTGCCGCCTCCAACGCGTTCATTAATCCACCCATATTTAGATTCCAAGCAACTAAAGGATTCTCCTCAGCTTTTGCAGACAACAGTGCTGCCATATGCATAATCGTGTCAGCCCCGAATTTCTTAGCCAGTTCCATCATATGCTTGCCATCCGTCACATCCAATAATTCAAAAGGACCTGACGTTGTACCATCCGGTTTGCGTATATCTGTTGCCAAGACATTTTCAGCGCCATATTCTGAACGAAGCGTTTCGATCAACTCGGAACCGATTTGACCTAGTGCTCCTGTCACAATAATTTTTTTCATATGCATATTCCTCCTAGTCGACAAGTGTATTATTGGGAAGGACAAATTATTTTAGAATAGATCAAAATGCGACTATTCCAATCTTATTCGATTATATTATGTACTTCCGGTAAATACAACCAACAATTGCAGTTTCCAATATATGCTCGTTCCTCCCTTCCTCCCCTGTTATCTGCTATACTAGGGGAAAAACCGAGGTGCACTCATGAAGGGGAAATTGTTTCTTTTTATTGGCTTGATGTTCGCCTTTTTCATTCTTTTAAAATTACAGGTGCCTCTTTGGCTCGTTTTTATTCTCATTCTCTTCGCTACATTCGGCATCTCATTAGGCTATCCAATTTTCATTACATATCGCTCTAAAAGCATCCGGATGATCGATCGGTTCATTGTCCGCAATCATAGTAAACCGTTATTTGGCTATGCGTATGCTCTGGCACATGGCAGCAAAGAAGATGTAATTCAATCCTTGAAACGAATCATCGCCTCTTATCCACAAGCCGAATTGCAGGAAATTTATAAAGCCAACTTAGCCTTTTATGAGAAGGATACGAAAAAATTGAAAGAGATCGCCCAATCTATGTCATCTCCTGATTTCCAGAACTACTACAGTGGATTGGCCGCTGTTCTGAAAAAGGACTTATTGACGGCAGAAGAGCTGGCCAAAAGAATCCGGACGCCTTGGACATTTCACTCGCTCCAGGCGGCCATCGCCTGGAAACAGAAGGATACGGAGCTATTCCGGCAAGAAGCCGAGCGGGCTGTGCAACATGCTGTTGGTATGCAACGTTATGTCATATTCCATACAATGAAACGATTGGAAAAAGGTAGAGTGTAAACATTGCAAGATAGGCAAATGGATCGTAACCGTCATTAGTTTGTTATGGCAGTGTGTAAACATCTAACGGTTCAAATGACTGCAAGGAAATAGCCATGAGAAAAACCCGCCGAGAATTTGGCGGGTTTTTATTCAACCTTGTTTTCGAATATATAAATCTCCATTGATTTGCGAACACTCAAACAACCCACGAGCCTCTAAATCCGTCACAAGCGCCTCCATGTACCATTGATTATTTCCGTCAAATGGTGTCAAACGCTTCAATGTCTTTTTTGATAAATCATCAAATGAAATCCAATCGCTCTCACCGGCTATATGCAACATCGCTTTTTTTATTTTGTCATATCTGAACTTTACAATGGACGGCCCTTTCTTGCCATTCCCTTGCAGCAGTTGTACATGTTCGTTATATCTCAAAGAATTCACCTCTCGGCATTTATACTAAGTTATTACCCACTTTCTATTAAAATATGCATGTAATCTATAACTTTTTAGGAGAAACTGTTCACGCAATGTTTCAAGCATGTTACAAGACCCAACTACTTGCCTATTTTATTTAGTTATTTATGGATTTAGTCCCTTTCTATACAAAAACCGGACAGGCTCCTCAGCCAATCCGGTTTGGTCATTATTGAATCACGCCTAGCTCTTTTCCAACTTTCTCATAAATCTTCAGTGCCTCGTCTAGCATTTCCTTTGTATGGGCAGCAGTCGGCATGTTGCGTACACGACCTGTACCTTTGGGAACCGTTGGGAACACGATTGATTTCGCATATACGCCCTCATCAATCAACCGCTTCGAAAATTGCTGTGTCAATTTTTCCTCTCCGATAATGCATGGAGTAATCGGCGTTTCGGATGCTCCAATGTTAAAACCGAGTTTTTTTAGACCGGCTTTTAAGTAGTTGCCATTATCCCAAAGCTTGTCATGTAGTTCAGTGGATTCCATGATTTTATCTAGTGCCCCCATGATTGCCGCCACATCGCCTGCAGGAAGTGCTGTGGAGAATAGGAATGGACGGGAACGGACTTTCAACCAGTCGATCAGTTGCTGTGTGCCGGCCACATAACCGCCAACAACGCCAATCGCTTTGGAAAGTGTTCCGATTTGAAAGTCGATTTCTTTCTCCAAACCAAAATGCTTCACTGTTCCCTTTCCTTTTCCAGTCACTCCTGATCCATGTGCATCATCTACATATGTGATCAAGTCAAATTCCTTCGCAATTTTAACCGCTTCCGGCAAGTTGGCGATATCCCCATCCATCGAGAACACCCCATCTGTAATGTACATGACTTTGCCGTATTGTCCAGATTCTGTCGCTTCTTTCGCTTTCGCACGCAAGTCATCCATGTCTTGGTGTTTCACACGGATAATCTTCGCACCGGATAAGCGGCATCCATCAATAATGGAGGCATGATTTAATTCATCGGAAAGAATCGCGTCGTTTTTATTCATAACAGCGGAAATGGCCGCCATGTTGCAGTTGAAACCGGACTGGTAGGAGATCGCTGCTTCCGTCCCTTTAAACTCTGCCAATTTCTTCTCAAGTGCGACATGGATATCGAGCGTTCCGTTGATGGTTCGGACAGCCCCGGCTCCCACACCATATTTTTCAGTTGCCGTAATGGCTAGTTTTTTCAAATCCTCGTTCGTTGCCAGACCGAGGTAATTATTGGACGATAAGTTGATCAGTTGTTTTCCTTTGATTGTAATGACCGGGCCATTCGGACCTTCCACCGGGTCAATTTCGTTATATAGGCCTTGATCGCGCAATTCTTTTAAGTTTTCTTCTAAAAATGAATGCAATGCTTTGGACAATGTGATCTTCCTTTCAAACGAGTGGTGCCCCCATTTTAGCATAGTTGTGGGCGTTTCGCCGAAAGTTATAACTTAGGAAGGAAGCAGCTCCCAAACAGTGGTTGCCCGTTCCCCGAAAACTTTCTGGTCGATCGCCGAGTCCAGAGATGCCTTCACCTCTCGCACGGCATTTGCATAGGCATGCATATATCCAGAGGCATCTAATATTTTTTCTCTATACGCTTCCTCGATTGGCGCGATTTTCTCTTCCGCTTCGGGATCATCCGCACACAATGGAAGGAGATCCAAAATCTCATCTCCTTTTAATTCCGGCTCATATTCATGCGGTTTGGTCGCATCAAATAGACAAACAGACAACTCCGGAAACAATATTAGATCCACGCTCGCAGGATCTAAACCGCACCATCCGTACAATACATCGATGCCCCGCCGTTCCGCTTCTTTTCCCAGGGCTTTCATCAAAGTGGATTTTCCAGAACCAGAGAGCCCTTTGATCAAAATTCGGCGCTGCGCACGATACGTAATGGAAGGGATGAAGTCCTTTGCCCCACCTGCAGCAAGTGATCCAATAATCCGATGGGCAACCGCCGATTCTTTGTGCAGCTTCATGGAACCGAACAGTTCCTGTTTCAACGATTCAATCAATTGTTCATGTTCATTCCACATCATGCGCACAATATTGACCGCTTCCCAATCATCGTGTATCCGTTTGGCTTCCGCTAGCGAGGATAACGTTTTTTGCAAGGCGTCCTCCGCTTCCGCTTTCGATTCAATGACTCTTTTGTTAAGCTCCTTCAATTTCCCTTCGTCATACACATCGTAAAAACTGACGACTTTATGCCGACCGCCGAGTTCAATCGGTTCAACTGCAACCGGATGGGAGGCCTGCAGAACAAGCAAATTCTCTCCCCGGACAAACACAGCGTCCGTCTTATCAGGCTGGACTGGGTTCATAAACCGGTCCACATAAAATCCTCGCTTGATAAAATGGGAGGCGATATCTTGCAATAGAGGAGATAATGCATTCGTTGGTACACCTTTTAAAAAGATCACTTGTTCAGCCGTCTCGATTAACTTATCATATTTGTGCGAAATACCATGTCCAGTGTAGGCCGTCCCCATATATTCCGTAATTGTCCCGTATATCGTAACCATCCTTTCCAATCGATCTGAACAACCTAAATCTACCTTATGCCCAAAGATTGAAAAAATGCACGGCTTGTACCAGATTTATTGGAGGAAGGTAAAAGACGCACTTTCCTCAGCATCCCTATGTATATGATTATCTTCTGAATAAAACGTCTTCATCCTCTTCACCGGCAATAATAACAGTTTCCGGCATTGCGGCAAGGCATAGTGTACAATTTGACCGATCAACAGTGCACTCAGGACGGTTCCGGCCCCCACTGGTCCGCCAAGCATCCAACCAATGATGGCAACGAGGACCTCAATACTTGTCCGGACGACCTTCACACTGACTCCCAGTTTTTCCACTAGGATCAACATTAAACTGTCCCGAGGACCGGCTCCGACATTGGGCGAGACATAGACACCGACCCCATAGGCCGTTACAAACACACCAATCGTAAAAATGACCGCTTGTCCAGCCAGAGAGGAAAAGTCCGGCAGCAGCCAGTTAAACAAGTCGATAAACAGGCCGATCAGAAACATATTCAACCACGTCCCCAGCTGCGGCCATTGCCGTAGTACAATTGCTGTACTGGCAATGATGACAAAACCCGTCAGGATACTCCAAGAGCCGTTCGATAATCCAAACTTGCGATACAGACCGACATGCAGCACATCCCAAGGTCCGATGCCAAGCCGATTCCCTTTGATTGTCATCGAGATGCCCAACGACATAATCATCATGCCGACCAGAAAAAACACCCAACGCCATATAAATATTCTTCTCATCCGCATTCTTCTTTCTAAGCCCGTGGAAAGGGCCACTTGTTTATCTCTCTTCTCTCTGCATGCCCATCAAGGCAGAATACCGAATAACCTGTAACAGCGCAAGAAAGATTCAGGGACTACCAATCTTTTACGCGCGAAAGAACTTCAACTTCTCTCATGGTAACATGGAAGTGTGACCCAAGAAATATACAATTAATTCTTCACCAAAGGAGCGAACGAGGCGCCGGACAGACGCGCCAAATCCGCTGGCGCCAATTTCATTTGCAGCCCAGGCTTTCCTGCACTCACTACAAATTCAGGAAGCCGCTCGGCCGATTGATCGATCACAACTGGAAACGGTTTTTTCATGCCGATCGCCGTGCAGCCGCCCCGGACATACCCTGTCTCCTTTGTCAGATCCTTCAGCGGCAGCATATCCAAATTCTTCACACTAACTGCCTTTGCCGCCTTCTTTAAGTCCAATTCCTGTGCAACTGGTATGATGAAAACAAATAACGCTTGAGGAGCTGCTATCGTAACGAGCGTCTTATACACCCTATCCGCAGGCTGCCCCGTCTTCTCAGCAACCGACACTCCATCCAGCTGCCCGTCATCCACATCATATTCTATCGTTTCAAACGCTATCCCTTCACTTTCCAACAACCTGACCGCATTTGTCTTAACCATTTTCTTCTTCGCCACTTGGCACCATCCTTTCTGCTGTTTGTTCAAGCTCACATAATAAGTGAAGGGTTCCTTCCCGAGAGCAACCTGTTACTACCGATTTTCCCGCTTGTTTCCTGGATGCTGCATTCGTATTCTTCACTCTTTGAATCTATTGCGGAGCGACTCGCGTCGATTGTAACTGTTACGAGACCGCTCATATGTCAGCTCCAACCGATCATATTTTTCTCCGAACCGCTCGTATGTCGGCTTGAACCGATCATATCTTTCTCCGAACCGCTCATATGTCGGCGCCAACCGATCGTATCTTTCTCCGAACCGCTCATATGTCGGCGCCAACCGATCATATCTTTCTCGGAACCGCTCGTATGCCAGCTTGAACCGATCATATTTTCTCGGAACCGCTCATATGTCGGCGCCAACCGATCATATCTTTCTCCGAACCGCTCGTATGTCGGCGCCAACCGATCATATCTTTCTCCGAACCGCTCATATGTCAGCTCCAACCAATCATATCTCTCTCGAACCGATCGTATGTCGACTCCAACCAATCATATTTTTCTCGGAACCGCTCATATGTCAGCTCCAACCGATCATATCTCTCTCGGAACCGATCGTATGTCGACTCGAACCGATCATATCTTTCTCGGAACCGCTCGTATGTCAGCTTGAACCGATCATATTTTCTACCGAACCGCTCGTATGTCGGCGGCAACCGATCGTATATTAATTCCATAATCACTCAAATACGGCCACTTTTCACAGGCTACTGTTTTATCTCCTCCTCATCTCACCTTGCTTGCCGTAACGATGTATGGAAAAAGGCCGTCCTGCTAGGAGGACAGCCTTTCTACTTTATGCACTTACGTAATACTGCGGTCCTTCCAGCCCGTAGCCTCTCGATTTCGCCTCGACTTGAATCGAGTATGCGGAAATGGCTTTGGCAAACTGCCTTTCCACCGAGACTTTAAACGAACCCTGCATGGCAGAAGGCGAAGTCATGATTGCCGCGTCGCGTTCTTGCTGGGTCACTTCCGTCCATTCAGTTTCGGCTTTTTTTTGCAGAGCCAGACGGGCTTCGGTTTCCCGAATTTTTGCGGATGCTGTGGCCGCGAGCTGTTGATCCGCCGTTGTCTGTTCAGGGACCGAGTTGGCTTCCCGTCGAACCTCACGCCATAGATCGATTGTTTCCTCCAATGTCTTGCCGAGTGGCGGAACGATTTGTTTCATCTGCCCCGCATCCAATTTAAGAAACTGCTGTGCTTCCTGACGGGCTTCCGTCTCTTTTTTTCCAAGCAGCAGCGCTTCCAAATCAGCGAGCGCCCTCTGGTGCCGTCCATTGTAAGCTGCTTGCCTGTCATAGGCCTGTTCCGCACTACGTCTGCGTGTCGCGTCATACCGCTGCATCTGATCCGCCGCGGACGCAAAAGTCATTATGGCGTTCATGTTCTTCACCTCCTACTCATATGTTTCAAGACCGCTATTTCTGACCGATCACTTGAACCGAGGAGGTAAACTCCCTCCCACTTCGTAATAAAGAAATTATATCCATAATTTGCTTAGCGAACTATCAGACAAAAGAGCTAAAATTCACTTTTCAAATAGTTTCTTTAGCGCATCTGCCATCGCTGTATTTGCCGGTTCTTCCTGCTTTTTCAAATATTTTTGAACGTCCCGCTTATCGGCTTTCTTGCCGCCCGACTGGTTGCGTCGTTTTTCAAAAGCCGATAGTTTCTCCCGGTGCCCGCATTTGCAGACAAAGATCCGGCCATCGCCCTCTCCGCGAAGCTCCAACTTCTTTTTACAATTCGGGCATCTAGCATTGGTCAATGTCGAGACATTCCGACGATGTCCGCATTCCCGGTCTTGACAGACGAGCATCTTGCCCCGTTTCCCGTTCACTTCCAATAGCGGTTTGCTGCAGTCCGGACACATTTTCCCTGTTACATTATCATGCCGGAATTTCTTTTCATCCGTTTTGATTTCCTTGACGGTCTTCTTCGAGAAATCAATCATGGTCTTCATGAACACGTCTTTCTTCATCTTCCCGGCAGCTATTTTCGTCAGGCTTTGCTCCCATTCAGCAGTTAACACAGGTGATTTCAAGTCATCCGGAACGAGCTCAAGCAGCTGTCTTCCTTTGGATGTCGTATAAATATCGTTCCCTTTTTTCTCGATGACGAACGAACTGAATAGCTTTTCAATGATATCGGCCCGTGTTGCAACTGTTCCAAGGCCGCCTGTTTCACCAAGCGTTTTAATCAAGTCCTTTGATTCCCCTGCCATGAATTGCGTTGGATTCTCCATTGCCGCAAGCAACGTCCCTTCGTTGAAACGCGCTGGCGGTTTCGTCTGCCCGTCTGTCATAACGACCGCTCTAACCTTAATTTCATCACCTTTTTTGTACGCTGGAAGCCGGTCTGTATCCTCTTCGTCTTCATCGGTGGAATAAACAGCCTTCCATCCTTCGTCGGTCACTGTCCGGCCTTTTGCCTTAAACATTTCACCGCCGATTTCTACTTCTACTGTCATTTGATCGTAGCGGAATGGTCCAAAGAACACGGCCAAAAACCGTTTTACAATCAAGTCATATAAACGCTGTTCCTTATCGGACAAGTCTTGGTAAACCGGTGTTTCTTCTGTCGGGATGATGGCATGGTGATCGGATACCCGTTTGTCGTCAATCACTCCCTTTTGCGGTTTTACTTGGCCGCTGCGCAGCAAGGCATTCACCGATTTCCGGTATGTCCCGATATCGACTGCCTTAATCCGCTCTTTCAGCGTGCTCGCCATGTCTGACGTCAAATGCTTGGAATCCGTCCGTGGGTATGTCACTGCTTTGTGGCGTTCATAAAGGTTTTGGAGCGTTGACAACGTCTCTTTTGCGGACCAAGACCAACGGCGATGTGCCTCTTTCTGCAATTCCGTCAGGTCGAACAAGGATGGAGCCGGCTGCTGCTTCGGCGTTGTCTTCACATCCATCACTTTTCCGGAATGGATGCTGTCTAGCTGTGCGAGCACTTTTTCTACGGATTCCTTTTGAAAGGATTGTGTCTGCCCCGCTTTGTCATGCCAGGTGAAACGCGTCGACTCCGTTAACGCTTGCATGCCGTAATAGGACTTCGGCTTGAAGTCGCGGATTTGTTTTTCCCGTTCCGCAATCATTGCAAGAGTCGGCGTCTGCACTCGGCCCGTGGATAACTGGGCGTTATATTTTACCGTAAGCGCACGCGTTGCATTGATTCCCACAACCCAGTCGGCTTCCGCGCGGGCAACTGCTGCCTCATACAAGTTTTCGTATTGTTTCCCATCCTTCAAGTTCCGGAAACCATCTTTAATCGCTTTGTCCGTGACGGAAGAAATCCAAAGTCGTTTCACAGGCTTGCGATTTTTCGCCATTTCCAGTATCCAGCGTGCCACCAGCTCCCCCTCTCGGCCGGCATCTGTCGCGATGATGACTTCTTTTACATCATTTCGTTTTAATACTGCCTTCACCGCGTTGAATTGTTTTGAAGTTTGACGGATCGGCGTTAATTTAAATGGTTCAGGAATGATGGGAAGGTGTTCGAGCTTCCATTCCTTATATTCATTGCCATACCCTTCTGGATCGGCATGCGTCACGAGATGGCCAAGCGCCCACGTGACAATATATTGTTGGCCTTCTAAAAAGCCGTTTCCTTTTTTATTGCAGCCGAGTACCCTGGCGATATCACGCGCCACGGAAGGCTTTTCGGCTAATACAACTGATTTGGACATAAAAAAATCCCCTTTCTGCATACCCCGATTATACGGGAGAATGCCTGATGTTGCATCCGGGGGATATGGGAGTCCAATCTGTACACTTTGAGGAAACCGGAAAACGAAAATGCGGAAACCGATCGATTTTTGTTGTAATCTGTAGCAGGACATAGCTTACTCGTGAGACAATTGCTGTGACAAGGAGTGAATGGAATGATTGATGACAGAGAGTTTGACCAACTATACGCCCTGATGGAAGCATCATTTCCCAATAGCGAACGAAGGACATATGCGGGACAGAAAGCGTTGCTAGAAGATCCACATTACCGTCTCTTGACGAGAACAGATGACAACAACCGAATCACTGCATTTTTAGCATCGTGGGAATTCACCACATTCCGCTTTGTAGAACATATTGCAGTCGATCCTGTTATGCGTGGAAGCGGTACAGGAGGAAATCTCATGTCTCACTACATGGAAGAGTCAACAAAACCTGTTATCTTAGAGGTGGAGCTACCCGATTCGGAACTGGCACAACGAAGAATAGGCTTTTATGAACGGTTAGGCTTTCACCTAAATCCTTTCGATTACATGCAGCCTGCATTACAAGAAGGACAAACAGACTTGCCTCTCTACATTATGAGCTATCCTCGTCCTATAACGGAGGATGAGTTCACTCATTACAAAGAAACGTTATATTCAGTTGTATACAAGGTGTAACGAACAGAACGAAAGAAGGAACAGATTCGGGTTTACCCGATCTGTCCCTTTTATTTTTTTATGACTTCCATCATGATCTTTGTTACGTACTCTTCCTCCCGGTTTTTCAGTACAGCATCATAAATATATTCCTCGTACACATACTTCCCAAGCTGGTAACCATTTGTATGCATGAAACTTAGTAATCGTTCATAAGTGGATGAAATGGAGTCAACTGCTCCCACATGATAGCCGATGATAAAATGGCCTTCAATCGCATTGAAATACGGGTGGCCTTCCCGAGGATTCGGCTGTTCCATATACAAGTGGCTATAATTGGAGTAATCGCCAGCTAAGACATGTTCCTTTTTCGTCATGCCGCCGATAGGATAGCCCGTATCCAACTGTGCACGGTTCAATTCATCAATAAAATCCGAGACAGCCTTTATAAACTGTTCCTCTGTGGAATTTTCTATATTGGTGCTTAAATACAATGTGCTTTCCGGAAAGTATGCGAACGCTATTTCATTAAAATCGAGATGCAGTGCTTCATCAATTAACTTCGTTCTCACATGAATCATACTTTCAATCCGTTCCAGTTCTTGACGTTTCTTTGCCACCACTTCTTTTTGCATTCGCATAAGCTCTGAAAAATTTTCAGGTGATTTTTTTTTCATATAATCCTGAATTTCCTTTAAAGACATCCCGACCGCTTTTAACAATTCGATGACGCTGAAAAACTCATATTGGGCAATTGAATAATACCGATAGCCCTTTTCATCTTTCAGTATGGGAGACAATAAACCGATTTGGTCATAATAAATCAACGTTTGCTTATTCACCTTACATAGCGCGGCGAACTCACCTGTTGTAAACAATTTCTCTTTTCGATTCACCAATTTTGTATTCCCCTCTTGACTATATAGTTACTATACACCCTACATTGTACGTATCCCTAATGAAAGAGAAAGGTTTTGACATTATGTTCACGGAAATACGTGACATCACAATTTGCAATCAAGAGGACATATTAACACTGCGCATTGCAGACGACCAGGAAGGCTTTATTGAGAGTACGCAACAATGCTTGCAGGAAGCCGAACATGACCGCAGGTTTATCCCGGTCGGCCTGTACATGGATGATAGAGCTGTTGGTTTCGCTATGTATGGGGCTTTCCCACATGGAGAAGAACGGCAGCGTGTATGGCTGGATCGCTATTTAATTGATGCCCGGTACCAACATCAAGGTCTCGGAAAACATTTTATGATTCTACTGCTCCAGCATGTAATCAATCGATACAACTGCAGCCAATTGTTTTTAAGTGTGTATGAAACGAATGAGGTCGCAATTCAGTTATATGAAAAATTCGGATTCGTGTTCAATGGGGAGCTTGATGACAATGGCGAAAAGGTAATGGTGAAGGAGTTGGGCAGCCATGACAACGATGAATCCTATTGAAACCAGACCGCTTAAACCCTTATTCCTGTCCTATCTAGTTCCTTCCCTAGTCGGAATGATGCTTATGTCGATCAATATTTTGATTGATGGGATTTTTGTCAGCCATGGCGTGGGGCCAACAGCTTTAGCTGGCGTCAATATAGCGGTACCCATTTTCTCAATCTTGCTTTCCATTTCACTTTGGATTGGCATGGGCGGGGCTACTCTCTATTCCATTTCGCTCGGGGAGGGGAATACGAAACGGGCCGTTCAGATTTTCACACTTTCCATCCTAATGATGCTTGTCGTTGTATTATCATTGGTGGTCGTGCTGCTATTTAACTTAAAAGGCATCGCTTACTTATTCGGCGCGAGTGATCTGACGTATCCGTACGTCCAAGAGTACTTGCGAGTCATTTTGGCATTTGGTGTAGTTTATACGACGGAAAATCTCTTCAGTATTTTCATCCGAAATGATGGGAACCCAAAGCTTGCCATGATGGGATTGGCCACTACATCTGTAGTAAATATTTTGTTAAACTATGTATTCATTTTTGTGCTTGATTACGGTGTAACAGGCGTGGCTTTAGCAACCGCACTCTCCACTATTCTTGGAATGGCGGTACTGTCCCTTCATTCCTTTTGGAAGCATTCCAAACTCAAATTAGTATCGAATTTTTTCAACTGGCATGATGTAAAAAAAATTGTTACCATCGGCCTGCCTAGTTTCGTCGTCGAAGCTTCTATGGCCGTCATGATTATCTTCTATAATGTGTCTTTCTTACACTACATGGGAGCAAATGGCGTTACAGCATATGCGATGGTTAATTATATCCATGCCGTGCTATTGATGGTATTCTATGGGATCGGAATGGCATTGCAGCCCCTTGCCAGCTATCACCATGGCGCCGGGCTGACGAGCAGATTGACTGCCCTTTTAAAAATCGGCATTACCACTTCTGTTATGTTCGGTGCATTTACCACGATTGCCATTATGCTGTTCCCTACCCAAATCATATCGTTATTTGGTGATAGTACAGTTGAAATACGAAACATAGCTGTACCAGGTTTTGTCCATTTTGCGATCGGCTATTTATTCTTGGGAATCAACATGGTGTATGCGGAGTTTTTCCAATCCATCGAGCGGACTCGGTTAGCAACCGGCATTATGCTCATCCGAAGCATAGTCCTTTTCATCCCTGTCCTTTGGCTTTTACCTCAGTACCTTGGGGGACAAGCTATTTGGTGGGTGTTTCCTGTCGTAGAGGGACTTACTGTATTGCTTATTTTTCTATATGCCAAGCTTGGCAACGTAGTTTTCAGGAGACAAGCACGGTAAACGGCGATTGCTCATAGGAATAGCAATCGCCATCTGCTATTTTATTTCAGCTAACTGTTTCGGCTCACCATCTGCAACAATCCCGGCCGGCTTCTTTCGCTTCATATAAAGCCAAATCTGCCCGCTTGATCAATTCATCGTC
The DNA here is from genome assembly GCA_014204635.1 of Sporosarcina luteola. Taxonomy (GTDB): domain Bacteria; phylum Bacillota; class Bacilli; order Bacillales_A; family Planococcaceae; genus Sporosarcina; species Sporosarcina luteola_A. The sequence goes on along the minus strand of JACHLS010000001.1, from coordinate 292,231 downwards.
TGTCAATTCATCGTCCGATACCGCCAGCCCAATGCTCGTTGTAACTAAAAGACAACGATCGTTAAAAACCCACGGCTTCGCAATCGCCTCGCGGATGGACTCGGCGACTGCATAGGCATCCTCCCGTGAACCAACGGCAGGCAGCAGCACAGCAAACTCGTCCCCACCGAACCGGGCTACCGTATCCATACGCCGAACCGCGGCTTTCAAGCGTTTGCTGAATTCCACGATGACCTGATCTCCGATATCATGGCCGTTCTCGTCATTGATCCACTTGAACCGGTCGATATCCAGCAGCAAGAGCGCCAGCCCCTCCTGCCGATGCCGTTCCCGCTGCAGCGCATCGCCGAGCTGTTCATAGAACGCACGCCGATTCAACAAGTCGGACAGCACATCATGATAAGCAAAATATCGTAATTGGTCCTCCGACCGCTTATCCACCGAAATATCTCGCGCAATCGCGACGATCCGGTTTATGCGATGCTGTTCGTTGAACACAGGGGAACCATAAATCTCAAACCAAATCCATTCATTCCATTTGTTGCGTATCCGAAACTTCACTTTAAAGTTCTTTTGGTTGCGCAGCGAATTCGTGAAAGCATCGACAAGATCTCCCAGGTCTTGGGGATGGATAAAATAAGGGAACGGCCTGGCCGCAATTTCCTCTTCACTGAATCCGAGGGAATCAGTGCAGGAAGGGGAAATATATTCAACTTTGCCGTAAATATCGAGAATGGCAATTAAATCTTGCGAATGATTCGCTATGATCCGGAACTGGTCCTCTGTTTCGTGAAGCTTCTCCTGTGATTTCGCCAGCTCACTCTCCGCTTTTTTCATTGCAGTTATATCGTGTGCGTGAATGACAATATGAGTCACCCGCCCTTCCTCGCTCAGCATAGGCACTAAACGAACAGAGGAATAATATAGCTCCCCATTCTCCAATTCATATGAATCTTCGTAATGAAACTCACGTTTCGTATGGATTACATGCAAATGATTTAACCGGAAAAACTCAAACTTCTCTTCTGATTCCACTTCCCGCAACGGCTTTCCGAGTGCTTCTTCCGTCAGCCATGTCCTCTCCATCGCAGCCCGGTTTATGTATTCATAATATAGTTCATTATTTTCCCGGACACCGATCACCATTACCATTTCCTTAATGCCTTCCATCAAGATCCTATTCAACAATTGGTTGTCCGTCTCAGTCAACGGATCATCACCCCTTTATTGTGCCATGTACTCCCCTTGTAAACAGGCTGTCATCTGGTCCACTGTCAACGGACGATTGTAGAAGTAGCCTTGTCCAAAATTGCATCCGAATTTTCGCAAAGCCTGTGCTTGTTTTTCCTCTTCAATACCCTCCGCGATAAGGGTTAGGCCCAAATTGCGACCCATATCAATAATAGTTTTCACTATGGAATTTGTATGGGAATGATGAAGCATCTCCTGCGTGAAAGATTGATCGATTTTCAAACGGTCGATCGGCAAGTAGCCGAGAACACTGAGCGAAGAATAGCCAGTGCCGAAATCATCAATAGAGATGTTGGCCCCTATTCCTTTCAACTCATTCAAAATGGTAATGGATTCGTCATTTTGCATCATTGATTCTGTAATTTCTATATCCAAATAGGCGGGTGACAAGCCTGTCCGTTCCAATAAATTCTTAATGAAATCGATAAATCCCGGTTCATTAATTTGTCGAATCGAGACATTTACGGCTACGCTCAATTGTGGGTACCCAGCCAATTGCCAGGCTTTCACTTGTCGGCAAGCAGTCTCTAGCACCCACTTGCCGATCGGGATGATAATTCCCGTTTTTTCCGCAATCGTTATGAACTCATCAGGCGGTACGAATCCAAGTTCCGGGTGATGCCAGCGGAGCAACGCCTCCACCGCTTCCATCCGATTCGTCGCTAGATTGATAATCGGCTGGTAATGAAGCTCTAGTTGGTCCGATTCTACCGCTGTTCGCAAGCCATTTTCGAGCTTCAATTTCCGTACATCTCCGATCGAAGTCTGAGCAGAATAGAAGCTATATGTATTGCCTCCCCTTTCTTTGGACGCATACATCGCTTTATCGGCATTTTTCAGCAAGGTTTCCGAGTCTCTCCCATCCTCAGGGAACAGACTGACTCCAATACTTGCTGTTGAAAAAATTTCCTCCCCATTCACAATGAACGGCTCGCTGAACAGAGCGAGCAGATCTGCTGCCATCCGTTCAACATCAGCATAATCTCTTTTCTCCAACAGGACGATAAATTCGTCCCCTCCGTGACGGAATACTTTATCATCTTTAGGCAATTGTTCACGAAGCCGTTTTCCCACTTGGCGAATAAAAATATCTCCGTATAAATGGCCCATCGTGTCATTAATCACTTTGAAACGGTCCAAATCGAGGAAGAGCACAGCACTCATCTCATCTGTTTTCGTGCTTTGATCCAATCCGCGGAAGAGCTGCCTCCGATTCGGCAATAATGTCAAATCATCATGATACGCATTGAAGCTCAATTCTTCATTCATCCTCTTCAATTGTTCACTCGCCTGCATATTAAAGGCTAATTGATGCTCCAGCTGATGGGCATATGAATCCATCCGCTTGATCATAAAGGCGAAAATCGGAGCGGCGAAAATGACAAATATTGTGGTATCAACAACTTCATACCAGATGGCCTTGTCGAATCTCCAGTTGAATATTTGGCTCAACATCTCCTCCATTACATTCGGCACGATGATAACCGCTAATATCAACATCCATAATCTGCCGTCCAAATAAGCATTATGATATTTTTTCATAATCCGCTTCTCCGTTTCCATTATTATACATAACAAAATAGTATTCTAACACAGGTATAATAAACTGATTCTTTCAATATATAGATAACATAATACTATATATAAGTAATAAATGCAGTATTTAATTCCTAATTAATTTCTAAAAAGAGACAAGGACTAATGAATCAATTTAAACATAAGCAGAATCCCGCTAATTTGATAATTAGCGGGATTCTTTTAATTTTGATCCAATGCTTCTTTCGATAAATCCTTGCTCATTTCTACATATTGAATAAAAACACGGGCGAGCTCCTGTAACCGTTCTTGAACATCAGTATCGATAAGAGTATTATCCTTATCAAAATGATTCGTATGCGTATACACATAATTCGGTGTCACAAGGCAGCGGAAGTAATCCAGTATCGGCTTCAACTGATTCTCCACGACAAGATGATGCTGGAATGTACCGCCATTTGCTACGATGGATACCGGTTTATACCGCATCGCATGCGGATGCAGCATATCAAATGCATTTTTCAGGACACCCGGTATCGATCCTTGAAAGATTGGTGTTGCAATCACATATGCATCTGCCTCTTCGAATTGCCGAACAAGCTTTTTCATGTCTTCATTATATTGATCAAACGGACGGCCATCGACGAATTGATGGTCATAATCCGCAAACCGTATTAGCTCAAGCTCATAGCCACAACCCGTACCGTCTATGTAAGAACGGACGGTTTCAAGCACCGCTCCTGTTTTGCTGCCGATAATGGTCCCGTCCACAAACAAAACTTTCACTAGGCATATCCTCCTTAGCTGTTCTCCATTACCCATCGTACCAGAGATCGGGGCCAGTTTCTCGAAATTGAGCTTACCAGCCTTTCGAATCTAGGCTTCCATCTTGAAATCTGAAGCGTCCCCAGTGATTTGCCACCTTTCTTTCCGTACTTCCTCTTATCATGTTCGGCCTTTTGCCATCCATTTTATTCTTTTCTTCGTGGCTGCCTCCTTCCGGCTCCATGTCATCCCCTTCCGTTTTCATTCATCAACCTACCTGCCGTTCTGCCATTCAACAGTCACTCGGGTTCATAAAACTGGACATAACTGCTTTTTTCAAATCATAGGGTGAAAGGGAGAGTAATGGATTCATAGGTCATAGAAAGGGTGATTCCAATAGAAACACGCGAGAAGAAAACCATTGCCATTTACGTAGCCCGTACAGATGCCAAAGGGACCTATCCTGCCCGCAGAGCCGCCATTTTAGCCAGCGTCCTATCTGAAGAGGCGAATATCGTTTTTTTGACGGGACCCACATCACCGTCCGTTCCGGAAGGCTTTCGAAACATCTCCATAGGTCGTAACGCAACGCTTATTGATACTATTTCGGTCATTCAGCCGGACTTGCTTTTGCGTGATAGCGGTTCGACCCTTCAGGAGGAAGTGGACAAAGTCCGGGAGTTCGTGCCTTCCATCATTCACTTTGACGATTTTGGGGACGGCGGCCGTTTGGCGGACCTCGTCTTGCAAACATTGTATGAAGAGGAAGATGAAAATGGAATGGAACATTACGTTGTAGAGCGTAATCTCTTTATAGCGGATGACGCATTTACATCCTATCAAAAAATCGGCCTGCAGAAGGATCGTCCTTCCCCCTTGCCGCATCTTGTCATTTCCTTTGGAGAGGAAGATCCCGGCAACCTGAGCTATCGGGCATTGCGGCATGTCCTCCAGCTGCAGATTCCGCTCAAAGTGTCTGTCCTCGTTGGCGAAATGTATGCCCACGATGTCAGCACGTTGCGGATGATGGCCTTGGGACGTCGAAATACTGAAATTGTACAGCCTCCTTATGACACCGCAGAGCTCTATTCGAGAGCGGACATTATCCTATGCGGTTCCAGTTATATGCCCTATGAAGTCGCTGTCTTGGGCATTCCATGCATTGTCCTCGCCCAAAACGAATTTGAACTGGGACTCGGCTTTCCGAAGGAGCATCACGGTTTCATCCATTTAGGGCTTGGTCGAAAAGTGAAGCAATCCAATTTACTGAATGCCATCATGGAACCGCTCCTTCACGAACCGCTCCGCAAACGGGCAATACGCAGGCAGACCCAGCTCAATTTAGGAAATGGAATGGACACCGTTCTGGAAGCAATCCGCTATTTATTGGAATTCCCGAAACGCGGTAAAGCAATGTCCGATATGCTACACTGAAGAAAAAGATTGGAAGTGTGCCAAATGGACAAACGACAACTCGAAGCAGCGATCGCTGAATTGAAAATGGATTACATCAGCCTTCAAGGTGATATTGAAAAATTGGAGTCAACCGGCCACGCTGATTCCGTACACAAAGCGGAACAACGACTCGCCTCCATGGAAACCAAGCTGGCAGAATTGAACAAGCAATTGGAAGGCTATTCCTAAACAAAAAACCGTCCACGGACGGTTTTCTTGTTTCAATATGAAAATTGCTAGTAAGTCGTCAGCTTCAACAGCTCCTGCAATCGGTAAATGCCCCGCTGAAAAAAAGTGAATTCATTCTGATATTCTTCAAAGTCGAGAGTATATAAAGCGTCTTCATTGCTCCAAAGACGGTCAAAATAAGCATTCATCTTCTGAACTAAAGGACTGTCATTCGGCGCAATGACGCGCAAATTCCCTTCCAGGTTGTAGTTATTCAATGTCCGGTCCGTCAAGTTGGCAGAACCGTTCGTAATGTACGTCCCCTGCTTCGTTTCCACAACGACCAATTTCGTATGATACTGGCCGATTACGGTGTTATACCATCGAACTTCCATCTGACCCTTCGTTTCATCCATCATCTTTTGCATGACCGGACGGTTTGGCAACCCGGACTTTTCATTTCCAAAAGAGTTTTCGTTCGGATCTAAAATCATTTGGACTTTCACGCCGCGATCGACCGCATCCTCGATTGCTTGGACCACTTCCGGCATAGCAACGAAAAACATTCCCATCCGGATTCTGTCCCCTTGTTCTGCACGGCCCATATCTTCAAGCAACGCATCCAATATTTTTTTCTCAGTGACGTATTGGACCTTATATTGCCCCTCCTTTGACTCGCGCACGTCTGCCCTCGGCAATGAACCGCCATTCGTATACCGGACGACAGCTTCTTCTGACTCAAGAATGTCATTGATTACCGCCCCGCTTACTTTTAAGGCGACATTGCCATGAAACCCACTGGCATCGTGCGGATTCCCAGACGTCACAAGAGCCGCCTTGTCCGTCACCATCGTTTTCCGGTGATTCGCTTTGACGTTTAATAATTTCATATAGGAAGCGAGTGTCATCTTGGGCGCCTCGCTCGCCATGGCGTTCGGAATCCACCCTTTTTTCTCCACATGGATCCAGCGGAAAATTGTCCGGTACAACCCCGAATAAATCGGAGTGGAATCTCGTAATTGATCCAAATCCGAGTAAACGACCTCAATGCCCGCCTTTTCGAGTTTGGTGAACCACTTGGAATCATATGATTCATATCCCGTGTTAAGCGGATCCGTAATGAATACAATGTCCATGTCCGGATTCTCCCGTTTTTTTTGTATTAATTTCGACGTCAACGTTTCCGCTATCTTTGGAAAATCCACTTTCTCGTCTGAATAGTGATCCATCAGAAAAAAATCCAACACAATAAATGATTCTGCCTCATCGATCATCTTGTAGACCTCATCGAAAATGGACAACTCATGCACCATGCCATCGCCCTTTTTGTTCTGGGCGTACGTCAGATCAGTGAACATTTCCACATCATCCGTCCGGTGAAGTGCACCCTCGTACGGAATCCCCTTCGGCAGCGGCTTAAACGTATGCCATGCGATTACAGATATATATAACAGGAGGAACAGTAAAAGCACGATCAGCAAAAGCCATTTCTTTTTGCTCCGTTTCTTCCAACCTTTCATTTCATCATCCCCGTCCCAACTAACAAACTATAACTTTGGATTTCCCGTTAGCGGATGCTTGCAAACTAGCATAATCTCCCGGATGAGAAAGTTGGATGACAACAAAAAAGAGAGCAGCCGCTTCATCCTAAGTCTGCTCTCTTTTTATTCTTATGCCATGACGTACTCGCGTGCCGCGGTGTCGTCCATCATTAATTCCTTCAAGTATTTTTTCGCGCGGAACAGGCGGGATTTCACTGTACCGATCGACACTTTCATCATTTCGGCAATCTCAATCAACGAATACTGATGCACATAAAAATACTCGATTGTTTTTCGGTAAATGGCATCCAGCTCCCCGATCTTCGTCTGCACGATCTTTTGAATGTCGGATTGCTCCACCACTTCCACCGGTGTCATGTTATCACTTGGAACCAAATCCAATATCGGAACGTCCAATGTATCAGGTTGGTTCATTACATGTTTGCTGCGCCGCACATCTTTCCGGTAACGATCCCGGAATGTATTCATGCAAATGGTTGTCAGCCAAGCTTTCATGCGGTCGACACTGTCCATTTTACCGCTATAGCGGACGACTTTCAACCAGACGTCCTGCATGAGATCTTCCGCTTCTTCTTTATTGCGTGTCAGCTTCAAGCATAAGTGATATATGTATCTTCCGTATTGTTCGTGTAATTCCGCTAAGTCAATTTTCATTTGATAACGCCCTCCGTGGTTAATCTCTTGGACTCATTATCAAATATTTACGTCTTACAAACTATCGCTTTCCCTTTCAATACACTTACAAATGTGTAAGGCGAAGTGACAGAACTGTGACAGTCCATGCCTTTTCACTTAATTTGACATACAAAAGCCCGGACATTCATTCGTCCAGGCTCATATTATGCTCTTCTTGTCGTTTCGTAATTTTCATTTTCACAATTCGGCTTCGGTCCATTTCTACGATTTCAAAGAATAAATTCTCGTATGTAAATCGTTCACCTGGTTCCGGTACATGTCCAAGCTCCTGCATGACAAAGCCGCCAATCGTCTCATGATCTGTCGGCAGCACGACATTCAGCATCTCCATGACATCCACAATTTCCAGGCGGCCATGACAGATTAACTGGTGGTCATCCGATTCATAGACTTGAACTTCCTCATCAATGTCCGTTTCGTCCTCAATATCCTGCCCGATCATCTCCTCGATGATGTCTTCATGCGTCACAATACCGAGCGTCCCGCCATATTCATCCAGTACAATCGCCATATGTTTCTTTTTTGCCAGCATCAACTTGAACACCTTTTCAACACTAGCGGTCTGTACAACAAACAACGGATTCTTGTCTATTAATTCAGAAAGCTTCTTTTCAGGATGCATGGACCATTCAATCAGCGATTTGGAATAAAAGACCCCGATCACTTTATCAATACTTTCCTCATAGATTGGATATCTGGTATAGAAATATTCCAATATCGTATCCCGCACTTCCTCATAGGTCGACTCAATCGGCAATCCGATCACATCCGTACGATGCGTCTCCAATACATCCGATACGTCTTTATCCGGAAAATCCAGGATTCCTTTCAACCGGAGTGATTCCTCCTGCTCAAAAGTCCCTTCCGTCGATGCGATGTCTACCATCGAACGCAGCTCTTCTTTTGTAAGAGTCGCCTCTGTAACGGCCCCTTTTGAAATGATGCGAATAAAGATATTGGTGAATAAAGCAAGTAATGCCGTTAATGGCGTCATCACCTTGACAAGCAGGGAAATTGTCGGTGCAACTGCATATGCGATCCGATCCGCAAAGGTTGCTGAAATCGTTTTCGGGAGAACTTCGCCGAAAACAATAATGACAACTGTTAAACCACCCGTCAATAATCCGACATTCAGACCTTTATTGATCGCAATCATCGTGACAATAGTCGGCATCATGATATTTGCCACATTGTTGCCGATGAGAATGGCTGTAATCATGCGATCTGGTTTCACTATCAGTTTTTGTAATTTGATTGATTTTCGTTCGCCTTGCTCTGCCCGCAACTGGACTTTCATCCGGTTCACTGCGGTCAGCGCCGTTTCACTCCCTGATAGGAAAAACGACATGAATAAAAAGAATCCTAGTGCAATAAACAAAAGCGGTTCCTCCCGAAGTTGTTTTCCATGCATCCGTTCTTGTATTGAATGATACATATCATACCATAATATCCACGTCTTCGCTTACTTGCTTGACTCGTCTTTTTCTATTTTCTGTTATACTATTTTTAGATACGAAATAAATTGAAACGAGGGATCCCTTTGACTCATTTAGAATCGCTGGATACGTATTTTAACGAAAAACAGAACGATCATCTGGAACAACTGAAAGATTTTCTGCGCATACCGTCCATCAGTGCCTTATCTGATCATAAAGCGGACATGCAGAAGGCTGCTGAATGGCTGAAACATTCATTTAAAGAGGCGGGCTTGGAGAATGTATCCATTGAACCGACGGACGGTCACCCTGTCGTGTACGGCGACTGGCTTCACGCTGAAGGGAAACCGACATTATTGATTTACGGCCATTACGATGTCCAACCGGTCGACCCGCTGAATCTATGGGAGAGCGGTCCATTCGAGCCGGAGGTCCGCGACAACAAACTTTATGCCCGCGGCGCTAGTGACGACAAAGGACAAGTATTCATGCACGTCAAAGCAGTGGAAGCATTGATGCATGAAAATGGCGGCCAACTTCCCGTCAATGTGAAGTTCATCATTGAAGGCGAAGAAGAAGTCGGCAGCCCGAACTTAGAGAAATATATTGAAGCGAACAAGGAGAAACTAGCGGCTGACATCATTGTCATCTCCGATACAGGCATGTACGGACCCGGCAAGCCTGCAATTTGCTACGGATTACGCGGATTAGCCGGCGTACAAATTGACGTACGCGGCGCTAAAAGCGATTTGCATTCGGGCATTTATGGAGGCGGGGTACAGAACCCGATCCATGCCATCTCCGAAATTCTAGCTTCCTTCCATGATCAAGAAGGAACAATTGCAGTCGAAGGATTCTACGAGGATGTCCACCCGCTGGCTGAGGAAGAACGCGAAGCCTATGCAGCACTTAACTTTGACGAGGATGCCTTGAAAGAAGAAATCGGCGTTCCAGAATTATTCGGAGAACAAGGCTATTCCTACTTGGAGCGGACATGGACCCGTCCTACCCTTGAAGTGAACGGCGTCTTCGGAGGCTTTTCCGGCGAAGGCATCAAAACAGTTTTGCCATCCGAGGCAGGCGCAAAAATCACATGCCGTCTTGTGCCGGACCAAGACCCGGACGATATCGTCGCCAAGTTGAAAGCGCATATTGAGAAACATAAACCAGCAGGCGTTACGGTAGAAGTGAGCGAATTTGACAAAGGCAAACCGTTCATTACACCATTTGACCATCCAGCCATCCAGGCGGCTGGCCGGTCGTATGAAAAAGTGTACAATGTTCCGACTGCCTACACACGCATGGGCGGCTCGATCCCGATCGTCGCAGCTTTCGACGAAATCCTCGGATTGCCCGTCGTCCTAATGGGATTCGGCCTATCCAGCGAGAACTTCCATGCACCAAATGAGCATTTCCATCTCGAGAACTTTAACAAAGGACTTCGCGTCATCGGTGACTATTACTACGAACTCGCCGCACTGCCTGTCGATGAATTAAAGAAATGAGAACTACCGGGTTTGGCTCAAATGCCAAACCCGGTTTTCTGATATTGCACCATTTCTGCGCATTGCATGTTGCGAAACAGGCATATCCTTCCGTAACCGCGCATAACATGACGCGAACCGCGCATATCCTTCCACAACCGCGCATAACAAGTCGTACCCCGCGCATATCCTTCTGCAACCACGCATAACTCGTCGTCAACCGCGCATATCCTTCCGCACCCGCGCATAACCCAATTCCTGAAATCCCCTCCCTCTATTCCCTTCCCGCAAAATAAAGAGCACCCAGTCGCCTGGATGCTCCTTCTTTATTCTTCTCTTCCGTAAAACGTCACTATCTCTTCCAACGGTTTGCGCACTCGATTTTTAGGGATATCGTCGAAATAGCCGAATTGCAGCATGCTGATGATACGCTCTTCCGGTTTGACGCCCAGTTCCGCCCTGAATTTTGGATTATCGAGAAAAGTTGGCGTTTTCCAACAGGTGCCGATGCCTTTATCCCACGCCAGCAACATAACATTTTGAATAAATGTGCTTGCCGCCGCGAAGTCTTCCAGTCTTTCTTTTTGGCGGACATCCTCCGGTACGATGACGAAAATGACTGCGCCCGGAGTTTTGAACTTCTTCATTTGCTTTTCCAACTCTTCTTCTGACAGCTCTTTCCATTTCGGAACACCGTACTCTTTCAACACCTCTTGCAGTTTTCCGTATTCCTGATTTGCTGCCACAATGACTCTCCATGGATTTCGGTTGCCGTGATTCGGCGCCCACCGCGCATCCTCGAGTACTGCCAAAATATCATCAACATCGACCGGTTGGCCGTTAAAATTTTTGATTGATCGGCGATTGACGATAGCATCTCTAACCGATAGCGCTTGTTCATTCATCTATTGAACTCCCCTTTTTACCATTCTAGCGACCATTATACACCATTGTCGCCGTGGGAGGAAAACAACCTCTCAGCCTAGCTCTTTAACACTATTACTATTCAAACAAATTACTTTCAATGATATAATATTCACACGTTCGCAAATAAAATAAAAAAGGTGGCCCCTATGGCAAAAAAACCGTTAGCATGGATTGTAGACAGTACCGCTTACATACCGAAAGAATTAAAAGAACATCCAGATTTCTATTCCATTCCGCTCAATATACACTTTGGAGACAAACAATTTGTGGACGGAGTTGATTTGACGCCCGCCGAGTTATACGACAACATAAAAGGAGCGGTCGAGTTCCCGAAAACATCACAGCCATCCGCGGGCGAGTTTGCCGAGCAATTCAAGCAACTGGCTACCAAATACGAGCAGGCCATCGCTGTCCACGTTTCCGAAAAATTGAGCGGCACACTTGCCTCTTCGATGGCGGGAGCAGAATTGGCTGTTTTCCCAATCACATTCATCGACTCCCTTTCGCTGTCTTACGGGATTACCGGGTTGATTCAAAAAGGGATGGCATTGCACGAATCAGGTGCAACTGTCAGTGAAATCAAACAACAGCTTGAAACTATGGCCGGAACGGTGAACAACTATATTCTCATCGGACAGCTGGATCAATTGTATAAAGGCGGCCGGATGAGCGGTGTGCAATTTTTCCTTGGCAGCCTGTTAAAAGTCAAACCGATTATCCAGCTATCCGAAACCGGGACACTTGAAGTGATCGATAAGGTGCGCTCCGAAAAGAAAGCGCTTCAATATCTTGTCAGTAAAGTGTCTGCGAGCCATCCATCGGTGGTATACCTAATGCATGGCAATGTCCCAGATCAAGCAGAACAATTGAAAGAGATGCTTCTTCAAAGCAACCCCGCGCTTCAGGTGGAGATCGGCGATATCAGTTCCACACTTGCCGTCCATGCGGGAGAAGGCACGCTGGCTGTTTTATGGTTTGATTAAGAAATCGAATGAGGGAGCCTCCCAGCAGGAGAGCTCCCTTTCATGTCAGGAAAAATGATCATTCACCTTAAAGAATAGATACTTGGCATTCGGTGAATACGCATAGGAATCCTTATAGTCCCATGAACGCTGATATGCATCGTAGGTGTGGGCATTCACAAGCGGCATTTCGCCGTCCTTCGCCGTCACGATCGTCGTATGGTCATAGCGGCCATCCCCTTGGAAGTCGTAGCAGATGATATCCCCCAGATCCAATTCCTCCGGCGAACTGACCTGTGTGGTAGTCAGCCCCTTCTTCGAGCCGCCTAAAAACCAACGCATTGAATGGGCCACCGACCAGCTGAAACTCCATGTCCCCCCTTGCAACCACCAGCCCCGTTCCCGATTTGGATAACCATACATCGGCGCTCCGCCTGCCAGCAAACATTGTGAAATAAAATTGGTACAGTCTACGTCAAAAGAAGGGAAATCAGGATTTCGTCCATTCCACCACTGATTCGCATAGGCTACAGCCGCTTCCCTGTTATACATAAAAACGCCTCCTCAGCCCATCTTATGAACTGATACGGCGTTGAATGCGATTTGATTCAAGACAAATAAAAAGAAGCCTTCCATTTGGCAGGCTCCTATCAATCCTGGTATCATTTTTTCTTCAACCGGCTTTGCAACATCTTATAGTCAATGAACACCCCGATAAAACCAATCGGGATGCCACCTCCACAAACAGAAAGGAAAAAGAGGAAAACGTTGACCCTCTCCATCACTTGATATAGGTAATAGAAGGCCAACATTGTTCCAAAGGCAGCGAAAATCATCGTGAAGTAGTACGTAATCGGGGTATTTCCCAAAACCGCTTGGTCATCACTCGTCATTTTCCGACTCATACGATACCCTCTTTCTTGGAACAATTATCATGCCTAATTAATTATTACCCTTATTTATAGTTTCAATCCTATCTCGATCATTTTCTCAGACTCAATTTGTCTGCCAGCAGGATGTCCTGGTAGGAGCAGTAGGTAAATGGCTTTGATGCAAACATCTGGTTAGACTTCATTACTTAGGAAGTTCAATTTGCTTATCCTGATTGTCTTGGTTTTGATTTTTTTCTTTCATTCGCATCATGTCAGAAATGGTGATAAATGTATATCCTTCACGTTTTAATTCAGGAAGAATTTTTTCCAAGGCCGCCACTGTTTGCCGGCGGTTGCCGCCTCCATCATGGAAAAGCACTACATTCCCCTCTTTGGCGCCGTCCAAGACGAATTTGACGATTTTATTAACTCCTGGATTTTTCCAGTCCAGTGTATCCAAATGCCAAGACCACATGACTAATTGATATCCTTCTTTCGAAACAGCCTCGACGATTTCGTCGTTATATACTCCTTCAACAGGTCGAAATAGTGTAGAGGAATATCCAGTGATAGCATAAATCGTTTCGTCCGTTTTTTTTAATTCCTGAATCAGTCGTGGCACGCTCATTCGGCTTTTGTGAGAATATGTGTGATTGGCAAGCTCATGCCCCTCTTCATACATTCGCAACACAACTTCCGGATTTTTTTCAGCATTGGCCCCGACGATGAAAAAGGTAGCTTTGGCATCATGTTTTTTCAGGAGATCTAATATTTCTGTCGTATATTTTCGATGAGGTCCATCATCAAACGTCAAAGCAATCACTTTTTCCTCGGTATTGATTTCCCATATGATCTGGCCGGCCTGTTCGTAATATTGCCTTCCCTTGTCTGCAAATGTTCTGTCGTATACTCCGAAAACAAAGAGAACCAAGATCAGCGGCAAAACAAATCGTTTCAAGACCCCACTCCCCAACAAAAGTTATTTTGCTGTTAGTATTGGTCTTTGCGGAGAATCAATTCATAAAAAACATAATAATAATTAATTGCCTGTCCATTTCACGAAAAAGTAAAGACCAAAAAAATTTCTTCTCGATAAAAAAGAAACCCCATCAAACCTGAGTTTGATAAGGTTCCAATGGGGACAGAGAGAGCACCCTTCTTTTTTCCTCTAACTTTTAGGAGCTATCGCTGCCTACTAATTGAAGCTATTGTTGGTCTTGTTATTTGACTTCCAAAGACTCTATTTGAATTTCAATGTCTTGATCACCCTTACGTACAAGTGAAATGGTAAAATCAACAGTAAGATTTTTTTCTGAATGACGCATTCTAACAATAATTCGATTCGGGTCATTCTCTACTCTCATCGAATCGGAACCATAAGCAAAGCGAAAGTTGTTACCAAGAGATACAGTACTTACACCAGCTGAAGTTACAATGGCAATGTTGGATTTTTCCTTATTGGTATCATAGGCATATATTAATTCCTCCACTCCATCGCCGTCCAGATCTAAACTTGAAGAGCCAATAACGCTGACACCAGGAAATGATTTAATATAAACTTCAGCCTCTTTTATTAGACTATCTGGAAGTTTTTTTATGTTATTTTCTTCTCCATCAACATCCTTAATTATAGTTTCTTCACTCTCAGGCACTATTTCAGGTTCATCTGCATCGACCTCTTCTTTCAAAGTTTCCTTAATACATCCTCCGAGTAACAAAACGAAAAGAAAACACATAATAGGTCTTCGCAGGTTGCTCCGCTCCCCTTTTTAAATCAATAAAAATTTATATTTGTTGCCAATCAAACCTGTGATTCGCATCCGCGCCACATTAAATATCAACCCAGTTACCTTGAGCATACAAGCAGTAAAAAAGCCCAGCACCGTACATACATACTATAAATCATATGGCCGAACAATTTTACGTATTGCACATGTGCCTATTACAACTTATGAGAAAACAGATGGTTGCCGCGGTAATACTAAATAGGGTTGCATCCAACACTCCATATTCATTATTATATTCACGTAACTTTTGGATTAATTCGAATTATCATTTAAACCATTTGCCGAACATTTTATCATCGGATAACCGTTCGTGCAGATTAAATTCCAACCTTTTCCCATCCGTTGTTACATGTAACAAATTTAATTTTTTGTGGTTACCTGGCTTGATTTGATTTATCCTCTCTTGAGAATCGGTTGCAGATCCTCTTTTAATCGGCTCACCTGTTTGGACATGAAAAAAATACACAAAGCCATCATTGCTTTCTGCACTGTACATAAACACCCTCACTCACTGACAGCACTAGGTGAAACTTCTTTATCCATTCTCAATTGTTTAATCCAATAAATGATACACGTATTACAACACGTGTTATGATAACATGATAGAAAGGAGATGGTAACAATCAAATGCATTCAAGGGAATTGACTAAAATGATACTAGATGACGGTTGGATAATAGTAAGAGTCAAAGGTAGTCATCATCAATACAAACATCCGACGAAGAGTGGTTTAGTGACCATCCCTCATCCCAGGAAAGACTTACCAACAGGAACAATCAAATCAATACTAAAGCAGGCCGGGCTTGAATAAAGCCCTCTTACTAGGAGGTTATCATATAGTGAAAAAAGATCGTTATATTTACCCTGCCCTTTTCAGTTATGCTGATGATGGAATTACAGTTACGTTTCCTGACGTACCTGGTTGTATCACTTGTGGAAACAGTGATGAAGAAGCTTTCGCAATGGCGAAAGAAGCATTGGCCCTCCATCTTTTCGGAATGGAAGAAGACGGGGATTTAATACCTGTAGCCTCTACATCAAAGAATATAAAAGCATCTTCAGATGAAGCTGTCGTTCTAATAGAGGTTTGGATGCCCCCATTCAGATCCGAGATGCAACACCAAGCTGTCAAGAAAACATTAACGATTCCCAGGTGGTTGGACGTTGCAGCGAAAGAACATAAGATTAATTACTCCCACCTATTGCAAGAAGCCATTAAAAATCATTTAGGCATTCACAAGGATTAACGTTACAACCAGTTCGAACATATCGGGGCTTTGGGAGGGGGGTGTCGCACGAATGCACTCCCTCTTTTTTTCAACCTCCGCCTATATAGACTTCGTATATCAATTGTAAGTCATGAAGCCTTTTGGTCCATCTTTTCTTTGACCTTGTCTCATCCACAATCTTTGCCCATACTCAAATATATTGGGATTTTAACAAGTGTATTTAAATAATTATTTATTCTAAATACACTATAAAAACTTTTTGGTACTATAATATACATAGAATCCTATTGAATATAGATAAACTGTTTTTTAGTTAACTATTAATCTTACATTGGTTTGTATTCATTAAGAAAGGAAAGCACAACGATGAAAAATATAATTGTGATTGTAATGTTATTAATTATTCTAGCGGGTTGTAGTAGATTATCTTCAGGTAATACTTTTACTCAAGCACAAGGGAAAGTTACTGTAGATAAAAAGGAATTCACAATGATCATAGGCGATTTTGAATGGAAAGAAAGGAACATAGAGGCGAGAAAAATTAATAGTACAGATATAAATGACTTAGCAGATGAGTTCAAAACATTACAAGTTCAAAAAGGCGATCAATTAGGAATCGAGATTGAACATAATCCCTCTTCTATAATCCTAAACCAATGGAACGAAGATAATATAAGTACCGTGGTTGAACTTAATGATAATAAAATAATTCTCCCATCAAAAGAAGGATATTATATTTATGAAGTTATTGTAGAATGGAACAATGGAAAAGCAACTTATGTTTTTGATATCAATTTAAAATAAAATTTATATATTCACATTGATTCCAAGTAGATTTATCACTTTCCTGGAAGTGTCAACGTACGACAAATACTATGGTAATGTTTTTTGGACAAAAAGATCAGAATAGTATACAAATACAAACGCTCATTTTGATCGTTCAGACTTAGGCAAAAGGGTAGTAAATCGTCAGGAGCTCCTACCCTTTTGTCTACAGTCTTTTAGTCCACTGAATGAACCTATATAATATCATCAATTGAAATTTTCAAATCCCCGAACGGATCAGCTAGAATGATTGCTTTATTATATACGTAAAACCGGTAACCCAATCAAAACTACACATACCGATCATGAAGGGGAAGAATTGTGGATAGATTTGAATTGAAAAAATTTCATTCACGATTTGCGGCACTCTTCCGCTTCGTTGTTAATCAGTCAGGGGATAAACATGAAAGTCATTCAGGAGAGATTAGGACACTCGAATATCAAGACAACTTTAAATATTTATGGCCACATAACACAAAAGGATGACGAGCTTGCAAGCGAGGTTTTTTCCCGAAATTTTATCAATCGGGCACACTCTGGGCACACGGCAGCAGAAAGTCAGCCGAAAACCAAATGAACATAAAAAAAGAAACCCCGTCAAACGTTGATTTGACAAGGTTCCCCACCAATGGAGCATACCGGGTTCGAACCGGTGACCTTCACACTGCCAGCGTGACACTCTCCCAGCTGAGCTAATGCCCCGTATATCTGATACAATATAGAGTATAGCAAACGAATCCGAAAATGACAATAGATTGGGGGAGATCTCCTTGCAGCATGCTGAAAGGGAAATTACGGAGCCAGTGCTTCTTTGTGATGGGAAAGGCCAGTTGAATCCAGGAGCGATCGGGTTTGCACGCCGGCCGATCATTCAGAGCAATCTGAAGGGTCATTTCATGCGAAAGAAGAAATGGAACTATTGGTGTGTGTTCGGGGAGGATCTTTTGTTTTCTGCAGCAATCAGCCATTTGGATTATGCGGCAGTCTGTTTCGTATATCTGCTCGATTATGAGACACAGCGGTTTTACGAGAAACAGATTACATTGCCGTTTGGGCGCAAAATTAAAATGCCAAAGGATGTGCTCGGCAATGTGAAGTTCGTGAATGAACGAATATCGGTCCAACTGGTGCATTTGCAAGGAGAAACCCATCTTTCTGTCACTATTCCTGATTTTGATAGCGAGGTACTGCATGCAGACTTGCATATCGGGCACCCCGCACAGGATGATTCCCTAAATGTGGTCATCCCGCGGAGTCGGGATATTTTCCAATTCACCGCGAAACATCATTCCTTGCCGACTTCCGGATTTGTTAAAATCGGTGCCAAGCGATATGATTTCAATCCTGATTATAGTTTTGCCGTACTTGATTATGGGCGTGGCATCTGGCCAAGGGAAGCCCAATGGAATTGGGCGATGGCGTCGCAACGATCCGGCGGCCGCCGGATCGGGCTTAACTTTGGCGGCAAGTGGACAGACGGGACGGGGATGACTGAGAATGCGGTATTTATCGACGGGAAGATGATCAAAATCCATGAAGATGTCCTTTTTACTTATAATCCGTCTAACTACATGGAACCGTGGAATATTAAAACCCGGTTTTCTGATAAAGTCAACGTCACATTTACGCCCTTCTTCGAACGGACGGCTAAAACAAATGTCCAATTAGTCCAAACGGAAGTACACCAGACTGTCGGCTATTTTAATGGCCGGATCAAGTTATATGACGGGTCCATCCTACTCATCCGACAAATGCTCGGCTGCTCAGAGGACCATATAGCGAAGTGGTAACCAGCCGGCTCCTGCCGGTTTTTTTGTTTGACAAGACCACGGTTTAATTTCCATAAAAGAAGGAAAACTACATAGTAGCAGATATTATGAAGGGATGGTTATGCTCGAATGAAGAAAATCCTACTATTTGGTACCTTGTTTATGGTTGTGGCCCTTATGCTGGGGGCATGTGGAAATAAAAAAGGCGATACCCAAGGCACGGATCCGAGTGAAGACAGCGTTCAAAATATGGATGATCAGGGTGGCGGGACCATGAATACCGGCGATGGCTACGGGTTCAACAACTTTGACTTGGAAATTGAAGTCGACGGAAAAGAAGCGATTCAAGCAACTTATAAGATGGATAAGGAACTAACCGCCATTTATATCAATCAACTGACCGGTGTTGACTTGAAAGATGAAAAGGCAATGAGTGAACTGGATACGTTCTTTAAAGAGCTCCTTTTAACAAAAGATACATCAAAAAAAGATGCAACGGATGAAATCCTCAAATGGTACGGCATAGATAGCTTCACTAAATTTGATCTGGATGTTGACTTCGATGATGGCAATGAACTTGACATTGAAGAAGTGAAGTAAACCAGTAAAAATCCCGAAGATGCGAGATAATTGGCACCTTCGGGATTTCCTTATGCTTTCGCTTCCATCAGCATCTGATAATAAACGCCTTGACGCGCTATCAACTCTTCCTGGCTGCCCGACTCGATAAGCTTTCCCTGCCCCATAACATAGACTGTGTCGGCCTTTCGCACCGTATTCAGCCGGTGGGCAATGACGAAACTAGTACGGCCTTCCATCAGCCGCTCCAGCGCTTCTTGGATTTCCAGCTCTGTTACCGTGTCGATGCTGCTCGTCGCTTCATCCAGCAAAAGAATGACTGGATCGGCAACTAAAGCACGTGCGATGGACAGCAGTTGCTTCTGCCCTTGCGAGATTTCGCCGCCGTCCGCGGATAACACCGTATCATAACCATTTTCCAAACGGGAAATAAATGTGTGGGCATTGGCCTTCTTCGCCGCCGCCATGACCTCTTCGTCTGTCGCATCCAGCCGGCCATACCGGATGTTCTCCAGGACGGTCGCCTCAAATAAAAACGGGTCTTGCAGCACAAATGCCATTTGATTGCGCAGCGTCTGGCGTGGCAGTTCCGTTATGGGTATACCATCAATGAGAATTTGCCCTCCGTTTACTTCGTAAAAACGGGCCAGCAATTGCATAATCGTCGTTTTGCCCGCCCCGGTCGCACCGACAAATGCGGCTGTTTCTCCGGATTTTACATGGAAGGATACGTTTTGTATCGTATAGCCATCCGTCTCGACTGCATAGCCGAATGAGACATCCCGGAATTCGACATCCCCTTGTAAGACGGTATCCCGATGTGCTGTCGCCTCATCCTTTTCGATCGGCTCATCCATAATTCGGAACACGCGCTCCGCTCCTGCAATTGCGGAAAGGACTGTATTGAATTGGTTCGCCAAGTCATTCAACGGACGTGTAAATTGGCGAGCAAATTCCGAGAAGATAACAATGGTTCCGATTGTCACAAGGCTATCGCTCTTTAGTGCGAGCAATCCCCCAATGCCCGCCACGATCGCAAAGCTGGCATTGTTCAGCATGTTCATCACTTTTGGAATGAAACCCGAGTATGTCAATGCCCAAAAGCCTGTGCGTCGAAGTCTGCCGCTTTTCTCCGCAAACTCCTCCATAACCCGTTCTTCCTGTGAGAACGCCTTCACGATCCGCTGACCGGATATCGTTTCCTCGATCATACCGTTCAACGTTCCGACCGCCTGTTGCTGTTCTTTATACAACAGGCCCGTCCTTCTGGTAATCCACCGGATTGCCGTAAACATGACCGGCACGATGACCATCGTCAGCAATGTCAAAATCGGGCTAAGGTAGAGCATGACGGCTAGCGTCCCAACAAGCGTCAATATACTGGAAAACACTTGGATGAACGAGGAGTTCAATGTCTGGCTGACGTTTTCAATATCATTTGTCACCCGGCTCATTAATTCCCCATGCTGCCGTTTATCAAAAAACGTGACAGGGAGTTTTTGCAGATGTTCAAACAAATTCGTCCGCAAACGATACACCGTCTGTTGTGCAATCCCTACCATCCAGAAGCTTTGCAAATAAAGCGCAACTGATTGCCCCGCATAAATTGCAATCAATAGGCCGATCACAGCTCCCAGACCATCGAAATCTTTTGGAATGATATAGTGGTCAATAATCTTTCCAATTAACAGCGGACCTAGCAAAGCGAGTACAGAGCTGACAAAAACAAGTGCCAGGACGGTGATCAGCAGGCCCCGCTGTTCATCGACGAGCTTCCAGATTCGAAATAACACCGATTTCCAGTCGCTCGCCCGTTCCACCTTCTTTCTGCCCGGACCTTTGATATCTTCTTTCTTCAGGACTGGTTCATATCCAAATGGCTTACGAATTGCTCGCAGCATCGATGATCCCCTCCTCTTCCGATTGCGATTGCGCAATTTTCCGGTATAAAGCCGACTGTCTCATCAAATCAGCATGTGTCCCGTATCCCGCAACTTTTCCTGCATCAAGCAGAAGGATCCGATCTGCCCCTTTGGCCGTTTGAATCTTTTGCGTGACGACAAGCATAGTGGTATCTTCACCTTCCAGCGCTTCCCAAAGTGCCGTTTCCGTCTTCACGTCAAGCGCACTTGTACTATCGTCAAGAATGAGAATGGATGGTTTTCTGACTAGCGCACGGGCGATCGACAATCTCTGCTTCTGCCCGCCAGATAGATTGACGCCCTTCTGCCCGACCCGCGTCTCGTATTTTTTCGGAAAGAGATCGATCGATTCATGGATTTGTGCTTTTCGGGCCGCTTCTTCCAATTCATCTGGCGCCGCTTCCGCATCCCCCCATGAAAGGTTATCCAAGATGGATCCGGTGAATAAGATGGACTGTTGGGGAACCAGCCCAATGGCATCACGCAATTCCTTGATAGGCCAATCTTTCACTTCGACTCCGCTGACATAAATGTTCCCCCCGGTCGAATCAAAAATTCGGGGGATCAGGTTCAATAAAGTCGATTTCCCTGATCCAGTCGCCCCCATGATCGCCAGCTTCTCTCCAGGCGATACATGGAATGAGACATGATCCAAAATCGGCTCCGGTTTTCCAGGGTAATAGAAGGACACGTCCTCGAACCGAAGATCTCCATCCAGTTTCTTAATACTGGAGCTTTCCGCCCCCTGCATTTCTAAATCTTCATTGGCAAGAAGCACTTCCTCCATCCGTTCCGATGATGCTTTCGCGCGAGAGAAGGCGACAATAATAAACGCGAACATCGAGAACGCACCAGTCATCCGCATGGCATAGTTGACGATTGCCACGAGCTCCCCAACTTGCGCTCCATTGTTTCGAATTTCTCCCGCACCGAACCATAGCACAGCAAGCAAGCTGACGTTCATGATGAACATGAGAACCGGTAAGATGAGCTCCATATTCCGCATAGCCGTGACTGTATCCGTTCGAAGGGCACCCGCCACTTTGGAAAAGCGGCTCGCTTCATACATACCACGTAAATAAGCTTTGATGAGCCGGACCGCTTGCAGGTTCTCCTGAATCACCCGGTTTACACGATCCAACCGACGTTGTACTTTCGCAAACAGCTTGACACCTCTCCGTGCCATAATGAAAAGAAAAACGAATAAAACCGGCGCCCCAATGACGAGATACATCGCCAATTTGACGTTTACGAGAAATGCCATGACCAAACTTCCAATTACGAGAAGCGGCGCGCGCAGCATGATTCGAAGGCTCATGAACAATGTATTCTGCACCATAGTCACATCGCTTGTCAGCCGGGTGATCAGCCCGGATGTCGGAAACCGCAGGAACGTCGCCATAGAAAACGCCTGCACTTGCCTGAACAAAGCCTGCCGAAGATCGAACGCAAAGCTTTGCGACGCGTGTGCCGCAAAAAATGAATTGACGGCCCCTGCAATAAACGCCACAAACGCAAGACCCATCATGACGCTTCCCCATGTCCAAATGACCCTTGTATCAGAAGCCAAAATTCCATCGTCAATAATTTTGGCGATGAGCAACGGCTGAATCAGCTCAACAGACAATTCCATCAGCATAAGAACAAGGGCTATGAGGATCGGCCATTTATATGGCTTCGCATAAGAAAAAACTGTCTTCATTTTCCGAACCCCCAAAAACTCTTTCGTTTTACGAATTATTTTTCGACTGTTACCTATTATGCCATATGAGACTCTTCATGTATAGGATGGAGTTTGAATGGTTTGACATTTCTCAAAAACAAGAAAGGTCCTGTCCAATAAGAAAAATTGCCAATGAATAAGTGAACCTTCACCCTTCATCAGCAATTTCTCTCCAACCGCTTTTATCCTCTTACACTTACTCTTCCTTCGCCTTGCTTCCCGCGACCGAAAGGCCGGTTACACCAACTAGCATAATTACGGCCCCTGCCAGTTGCCACATGCCTAGTACGCTTCCAAACCAGATGACAGAGATGATCATGGCAGTCAACGGTTCAAAGCTTGATAAGATACTTGTTTCCACCGGGGAAATGTATTTCATGCTGCCTAAAAATAGAAGGAACGCAACAGTACCAACAACAATAACGAGCGATAAGACGGTTACAATCCGCCAATCGGTCAAATACACAAACCCATCTCCTAGTTTTGTCACATTCACTGCAAACAGCACTGCACCGCCTATCAACATCCCCCAGCCCACCACCAACAGGACACCCCATTCACTCATCAGCCGTGCTGGGTAAAGTGTATAAAAGGCGAAGGTGAAACCGACAGCGAGCCCCCAAGCTACCGCATGGGCGCTTAACGCAAATCCGGTTAATGTGCCATTCGTCAACAAAAGAAACAGTCCAACCATCGTCACGACCATACCAATCACTTGCGTCACCGGCGGCAGCGCCTTCTGCCTAACGGAGACGAAGAAGATAATATAAATAGGAGCTAGAAATTGGAATAGCGTCGCAATGATCGCATTGCTCGCATGAATCGAACCGACAAATGTGAATTGAACGCCTAGCATGCCAAACATCCCAAAAATGATCATTTGGCGCAACCAGACTTTGTACCTCATCGGTCGAAAGATGTCTTGTCCTTTTATCCTCAAAAAGGCCAATATAAAAAAACCTGCAATGAGTAATCGGATTGTCAACATGAAGGAAATAGACATGCCGCTCGTCGACAGAATCCATTCCATCATCGGGCCGGTCGCTCCCCACATGACAGCGCCGGAGATGATCATAATTATGCCTTTTAATCTACTCATTTTGCACTACCACCATTTTGACTAATTATTTACAAACAGATAGATAGACTAGTTATTCACCGAAACTATGATGTATACTAACATCAAATGAATAATTTGTTACATAACACATCCGAAAGGGGACAGAATGTTGAAATCCGAGAATGACAAAAGACTTGAATTGCCGGATATCATGGATAGTCTCGAAAAGTATTATATGGTAACCCGTACGGATGGCGAGGGCTTGATTACATATGTAAACCGAAACTTCCTAGAAACAAGCAGCTGGACACCCAAACGGATTTTAGGGAAATCCTTTTGGCAAATGTTTCCGAATGACGAAGATGGCCAAGAACAATCTCATGAAATATGGAGCCGTCTCTCAAGCGGAAAATCCTGGTTCGGCACGACTAAAAAAACAACACGACACGGTGATTCTTATTTTGTCAAAATGGTCGCCATCCCGATTATGGACAATACAGAAACCCTTAGCTCTGCTACATTTCTTGAATTGGACGTGACCGATGACGTCGAGCTGCGGGAAAAGCTGCAAGAAATTGCGTTCATCGATTTTGAAACAGGACTTATGAGCCGCCATCGGCTGGAAACGCTCGTGAATGAATATATCGAAAGCAAGAGGCACTTCTCATTTGTTTACATAACGATTGATCACTATTATACACTGAAAGAACATAAGACGTACGACTCCGAACGGATTTTAATCAAGGAATTCACCAATCGTCTCAAGCGTTATTTTCAAGATAGTCCAATCGCCCGAGTTGGTGTAGGCCAATTTGCACTGCTGACACCCTTTGGCGATTGGTATATTCAAGGTTTTCTGGCGTTTTTGAAAGAACAGCCCATCTATATTGAACATACCGCATTACCTCTTTCCATAAGCGGAGGAATCGTGCGCTATCCAGAAGATCAGCAAACCTATACGCAACTTATTACCGCCGCACTTGCCGCCACAAAAGAAATGACAGACAACGGCGGAGGACGCATCGCTTCCTTATCCGCAGAATCACATAAGGGCTTGAACCGTCGCGCATTGATTGATCGAAAACTGTTGACTGCCTTGGACCGGCGCAACTTGCAAGTTGTCTACCAACCGCAGTATGATGTCGCGTCTGGCACTATCAATCTTTACGAGGCGCTTGTCCGCTGGGAAGATGAGGAGCTCGGATATGTCATGCCGGATGAGCTGATCCCGGTCGCTGAAGAGAACGGTCAAATCCATGCCATCGGGGCATATGTCATCGAAGAAGCCGCTAAGCTGGCTGCCAAGTGGGAAAGGGAAAAGCGGAATATTTGCGTATCCATCAACTCATCCGTCCGCGAATTCGGCAAGCCTGATATGAAGGATACCATCTTGGATATTTTACGGAATACCGGCTGCCCGGCTAATCGGCTGCGCTTAGAAATTACGGAGAAATTCGCGTTTCAGGCTGAAGTGGAACAATCCATTATCCGGCAAATGCAAACGCTTCAAGATGCTGGCATTCAATTTGTTTTAGACGATTTCGGCACAGGTTATGCTTCCTTTCGATATATGCAGAACCTGCCGATTTCCAGGGTGAAAATCGATCAAGTCTTCATCCAATCCCTTACGACCCATCCAAAGACGAAGCCGCTCGTAGAAGGGATGATCATGTTTTGCAAATCAATGGGCCTCACTGTGTCAGCGGAAGGTGTGGAAACACAGGAGCAATTTGACATGCTCATTGAAATGGGCGTCGACGCCATACAGGGCTATTACATCGGCACACCCGTGACACAGGAGCAAATTGCATTTGAATGATACATCGGAGTGCCTGCCGGGGTGCTCCGTTTTTTTATTGCGTAGCTAGAGGGAGAAATTTGTGGGGAGTTATAGAAGAAATCGCAGATAACTAAAAAAAGAGCATGCAGCCCCTCTCCGTCAGGCCGCATTCTTTCTTTTCGACCTGCCCCGGTACAGGAGCTGTATGCTCACTTCTGCAAATACGAGTCCCATCGCAATTGCGCCGGAAACCATAAACGCTTTGGATGCGAAGGAAATCGCTGTCGTGTAATCATTCTCCACAATGTGGCGCATTGCGTTGTATGCCATCCCTCCCGGCACAAGCGGAATAATGCCCGCCACACTGAAAACGATCATAGGTGTTTTGAAACGCTTAGCGAAAATTTGGGCGACAAGTGCAACGGCAAATGCACCAAGAAAGGATGCCTTGACCGCATCCCCCGATACCATTTCACTCGCACTATAAATCAACCATCCCGCCATGCCGACAATTCCGCAATAGAATAGCATTTTTCGCGGCGCGTTGAAAATGATGCCAAACCCAATGGCGGCGAGAAAACTAAGTGCCGCTTGCATAATCCATGTCACGTAACACACCTCATCACTTAGAAAGATAATACGAGTGCGACACCCGCACCAATAGCAAACGCCGTAAGAAACGCTTCTGCCCCTTTCGACAGACCCGACATGAAATGCCCCGCCATCAGATCCCGCACTGCATTTGTGATGAGCAGTCCCGGTACGAGAGGCATGACACCGCCGATAATGATCTTATCCAGCTCAATGCCAATCCCCATCTGGATCGCAAAAAAGGCGACTAATGCAACAGCCAAGGCAGAAACAAATTCCGCAAAGAACTTTACATTCGTCAATTCTTGAAAGAATGTCACGACAATGAAGCCGATGCCTCCTGCCACGACAGCCGCCGCTACGTCCTGCCACAAGCCGTTAAACAACATGAGGAAGGAGCCGCTGGCAACTCCTGCAGCAACAATTTGAAGCCAAAGCGGAAACATGACATTCGCTTTCTGAATCTCTTTCAACCGTTCATAGGCCTGCTCCAATGTATATTCCCCTGTAGATAACCTGCGGGAGATCGCGTTCACCAATGCAATTTTTTCTAGATCCGTAGAGCGATTTGTAATTCGGATGAGCTTCGTATGATGTGGACTTCCTGGAGAAAGAATAATGCCCGTCGGAGTGACAAAACTATGGATGGCGGCTAACTCCTGCGTCTTCGCCATGCGGTCCATCGTATCTTCTACCCGGTACGTCTCGGCTCCCGCCTCCATCATGAGACGGCCGGCCAGCAAACAGCAATCGATAGCCATTTCCTTATCACTCATCTCCCTCTCACTCCCCTGTTTCGTTGTACTATCCATCTTATCGAAGAAGGCAGGAAAATACAATTTCAGTTTACAGAAAAACAGTAGAGCGTCTCACCCCAGTAAAGATCCTTATGCAAAAAAAGACAGGAGCTAAAATTTCTGCTCCTGACCACATGATGCTTATTGTTTATCGTCCCACTTCAATTGAGTCAATCTCTTAAAGGAGTTGAAGTCATAGCTAGTCAAGTCCCTGTTTGACACCGTGTAAAGCCGGTCTTTGCTATAGAGGAGCCGCTGTACTTGCGTTTCCCACTCCTCGTATTGCTGGCCCTTGCCTGGTTTTTGGACTAGGTCGCCTTGTAAGCTAAATCCACGTTCCGGCGTAATTTCATAAATGAGCGCACCCGATCCTTTGAAGACAAGTTCATGCTGTTTGCTTCCCTCTTCATATACGCTGACCGGAAAGCCATACAGATTGCGCCCAGCATGCTGGAACAACGCTTTATGATCGTATTGCACTGGCGAGTAGGTGCCTTCTCCTCCGATAATCACCGTGTCTTTCTCTTTCGGGTTGGCAAAATCAGTCACATCAAAGAGTGAGAGTTTCATTCCTTTTGTGCGAATAAACGGCTCACCTCCGGATGGATTTTTTTCTGCAACGGTTTCATATCCGAATCCGATAAGGTGATTTTCATCAAGCGGATGCAAGTAGTTGGAGAAACCAGGTATTTTCAATTCCCCTAATACTTGCGGCTTTACCGGGTTCGCCACATCGATGACGAATAGCGGGTCCGTCTCACGGAACGTCACCATATAGGCTTTATCCCCCATGAACCTTGCGGAATAAATGCGTTCTCCCTTCGCCAGATTCTCCACGGATCCCACTAACTTCATTCCTTTATCCAGAACAAACAGGTGGTTCTTGGATGGGTTTTTGTCATCCCACATATTCCCTTCCGTCATCACAACACGGAAGTAACCGTTATGTTCATCCATCGAAAATTGGTTTAACACTGTCCCTTTCAACTCTGTCGATCCTGTAAATTCCACTTTCACTCCGTCCAGCGTGAACTTGAAAAATTGTGTGTTGGCCGTTCCAGGATTCCAAATCCTTGCCTTGAAACCGCTCTGTTCAAAATTGTAGTTGGTCGCTGTCAAGTAGAGATGGTCCTTCGACATATACAGCTGCTCACTGCTGCCGAGATATCCTTTAGTCGATAGCTCACTCTTCTGTGGCGACTGCAAATCGATGGCAGTCACAACTGTATAAGAGGGTTCTGTTGCGCCAGGCAGAATAGCAATGTCTTCGTATGCCATATAGCTAAGGTCATCATTTGCCGTATCCGTAATCCGTGGGCGCACGGTCGCTCCGTCAATCTCATCCAACGCCCAAAGCATCGGATACAAGTTGGTCACAACATATACCGTGCCGTCCGTCATGCGGGCGCTGCTGAGATACCCCTCTGCCCCAACTTCCCGCAACAGCTTCGGAGCAGTCTTATTTTTCATATCGTACAAGCGGATCGTCGTCATACCATTCATCGGCATAAGTTGATCTCCCGCCGCTATTTTTTTATCATGGCGGACCATCTTTTCGCCAAGTACTATCAGCATATCTTTTTGAATGAACAGCTGGGATGGATAAAAGCCTTCTTCCATCTGAATAGAGGCTGCCTTCTTCAGTTGGTCTTTCCGGATATCTGTGATGCGGACGGCACCTTCGGCAATGGTATAGACATAATCCCCGTCCGTCTTCACACTGTCCGGCTCATCAACCCCTTGCACTTGGACATTGGTTTTGGAGTGCCCCGAACTATCACTGGATGCCTTGTCGCTTTTCTCCTCTTCCTGGACAATTTCTAATCCAATAGCCTCCCTCGGGCCTTTACTTTGCAAGTTTTTAGCCATCTCGAAATATGCCTTTAAATCATCTGCAGATGTGACAGTTGCAATGGATTCGTACATAGTGAATTTGATCTTATTTTGCTTGAAGGATTTTAAAAAGTTTTTCGTGAGTGCCTGATCGTCGATGATCAGCGCATATTCGCCAGGCTCCAGTCCTTTGACTTGCAGCTCTTTGCCATCCTTGCTCAATTTCAGCTTCGCTTGGACTTTCTTCCCTTGCTGGTCTGTTACATAGACGGCACCTTTCTCGATCGCTTGCTTGCTCAACGGAGCCGTGAATTGCACGTTCCATCCATGCTCAACGAATGCGCCACCCGATGCAGCCACCCCCACCTTCTCAATCATGAAAGCGAAGACCATGACGCCCATCGCCAACACAAGCCCAATACTTAACCACCTGAACGGTTTTCTCATGTCATCCAACCCTTTCCAACTATTCTTATACCATTAGACTCTTCATCTTCGATTACGTTTCATTTTTCTGAATCAAACATTATATTTCATTTGAACGAATATGATAGTCTTACTTCGAGGGATAAAAAAGGGGGAATGATTTTGAAAGTATTGACTCGTTGGTCGAATACGCTTATGGAGCGCTACTTGCCAGATCCGTACATATTTGTCGCCATCTTGACCCTTGTTGTATTTCTGCTTGGGCTCGGACTAACCGACTCAGGCCCGCTCGATATGGTCGTCCATTGGGGGGACGGCTTCTGGGGTCTTCTTTCATTCACGATGCAAATGGTGATTGTATTGGTGGCCGGGCATGTACTGGCAAGCAGTCCAGTATTCAAAAAGTTATTGAGCACACTGGCAGGACTGGCCACATCCCCCGGCTCCGCGATTATACTAGTGACAGTTGTCTCATTAATCGCCTGCTGGATTAACTGGGGGTTTGGACTGGTGATCGGGGCATTGTTTGCAAAAGAGATTGCACGCAAAGTATCGTCAGTCGATTATCGCCTTTTAATTGCAAGCGCTTACTCTGGATTTATCGTCTGGCACGGCGGGCTTGGAGGCTCCATTCCGCTTTCCATCGCAACGAAAGACCATCCATATGAGGATATGATGGGTATTGTGCCCACTTCTGAAACCATTTTTTCTACGTACAATCTGGTGATCGTCGGGCTTCTGTTCATTTCAATACCGCTTTTCAACCGTTTCATGATGCCAAAACCGAAAGATACTGTAACAGTCGATCCCGAATTGCTGAACGAAAAAATTACAATGGAAAAAGAAGAGAAGCCGACGCCCGCAAGCCGTCTGGAAAACAGCTATATTCTATCGATGCTCATCGGCGCGCTCGGTGTCATGTATCTGATTCAGCACTTTGTTGGCAAAGGGTTTGATTTAAACCTCAACATTGTCAATCTGATCTTCTTCATGCTTGGCATACTGTTTCACGGCACGCCGAAACGTTTTTTGGCGGCTGTTGCTAATGCGGTGAAGACGGCTGGCGGCATCATTATCCAATTTCCGTTTTACGCTGGGATTATGGGCATGATGGTCGCTTCTGGACTTGCAGGCGTCATGTCGGAGTGGTTCGTCAATATTTCAACAGAAACGACGTTCCCACTCTTCACATTTTACGCAGCGGGTCTCGTCAACTTCTTCGTTCCGTCCGGCGGCGGACAATGGGCCGTCCAGGCGCCGATCATGCTGGATGCGGCCCAGTCCCTTGGTGTCAGCTATTCGAAGACTGCTATGGCCATCGCTTGGGGCGACGCATGGACCAATATGATCCAGCCGTTCTGGGCATTGCCTGCACTGGCGATTGCAGGACTCCGCGCGAAGGATATCATGGGCTATTGCGTTTTCGTCTTAGTGTTAAGCGGCATTGTCATTAGCATCGGTCTATTTTTCTTTTGAAAGAAAAAGTACCGGGACGGCTGCCCAAAGGCTGTTCCGGCTTGTTTCAATCGAATTGCATTGCAACTCTACGAAATAATATAAGGCCTATTGGCTACGTAGAAGTCGCCTTGACATACTCCGTTCCCCACTCTTGCGCAGCATCTTTTATAACTCAGGAACTCACTCCTACTCCATTATCTGTAAGCATCTTGTCGACTGGATGAAATCATTATTTAACAATTGGCCAACATCCATTTGTCAGCTCGACAGGCTTTATTCACGCTATCCCCCCTCTTCAACTTCTGGTAGCTTAAGGCCTTTTTGATTAAGAGAGAAGGGGTGGGATTACTTTGTCGTCCTTACGCAATACTCATTAAACCAGCAGGAGGTCATCATGCAAAAAGTCATTATAGAGCAGGCAAAAAAATTATATGGTTTTGATTCTGATACTCTTGAACTCCTTGGCGGCTTCGATAACAATGTTTTTCTCGGCCGTGACCAAAACATCGTAATTAAGTTCTTGGACACCACTAAATACAACAAAGAAAACATAGAGCAAGAATTTACAATAATAAACTTGATGGATGCCAATAGTATTAAAACACCAGTCCCCATCCCTTCGCAAAATGGAAACCTCCTAGAAGTGGCAGAGGGATTCGAAAAAAATTACTTTATCATTGCCTTCGCGTATATAGAAGGAAAAGTCCTACTCGACTACGAGGAAGATCATCATCTTATAAAACAGTGGGGGAGAATGTCAGGGGAAATGCATGAAGTGTCAAAAAAGAATGCCTCTAGGCTTAATGGCAATTATTCTGAATGGAACTTTGATATAAACGATAAGGATTTCGCTAAAGAGTCAGGGACACTCATTCAGAAGAAGTGGGGAGCTTATATGGAGCGATTATCTTCATTGCTCCGCACCCATGATCTTTACGGTGTCGTTCATCATGATCTGCATAATGAGAATATCATCATAAGCAACAACAAAATGTACGTTCTGGATTTTGGCGATGTCCGAAAAAGCTGGTATATGTATGATGCTTGCATACCAATCTACCATGCCCTAGAAAAAAACAGACGACACAATAGCTGTAACGGAGTTGTATTCTACGAACGATTTAGAAACAACTTCTTTGAAGGATATTGCGAGAAGACTACTTTGTCTAAAGAACAATATGAGTTGCTTCCCTTCTTCTTGGAGTATCGGCTACTGTATTCTTACCTATTTTTCACAAATTCATTTACAGCCAATACTTTAAGTACAGAGACCAAAAACATATTGGATGACATGAGATGTAGAATAGAAAATGATGTGCCATTCATCTATTGAATAGACAACCAGCATCACCTCACTGCTATTTGGCACTAAACGGAAGCCTTCTTTTTAGAGCGAGCCAGAGGATCTGGATGACTTCTCTGGCTCGTTTTTATTTCATAAAAATCTAGAGAAGCAACAACAAAATAGAAAGCATCACAAATAGCGAGAATAGCATCATGTTTCTTTTATTATTCCGCCACATCGTAACGGCTGTATAGATGCCTGCCATACCAATGACGCCAGCCCCAATCAAGATTACGATATTCATTCCCGCCACCTTGCCTAGCAGACTGACGAACATTCCTAAGAGCAAGGGCACTGTGGTTGTAATGAATCGTTTCGTTCCTATCACACTTCGCGCTTCCTTGCGAGATTCCTTGTCCATCGTTCTATACTTTTTACTAACCGTTAGCATGATGACTCCCCACAAGATCAATAATGTGATCAGCAGTTCAACATCCACGTTTTACCCCTTCCTTTCCTTCCCTTCAACGGAAATCTTCTCAGAAGTAATCCTATCTATTGGAGTATAACGTATTGATTCATAACTTGTGAAAGAACCTATGGAAATAATAGGATGACGTCATCCGAGCGGCATGAATTTCGGCAGTTCATCTTTAAAGGAAGACCAGTCCATTTTCATTTCTTGCTCCGTCAGCAAGCATTGGTCCAGTTGCATTTCGATTTCATTCCTATCCATGTCCAAACCGATGAAAACAAGTTCCGTCTGCCGGTCACCGTGTTCTTCATCCCAACGGCGCATTAGCTCAGGATCTTCCTCTATGACTTGTTGCTGCTGGCGTTCAGGCAAGGAGGCAATCCATTGTCCTGCACCTTGGAATGTGATGGAAGCACCTGCTTGCGATAGCAGTCCCGCCATGTCCGGACGGGTGGCGAGCCAGAAAAAGCCCTTTGTCCGGACGATTTCGCTCGGCAATTGGGATAACCACGTCTGCCATCTTGCTGGGTGGAAAGGACAATTTCGTCTGTAAACAAAGGAACTGATGCCATACTCCTCTGTTTCCGGTACATGTTCTTCATTCAACTCTTTAATCCATCCTGCTCCTTGGCTGGACTTCTCGAAGTCGAAAAGCTTCCGGTCCAGCAGCTGCGAAGGCTCCACTTTTCCGAACTGTGTCAACATGATTTCAGCGTCTGGATTCATTTTTCGTAAAAACGCGGTAAACGGTTCGTGATAGCTTTCGTCAACTAAATCCAATTTATTGACGACCAGGATATCGGCAAATTCCAATTGGTCAACCAATAGATCAGAGACATCCCGTTGATCATATGGATCATCCGTATCCTTGCGTTCCAACAGCGTCTCCCCGCTTTCGTAGTCTTTCCAAAATCGGAACGCGTCGACGACCGTGACCATGCTATCCAATCTACACACCTTGGACAAATCCACTCCTACTGTCTCATCTATGTAAGTGAACGTCTGGGCGACCGGAATCGGTTCAGAAATACCAGTCGACTCGATGACGATGTAATCGATATTCCCAGCTACGGCCAATTTCTCGACTTCTATGATCAAATCCTCACGCAACGTACAGCAAATGCACCCGTTTGTCAGTTCAACCAGCTTTTCCTCTGTGCGTGAAAAACCGTTGTCCTGTATGAGCGCCGAGTCGATGTTGATTTCACTCATATCATTCACAATGACCGCGATGCGCTTATCTTCCCGGTTCGCTAATAAATGATTTAATAACGTTGTCTTGCCTGCACCCAAATAGCCGCTTAACACAGTAACTGGTATTTGTTCTGAACGCATGTTATCACTCCTTAAATAGTAATCATTACTATTTAAACATACAGGTCCACTACAGAATTGGCAAGTATGAATTTTTCCTTTACTCTACTGTTTGTAAATTCCAGTTCAGGGTAATCTATACGCAGACTAAGCAATAGAAAGGATTGATACTCGGTGGAAGCACAGATGAAAGCTGCAAAACCAAAGCATAACTTGAAACCGATTTGGATTGCCGTCGCTTTTGCAGTCATGATTCTCATTGTTCTCTTGCCAACACCGGAAGATCTGCCGGTCATGGGTCAGCGGGCACTCGCCATCCTCGCGTTCGCGGTCATCCTCTGGGTAACGGAAGCCGTGACATACCCTGTCAGTGCAGCTATGATCATCGGCCTTGTTGCACTGTTGATCGGATTTTCGCCGGATATGGCAAACCCGGAGGTGAATGTTGGAACGAAGAAAGCGCTCACGATGGCGCTTGGCGGTTTTTCTAATTCGGCCGTCGCCCTCGTTGCCGCCGCCCTCTTCCTTGCCGCCGCCATGCAAGCGACAAATTTGCATAAACGGCTTGCTTTGTACATTTTATCCAAAGTCGGTGTGAAGACCGGCGCTATCGTATTTGGCGCAATTCTAGTATCCATTATCCTTGCTTTCTTCGTACCAAGTGCGACAGCCCGTGCTGGAGCCGTCGTCCCGATCCTGCTTGGAATGGTCGCCGCTTTCGGTTTGCCGACCAACAGCCGGCTTGCTGCATTACTCGTCATTACCGCCGTTCAGGCCGTTTCAGTTTGGAATATCGGAATTAAAACGGCTGCCGCACAAAATATGGTGGCGCTCGGTTTCATCGAGAAGGAGTTCGGAGAATCGATCGCCTGGAGTACATGGTTTTTATATGCTGCTCCTTGGTCGATTCTCATGTCGTTTGTTCTTTATTTTGTCATGATCAAATTGATAAAACCGGAAACGAAAGTGGTGGAAGGCGGCAAAGAATTGATTCAAGGCCAGCTGAAGGAATTGGGGCCGATGAAGCCGGCAGAAATTCGGTTGATTGTTGTCTCCCTCATTCTGCTCTTCCTATGGGCTACCGAGGAGAAGCTTCATCCGCTGGACACGACCACTGTCACTGTCGTTGCCATCGCCCTGTTGCTGTCTCCTAAAATTGGAGTATTTGATTGGAAGACCGTAGAGCGTCTCATTCCGTGGGGCACAATCATTGTCTTTGCGGTCGGCATCGCACTCGGAACCATTCTGCTCGATACGACGGGGGCCCAGTGGCTGTCGGATAAAGTATTCGGCGCGATGGGACTGGACACGATGCCACTCCTCGCCACCATTGCCCTGTTGTCACTGTTCAATATTTTTATCCACCTCGGGTTCGCAAGTGCGACGAGCTTGTCATCAGCGCTGATCCCGATTTTTATCGCATTGACCTCAACGATCGCCATCAATGCGAACGATATCGGTTTCGTGCTAATCCAACAGTTTGTCATCAGCTTCGGCTTCCTGCTGCCGGTCAGTGCACCGCAAAATATGCTTGCGTATGGAACTGGCGCGTTTTCGGTCGGAGACTTCCTGAAATCCGGAATTCCGCTCACCGTCATTGGGTATGTGCTCATCTTGCTGTTCAGTGCGACATATTGGAAATGGGTTGGACTTTTATAACATAAAAATGCGCGGAAGAGGAATCCACCCTCTTTCGCGCATTTTTTATGATTCACTTAACACTTTAATACAAGTGATGATGGCACGTTTCAAATCCTCATGCGACCAGCTTGGCACCCGCCCGTGTTCGACTGCCAGTTCATGGGATGCCGGGATATGGATGAAGCCGGCGAGCATTTCCGGTCGCTCCTCATTCACCAAATGGAGTGCCTGGTACATGACGTGGTTGCATAAGTAGGCGCCCGCCGTATTGGAAATTTCTGCAGGCAGTCCGGCTTCCTTCATCGCGTTGACCATTTGTCGGATCGGCATGTTCGTGAAATAGCCGTCCGCCCCGCCTTCCACAATCGGTTCATCGACAGGTGCGTAACCGCTATTGTCTTTCGCACCGTCATTCACATTGATCGCGATTCGCTCAGGTGTAATTTTATAGCGTCCGCCTGAGAGCCCCAACGAGAGAACAGCATCCGGTTTGATTTCTTTAATATGCTTCAAGATGCGGTCTCCTGACTGGCTGAAATCAACAGGTAAGATTTCACTATGAATCTTGTAATCACCGATTGTCAGGCCGTGTAACTCGTCCGCAATTTTCTGCGTCGGGTTGACGGGATATTTCAAAAATGGTTCAAATCCTGTCACTAATAATGTCTTCATCGTCTCATCCCCTCTCAGCCTTTATTATAACGTAAAAAAGCAAACAGCCTTTCAGTTGAGAACTCGACCTGACATGAACCATGTGAGTCATCTTATATTTAACTATTTCATCATGCTTCCTCGCTTCTTACTACACTATTTTCATAAATCCCCCTTCCTTTCGAACGTTTAATGGTCCTTGCACAGGGAATAATTCATATACGACATAAGAATTAAAGGAGGAGAATGCCTTATGGACAAGTATGAAAAAATAGATGAACAAGTCGTTCCGCAAACGCAGAGCCAACAACCGGGAGTGGAAGCCGACATGGAACCCACTCCGATTTATGATGATGAGAATTACAAAGGCTCCGGCAAGTTAAAAGGGAAAAATGCTTTGATCACGGGAGGCGACAGCGGAATCGGACGCGCTGTGGCAGTGGCGTTCGCCAAGGAAGGAGCCAACGTTGCCATCGGTTACTTGGATAAAGCGGAAGACGTCGATGCCAATAAAACAATTGAACTGATTGAAAAGTACGGCGGCAAAGCAAAAAAGTTCCGAATCGACATTAGCGAAGAAGAAAACTGTGAACGGCTTATAGAGGATGTCATCTCAGAATTCGGCAGCTT
The DNA here is from genome assembly GCA_014204635.1 of Sporosarcina luteola. Taxonomy (GTDB): domain Bacteria; phylum Bacillota; class Bacilli; order Bacillales_A; family Planococcaceae; genus Sporosarcina; species Sporosarcina luteola_A. Next base: position 255,343 of record JACHLS010000001.1, on the reverse strand, counting down.
GAATATCCTTGTGAATAATGCCGGGAAACAATTCCCTCAGGATGATATCGCCAGCATTTCCTGCGATCAACTGCGCGAAACATTCGAAACGAATTTCTTTGGACTCTTTTTCATGTCCAAAGCCGCGTTATCCCATATGAAGAAAGGCGATTGCATTGTCAATACTTCCTCCATCACCGCTTATAACGGGTCACCAGGGTTAATCGACTATTCTGCCACAAAAGGCGCCATCACGTCCTTCACTCGTTCACTCGCCTTGAATCTGGCAGACAAAGGCATCCGCGTAAACGCTGTAGCACCCGGACCAATCTGGACACCGCTCATTCCCGCAACTTTCGATGCAAAAAAAGTGGAACAACACGGTGCCGATACGCCAGTGAAACGCCGTGGCCAACCTGCTGAAAATGCGCCCGCTTATGTATTCTTGGCATCCAGTGACTCCAGCTATATGACCGGCCAGACGATTCATGTCGACGGCGGGGATTATGTAGGATCCTAATTTTATGAAATGCACAAAGAGCGACCGGCATGGAGCGGTCGCTCTTTTGTTTTTGAGGAAATAGGGAGACTTGAGTTTGGCGTGCTTTTTGGCGATGACGGCACTGGATTTGGCATATGGATAGGCTTTTTTGGCATTCATTAGGGGTTTCAAGCATTTAACATGACTCCTAGTACTCTCTGCCTAGTTTTCTGGCGTTCGCCACGGGGTTCTGGCGTTCACCATGGTTTTCTGGCGTACAGCCATAGAGTCTGGCGTGCGCCACGGGGTTCTGGCGTTCAGCCATAGATTCTGGCGCTCATCCCGGGTTTCTGGCGTTCAGTCATAGGTTCTGGCGCTCATCACGAATTTCTGGCGTTCAGCCATAGATTCTGGGGCTCACCACCGGTTTCTGGCGTTCAGCCATAGATTCTGACGCTCATCACGGGGTTCTGGCGTTCAGTCATAGATTCTGGCGTTTGCCACGGGTTTCTGGCGTTCAGCCTCAGATTCTGGCGTTCGCCACGGGGTTCTGGCGTTCAGCCTCAGCTTCTGGCGTTCATCCCGGGTTTCTGGCGTTCAGCCTCAACTTCTGGCGTTCGCCACGGGGTTCTGGCGTTCAGTCATAGACTCTGGCGTTCAACACGAATTTCTGGCGTTCAGCCTCAGCTTTTGGCGTTCAACACGAGGTTCTGGCGTCCGCCTGAAGCCATCGCCTCTCTCCGTCAGTAAAAAAAGCGATCCCGGACACGTACTGTCCATGGATCGCTTTTTCTTACGCTTCTACCGTTGTTTCTTTGGAATACCGCTTGTGGAATACTAATGCAAAGTAGCCGAATGTTATGGCGAGACATGCAACGATAAAGCCAATCAATACGCCGTTGCTTGCCCATAGATGAGCGATATCTCCCGTTGAAATAGCTGCTTTGAACGCCTGGACGGAGTACGTCATTGGCAAAAGGGTATTGAACACTTGAAGCGGTTCTGGAATTAATTCCAATGGGAATGTTCCGGCACTTGTTGTTAATTGCAAGATCAATACGAGAATGGCAAGGAAACGTCCTGCATCGCTGAAAATCGAAACAAACATTTGAACGATGGCAATGAACGTATAGCTCGTAATGATTGCCGTCAAGACAAATAACCAGAAATTCTCAGTCTCCAAGCCCAGTCCCCACTTGATAACAGCCACTGCTATCAGTGCTTGAATTAACCCGACGACGGCTAACACGGACACTTTACTAGCTAACCATCTGAATGCGCCTGTTGGTCTGATTGCAGGTTCAACAAGCGGGAATACGATAGAAACAAGCAAGGCTCCGACAAACAGACCGAGTGATAGGAAGTATGGGGCAAAACCTGTACCATAGTTCGGTACGTGGTTGATCCCTTCCTTATCCACATCAACCGGAGCTGCCGCCATGTCGTATGTGCTGTCATTTGCATGTACTTTACCTGCAGTTTCATTTGCTTCCGCAAGTTTGTCTTGCAACGTCTGGGTGCCGTCTTTCAATTCCTGTACACCATCAGTCAATTTAGAAGAACCATCTGCCAATTCTTTTGACTTCGTTGCCAACGTGCCGGTTCCTTCATTTAGAGTGCCGGAACCAGTGGAAAGTTCATTCAATCCGGCAGCTAAACTGCTCGCTCCCACTTTCGCTTCGTTTGCTCCCTTGGAGAGTTGGCCGAGTCCGGTTGACAAGGCCGTATTGCCATCTGTCAATGCCTTCGCTCCATCTGTCAATTGAGGCGAGGATTCGTTCAATTTAGCCAAGCCGGCCAGCGCCTGCGCATGACCGTCACGTAATTGTCCAGCTGCACCATTCAATTGCGCTGTGCCTTCGTGTAGGGCTGCAGCGCCAGCAGACAATTCTTTCGTTCCGCCTGCCACTTCTGCACTGCCTTGTTGCAATTGAGTGAGCGCCGCCTTTAGACTGGACTGTTGATCTTCCGGAAGTGTGGCAAGAACTGGTGCCAACTGGTCAGAAAGATTGGAAACGCCCGCGTTCACATTTTGCGCACCGTCCGCCAGTTTAGAAGCTGCCCCTTGCAAAGCACCCGATTTTTCGTTCAATGTGCCAACAGCACTGCCGAATTCAGTCTCTTTTTGACCAATCTGCGCATAACTACTTTTCAATTGATTCACTGCAGCTGTATAATTCGCAATACCTTTCTGCAAGTCTGCAGCACCAGCAGCCGCTTTTTGGGCTCCTGAATGAAGTTCTGTCGCGCCGGATGCCAGAGTGCCGATCCCTTTGTTCAGATCGTTCGCTCCTTTTGCCGCCTTGTCGGCACCCTTCGCCAAGCTATCCGTACCCTCTTTCAATGTAACGGTGCTGGACGCCAGTGTTTCCAAATAGCCTTTCAAGTCGTCGGCGCCATTTGCCAGCTCATTCGTACCATCATACAATTTGCCCGCGCCTTCCGCTGCATCCCCGAAGCCATCACCCATTTTGGTAATGGAGTCGAAAAGCTGCTCAGCATACGTAGCCGTGACATTCTTATTCACTTCTGCCCGGATTTTTTCCATTGCAGTTTCACCGATTTGGGCAGACAAGAAGTTATAGCCTTCATTCGGTTTATAAAGAATCGTTAATTTCTCAGGGTTTTCGTCGAGCAAAGATGTCGCATGGGCAGAGAAATTATCCGGAATTTCAATCGCGATATAGTAATCTTGGTTTTTCAATCCCTTTTCCGCTTGCTCTTTGCTTACTTTTTGGAAATCAAAGTCTTTGCTTTCCACCAATTTATCGACCAATTCATTCCCAAGGGCTAGTTGCTCCCCTTCCAGTTCCGCCCCTTCGTCCATATTGACTACCGCAACTGGCAGCGAATCCAATTGGGCATATGGATCCCAGAAAGCCCATAAGAACATGCCTGCATACAACACCGGGATGAAGAGGATCGCCAACATAGGGACGAGCATCTTCCTCGAACGGAGAAGCTGTCTCCATTCCGCAAATGTCATTGTTTTTTTCATTCCTTCTCCTCCTTAGAACCATTTGACCATAAGTCTCATTTGGTCATTTTTAATTAAAAAAGAAGTCTCATCGCAGGAGACTCTTGAAAATCGTATCGCTCAGCAGCGTGGCGATTTGTTCTTCCGTCAATTCCATGTCATGCGTTTTTTCCCAATCCACAATAAGGGCTAAATACGATTTGAATAGAAGATATGCAATCAATTCGGAATTACACGGCTTTAACTCACCTCTGCCGACTGCCCGTTCGATTTTCAGCTTCACATAAGAGACGATCTCTCGTTCAATTTGAGCCAGTACCTCTGTAACAGCAGGGGTCCGAAGTTCTTTTTCCTCGTCGATCAGTTTGGCGTAGAGCTGGTGCGTCTTCCGAAATTTGAGCAATTGCATAAGCCGGGCATGGACATTCAGTTCAAATGTACCACCCTCTACAGCAACTAAATCCGATGCCGCTCGCATTTCCTCAATCATTTTTAGTACAATGGCATTGAACAATTCTTCTTTATTCGTAAAAAAGGTATATATTGTCCCTTTTCCTACGTTTGCAATTTTCGCAACCTGATCCATTGTCGTAGCTTTGTAACCGAACAGGGAAAACGACTTAGCAGCTGCCTCCAAAATTTCCTGTCTACGATCCACTTCTTCACCTCCTGCGACTGACTAAAATACCATTCCGGTCATCCAGTCATTATCATACGCGCTTCAAAAATGAAATTCAAGTATTTTATAGATATTTTTTCTCTCCCTATACCGTTTTCGCGAAAATAAGAGAAGACCTCCCTACGGAAGGCCTTCTCTCTTCTCTTATCTATACTTTTTTACTGATTCGCCCCCGACTGATACAGTTCAGCCCATTTTCCGCGAGCCCAGTCAAATGGCCCTTCAAAAATATTTAAATTACCTCCTTCCAGCCATGCCGTCCTGTCAAAAAGTTTATTCAAAAAATATCGATCATGCGAGACGGCTAAAATAGTGCCAGGGAACTCTTCCAATGCTTCTTCCAACACTTCACGGGATTCAATATCAAGATGATTGGTCGGTTCATCCAACAAAAGGAGATTGATGTCTTGATGCATAAGCTGTGCGAGACGGAGCCTCATTCTTTCGCCGCCGCTTAAATCGGACAAACGTTTAAAGACATCAGGCCCGTAAAACATGAATTTCGCCAAAATATGTCTCGCTTCCCCTTCAGCTACACTGACTTCTTCGCGGAATACATCGATTAGGCGCGCTTTTGGATTTGTCATTTCGGCATGTTGGGATAGAAAACCGATTTTCACATTGCTGCCTAACTTACAGAGTCCTTCATCCACCGTCAGCTGGCCGATGAGCAACTTTAAAATGGTCGATTTGCCGCTGCCGTTCGGGCCGACAATTGCCGCCCGGTCTTTCCAATATACGTGTAAGGTCGCCTCCGACAAGACCTTTTTCAGACCGAATGATTTGCAGACATTTTCCATAACAACAACTTCCTTGCCACTGCGTTCCGTCGGTTCAAACGACAAAGCCATTTTTTTCGGATCGACCAGCGGCTTCTTAATCTTTTCCATCCGCTCCAGTGCCCGCTCCATGTTTCTTGCTTGTCGATGCAACCCGGCATTGGGCGGATTTGCTTCGTTCGCCCATTGTCTGAGCCGCTTGATCGCTTCTCTCATTTTCCCAATTTTCTTTTGCTGTTCTTCGTATTCTTGGAATTGGCGCAGCAACAGCTCCTCTTTCTGTTGAACAAAAGAACTATAATGGCCATGGTAGAGTCGCAGCTCCCCGTCCTCCAAATCCGCTATCTTACTCACCACCGAATCCAAGAAAGCCCGGTCATGCGACACAATGACAACCGTCCCGTTATACTCTGACAGATATTGCTCCAGCCATTCCACTGCGAATAAATCCAAATGATTCGTAGGTTCATCAACTAACAATAAGTCAGGCTGGCTCAATAATAGCTTGCCCAACATCACTTTCGTCTGTTCTCCACCACTCATTACACCAAAGTCTTGCTGAATGAAATTTCTTAATTGGAGACCATTTATCACCTTTTCGATCTCCGACTCCGTGGCATACCCGTTTCGCTGGATAAATTCCTCTTGGAATTGTCCATATTGCATGAGCAAACGGTCTATATCTGCATTTTCGTCCGACATTTCAGCCTCAAGCGCTTTCATCTTTTCTTCTAATTCCAACAGTTCGCCAAATGCGCTTTTCAATACTTCGTATCCAGTCATCGGCATTTCCAACGTAGGAATTTGAGACAAATAGCCGATTTTCGTCCCTTTTTTGAAATGAATGCCGCCCGAATCAATTTGCTCTACTCCAGCAATCAATTTTAATAATGTCGTTTTACCACTCCCATTTCGTCCCACAACTCCTATTCGATCTCCTGTCTTTATTTCCAGAGACAAGTCTTCAAATATCGTATTACCGCCTAACATCTTGCTGACCTTTTGTACTGTACAAATCATTATTTTTCGCTTCCTCTCATTCTGTTTACACAGGCGAGAGCGCACAAAAAAAGACTGCGTTCGGACAACAGCAGACTGAGACAAGCACTGGCATCATTCAAGCTTTTTGCCCACCTAGGGAATGAATAAAATCCCTCCATAGGCCGAGCTGAAAAAGCATGAACGAACAGTCTGTCTACAACCTTCTATTGCCTTATGCAATCTTTCCTTATTTGCAAGGAATGATGTGCCGAACCGCTGTGTGATTACTGAAATTGTCTAAAAAAGGGCATACGTATCCCGTTGAGCGCAATTTCATGAGTAATCGCACATGAAGTGGCTAAATATTCCAATAGACTTTCACGTGCATACACAGTGTCCAACATCATTCCTCACCTCCGATCCATAAATAGTATGAATAGTATATCATAAGGTTTTCATCATCACAATTAAATTTCTACATTTCGGGATTTTCTACAAAAACAAATATAACTTTGGATTGTTCATCCGATTTCTGATTCAATCAAATGGCCACTCCGGCAGCATTTGGCTGAGTTTCTTATCCTCCCGGTAGCCTAGTACATATTCCGCTTGCATGATCGTGTGGATTTCACGAGTGCCCTCATAGATGACCGGTGCTTTTGAATTGCGCAGGAAGCGGGCGACCGGGTATTCATCGGAATATCCATAGGCCCCATGGATTTGAAATGCATCATCCGCCGCTTTGTTCGCAAAATCACATGCTTGCCATTTAGCAAGGGACGTCTCACGCGTGTTGCGCACGCCTTTGTTTTTCAATTCGCCTGCCCGGTATACTAAAAGGCGGCTCATTTGATAGCCCGCTTCCATATTGGCGATCATCCGCTGAACCAGCTGGTGTTTGCCGATCGGTTTGCCGAATGTTTCCCGTTCATGGCAATATTTCACGCTTTCTTCGAGACACGCCATGATGAGACCGACCGCACCTGCTGCCACTGTGAATCGGCCGTTATCCAATGCGGCCATGGCAATTTTGAAGCCTTCCCCTTCCTCTCCAAGAAGGTTCTCAGCAGGTACACGCATATCTTCAAAGAACAATTCCCCTGTATTCCCCGCGCGAATTCCGTATTTCCCTTTAATCGCTTTGGACGAGAAACCAGGAAATGTCCGCTCCACGATGAATGCACTGATGCCATGGTGTTTCTTGGATTTATCTGTATAAGCGAATACGAGGAAATGATCTGCAACGTCACAAAGGGAAATCCACGTCTTCTGGCCATTGATGACATAATGATCCCCATCCCGGACAGCCGTCGTTGCCATGGCTGCCACGTCAGACCCCGCTCCCGGCTCCGTCAAGCCGAACGCCCCGATTTTCTTCCCTTCCGCTTGCGGCACGAGATACTTTTTCTTCTGTTCCTCCGTCGCCCATTGCATCAAGGTCATCGAATTCAGTCCAATATGGACGGATACCGCCGTCCGGAATGCCGTGTCACCCCGTTCCAATTCTTCGCAAAGGATAGCAAGCGAATTATAGTCCATACCGCTGCCCCCGTATGTTTCCGGTATGCAGACACCCATGAATCCAAGATCCGCAAGTTTCTTCCAAACAGCCGGGTCAAAGCCGCCTTCCGCATCCCATGTTTGAATATGCGGCATGATGGCCTCATCAACAAACTGCCGGGCAGTTCTGCGCAACATTTTTTGCTCCTCAGTGAACTCGAAATTCATCTCCCAATCCCCTTTCATTCGAATAAAAGGGAAGGCTCTCACCTTCCCTAACCAGTCATACGTGTGCTTCAGTCATTTGGACAGTTTCCTCAATTACAACGCCGCGCTTCTTCATTTCATCAATATATAGCTCACCTGGTACAATGTTTTCCGGCGGGTGGACGCCACGCTTCAAAATCGTCCCGTTGCCGATCATTTGTGCAACGACCGAGATCGTATTGGCAGTCGCACGGGCCATCGCCGTTTCGTTCACCGTCATATCTTTCTCGGTCACTAAATTGTATTCATAAGTAGCTGTTTCGCCATTTTTCTCGCCGCTGACAATGACTCGCAGCAAGACCGCATCCACTTTGTCTCCCAGTCTAAGCTTTGGCGAAAGTTGTTCTCGCATGACATCGCGCACTTTCACTGTTGAACCGCCAACTTCAACTTGACTGTCCTTCGACAGTAAGCCGAGATCTACGAGCAGCTGGAATTTTTCCGCATGCCCTTTATAACGGATTGTCTTATATTCCAATGTTTGCACTTCATCGAAAGTCTTAATCAATGTCGATGTGCCTCCAGATGTATGAAACGCTTCCAGTTCTCCATAGTCCTTAAAATGGATAGGTTCCACTTCAGAGAGAGACGGGATCTCAAGCAATTGTCCGTCACGGATGACATGCGACGGGTCCGTATAATGATCAAATACCCCTTCGAGCGAGAAGACGATATTATAATTAAGCGGCGGTTCCGGCTTTACCGGAATCCCTCCGACATACAATTTAATGCTCTCCACCTTGTCGAGCTTGCTCGCTCCGTATCCACTCAGAATGTTGATCATCCCCGGAGCCACCCCTAGATCCGGAATGATCGTTACCCCTTTCGCTTCAGCTTGTTCCGCCAAACCAAGCACCGCATCGGTCGCACCGCCGATGTGGCCGCCCAAGTCGATGGAATGGACGCCGATCTCAACAGCCGTGCGGGCCACTTTTTCATTGAACGAATAGAATAAAGCATTGATGACGACATCCCCAAGCGCCATGACATCTTTCAATTGCTCATCATTTGTGGCATCGAGCAATAAAATATCCAACTTATCGGACATGAGCTGCTCTGCAAAGTCTTCCGCCTGCCGTACATGCAAGTCCGCCAAATACACCTTTTGCACATCGTCACTTTTCACCAGATCGCGCACTGCCTCTTTCCCCATCAAGCCTGCTCCGAGTACTACCACTTTCATCATACAACCCCTACTTCCCTTTAAGATTTCCGTGTCCACAGATGAAGAAGCGAACGTCACTCTGTGTCGATTTGTGCACGCTGCAGCTTGCCGCTGAAGTCCACGTAGATGCTTTTCCATTCCGTGAACACATCCAATGCGGCGACACCCGAGTCCCGATGACCATTTCCTGTACCCTTCGTCCCACCGAACGGTAAATGGATTTCCGCGCCTGTTGTTCCTGCGTTGACATAGACGATTCCGGTGTCAAGATCCCGCTGCGCTTTGAAAACCGTATTCACATCGCGGGAAAAGATGGAACTGGACAAGCCGAAAAGTACACTGTTGTTCACTTCAATCGCTTCGTCCAGGCTTCCGACTTCAATCAAGGACACGACCGGACCGAAGATTTCCTCTTGCGCCAGCCGGCTGTCCCATTTGACATCCGTAAACAATGTCGGCTCGAAGTAATGGCCATTCGCCAATTCTCCTTCATCCATCACATTGCCGCCCGCGACAAGTTTGGCTCCTTCTTCCTTTCCGATTTCAACATACTTTTGGATCTTCTCAATCGCTCTCCCGTTAATGACAGGTCCTACCTTAACGGACTCGTCCAATCCATTCCCAATGGATAAAGATTTCATCGCCTCTTGCAGCTTCTGTTCCAACTCTTCCTTTACATCTTTATGCACGATGACCCGGCTGCATGCCGTACAACGCTGACCCGCTGTGCCAAAGGCGCTCCATAGAATGCCTTCCACGGCCAAATCCAGATCGGCATCATCCATGACGATGACCGCATTCTTCCCGCCCATTTCCAGGGATACTTTCTTTAAATGGCGCCCGCCTGTCTCTGCGACATGGCGTCCAGTTTCGGTCGAACCTGTAAAGGAGATGACCCGGACATCCGGATGCTCGATCATTGCCGTACCGACTTCCGAACCCGAGCCGAAGACAATATTGGCCACACCTGCTGGCAATCCCACCTCATCGAAAATGAGCGCCATTTCATAAGCCATCATAGGCGTTTCAGTGGCAGGCTTCCAAACGAATGTATTTCCTGCAACCATTGCAGGAAACGACTTCCATGTTGCAATGGCAACAGGAAAGTTCCATGGTGTGATCAGCCCAACAACACCGATTGGCGCCCGTACGCTCATCGCAAATTTATCCATCAGTTCGGAAGGCACAGTTTCACCAAACAAGCGGCGGCCTTCTCCTGCCATGTAATACGCCATATCGATGCCTTCCTGCACTTCTCCTCGTGCTTCCTCGATCACTTTCCCCATTTCTTTTGTCAGTACTTGCGCCAAGTGTTCCTTCTTTTCTTTCATAATATTGCCGATAGCATATAAGTAATCTGCCCGTTTCGGTGCCGGCACGAGCGCCCACTTCTTTTGGGCCTCCTTTGCCGCCTGTACGGCCAGAGCGACATCTTCCTTCGCAGACAGACGCACTTGCGCCAGTTCTTCTCCAGTCGCCGGGTTCGTAACTGCCGTGTATTGCGCTCCCCCACCGTCTTGCCATGAACCTCCGATGTAATTGTTCAACTGCATTGCAACATTCCCCTTTCCTTCTCGAACATTTTGAAACCGCTTTCAGTTACTCTAATTCGACACCAAATAGTGAAATCCTTCCTTATTTCCGAAATAAATGATAAGTCTGATGATTATTTTTACATGAACAGAAAAACCGGAAAGAGCTAGGCCCCCTCCGGCTTGTTGCAATTCGACTTAGGTAAATATGTTTCGGCTGTTGTTCCGGACGGAAATCGCTTATTGCCCTCCACCCTTCCGACGCCAACTTTCATTAAAACCCGTGCAGGAAAATTACTCCTGCACGGGTTTGTTCGTTGCTTCCACTGTTTCTTTGGCAGCTGGTGACGCTGCCGCATTGAATGTCGGCGGTTTGACCCGCTTGATGAAGAGTGTCAAAATCAGCCCAGCAACCGCAATGAGCGTTGAGATGAAGAATGAGTGGTTGATCCCATCGAGCATCGCCTGCAAACCGATTTCCTTTTGCATTTCCAATGCTGCTGTTTTATCAGTCGGCATCTGCCCGCTTGCCATTGCCTGGTGTGCGAGCTCCTCTCCTGATTTCTCCATGCGTTTTGTCATGATAGTCAGAAGGAGAGCAGAACCGATCGCACCGGACACTTGCTGGATCGTATTATTAATGGCTGTGCCGTGAGGATTTGATCTCATCGGCAGCTGGTTCATGCCGTTTGTCATGATCGGCATCATGACCATCGACATCCCGAACATCCGAATGGTATACAGACCCATCAAGTAATAATAACCCGAATCAAGTTGGAGACGGCTCAAATAAAAGGTGCTGCCAATCGTAATGATGAGGCCCGTGATTGATATGAACTTCGGACCGTACTTATCAAAGATCCGTCCCGTGATTGGCGACATGAAGCCCATAACAATAGCCCCCGGCAACATCAGGAGCCCCGCTTCGAATGGCGAGATGCCCCGTACATTTTGCACATAAAGCGGTGTCAAGATCATCCCTGAGAACATCGCGACTGACATGATGATCGAGATACCTGAAGCAAGCGCGAACATCGGATGTTTGTAGATCCGGAAATCAAGCAACGGCTCCTTCATGCGAAGCTGACGGAAGATGAAGATGAGGAGCGAGACAGTCCCGATTGCGATTGTCCCATATACGATTGGCGCGCCCCAGCCTTTATCTCCTGCCGAACTAAATCCATACAGCAAGCCGCCGAAGCCGATGCTCGAAAAGATGAGCGAGACGACATCAAGACGAACTTCACGATTCGGTGTAATGTTTTTGAGCTTGAAAATTGCCAGCAGAATCGAAAGGATTCCGAACGGCAAAACGATTTCGAACAGCGTGCGCCAGGAATAGTGTTCCACGACCCATCCTGACAATGTCGGTCCAATAGCTGGCGCCGTGAACATGACCAAACTGAAAAGCCCCATCGCAGATCCCCGTTTTTCAATCGGAAATGCGACAAGCATAACGTTCATCAATAACGGCATCATTAACGCCGAACCTGACGCCTGAATCATCCGCGACAAGACAAGCAGCCCGAATGTCGGCGCGACGATCGCAAGTCCCGTTCCAAGCGAGAACAACAACATCGCCGTGATGAACAGTTTCCGGTTTGTAAACTTTTGGACAAAGAAGGCACTTGCCGGAATCATAATTCCGTTCACAAGCATGAAGCCCGTTGTCAGCCACTGAACAGCAGATGGCTTGACCTGAAACTCATTCATGATGGATGGCAGTGCAATATTTAATAGTGTATTGTTCAAAATGGCAACGAAAGCCCCGAAGAACAAAATAGCGATCATTCCGTACGGCGGCTTTTCATGCATTTTTTTAATATCCATTTCCAAGCTTTATTCCCCCATATCTATTTAACATCGTTGTACCCTTCGTACAACATTCCTACATTTTATACCGACAGTCTAAAATAATCAATTATAGAAATCGCTTTCATACAAAAAAACTTTTTATATTTGATATTACAGTCTTTTAACACTAATATATACTTGTACTACTAGTACAAAACAACATATTCCTACCTTTGAAAACGAAGGGGATTTTATTCATGAACGAACGTAAACTTCACGTACTTCTAACCGCACAGCGGCTATTTGTAGAAAAAGGCTTTAATTCGACTTCCGTCCAGGACATCATAGAGGAAGCCCATATTTCCAAAGGAACTTTTTATAATTATTTCACTTCCAAGAACGAATGCTTGATGGCGATTTTGGAATTTGCCTATGAAGAATCCAGGATCCGCAGACGGGAACTGTTAATCGGTCAGCGAAAAGACGATAAAATGATATTGGCGGAACAGATTTTGATCCGTATGCATATTAACCGGGAGCGGAACTTGTTGCCGATCTATGAGGCGGTCTTTTATTCAGGAGATGAGGAGCTTAGACAATTCGTCACTGCCTATCACTTCGAAGAATTGAATTGGATGTCCGCACGGCTTATCGATGTGTACGGTGAGGAGGCACGTCCCTATACATTAGAATGCGCCATGATCATTTTGGGGATGATCAAGCAGCTGAATCATTTCTGGAATGCCCACTCTGCTGAGTCAATGGACATCAATAAACTCGTCCATTTCGCCATCAGACGTGTGGATGCTATCATCTTTGACATGATCCGCCATAACGATTCATTGCTCGGACCTGACATGCAAGCGGTTGTCAGCTCGGCTATCACACCCCCTATCGACATAAAGGCGCAATTAATTCAGAAACTGCAATGCTTCCGGCAAGCTCTGTTAAAAGAGAAACGTTCGGAGGGATTGGAGTACGTTGATTATTTGCAGAATGAACTTCAACAACCTAAACCGAAACAACATATTATGGAGGCGGTCGCCCGTTCTTTCCGCGAATTATTCAGCAAGGAAGGGCCCCATACTCTCCATGCAAATGAAATCGCCAATTTACTATGGCAATATATTGATTCAGAAGCAATAAAAAAATGAATGAAACGAAACCTTTCGCATCCGCCAGCGTAAAATGACTACCAAATATGAACTGGGAGGTTCACAATGAACAATCACGAAATCGACTATAAACTTTACGGGGATGACATGCAATTTGTAGAAGTGGAACTGGATCCACGCGAAACAGTCGTTGCGGAAGCAGGCTCACTCATGATGATGCAGGATGGAATTGAAATGGAGACCATCTTCGGCGACGGAGCCGGTTCGGGCGGCGGCTTGATGGGCAAATTAATGGGAGCCGGCAAACGGTTGATAACAGGGGAAAGCCTGTTCATGACCACTTTTACCAATACAGGATCTGGAAAGAAGCATGTGTCTTTCGCTGCTCCTTATCCAGGTAAGATCATCCCTGTAGATTTAAGCCAATATAGCGGCAAAATCATCTGTCAAAAAGACGCCTTCCTTGCTGCTGCGAAAGGCGTTTCGATTGGCGTTGAGTTCCAGCGCCGACTCGGTGCAGGCTTCTTCGGCGGCGAAGGGTTCATCATGCAAAAGCTGGAAGGCGATGGAATGGCTTTCATTCATGCGGGCGGCACGATTATTGAAAAGACACTGGCGCCTGGAGAAATGCTGCGTGTCGATACAGGTTGCCTCGTGGCTATGACACAGGAAATCGATTATAACATTGAAATGGTCAAAGGCGTGAAAACAGCTTTGTTCGGAGGGGAAGGGCTATTCTTCGCCACTCTTCGCGGTCCCGGCAAAGTCTGGATCCAGTCCTTGCCATTCTCACGTCTTGCCAGCCGTGTCTTTGCCGCAGCACCTGGCACGCCGGGCAGCTCGAAAGATGAGGGCAGCATAGCTGGCGGCTTGTTCAATATGCTTGGCGGTAAATAAATATAATTGACCAGGTCGGTGTATAGCGCCGCCTGGTCTCAGAGTGTAGACAAAGTCGATTTTAACTTTGCCTACACGTGTATAATTGTTTTTTGTCTTATCGGCACATACCTCAGCCTGGCTTGAAAACGCTTGCCAGACTAGGCGCGAAGGCGAGCGAAGACTCGAATAGAACTTAAGTTCATAAGAGGATGAGCGAGCCGAGCAACGACGTATGAAAGCGTTTGTCAACAGGCTGAGACCAGGTCGGTGTATGGCACCGCCTGGTCTTTTTCATGTCGCCGCTCCCTGCAGGAGAAGCCAAATATATCTTGCTTCTTCCACACTTCCCGGTTGAACCAATAGCTTGCGTGGATACCGTATCGGTTTTGTGCGAAATGTCATGAAGTGACGTACATGCCCATTTGCCTGCGTCGCTTTTTCAAGCATCGTTGCCGCTTCCTCCGACTTTCCATCCGATGCTTCCAGCTCCAACTTCCAATCCAAATACAAATATACCGCGTCTCCCATCGAACCATTCTCATAGCGCACAAGTATTTCAGCAGCCTCTCTGTATCGTCCCGAATGAATCAAAGATGCAACCGCTTCATAACGGGCCCCCTGATTATCCATCCTATTCATTCGTACCAAGTCCTTGAATACATCCGCAGCCTCGCTGAACTCCTTGATTGTAAACAGGTAGACGCCGTAGCTGAAGGCAGCTCTCATAAATGGTCGGTTCGGTACAATTCGCCACGGGTTTTCACTGGCTTCAAATGTTTTGCTTGCCTGCCGAATCGCTTTTTCGAACAGGCCAGAAGCCTTCCTGCTGTCCGGCTCCCATTCCGTTGCCAACAGCAAAGCATCCGGCAGTTGAGGGGCGATCAATCGTGCACGCTGAGCCAATTCTTTCCGAACCTCATCGGATTCTGCTTCAAATGCTTTGTAAGCAAGGAGTTGAGCCCTTCCTTCATCGACTCCCGGCTTCCGCTGCACAACGCCAGACGTTGTCATAGCGGTTTCCCATAATCCTTTTTCTGTTGGGCGTGGATCGGTTCCAATTTCGTAAGCCCTAACTGCTGCCTGATCGTCGAATCCATCCATCATTTCATTACATAAATCCGTTAACCGCCGGACGAAACTTAACATATTTTCCTTGTCTGCTTCGTAATGAAAAATAATTTCTTCTTCTGACATCCCAATATCCCTCATAAAGCCTTTCTTACTGCCTGTCCATACAGCAGCCGCCACGAAATCATTTACTGCGATATGCTCTTGTTCTTCATTCATGAAAAATGCAACAGCCAACTTATGCACTAGCTCGCGAGCGCTTCCATCCTGCTCCAGCTCCCGTAAAGCCAATTCGACCGCTTGCAAAGCTGCCACTTGCGAAGGTGCGAGCAACTCCTCCACCAATTCGTTTAATGAAGCTGTGCTCCTTTTAATGAACAGTTCATAAATATCAATTGCAAGATCCTGTAGAAAGACGGCAGGCTCTTTCGATGCATGCTGATCCCTCAGCTGATGCAACGATTGCTTCGTCTGCTTGCTCCATCTCGCCAAGAAGATCATCGATGTAATAGGGGCGATCACCTCTTCCCCTTTGCGAGGATCCGGCAGGACAGCACCGAACAATAGCATTCCTTCCTCTTCCGGCATTCCCTCGTTCCTAACGAGGCGGTATGCTTCCTCCGTAAACAGCTGCCGCACAACCAATACGTCAGTCTCCGCTTTTTCGACTTCCCCCAATAATAAAAACGGAGTAATCCACGTTTCCAAAATGGCTTGCAATGACTTCCGCTTCGCCCTGGCAATCTGTTCTTTTATGTACGCCTGCCACCCTTTCGGCTGTTGAATGAACAGAAAGAACTCACTCGCCGCTTCCTCGATGTCTTCCTTCGTCCAACTTCCCGACAACCGATTTAGCCATTCTCTTAAAAGCTTCATCATAGCAGGGCGTTCATCCGGCTTTGGATACTGGTCAAAAAAATCCGCAAGCAGTTGATCCAATTCTTTATTTACAATGAGATCGACTACACTATTTTCTTTAGCTCCACAACACTTTTTATATTTTTTCCCACTGCCACATGGACATGGGTCATTTCGTCCGACCATTGCTTCTCCCCCTCGTATGTATTTTTTCAATCTTACCAGACCTACTACTATTAGAAGAGTAATTGATTCCATTGGCCTCCAAATTGAAAAGACATCCAAAAGCGAAAGCTTGTGGATGTCTACTGGTAATTTACAACAATAAATAGGCGATAGGGGTCACGATGATGATGGTAAGAATGACGCGTTGCACCCAAATGGCAACCAATTGCGGAATCGAAATCGGGATTTCCGTCGAAACAATGCACGGCACGACAGCTGAAAAGAAGATGATCGAAGAGACGGATACAACCGCGATGACAAACTTGACGACGAGTGCCGATTCTACAACGAGCATGGCCGGCAGGAACATCTCTGCAATGCCGAGCGCACTCGCTTTCGCCACAAGCATCGGTTCCGGCAGCTGCAACGCCCAAGTGAACGGATAGAACATGTAGCCAATCCAATCGAACACAGGTGTGAACTCCGCTAACATCAGGCCGAGCAGGCCAATCGACAGGATGGATGGCAAGATGGCCATCGCCATTAGCAATCCGTCTCGCACATTCGTTACGAGGTTCCGGCCGAATGTCGGTGCCTTGGATACCGTCTCCATCGCCTCGCTCCATGCTGCAGAAAACCGTTTCCCTTCAGGTTTCACTTCAGGCTGGGGGATTGAGCCTTCATAATATTCATCCTTAATAGAACGAAGCGGCCATAAATGGACTGTGATTGCCGTGACGATGAATGTGACGGCCAGCGTCACCCAGAAATAGAGGTTCCACATACTCATCAGATCAAGTGTTTTTGCTACAACAACCATGAAGGTAGCAGAAACAGTCGAGAAACCCGTTGCAATGATTGCCGCTTCTCTCCCAGTATACTTTCCTTCCTTGTACACTCGG
This sequence comes from Sporosarcina luteola, assembly GCA_014204635.1. Classification (GTDB taxonomy): domain Bacteria; phylum Bacillota; class Bacilli; order Bacillales_A; family Planococcaceae; genus Sporosarcina; species Sporosarcina luteola_A. Next base: position 238,222 of record JACHLS010000001.1, on the reverse strand, counting down.
TTGGTGATGAGCAGGCCTAAAGAATAGGAACCGACGAATGAAGCGACCGCATCAATTGCTGACCGGCCCGGCGTCCGCCAGATCGGCCGCATGACGGGTTGCACGAGGACTCCGACAAATTCCAGAAGGCCATATCCGACCAATAAAGCCAAAAACACTGCGCCGATTGGAACGAGCAAACCAACAGGAATTACAAGCTTATTCAGCAAAAACGGTCCCATGTCCGGTTCGAACAGCCAAGCCGGACCAATATTGAAAATAAGCATGACGCCGACAATTAAGCCGACTACTTTGAAAAACGAGAAAATCATATCGACTTTCGATTTCTTCCACGTCCCGGAAGCAAACGGATAAACGGCACCCGCCATAATAATCAACAGGGCATAATAGGGCAGCGCCCCAGTTGCATTTGTCTGAATCCACGAGACCATATGGTCGAGCATGATCGAATTCTTCTCACCGATAGTGACGGGTACAAAAAACATGAATGCGCCGATCGCACTGAATACAAAAAACTTCCACATGCCCGGAGTCGAACGAGTTTTTACACTCTCCTGCAATTGAGCCATCTTTCTTCACCCCTCATTTGAATATTCAATCTTCTCATTTTACAAGAAAGCCGTGAATGATTCATCCGACATTCACGGCTACACATTACCCTACAACCCGTTTCCCTTTTTTCCACACTTGGCCGACGTGGTTCACGCCGAACAAATATTGCAATTCTTGATAGTTGGCAACATTCCAAAGAACCACATCACCTTGCTTGCCAACATCCAAAGAGCCAACCCTATCCTCCATGCGGATGGCGCAGGCCGCATTCATCGTTGCAGCTACAAGCGCTTCCGCCGGCGTAAGACGCATCGATATGCAAGCCAGGTTCATGACAAGCGGCATTGACGTTGTTGGCGATGACCCTGGATTGCAATCTGTCGAAATGGCAACCGCCACCCCTTCATCCACCATCTGTCGCCCCTTCGCAGCTTCTTCCCTGAGGAATAGCGCCGTGGCAGGCAATAAGCAGGCGATGACACCAGCTTCCGCCATCTTCTGGATTCCCTCAGTGGACGCTTTCAATAAATGTTCCGCCGAAATCGCGCCGACTTTCGCAGCAAGCTCAGCCCCGCCATACGATTCGATTTCATCGGCATGGATTTTTGGAATGAACCCATGCCTTTTCCCCGCTTCCAGAATCCGCTCTGACTGCTCTGGTGTGAATACGCCGACCTCACAGAACACATCGTTGAACACGGCGAGTTTCTCCTCTGCCACGGCTGGAAGCATGTCGTTTATGATGCTATCAATATATTCACCTTCATTCCCTTTATATTCTTGCGGAACGGCATGTGCCGCCATGAACGTTGGCACAAGGTCAACTGGATGAAGTTCATTCAGCCGCTTCATAGCTCGCAGTTGCTTCAGCTCCGTTACGAGGTCAAGCCCATAGCCGCTCTTCCCTTCTACTGTGGTGACGCCATGTGTCAGAAAAGAATCAAGACGCCTTGAAGCCTGCTCGACCAACTCATCCTCTGTCGCTTCCCGCGTCATGCGGGTCGTCGCATGGATGCCTCCGCCGGCATTCATGATATCCATATATGTGGCGCCTTCCAGACGCATTTCAAATTCACGCTCCCTGCTGCCGCCGAAAACCACATGTGTATGCGGATCGACGAGCCCTGGCGTGACAAGACGCCCTGTCGCATCGACAACTTCAGCTTCCTTGGAACGCGCCCCAAAAATCTGTTCCAATTCTTCCGTCTGGCCAACCGCCTTGATGACACCGTCTTCCATCCAAACACTGCCATCCTCAATAATGCCAAGCTCTGACATGTCCTGCCGTTTTCTCGGTGCGTTTTCCCCACGTATTGTCGCTAACTGTGCTGCATGTTTAATCCAAACCGGTTTCAAGAATTCTCACCTTCCAACATCGGGATGCGAACCCCTTTTTCCTTCGCTGTCTTAACGGCAAGATCATAACCCGCATCGACATGGCGGGCAATGCCCATTCCAGGATCTGTCGTCAAGACTCGCGCTAGACGCACTTCTGCTTCCTTCGTTCCGTCTGCAACAATCACCATACCAGCGTGCTGTGAATACCCCATACCGACGCCGCCGCCATGATGAACAGAAACCCATGTTGCCCCGCCAACCGCATTAATCATCGCGTTTAATATCGGCCAGTCGGATACGACATCTGAGCCATCCTTCATTGCTTCGGTCTCCCGGTTTGGTGATGCGACAGAACCGGAGTCGAGGTGGTCACGCCCAATGACAATCGGCGCACTGATCTCACCGCTCGCCACCATGTCATTAATGATTTTTCCGAAACGCGCACGTTCACCATACCCGAGCCAGCAGATTCGGGCCGGCAGTCCTTGGAACTGGATTTTCTCCTGCGCCATTTTGATCCAATTGCACAGGTGCGTGTTATAACTGAATTCGCGCAAAATCACCTCATCTGTCTTGCGGATATCCTCCGGATCACCAGATAACGCCACCCAGCGGAACGGCCCTTTCCCTTCGCAGAACTGCGGGCGGATGTACGCCGGAACGAATCCAGGGAAATCAAACGCCCGCTCGACCCCTTCATCCTTTGCCACTTGGCGAATGTTATTGCCATAGTCAAACGTAATTGCGCCTTTATCCATCATGTCAATCATGGCGGACACATGTTTTGCCATCGACGCTTTCGAACGCTTCACATACTCTTCCGGGTTGGAATCACGAAGCTCGGCTGCCTCCGCAAGTGACATGCCGGATGGAATGTAGCCGTTAAGCGGATCGTGTGCAGATGTCTGATCTGTCAGCACATCCGGATTAAATCCACGAGCAATCATTTCAGGAAGAATGTCCGACGCATTACCAAGCAAGCCGATCGACAACGCCTTTCCCTCTGCCTTCGCTTCTTTCGCAAGCCGGATCGCTTCATTAAGAGAATCTGTTTTGACATCCGTATATCTCGTGTCAATCCGACGGTCGATTCGTGTTTCATCCACTTCCACCCCGATGCAGACGCCGCCTGCCATCGTGACCGCAAGTGGCTGCGCGCCTCCCATGCCGCCAAGGCCAGCCGTCAGCGTGATTGTTCCTTTTAGCGTGCCTCCGAAATGCTGCTTTGCAAGTTCCGCAAACGTCTCATATGTCCCTTGCACGATCCCTTGCGAACCGATATAGATCCAACTGCCAGCCGTCATTTGCCCGTACATCATGAGACCTTTCTTATCGAGCTCATGAAACGTATCCCAATTCGCATATGCCGGAACAATATTCGAATTTGCAATTAAAACACGCGGTGCGTTTGTATGCGTCTTAAAAATGACAACCGGTTTCCCGGATTGGATGAGCAACGTCTCGTCATTTTCCAATTCTTTCAGCGACCGGACAATGGCATCGAAACTCTCCCAATTCCGAGCAGCCTTTCCAATGCCGCCATAGACAACAAGATTTTCCGGATGCTCCGCCACGTCGGGATGCAAATTGTTCATCAGCATTCGCAACGCCGCTTCCTGTTGCCAACCTTTGGTATTTAATTCAGTCCCCCTGTATTGAACAACTTGATCCATTGTATCCGCTTTCATTTTTTACGCCCCCTTTTTTCGTTACTTTCATTCTATATGGATTCTTCAGTTAATTATTTATAATATTTTATTATCACTTATACTTTCATGTTTTTTTAGAGCATTTTTATATTTATTTTCATATACTTATACAATATTTCTGTAGCATCCTAAGCTGATGCAAATAAGAAAATGTTAATGACATAGGGTATTGACCCAAAATTGTTGGGTACCTTTGCGTTTTGACAGATTACAATTCTCATTTGAACACATCAAAGACTGTGCTTTCACCATATTCATACGGGCAATTAACAATTTGTAGGTCTTTCATTTCCCATTTTGCGGAGCGAAGATATATAAATGACCTATCCAATTCTACAATATTGTGACTCGTACCATATTCTAAATCGTCGTATTGTTCATGATAACCAGGTTGTTCAATAGTTTTTGGCCTAAATAAATTTGATGGCTGTTGTGTAGTTGTTTTGATTATTCTAGTACTAATATCATATTGGTGAGTAAATATAGATTCATTAGACGACATGGACATATCATCATTTCCAATAAAGATTGTTGTACCATCTTGCGATACAGATGCCAACAACATTGAGATGCCATACGACTTAATTTGCTCATATGAAATTCGATTAGTAACAATTGAATCTTGCATATTATATACGACTACTCCAAATGTACCTTGCATAACCGCTATCTGGTTATCGGCATATAAAAGTTGGGGCATCTCGGCACCAATATTCATTTGTTCTAAGTCAGACAGGTCCACAGCTAATTCTTCACCTTCAGGTAAAGTAATATTTTCATTACCAGAACCCTGTGCAAGATGCTCGTTTTCCGGAACTACAAATGGACTTTTTAGAAAAGATAGGCTTAATACGAGAAAAATAATCGCTGCAGAAGCCAAAATTGTCCAATATAACGGATTAATGCTTCTTGATTTATGAAACCCTTGTTGAATTTTCAGGTTCATTTTCTTGATTTCTTCAGCCGAAAATTCAACATTTTCATCTAAATAACTTTTCACTTTATCTGATATCTTCTTATCAAAGTGATTCAAGTTGACTACTCCTTTCAAGTTTTGTTTTAAGAGCTTCTTTTCCGCGTAACAGTCTGGATTTTACGGTATTTATACTAATATTTAAGACATAACTTATTTCCTCCATGTTCATTTCCTGATAGTAATAAAGAATGAGGACTTCTTTGTATTTTCCTGAAAGATTAGCGATTTGTTTTATTATTTCTTTGGAATGTTGTTGGTCAATATATTCATTTTCGGATGAATGACTTGTATTCAATGAAGAAATTTCTGGTTTATATATTAGATTTTTAATGCTCCATCGCTTACGATGATCCTTACATTTGTTAATCGTAATTCTAATTAACCAAGTTTTATAACTCGCTTCATGACGAAAATTGGCCAAGTTTTGATAACAAGTTATGAAAACTTCCTGAATGATATCTTCACATTCAACTGGATCATTTACATACAAATAGGCGATCCGTTTTAACTCTGACCCATACTTCACCATTAACTGATGCAAAAGGTCGTCACTAGTTTTTTCAAAATCATTACTTTCTTGAATAAGCACCGCTGCCCCTCCCTTCAAAAGATTAGACGAATGCAAAGCTGCTTTTGACCCGTTAAAATTGGAATTTCGTTTATCGTATCTTCATTATTTTACTGAAGACAAAAAAACATTCAATTTGAGCGTTTTAATAGCAAGCCCTTACTTGACTTTATATATCCCACTACAAGAGCGATATTTAAAATCAAGCAGAAATAAGAAAAAGCGAGGATAGAACCTCCCCGCTGTTACCAGTTTCTATATTGATTAGGCGTTAGCCCAGTCGTCTCCTTAAACCTTCTGCTGAAATACGTTGCATGGGTAAACCCGGCGGCCTTTGCGACATCCGCAATCGAGAGATCAGTTTCTTTTAACAAACGGGCAGCTTCCTCCACCCTTTTTTTCAGCAATGAGTCACTGAACGACTCGCCTGCCTCCTTCGCATACTTCCGGCTCAACGTACTTTTATGAATGTTCAATTCCTCTGCACAAGCTGCCAAGCTCCATGACGCATTCCAATAGTTCAAGGCAATTCGTTCTCTCACTTTTTCCTCTACTAACGCAGATTGCCTTGATACGATTTGTGATGATCCAAAAAGCGTGGTGACAAATGTGATGAACGACTCAACAATCCGGTATACGACAGGTTCCCGGATGATTGTTTCAAATAGTGTCCGATAGGTGCTCTCGGCCGCCTCTGACATGAGAGATCTTGCTGTCATATAACGGCGCACTTGTGCCAAAATGCTCGTTAAACGGATGCGCACCATCTCCGGATTCGGGTACGGTGGGGCTAATGTCAGAAAGTCCTGTTCCATCCAGCTTCGGATTTCGGCAGATTGCTGTTTTTCCAACATCTCAATCCATTCCCTCTGTTCAAGAGGCGATAAAAATGGATCCAAATCACGCCACTGGATGTCTTTCTCTCCCCACGTAAGAATATCGTACCCGTCGTAAAAGATTCTTTCGTGAAAGCGACGCATCTTCCTGTAAAGCTCCCGATAGCTGATCCGTTTAGTTCCTTCATACAAATAAATCGTCAAAAGCGCATCCGACTGGTATTTCCATTCAGAGAAAAAGACGCGGTACGCCTCCTGAAGAGCAGCAGAGTCTTTCGTTTCATGGACAACCAGAACAAAATTTGAAAACGGAAAGACGTCATAACGGGTCGGAAAATTGTACCTTTCCAGTTCTCTCACGAGATACTGTAACGCATCCAGATGAGACGGCGCAATTAAACTTAAGAGTAATGGACGATCAGGGTATGTATTGCCTAACAGGAAGTCTTCATAAGTAAGGGGCAATTCCGCTGTTTCTTGCCGTTTCAGCTGCACTTTCTCGTTGCGCCGCCGGAATCGCAGTTGCTGAACATGTGAAATAAGCCGCTCCGGTTGCAATGGCCTAAAGAGAATATCTTCTGCTTTCATGGACAGCGCCTCGTACACCGTCTGAAAAGTACGATCTGAGGAAAGGCCAAGCCATTCCACATGTCCAGGAATTGTCAGTTTCTCCTCGGTAATGAACTTCATATCGACAAGATAGAAATCAGCCTCATGCATCCACTCCAACTCCATAACCTGCTCCGCTATTGTCACTTGGATATCATTCCATTGCGATGTGAGCAGCCATTTCAGTCCTTGCGCTTCCAATGAGTCATGGAGAAGCATATAGATGTGCATCGAATCACCTTCGTTCCGCTAGAGATCGGGCCTCCATTTGCTTACAACAAACAATCTCGGTTCGTTTTTTTGAAATGGCAAACGATGCGCGAGTAAAAACTCGGCGCTTACTTGCAGAATGCAAGTTAACTGCCATTTTGTTGTATATCCTAAAATTAAGAAGGGAGGAACGACACCTCCCCATTCTCTTCCTATACAACCCGATTATCCGGTTCCCTGCCCTCCAACACGTCAACAATCGCTTGGGCATTCATCCGCATCATCGCTTCCCTCGTCTCAACCGTCGCACTGCCGATATGCGGCAACACGGTTACATTCGGCAGCGTAAGCAACGGATGGTGCTTGGAAACCGGTTCTTTTTCCCATACATCCAACCCTGCACCCCAAATCGTTTCATTTCTCAACGCTTCATACAGCGCCTCTTCATCAACAATTCCACCACGGGACATACTGATTAATGTCGCCGTCTTCTTCATCAGACCCAATTCCCGCTCCCCAATCAGTCCGGCTGTTTCTTCCGTGTAGGGGGCCAAGATGACGACATGGTCAGCCCTTTCCAATAACTGATTTAACGTCACGTACTCGCAACCGTATTGTTGTTCTACGGCTTTCTTCTGACTGCGGTTATGATACAAGACTCGCATATTGAATCCTCTAGCGCGGCGCATAACCGCCTCTCCGATCCGGCCCATGCCGATGATGCCGAGCGTTTTCCCACCGACATCCATCCCAGTGAAGCCCATTGGCGTCCAGGACAACCAGCCCCCATGCCGCAGTTCCCGCTCTGCCCGGTTGAGCCTGCGGGCCGTTGCAAGCAGTAATGCGAATGCCAAATCCGCTGTCGTCTCGGTAAGCACATCCGGCGTATTCGTTACGATGATTCCCTTTTCCTTCGCGGCGCCTGTATCGATATTATTGAATCCGACCCCCATATTGGCGATGACTTTTAAATGTTCCGCAGTTCCCAGCAGTTCACTCTCAATCCGGTCCGATACGACTGTCCACAACGCATCAACTTGAGAAATCTCCTCTACTAAAACAGAGCGGCGCACTGCCGACACGTCCGAATCCCACATGCGCACTTCAAACTTTTCCCGAAGCGGCGCTACCATTTTCTCTGGCAACTTCCTTGTTATAAACACACTCGGTCTCATTCCCCTTACCTCCCCATCTCTTTTCATCTATCGTAGCATAATTCAGAAACCTATAAATAGATTTGCGTGATTATAAAGGAAAGTCCGCGAAGGGCGTCCGGAATTCATATGGCTTGTATTCCCCTTATTGTATTTGGAAACTGATTCATAATCGTCCTCAATTCTCCGAGCAACCACGCATAAACAACACACTACCGCGCATAAGCACCACGCAACCGCGCATAAACAATACGCAGCCGCGCATAAGCAACACACTACCGCGCATAAGATCCAGAGAACTTCCACTGTAATTTGCCTTATTCACCAGCCGAGATGCAGTGTTGTGAACAAGAAGCATATGCGGAGGGTGCAAGCTCAACACCATGTCTGCGCACTCTAACTATTCGTGATCCAGCAAACTTTGGTTCTATAAGAAAAGACTAGCCTGGAAATCGGTCATACTGATTTCCAGGCTAGTCTTAGTTCCCAAATCTTACTCTATAATATGCTTTATGTGGCCAATTTCACTTTTTACTTTTGCTCTTTTCTTCTCAAAGTATACAACCCTTTTAATAGTCAATATAGACAGGATAAGTAGAGTATAAGACAACATAATCAATCTTCTATCGTCTTGTCCAAGGCGAAAGTTTTATCTTTAATTTCATCTTCTCGTTCCCATTACCTTATCATTGCTCAAAAGGGGCGTATTATCCACCAATATAACTCATATTAATCTTTTTCCTGTTTTTCGCTGTTTGTTCTGTCCGCTCATCAGAATAGCGGTCGCCGCGACTTTTCCAAACCGATACGATCTGCTCACGAAGCTCCTCATCCGTCATTCCGCTGCGGATCAGTTTCCGCAAATCAAAACCGTTGGATGCAAACAGGCAGGTGTACAGCTTGCCATCCGAGGAAAGCCTTGCCCGCGTACATGAGGAACAGAATGATTCGGATACAGATGTGATGAAGCCGACTTCCGCTCCATTATCCAGGTAGCGGTAGCGTTTCGCAACTTCACCGAAATACGCTTCCTCTGCCGGCTCTATCTCATACTCCGCGCTCAGCATGTCGTAGATTTCCTTCTTTGTTACAACTTTTTCGAAGCTCCAGCCGTTGTCGTTGCCAACGTCCATAAATTCGATGAATCGAAGCGTGATGCCCCGCTCTTTGAAATAGGCAGCCATCGGGAGGATTTCTTTTTCATTGAGCCCCTTTTGGACGACCATGTTCATTTTGATCTCAAAGCCGAGCTCCTGCGCCCGATCAATATTGGAAAGAATAAGATCCGGTTTAATGCCGCGGCCATTCATTTTTCCGAACAGCTCCGGATCAAGCGCATCGAGACTCATATTCAATCGGCGGAGGCCAGCGTCATAGAGCGGCTTGGCATACTGGCCGAGCAGCACACCGTTCGTCGTCAGCCCAATGTCTACAATTCCTTCGATGTTCGTCAGCTTGGCAATCAATTCGGGAAGATTTCGCCGCATCAGGGGTTCGCCGCCCGTTAATCGAAGCTTCTTAACACCGAGAGAAGCAAAGATGTTTGAAAACCGCTCGATCTCCTCAAAGGACAGCAGTTCACTCTTTGGCAAAAACGCATAGTCATCGCCAAAGATTTCCTTTGGCATGCAGTACGAGCATCTGAAATTGCATCGGTCTGTCACCGAAATCCGCAAATCCCGGATCGGACGTCCAAGCTTATCTACAATTGCCTCCATGTGATCCTCTCCTTTCCAACACATCGGGCCTGTTCACGTTCTCAAAAACCTTTTCAGGGGTATCTGTCAGTGAACGGCCATCCACCCATCGAACGCCGATCTTCTCCTGCACTTCCATTACCCGCCGACGACCATTTATCAGCGCCTTTCGCAATTCATCCCTTGCGGAACCGTCCCACACTGAGACAAGCGGATGGTTCTTGCCATCCAAGATGACCGCCGTGGCACCTGTTCGATGCTCTCCAACCAACTTTCTAATTACACTCTTCTCCATAAATGGCATATCACACGGCAAGACAATATATCGATCGGCTTCAATCGATTCCATACCGGATAGGATTCCTGCAATCGGTCCTTGCCCCGCAAATGGGGCCAGGTCCGTCACAACTTTCATCTCTTCCGGAAACCGCAGCACCAACTCGGGTCTTGTCACAATGACGCACGCTTCACAGAAAGGAGAAATCGCCTGTAGGGAATACTCATAAAACAGGTTCCCATCCCACTCCGCAAACGCTTTTGGAGAACCAAACCTGCTGGACAAGCCACCCGCCAGGACGATCCCTGCCGTCCGCATCAGCCTCCGCTCACAGGAGGAATGAAGGCGCAAACGTCTCCCGATCGGATTGTATCTTCCTTTAATGCATAGTCTTCATTCACCGCCACCTGAACGTTGTCTGCACCAAACCCCGGATACGTCTGTTCCGCCCAATCGAGCAGCTCCGACACGGTCAGTTCCTCCCGGTCTAGCGTCTCTTCGCCTTTCCCAGCCACATCTCTAAGCCTTGCAAAATACTTTAAAGTGATCAATTCACTCCACCCCTTTCGATGGATACTTTTTCTGAGCGCCGATCCACTCTTCGCCGTCTTCCCAAATTTCTTTTTTCCAGATCGGCACCACTTCCTTAATGCGGTCAATGGCGTATTCATTCGCCTCATACGCCGCTTTGCGATGCGGGGACGACACAGCGATAACAACCGCAATATCGGAAATTTGCAGCTCTCCGATCCGGTGGGCTATCGCAACTCGTACTCCCGGCCACTTTTCCTCCATCTCAGCACCGATTTCAGCCATCTTCTTTTCAGCCATCGGAACATAGGCTTCGTATGATAAATACAATGTCCGCACGCCGTGTGTCCATTCCCGCACATTGCCTGTAAAGACGGTCACAGCACCTGCGGACGGATGCAGGACGTAATCCATATATTGTTTTACATCGATCGGTTCCTCGACAATTTCAAACGGTTTCATCCGCACGCCTCCTTTGCTATCCATTTGACAAACCATTCATCAATTGCGCGTTCACTTTCCCTTGAATCAATGTGCATGCAGCCTGGGTCGATTGCAGCGCAGCCGATCACCAGCTGTCTTCCTTCCAAATCTCGCAGGGCATCCCAATCTTCCTTGTTTCGAAGGAGAATCACTTTATCTCCTGTTTCTTCTTTATACCCTTCTATTAATAAAATATCAGGCTTTCCTTGGGAAACGATCGTTTTCAGTTGCGTGAAGTCCGGTTCTTCATTCCAGATAAATTGAATCGAGCCGCCTCCCGCGACGAGCGTCGCATCTGCGCCGCTACACCAAAATTGACCAGTATCCGTCCCTGCACCAGGCATTTCAGGCTTGCCGCCATGGCCATGGTGTTTCAGAACGGCCACTGATAACCCTTGTTTTTTTAACAACCGGACCCATCTCGAAATGAGTGTCGTCTTTCCACTATTTTTATACCCGACGACATGCAATATTTTCATAACATCCACTCACTTACGCCTTGTTCACTCCCAAGAAGAAGAATATCAATTTCGTCTCCTGCCACAAAACCTCGAGTCCCGTTCGGCAGTACAATCAGACAATTTCCTCGCGCAATCGACGAAACGGCATTCGATTTATTAAAACCCGCTGGCGAAGCGACGATCCCATCGGACATGAATTCCCACGTCGCCCGGATAAATCGTGTAAATGGATTTGGCTTCGTGAAGTCTTCTCCAAGCCGCGCTCTCATTCTTGGCATATAAGGCGCATTGTTGCCCATCATGCTAAGAATGGCCGGACGGGCAAACAATTCGAAACCCGTAAAGCAAGCGGACGGATTGCCGGATAGCCCAAACAGCAACTTCTTCCCTAAAACAGCGACTGTCGTGACGCTGCCGGGGCGCATCGCTACCTTATTGAACAACACGTTAGCTCCGAGCCGTTCATAAATGGCCGGCAAATAATCATAATCGCCTACCGAAACGCCGCCTGTCGTTAAAAGAAGGTCCGTCTCATCAATCGCCTTCGCGACTAGTTCCGTACAGGCGTCGAGATCATCCGCCATCATGCCATATGAACGGTACGCGATCCCCATCCGCTCCAGCTGGGCCCGGATCATCGGTCCGTTCGAATTGCGGATCTTCCCTGGGACCAGTTCATCGCCGACATCCAACAATTCGGTTCCTGTTGACAATACACCCGCCACCGGTTTTTTCGCTACTTCCACTTGCGCATAGCCGAATGTCGCAAGCAGCGCGATCGTGCCTGGATGAATCAGAGAACCAACCTCCACCAGCCGTTCTCCCGCTTTGGCGTCTTCCCCTTGAAACGAAATGTTTTCACCGGATTCAAATGGTTTGCGCAGTGTAAACCCATTCTCCCCTTCCACCGTCTGCTCCAGCATGACGACAGCGTCGGCCCCTTCGGGCAACTGAGCTCCGGTCATGATCCGATATGCTTCCTTTTCACCAATCGGCTTGTCTCCTACATACCCCGCCCCTATTTCGCCAATCACCCGGAAAGACTTCCGGTTATCGCCGGACGCTCTATCCGAATCGATTGACCGGATGGCGAAACCATCATAAGGCGATCGGTCAAAAGGCGGTACATCGTGCTTCGCCAGTATTGGCTCCGCCAAAATTCTGCCATAAGCCTGATCCAACGCTACCTGCTCCGTCCCGGTCTTTGCAACATGTTTCGTTACTAGACGGACCGCTTCCGAAACGGGAATCGGCTTTCTCATTTCCACCATGCAAATCCGCTCCTTCCTTCTGTTATACTAGTCACATAAAACGAGTTTTCCTTGAGCTCGTCAAGTTGGTATTATTCTCTATTAACAGTACTACGACGAAAGGAATGAATCCATTGTCTGAACTGACACATTTCAATGAGCAAGGACGCGCGAAGATGGTCGACGTCTCCGACAAATCGATTACGACACGAACAGCAGTTGCAGTTTCATCCATTGTCGTCAATGAAACGATCCACTCTCAAATTACGGAGGGGACGAATAAAAAAGGGGATGTCTTTGCCGTTGCGCAAGTCGCTGCCATCATGGCGGCAAAAAATACTTCCTCTATCATCCCGATGTGCCACCCGCTTGCCTTGACGGGAGTCGATGTCCGTTTCAGCTGGAACATTGACAAAGCTGCCCATCACTACGAAGTTGCAATTGAAGCGGAAGTGAAAACAAAAGGCATGACAGGAGTCGAAATGGAAGCCCTTACCGCCGCCTCGGCTGCAGCACTCACCATTTATGACATGTGCAAAGCAGCAGGCAAGGACATGGTCATCGGGCCGACTATGCTGCTATCCAAAACAGGGGGCAAAAACGGCGATTATTCACGGCAACCCAACTGACCCCGCTCATTTAAAGCCGGTGCTTCGTCAACTCATATACGATGTGATGGAGCTCCGGCAAAATCAACTTTTCCATTGCAAGTTTCACAGCCTTGGAAGAACCCGGCAAGGCGAAAAGCGCCTTTTCTCCAATCCCGCCAGCCGTGGCGCGGCTTAACATTGCTTTCGACCCGACATCCTCCGTATAGCTCAAAAAACGGAAGAGCTCTCCGAATCCATCGAGCGGCTTTGTGAAATAGGGTGTAACTGTTTCTATCGTTACATCCCGCAAACCGATCCCCGTTCCGCCTGTTATCAAAATAGCCTCAAGCGCCGAATTTTGCAGCCAGTGGTTCAGCACCCCTTGAATCGATTCCCGTTCATCGGGACAGATACGACGTTCCTGGATCGTATGCCCTGCTGATTTCGCTAGTTCCTCTATTACATCACCGCTCTTATCAGTTGCTTCCGTCCGCGTATCGCTGACAGTCATGATGCCTAATACAATCGGTCTTTGTTTATCTGTATGTAACAGTTCCGACAATTTCCTTCCCCCTATCCGAACAATTGGTGATATAACTGACGGCCTTTCTTCAAATCCCGCAACCCATGGATCAGCAGGCGGCCGTTTTGGAAGAGGACGCAGCGATAGCCATCCACATGAAATTCAATGAAAAAGGGTGTCTGCTTGTAGTCGCTGCCAATCCGTTTCGCGACGTTTTCTCCATCCTTTATCGTCAGCTGCCGCCCGTTATCCGGGATGATTTGCACTGTTTCACGGCCGCAAAGAACGGCATAATTTGCCCCTTCCGGTTTATGTAAAGACGGGTATGTCGGCAGCTCGCCGCATGTTTCGCAAGTCGGACGGCGAAGGCGTGAAATGCCCGCCTCGACCTGTGTATTATTCCACATATCAAAATGAAGCAATTTCGTCATCATGGCATCTTTATTTCCCGTCAGCCACTTCAACGCTTCTGCCGTCTGCCGGGCCGCCACCAGTTGAACTGCCGGCGCGATGATTCCTGCTGTATCGCATGTTTCATTGACAGCGGGAAGGACGGGCACCAGGCATCTGAAACAGGCGGTCCTGCCGGGGATGAATGGAAATACGGTCCCTGAACTGCCAACGCAGGCGCCATGGATCCACGGGATGCTCTTCTTCCACGCCACATCATTCATCAGCAGCCGTGTTTCAAAATTGTCTGTCGCATCCATGATCAAATCGGCATCTTCAACAAGCTGTTCCAATAACGGACCGTCCACATGGTCCAGCACAATCCGGATCGTACTGTCCCGCCGTATTTCTTTCAGGCGACGCTCCGCCGCAATGACTTTGGGCGTTCCTTCATCCGCGTCCTGGTCTGTAAACAATTGCTGGCGCTGCAAATTCGATCGTTCCACGTAGTCACGATCCGCAATCGTCAATTTTCCGACGCCCGCGCGGACTAGCATTTCCGCAATCGGTGAACCGAGCGCTCCGCACCCAATGATCACGACATGAGCGGAACGGAGCAGCTTTTGCCCTGCTTCGCCGATCGGCTTGAAAAGCATTTGTCTTGAATACCTGCTGTCCATTCCCACACCTCTTTCCAACAAATAAACCGAGAGCTTCCGATCGTTATGATCGGACGCCCTCGGAACGGTTTGAAGTCATATCGACAAATGTACCGACATAGCGGATGACATCACCCGAGTCATCCTTCACTGCATTAATCGTCAACATTTCCAAATATTCTTCCCCGTTCTTCTTTTTATTCCACATTTCACCTTGCCATGAACCTTGATCTCCAATAATGCTCCACATCGTTGTGTAGAACTGTTTCGTCTGGCGGCCGGAGCTCAGGACATTCGGGTTGCTTCCAACGACCTCTTCTTCAGTATAGCCTGTTAGTCGAGTGAATGCTGGATTTACGGAAAGAATCGTGCCCTTCGGATCCGTAACGAGAATCCCTTGCCCTGTGGAATCGAACACTTCCCTTGAAAGAGCAACACGGTCCATGTAATACAGCCAGACGACAAGCACGAGGCTGACAAGCGCCACTTGCGAGAATGCCATGAAGCCGATCGAATAAGATCCGGTCATCGAATGGATGGTCGCCAGAAGCAAAGGAGGGAAAAAGCCGCCGAGCCCGCCCATCATCGAGACGATACCATTTGCAATACCCGCCTGTTTGTTGAAATAAAACGGAACGAGTTTAAAGATAACCCCATTTCCGATTCCCGCCATGGAAGCAATCAGCATACTGCCGACCGTGTAAAGTGCAATCCCTGGGGAAAACGCGAGCAGTATCGCCGCGACTGTCAAACCTGCGAAACATCCCATCAACAGGAAGAGCGGCTGGAATTTATCCGCAAGCCATCCTCCTACAGGCCGCAGCAATGTGGCCACGATAATGAAACCTGCTGTCCGCATGCCGGCATCGACCTTCTCAAGTTCGAAATAGGTTACGAGAAAGTTTGGCAAAAAGACGGTAAACGCAACAAACGAGCCGAATGTGATGAAGTAGAACAACGAGAAGAACCAGAGCTTTTCATTTTTATAGACACCTTTGATCTGGTCGACAATCGGCGTCTTCACCTTCACTTCCTGACGATCGCCAAAAATAAAGTTCAATGCGGCAAACACAAGCAAAATAATCAGGTAAAGCTTAACGGTAGCAGACCAGCCAATTTGTGTCGCAACGACAGGGGCCGCAAATGTAGAAACAGCTGTCCCGATGTTCCCCATTCCGTAAATCCCATTGACCAGACCGTGCTTTTCCTTCGGATAATACTTCGGAAGGGAAGTGACTCCGATCGAGAACACCGCTCCACCAATACCAAGGAAGGTCCCTCCAATAATCAGCCCTGTGATTGAGGAGGTTTCGCTAATGAAGTAAACCGGAAATAAGAGCAAAATGAAGCTGACCATGAAGATAAGGCGCGCCCCGAAAATATTTGCGTAATATCCGAGAGGGATACGCAGAATCGATCCTAGAACGACAGGTACGGCAGTCACAATCGCCAATCTTTCGGGTGGTATCGAAATGTCTTCACGGATGAACGGCAAAAGGGAGGACAAGAGTACCCATACCATGAATCCGACGACGAGATTGGCAGTCTGTAAAGGCAATTGCGCTTTTTTAATCATTGTCATCAGTCCGTTTCTGTAAGTAGTGTGTTTCCAACATACGATTTACCAAAACCTAGGCATCTGATAGACTACCCACACCCCTGTCGGCTCCTAAATAATCGGTGTATATAGATCGTCAAACAGCCGATCCTGTTCTTGTGCACGAAGAATATTGATAACCATCGGAAATAGAATGGATTCTTCTTTGATGAAATGAATGGTAATCACCTCAAACGCTTCCCCCGCATCTTTGGCAACAGCTTTCATATCTTCAAGGGACATGTCATTCACATCCCCGCGTGTATGATGAAGAAAATGCCCCATATAAGCATCGATCTCTTCATGCTCTTCTTCCACTGCATGAATCGGCCCTTGCTCATCCCCCACATATTTTGAGAGCAAGGGAAACAGGATCGCTTCCTCTTTTTCCGTATGATTCTTATATGGTTCGATAAAATCAATCAACTGCCTCCGCAGGGACTGCAAGGCTTCCCTTCCTTCTTCCAGCGAGTAGATGTCCCGTTCAAAACCGAGAACGATTGCATGCCACTGATCCGCCAACGATGTCAAGAATCGATGTTCATTTTCCAGTACACGGAGAGCAGGCAATTCATATTTAAATGTCGATTCCAATTCTCGCCCCTCCTTTTCAGAAGTTCAGAAATTTCTTTTTCAACGCATACTCAACGAGCTCCGGACGACTCTTCAAATTTAACTTTTCCATCATTTTTGACTTGTGCGCTTCCACAGTTTTCACGGAAATATACAGTTTCTCTGCAATCTCCTTGTTTCCATATCCTTTGGCTACAAGCGGCAGAATTTCAATTTCTCGTCTCGAAAGGATTTTATAAGGATCCGTTTCTTCCTCTTGGTAGTCCTTTTGGACAAATTGCCGGACGAGCGAAGTCGCCATGGATGGATGGATATATGTACCGCCGTCATATACGGTTCGTATCGCTGTGAGCAGCTCTTCGTCCGGGGAATTTTTCAGCACATAACCGGAGGCCCCGTTCTTTAATACATGAAATAAATACTCTTCGTCGTCATACATCGTCAAGATGATGATTTTCGTTTCAGGGAAATCCTCTCTGATTTTCCCCGTGGCAATCAACCCGCTTTCCCCTGGCGGCATGCTTAAATCCATCAACAATATGTCCGGGTGATGCTTTGCCACCATTTCATAGGCTTCCAGACCATCGGCAGCTGTGGCCACCACTTCCATATCCTCTTGATAATTCAAGATATACATGAAACCGCTGCGCACCACCGCGTGGTCGTCGGCAATGACAATCTTCAACCGTCCTCTCTCCTTTTCACCGGCACACACAATCGGATGATTGTCCCTTTTCCAATGACCGATTCCACCGTCAAGTCGCCGTCCACTAATTCCGTGCGTTCCTTCATTCCAAACAGGCCAAGCCCTGTGCCTTTCGGTTCGATTTCATTTACATCAAACCCTTTTCCTTCATCCTTCACAATCAAATGCAGCATATCATCCCGTTCGTATAGCTGCACTGTAATCTCATCGACCTCCGCATATTTCAATGCGTTGAACACTGCTTCCTGGCAGATACGATAGACGACTGTTTCCACCTCACCGCCATATCGTTCCGTTTCCAGATCGGTAAGGAAGAGGATTTCCAATCCGTAGTTCTTCTCAATCCATTTGAAATGTGTCCGAAACGCCGCTTTCAAGCCGAGGTCATCGAGAGTCGCCGGACGGAGCTCGACGGACAGATGGCGAATATCATCCAACAGCCTCATGAGCGAGCCTTCCGTCTGCTGTAGTTTTTTCAGTGCTTCTTCGCCAATGTTCATATATTTCATGACACGCAAATCGACAAGTGAACTGAGCATTTCCTGGGCGACACTGTCGTGCAGTTCTCGAGAAATCCGTTTCCGCTCATTCTCCTGCGCTTTGATCACACGCTTCATCATCCGCTTCTGGTTCAGTTCCTCCTGCGTCTGAAATTGGTGTGTCATATCCCGGAGCAGAAAGGCCCGGATGCCATTCTCGTGATCTATGGTTTGAATACTGGCGGAATACGGGATGACGCCCTTCCCTTTTGTATCAAAATACACTTGGAAGGAGCTGATATCCTCTTCTGGATTTGACATATAGCAAGATGCGCACGTCTGCATTTCATCTGAACTCATATAGCCTTTACACGTCTGGCAGATTGCCCCAGACTGGCCAGCCATTAATTGCCGGTATACATCTTGCTCCAAAATATCCGCTGCTGCGTCATTCATTCCGAGCACGTTGCCGTCTCGATCGAAAAAGAAGATGGCCTCAGCTGAGTTGCCATACAGTTTCATCAACAGATCCGATAACTGAAGTCCACTGATCCCTTTCATTCCAATACCATCTCCTTGCTGTAAAACGGGCCGAACTCCAAACCGATCCGTTTCCGAAACTCCTGAAACACCTCAACCGTCAGTTTCTCTTCTGTCCGGTATCCCACTAACAGTACGCCTTTTACACGGTTATACTTATAAAGCGGGATGGCACCAAAACTTTTGAGTCCTTCCGCCACGACAATCGGATAGTTATAAAGATCCTCTCGGCCCAGCTCCTCATCCGCATCTGCAACGAACATCGGTTTCCCAGTTTTAAAGACCAGACCCGCAATCCCTTTTCCAGATTGCAATGAAATTCGCCGATGCCGGTCACTCTGGTTTCCCGTCACATGTTTCCAGCGCAATTCAAATCGTCGATCCGGCGATTGTACGAGTGCTACGCCCACATAATCGAAATCGAACTCTTCTTTGATTCGTTCAATTTCCTGCTGTATATTAAATACTTCCTGTTTCATGGCTACGACTCCCTGACGGAAAAAGGGCGAAGAGCCTTTTTCCATTTAATTAGACATGCTTTCTATACAGAATATAACTTCGTCCTACGTAATTCAACGGGACGCTCCATACATGCACAAGTCTCGTGAACGGCCACATGGCGAAAATAAGGAAACCAGTGATGATATGCAGCTTGAATGCCAACGGAACAGCGCTCATATACCCCGCCTCCGGTCTAAAGATGAGCAGAGACCGGAACCATACGGAAATCGAATCACGGTAATCGAACCCCGGGTTCAGATTGTTCGTGACAAGCGATGCATACACACCGATGAAAACAATGAATAGGAGCAGCGAATTGACGACAATATCCGAAGTGGAAGAAAGCTGGCGCACATTTTTCTTCGTCAATCGGCGGGACGTCAAGATGAACATGCCAGCGAGTGTGACGAGACCAAAAAATCCGCCGCCGTAAATTGCGCCCATATGGTACATGTGATCACTGACGCCTATAGCCCGCGTCCACTCTTTTGGTATGCCCAGACCCGCAACATGGCCAAGGATAACCGGAATGATGCCGACGTGGAATAATAGACTGCCGATCATTAACTGCTTTTTCTCAATAAACTCACTCGATTTGGCAGTCCAGCCGAACTTATCATGACGATAGCGAAAGATATGTCCGACAATGAAGACGGCAATGCAAACATAAGGGAAAATCACCCAGAGTAGTTGATCAGTCATGAGCGGGAACCTCCTGTTGAATACAAGACTTGAATACTTCCCTCATTCCCTTGATTAAATGAAAATAAGGGCTGTCATACTTTTCGAGCGCTTTCATGAGATGGTAGGAACCGTCCTCCAAAACCGCAATGAGCATGGCAAAGCTTTGCTGCGCCCGCGGATCGCCTCGCCACTCGGCTGCATAAATGAACTCGCACATGAGAGGAAGATAGTCGGAAAGCTCATTGTCTGGCATTAGCAAACCAAACATCTCGTATAATACCTTCAATCTCGCGAGCATCTGTCCCCGTTCCTTGGAGTCTTCATATTTCACATAGGTCATGAACAACGTCGCATCTTTTTGGAAGTCGAATGTTTGTGTGTACAGTTCCTGGATTTCTTCCAAACTGTACGTATACATCAAATCCCAATATGTTTTTACATGTGGGTAGCAGGGATCGGAAGAGCCGATGGACTCTTCCAATACCGAGGGATGAAACGTTCGTTTTTCGGGATAGGCAAGCTGATTGGCAAAAAAACCGAATACGTTTTTCTCTTCATAGAGCCGATTTAGATCAATCACGCCAAATCCCTCCATAGAAATTCTCTTCGTAAATTTCTTTCCCTGTCTTTTGCGGGTTGGCCGATCCGCAGCCGTCGCAGCTTCCATTCGCTCCCATGACCGAGTAGCTGAACTGGTCTTGCGAAACGCCTTCGCCATATGTCCCCATTTCCGTGTAGCCTGCCGAACCTTGGGAACGATACACATTCGTATGGCCTTCCTTATGCGAAGTCGGGATGACAAAACGGTCCTCATACTTGGCGATCGCAAGCAGGCGGTACATCTGTTTCGTCTGATGCGCAGTCAATCCGACGCGCTCCAGCTTCGATTCATCGAATTCTTTTCCGGAAGATAAGGCACGCATATAAGAACGCATCATGGCCATTCGCTGTAATCCTTGCTTTACTGTTTCCGCATCACCGGCTGTCAGCATGTTCGCCAAATATTGGATCGGAATACGCATTTCCTCAATTGCCGGGAAAATCATATCCGGATTTTTGATGGAATCCTTGCCTTCGAAATAATTCATGATTGGACTGAGCGGCGGCACATACCAAACCATCGGAAGTGTCCGATATTCCGGGTGCAGCGGATAGGCCAGCTTATATTCAATCGCCAATTTGTAGACAGGTGAATTTTGGGCAGCGGTAATCCAATCCTCTGAAATGCCGTCCTTTCGCGCCTGTTCAATGATTTCCGGGTCGTTCGGATCAAGGAATAGATCGCATTGCGCCTTATACAAGTCTTGCGGATCCTCTGTCGACGCTGCTTCCAATACCCGGTCGGCATCGTAGAGTAGGACGCCCAAGTAGCGGATCCTGCCCGTACACGTTTCCGAACAAACCGTAGGCAACCCTGATTCGACGCGTGGAAAACAGAATGTGCATTTTTCAGCTTTGTTGGTCTTCCAGTTGAAGTAGACCTTTTTATACGGGCAGCCCGTCATGCAATACCGCCAGCCGCGGCATGCTTCCTGATCGACGAGAACAATGCCGTCTTCATCCCGCTTATAGATGGCCCCTGAAGGACAGGAAGCGACACAGCTTGGGTTGAGACAATGTTCACAAAGTCTCGGCAAATACATCATGAACGCCTGCTCAAAGTTGAACTTGATTTCCTCTTCGATTTTTTGGATATTCGGATCAGTCGGTCCCGTAATATGACCGCCCGCCAGCTGATCCTCCCAGTTCGGGCCCCACTCCAAGTCCATGTATTCACCGGAGACGACTGACTTCGCCCGGGCAACCGGCGTATGTTCACTGTCGCCCGCTGTTGTTAACTTTTCATAGTCATACGTCCAGGGCTCATAGTAATCTTTCATTTCCGGCATATCGGGATTGTAGAAGATTTTCCCGAGAGCAATCTTGGATAGCTTGGAGCCGGACTTCAATTCCAGTTTGCCGTTGCGCAGCTGCCAGCCGCCTTTATAGACTTCCTGGTCTTCCCACCGTTTCGGATAGCCGATGCCTGGTTTTGTTTCCACGTTATTGAACCACATATACTCGGCGCCTTCCCGGTTCGTCCATGTCGTTTTGCACGTCACGCTGCACGTATGGCAGCCGATGCACTTATCCAGATTCATGACCATTGCAACTTGTGCTTTAATTTTCAAGCCAGTTGACCTCCTTCATTTTCCGGACGGCTACATATTCGTCCCGTTGATTTCCGATTGGTCCATAGTAGTTGAATCCATAGCTAAGCTGCGCATATCCTCCAACCATTTGAGTCGGTTTCATATGGATGCGGGTCGGTGCGTTATGGCTTCCGCCTCGCAGTTCTGTAATTTCTGAGCCTGGCACTTGGATATGTTTGTCTTGTGCATGGTACATGAACATCGTGCCCTTCGGCATCCGGTGACTGACCACTGCCCGTGCGGTGACGACCCCATTGCGGTTGTACACTTCAAGCCATTCATTATCATCGATGCCGTGTTCGGCTGCATCCAGGTCAGATAGCCAGACGGTCGGACCGCCTCTGAACAGCGTCAGCATATGCTGATTGTCCTGGTAAGTCGAGTGGATATTCCATTTTCCGTGCGGCGTCAAATACCGCAATACGAGGGCATCCTGGCCGCCGACCACTTGCTTATCTCGCGGTCCGAGCACCATCGGAGGCAACGTCGGCTTATAAACCGGCAGAGCTTCCCCGAAATCGAGAAACAACTCATGATCGATATAAAAATGCTGCCTGCCTGTCAAAGTTCGGAATGGGACGAGCCTCTCAATATTCGTCGTAAACGGCGAGTACCGTCTGCCGAGTTTATTCGACCCACTGAAGACAGGTGTCGGGATCACTTCTCGAGGTTGTGCTGTGATACTTGCAAAGGTAAACCGCTCTGCAGCCCGATCTGCTGAAATATCTTTGAGTGTCACGCCGGTATCTGCCTCGGCCGATTCAAACGCCCGCTGTGAGACGCGGCCATTTGTGGCAGAAGATAACGTCAGCATCGCTTCGGCGACATGTTTTGCCGTATGCAACTTCGGAAGGCCGTTTTTAATCGTATCGTCGAAATGAACGCCATTAATGCCTTTCAGCAATTCATATTCCTCCGCGACTGAGAAGCTGACGCCGTGTGCCCCTACTTTTCCTGTCGCCAGCAATGGACCGAGCGTAATGTACTTGTCGTACACTTTGGTGTAATCCCGCTCTACAATCGTCATGCCTGGCATTGTTTTACCCGGAATCGGCTCAACCTCGCCTTTTTTCCAGTCTTTCACTTGGCCAAGCGGCTGCGCGATTTCCTGAACCGAATCATGGGCGAGCGGCGTCGTAATCAAGTCTTTATACACACCTGGCAAATGCTGTTTGGCAAGCTCCGAGAACGTCTGGGCGAGCGTTCTGTAAATATCCCAGTCCGACCGGGCTTCCCACAGCGGATCGACAGCCGGGTTGAATGGATGGACGAACGGATGCATATCCGTCGAAGACAAATCGACCTTTTCATACCACGTGGCGGCCGGCAACACAAGATCTGCGTATAGCGGTGTAGCGGTCATCCGGAAATCAAGTGCGACGAGCAAATCAAGCTTGCCTTGCACTTCATCTCGCCACACGACTTCATTTGGCTTCATGTCTTCATTTGGCTGCGCCAACAGTCCTGACGATGCACCGAATAGATGCTTCATAAAATATTCCTGCCCTTTGGCTGAACTGGAGACGAGATTGGAACGCCAGACAAACAAGGAACGCGGGAAGTTTTCCGGCGCATCTGGATCTTCAACCGCAAAACGCAGCTTCCCTTCCTTCAACTGTTCCACCGTATGAGACACAATTTCCTCCGTCGTCGTCTTCCCTGCCTTGGCTGCTTCTTCTGTCAACTGCAGGCTGTTCCGATTGAATTGCGGATAGGACGGCAGCCAACCTAATCTTGCCGCTAAGACATTATAATCTGCCGGATGTTCATACCGGGTTTCATTCCCAAGTGGTGAGCGCAAGGAACGGACTCCCGCTTCTTCATACTTCCATTGATCTGTCGCAAAGTAGAAGAATGATGTCGCATTTTGCAGCCGCGGCGGTGCTTGCCAATCACGGGCAAAGGCGATCGTACTCCATCCTTCAATCGGCCGGCACTTCTCCTGCCCGACGTAATGGGCCCAGCCGCCGCCGTTCACGCCTTGGGAAGCGGTCAGCGTAACAAGATTCAGAATGGCTCGGTAGATCGTATCGCTATTGAACCAGTGGTTGATCCCTGCCCCCATGATAATCATGGAACGGCCTCCTGTATCCAATGAATTTTGCGCGAACTCCCGCGCAATCTGTATGACCAGCTCCGGTTTGACACTCGTTACCTTCTCTTGCCATGCCGGCGTGTAAATGGAAGAGGCGTCATCGTATCCTTTGGCATCCCATTGACTGCCGGATCGTTGAATACCGTATTGACTCGTCATGACATCATAGACAGTGGCCACTAATTTCTCTGAACCGTCGCTGCATGTGACTTTCATAGCCGGAATCGAGCGCTTGAATGTTCCATTTCCCCGGTTATCGAAGAATGGGAAGCTGATTTCCTGCCATTCGCTGTCGTGTGCAAGTATGGATAATGCCGGCTCCACCCGTGTGCCATCTTCGTTTTCCAAGATGAGGTTCCATTTGGCCTCTTGTTCCCAGCGTTGGCCCATTGTGCCGTTCGGAACAATGATCTCCCCTTTTGCCTCGTCGAAGATGACCGGTTTCCAGTCGGCATGCTCGCTCTCCATTCCCAAATCGCTGGCACGGAGGAATCGACCTGCTTTGTAGCCTTCTTCATGTGCCTCTAATGTGATAAGGAAAGGCATATCGGTAAATTGCTTCGCGTAGTCCAAGAACATCGGCTCTTTCCTTTTTTCATAAAACTCATCGAGAATGACATGAGTCATCGCTTGTGCCAATGCCGCATCAGAGCCAGGATGCGGAGCAATCCAATTGTCCGCATGGAACGTGTTTTCCGCCATGTCCGGTGCAACGGAAACCGTCTTTGTCCCTTTGTAACGGACTTCCGTCATGAAATGGGCATCCGGCGTCCTTGTGAGCGGCACGTTGGAACCCCACATAATGAGATAGCCTGCATTAAACCAATCGCTTGATTCGGGAACGTCCGTCTGCTCTCCCCAGATTTGTGGAGAAGCGGGCGGCAGATCCGCATACCAGTCATAAAAACTAAGCATTTCCCCACCGAGAAGGGAGATAAAACGGGCACCCGACGCATAACTCACCATCGACATGGCAGGGATCGGTGTAAATCCGGCAATTCGATCCGGACCGTATTTTTGAATCGTATAGATCAATTGAGCGGAAATGAGCAACGACGCATCACGCCAATGGATCCGGACATGCCCTCCTTTTCCGCGGGCTTTCTTATACGTGGCCGTCTTCTCCGGATCTTCCACAATGCTCGCCCATGCTTTGACTGGATCCTTCTGCTCGGCCAGCGCCTCACTCCACAGCCGCCACAACTTTCCTCGTATGTATGGATATTTGACGCGAAGCGGACTATATTCATACCACGAAAAGGAAGCGCCGCGAGGACAACCTCTTGGTTCAAATTCCGGCATATCTGGACCGCAAGATGGATAATCAATCTGCTGGTTCTCCCAGGTAATAATCCCGTTCTTCACAAACACTTTCCAACTGCAAGAACCTGTACAGTTCACCCCGTGCGTCGTCCGGACCACCTTGTCATGCGACCAACGTTGACGATACATGTTCTCCCAATCCCGGTTCTTTTCCTCAAGAACCGACCAATTCCCTGAATACCGTTCGACTGGTTTGAAGTAATTCATTCCGAACTTCTTCATCGACAGATCCCACTCCTTTTTCACTAAAATATCAAACTATTAAAAGTATTCTTATTCCCTATACCCAATATGATACGGAATAATCTTTCTTGTTCATATGAGGGAACCCCCTATACTAGGAGCAAAACACCCCTAAAAGTTCATTTATATATCAAATCAATTTTTGAGATGAGGGAATACTCTCCTATCCAAAACCGCGACAAATCCATCTAGTATCCTAATCATAAAGTAGAAAACTCCCCTATCCCATTAGGGAAAACCCTATTTCAAAAGAGGGCTTTTCCTGATTAGTATGCTTGTCTTTTTTGTTAATGTGAGCAAGCAGTGATCGCTTCTCTTCAGCAACCGATCTTTTCTGCAACCAGACCAATCATTTCGTTTGAGAAACCGATCATATTTGTTGCTGAACCGATCATTTATTCCTGGCGACTGCTCGTATTGATGTCTAACCGATCATATTTTCTCTTGACCGCTTGTATTTGGCGGGAGACCGATCATATTTGATGCTGGACCGCTCATTTATTCCCGGTAACCGCTCGTTTTGATGTCTAACTGATCATATCTTCTCTCGACCGCTCGTATCTGGCGATGACCGATCATTTCGTATGAGGAACCGATCATATTTCATCGGTAACTACTCGTTTTGATTTCTCACTTCCATCACCTGGTAAATTCGATTCCTGTCCTTTTTGCCGTTACATTGACTTTCTTGCGTTTTGTTTCATGCTAAAAATCAGCCTCCTATCGTCTTTATCCTTCCAACTTCTCCTTTCCATGATTTACATTTTGGGAATCAATCAGCTAGGATAGAGCTATAGAAGATTGCGAGGGGAACGTCATGAGAACCATTTTATATATCGAAGATGATCAGGAGATTGGGAGATTTGTGAAAGATGATTTGGAAGCACGGGGTTTTTCCGTGCGATGGCTGTTGTCAGGAGAAGGGGCAGACGAAGCTTTGCCAGAGGCGGATCTTGTCGTTTTAGATGTCATGCTGCCGGGATTGGATGGCTTTACAATTGGTCAGCGGTTAAAGCGGAAGCAAGGTGATATCCCGATTTTATTGTTGTCCGCGCGTACAGCCGTTGATGACAAATTGGCCGGTCTTCAGTTTGCAGATGACTATTTGACCAAGCCGTTCCATCCGGATGAGCTGGCGGCGCGGATAGATGTGTTATTGCGGAGGGCTGGGCGAGATTTGATGGAGGAAATCACTTTGGATCATTTGCGTATCAATTTAAAGGAGAATCGGATTTTGACCACTGCAGGCGAGGAAATTTTATTGACCGCCAAACAGCATCAGATTTTCACTTATCTATTACGCCACCCGAACCAGATTTTGACGAAGGAGCAGCTGTATGAGGGGGTTTGGCAGGAGCCCTACCTGGAGGGAGATAAAACGCTTCACGTCCATATCCGCTATTTGCGGGAGAAAATTGAACAAGATCCGAGCCAGCCGAGGATCATTGAAACGATTCGCGGCATTGGGTATCGGGTGAAGCAATGAAACGATTGCGACGCTCCTTATTAGCCCAGTACGTCTTAATCATTTTATTCGCGACAATGATCTTGCCTATCTCTGTTACGGGGCTGTCCATTGTATTTTACAACACGCTTTACGAAGGGAATTCCGACGATCGTTTATATAATGGAACGGATTTGGAGCAAATGTGGCATCGCACGGCGAAAAGCCTCGAACAGGCTACAGAAGAAGAGATTCGGGAAAAATTCCATCAACTGAAACTGGTGTATACCAATGCCAATCTGTATTGGGTGGATGTAAAAGGGATGACACGTGTGACCTTCCCCGAGAACCTTCCCGTACGAAAACAATGGAAGGCAACTGATGCCATTCAGTTCATGAAAGATCATAGGGGTATGACGGCCGACCCATTTACGACTGTCGCGTTTCTAGGAACGGAAGGAAAACATGGTTTTATTGTATTCCAATTGCCCCGATCCGACATGGAAAGTCCGAGCGATAAATTGAGAGAACAATATAATTTTCTCTTTCCGATTGCGCTTCTGGCCGTTTTTATCGTTTTCATCTTAATTTCCACTTTATTCTTCTACCGTATCCGAAAACGTCTTCTTCATTTGCAAGAAGCGATGGCCATTTCGGATCAAAGCGGGGTCCCTTCCCCAGTAGCCGTCTCGCGGGAGGATGAAATCGGACGGCTGGAACTGTCTTTCAATCGAATGGTCCAAGAAGTAGAGGAAGGCCGGCTTCGCCAACTCGAGGAAGAGGAATTGCGCAAAGAATTGATTGCCAACTTATCGCATGACTTGCGGACACCGCTGACGACCATCCGTGGTCACACCTACCGGCTGCACCAAGAACACTTGAGTGAAAAAGGAATGGAGTCGGTGAAATTGCTCGATGAAAAAATCAGATATATGGACGGACTCATTGACAATCTCGTTTCTTATACACTTTTGACGACTGGCAAATACCCGTTTTACCCCGAAAAAATCGATATTGTCCGACTTGTCCGCACTTCATTTGCCACATGGTATCCGATTTT
The DNA here is from genome assembly GCA_014204635.1 of Sporosarcina luteola. Lineage (GTDB taxonomy): Bacteria > Bacillota > Bacilli > Bacillales_A > Planococcaceae > Sporosarcina > Sporosarcina luteola_A. The sequence goes on along the minus strand of JACHLS010000001.1, from coordinate 209,972 downwards.
TGAAAATCTGGAGTTTACCATGGAATTGGATATTCCCGATCGACAAATTTTCTGGCAGGCAGATCCTCAATGGTTCAGCCGGATTCTCGACAACCTTCTTCAAAATATTCACCGGCATGCGGCGGATGGACGATACATCGCCATTCGAATTCAAGAAGAAACACTAATGCTCGAAGACCACGGTCCCGGAATGAAATCCAAGTCGTCCTCTCAAGGTGTCGGCATCGGGCTTTCCATCGTGTCTTTGATGATGAAAGAAATGAAGTTGGAATGGAACATCCAAACGGATACCAATGGAACGAAAATGACAATCAGGCAAAAACAAAGGAGCTATCAAAATGAATATTGAATTAACGAGATTCCGAGTGAAAAAAGGAAAGACAGAACGCGTAGATGAATGGCTGGCGTTTCTTAATGACAACATGGATGAGGTCCTCATTACCCTGGAAGGAGAAAAAATGTACGTGGAAACGATTTTCCGCGAGACGTTGAACGGAGAAGAGTACTTGTATTGGTATTCCGTACGAGGAGAGGACGGTCAAGACGTGGAAGAATCGGAGCATTGGATTGACAAACAACATCTTGCCTTTTGGGAAGAATGCATTGATCCTGCCTTTGGATCAAAAGATCTGACAACCGAGGTGGTTATGATACCTAAGAAAATTCGAAACTGCATGGAAGAATAAAAATTGATCGATGTGCCGGCTACACTTTACATAAGTGTGGCCGGTATTTTTTAAACGGAATTTAAACTTCCATGCCTCTTTGATTTAACCTCCCCCCGGTAAGCTTATGGTTGAGGTGATAAATATGAGCGAATTGATTATTGAAACGAAAAACCTGACGAAGAAGTTCGGAGCAACACGTGTTGTGAACCATGTTGACATGCAAGTGAAAAAAGGAGAAATTTACGGATTTTTAGGACCAAATGGTGCAGGAAAAACGACAACCATCCGCATGCTGTTAGGACTGGCCCGCCCTTCAAAGGGATCGATCCATATGTTTGGGAAAGATATTCGCAAAGAGAAACTGGCCATCCTTCGGAAAGTCGGCTCCCTCGTTGAGTACCCTTCCTATTATGGGCATTTAACAGCACGCGAAAATTTGGAAGCTGTCCGCGTGTTGCTGGACGTTCCTAAATCACGGATTGACGAAGTCCTTTCCATCGTCCGGCTGACAAAAGACGCCAAGCGCCCGGTCAAAGGCTTTTCCTTGGGAATGAAGCAACGCCTCGGAATCGCCACCGCCCTGCTCGGCAATCCGGAACTGCTTATATTGGATGAACCAACAAACGGTCTGGATCCGTCCGGCATCTTGGAAATGCGTGAGCTGATAAAAAGCATGCCGAAGGAACACGGGATTACGATTGTTGTATCCAGTCATTTGCTGTCGGAAATCGATCAGATGGCAACTCAAGTCGGGATCATAACGAAGGGACGCATTATTTTTCAAGACTCCATCCATAAGCTTCGGGAACAGGCATCGAGCAGTATCAAATTGACGGTAAACGACGTGGAAGCTGCTTGGAAAACTTTGTTATCGAACGGTTTCACGACCGACTTGGTCCAAAACAATATTTATATCGATAACGGGACGGACGATCATGTTGCTGCCATCGTCAAATCTCTCGTGGAGCATGACTTCTCCATTTATCGTGTGGAAGAACAGAAGAAATCATTGGAGGAAATCTTCCTTGAGCTGACTGGCAAGGAGGGCGGTCTTCTATGATACGAGTGATGCTCTCTGAATTTATTAAAATTAAACGGAAGCTCATTCTCTTCCTCATCATTCTCGGTCCTCTTGGTGTCATTGGTCTTCAAGCCGCCAACTTTGGACTGCGGTATGACTGGCTGACCAGCCAATATAAGGAGGATTTATGGAGAGGGTTAATTGGAGAGGTGACAATGCTTTCTGTGCCGACCATTCTGATCGGCCTGACGATTCTCACGTCTATGATTGCAAACATTGAGCACCAGACGAATGCCTGGAAGCAGCTCGTTGCCCTGCCGGTTTCCAAGATGAAGATTTTCGCCGGAAAAGCGTTGCTGTCATTCATCCTTCTGTTTGTGTCCTGTCTATTGCTGTTTTTCGGCACGATTATTCTAGGGCTTTCCCTCAGGTTCGGAACTGCTATTCCATTGTTCTATTTATTGAAAATGTGCTTCTTTCCATTCCTGGCCGCTATGCCTTTTTTAGCGTTGCAGACATGGCTTGCCATCTCGATGAAAAACCAGGCGATTCCTCTGACGACAGGCATTTTGGGAACAATCGTTTCTCTATATGGAACGGGTTTTCCCGACTGGATGCCGCTGAAATGGCCATGGCTTGTGAATGAATGGGATGAACCGGTCTACTCCGTCCTATTCGGCGTCGCCACTGGACTCGTCCTTTATTTGCTCAGTCTAATTGATTTTTCACGAAGGGATGTGAAATGAGTGGCAGCCTTATTTAAATCCGAGTTTTATAAACTGCGAAAATCATCAATTTGGCTTTTAATCTTTGTCAGTCCGCTGCTTTCCTTTTTTATCGGTCTATTGGAGTCTAATGAAGTGCCGCAATATGAAGGAGTGCAATGGGTTACGTCACTTGGCATGATGACTATTGGCCACGCGATTCTTTTCCTTCCCCTCTTGACCGGTGTGTTTGCAAGCTTTGTCTGCCGGTATGAACATGCGGGCGGTGGTTGGAAGCAGCTCCTTACTATGCCTGTCCACCGGGGAAATATCTATATTGCGAAAATGCTGTTGGTCGCTCTGTTGATTGGCCTGACCCAGCTGTTGTTTGTCGTGGCTTTGCTCGTAATTGGCTGGATCAAAGGGTTCCCCGGGGACATTCCATGGGACGTCATCGGTTCGAGTATCGCAGGCGGATGGCTGGCATGCATGCCATTACTCGCGTTGCAACTATTTGTTTCCGTGGCCTGGTCAAGTTTTGCAGCACCGTTAGCCATCAATGTCATTTTCACGATCCCTAATATATTGATCATCAATTCCGAACGATTCGGCCCCTACTATCCATGGGCACAGCCTTTTCTGTTAATGATGCCCGATTCAAGTGAGAGTTTTGGGGCTCTAAACACATCGGCGACAACATTGTTTATCGTCATTATTGGAGGCTTTGTTGTCTTTTTCTTGGCAGGATTGTTCTATTTTAAGAGAAAAGAAATTTAAGAGGTACGATCCGTGTGTTTTTTTGACGGGGAGGAGACAGGATTTTGCACTTTAGCGCATATTTCGGCACGTATGCATGCCGATCTGGTACTCTAAGGTCTCTTTTTGGCATGAATGCATGAGGATTTGGCACACCATGGTTTATTTTGGCACATAAGCATGCGATTTGGCACTCTAATGCTTATTTTGGCACGAAGACATGAGGATTTGGCGCTCCAAGGTTTCTTTTGGCACATAAGCATGCCGATTTGGCGATTCCATGCTCGATTTGGCATGGAGACATGCAGATGTGGCACGCCCCTGCTGTCATTTGGCGGTTATCATTGCGTTTTGGCATATGTCCATGATTTTCTGTGTTCAAGAAAAGGGATGGAACCGATTTGGTTCCAACCCTCTTCTTATTTGCTCGTTATCGGCGGTTCAGCTAGCGAAGACTCGAAGACATCCTTGAACAGCATTTCAATAATCGGCTGCGGGATATTCAGCGTATTCTCGAATATCGCCATATCATATTCATGGTTTCTTTTTTTAATCAAGACAACTTCCTTGTTGATATTCTCCATCTTGGCGTCTAATGCCGAAGCCGCGAGCGCTGCCTCTTTCAAATCATGTTTGATTCGCTCTGGTATCTCCTTGTCATACTTGTAGAAGATCCGGTGTTCCAAGCTGGCCCAAAAGTCCATAGCAATGGTGCGGATCTGCAGTTCTACAAAAACGTCTTCGACCCGGTCCGACATGAACACAGGTATTTTCACGATAAGATGAAGACTTTGGTACCCGTTCGGCTTAGGATTAGTTATATAATCCTTCACTTCAACCATTTCTACATCTTTCTGGTTCCCAATCATTTCACCGATTTTAAACACATCGGAAACAAATGGACAAGTGATTCGGATTCCGGCAATGTCTTTAATATTGTTTTTGATGGCTTCCAATGAAAATCCGATTCTTTTTCGATGCACTTTTTTCAAAATGCTCTCTGGCGATTTTAATCGGGAGCTGCAATGTTCAATTGGATTATAGTCATGAATGTGAAGAAACTCTTCCTTCAATATATTGATTTTTGTATTCATCTCGTCCAGTGCAAATTTGTATACCATGGAGAAGCGCTTTAATTCATTCCCAATATCTGTAAACCGCCCATGTATTGCGTTGTCAGTTCATCCATTTCGTCATATCTCCCTACAAAAACTAATTGGCATTTTTATGATGTTCTCTATAATAGGAACGTCTAGTTCCTATGAAATGTTTCCAATCGCATTTTCAGCTGTCTTCTTCTACCTGACCTTGGATAAAGTATTTCAGATGTTTAATGCAACCTTCCCCATCCTAACCCGCTTGGTCATAATCTTCTCTTTCACTATTCGAGTCTATCAGAATTACTGGTATACTCTCTATATGAGAATGAAATGAAATGAGGCACCTTGATGACACTTGAGTTTATAAATGCGGAAAAGCGCATTCATGATTCCTTGATTTTCCCTTCATTTAATTTAACTGTAAACAAAGGACAAGTAGTCGCTGTATATTCCAGCGTTAATGTGCGCGAGCAACTGATTCACCTATTGTTAGGCAAAAGCTCTCTTTCCCATGGGGAAATTCGTCTTGACGGAAGCTTTAAACAAACAAACTGTCCAGGATTTTTCTTTTTACATCACAGCCTGTATGAACGCCTTTCAGTTCTAGAAATGTTGCGCTTCACGAAAAAACTGCACCACTCCGAGGTATCTATTGATGATATGCTACGACTGGCGCAGCTGGATGCGAAACGTGCAATCAGGATTAAGCAGCTATCATTTTCTGAGCAAAAACGAGTGCAATTTGCTTGTTTACTTATTCAAAATCCTTCCATCTTTGTATTGGAGGAACCCGATCAAAATATGGATTTGGAATCAAAACGAATTTATTTGTCCATCCTGCAACACCTTAGCGCAGACGAAAAAGTGATTTTCATCTTGACCGGAAATTTGGAAAGTGCGGTGACTTCGGCAGATACTGTCTTTCGATTAGATGCTAACGGGTTACAGTCCATTCAGATGAAAACAGAGGATGAGCGAGACGAAGCATCTGACCCAATCGGCATGGTCGAAAGCACACAACCCGTCCGTTTCGAAAAGATCCCAACAAAGGTGAATGACAAGATTGTTCTTTTCAATCCACCGGAGATTGATTATATTGAAAGTAATGAAGGTCAAACCTTTTTACATATAAAGGGAGAATCCTTCCCTTGTGTCTTTACTTTGACAGAGCTGGAAGAGCGGTTATTGCCGTTTGGCTTCTTCCGATGTCACCGCTCCTATATCGTTAATTTGCAGAAAGTCCGAGAAGTGGTCACATGGACTCGAAATAGTTACAGTCTCGTATTAGAGGATCTCTCCAAATCGACAATCCCTTTATCCAAATCGAAAATGGTCGAGTTAAAAGAGATGCTCGGGCTTAAGTAATGTAGAAAAACCGATTATTTCCCCGGAAATAATTCGGCTTTTTTCGCTTTTCCAGCCATTTCTTGCCGTGTTCTGTCTATAGCAGTCATTTAAACCGGAAGTTTAATAGTGTTTGTTACTTAGCAACAGCGAAATTGCATCTCCATTCACAGTTCTATTGCTCCATTGACTGGTCCGGCTGCTCTTTTCACCGGAAATATACTGCTCGCTTCTTCGTTTCCTAGTAATCTAGGGATGCAAACACGAAATGAATTACTTGCTCCTAGGAGGATGAACATGGAAAACATTATCGAAGTGAAAAACCTCGAAAAAATCTTCGCAAATCAAACTGCACTCGAAAGTGTTGATTTTCAAGTAAAACGAGGCGAAGTTTTCGGATTTCTCGGCCCAAGCGGCTCAGGGAAAACAACGACCATTAAAATATTGACGGGACAACTGTTGCCAACAAATGGTGAAGCATTCGTTTTCGGAGAATCTGTCGAAAAATTAAAACAATCGTCTTACCGTAAACGGTTTGGTGTTTTGACAGATAACAGCGGTCTGTATGTCAGACTTTCCATCTATGATAATTTGAAACTATATTGTGATCTCTACGACGTCTCTTATACAAAAATTGATGAAGTGCTCGCCGCTGTCAATTTACAGGAAGACCAGAAGAAACGGATCTCTACCTTATCAAAAGGAATGACACAGCGTGTTACACTCGCCCGCGCCCTATTGCATGAACCCGAGCTGTTATTCCTCGATGAGCCGACATCAGCTCTTGACCCGGTGAACACGCTTCATATATACGAAGGGCTGCGTGCACTGAATAAAAAAGGAACAACGATATTCTTGACAACCCATGACATGCAAGAAGCGGACACGCTCTGCGATCGCATTGCTTTCTTAAATAAAGGACGGATTCAATTGCTCGATACACCGAACAAATTGAAGAAAAAATATTCGGATTCGACCATTACAGTCGAGTTGAAAAATGAAGAAAAGATCGTCCTTCCTGCCGGAGCTGAAGGAGCGCAGCAGCTTTATGACTATATGCAGTCCAATCAAGTGGAAACGATCCACTCGAACGAGCCGACACTCGGCGACATTTTTGTACAAGTGACAGGGAGGAAATTGGCATGACATTTTCTTGGAAACGAATCAACGCGATTTTTATGAAAGATTATAAGGATTTTTCACGGAATTTAGCAGTATCAATGGTAATTTTCTTACCTCCTATACTTGCAGCGTTTATTGGACGAATGGGAGCCGCATCGATTGAATCCTATTATATGATTATTAATATGGCTTTTGGGATGGTTGCCTCTTATGTGCAAAGTTGTCTCATTGCTGAGGAAAAGGAAAAGAACACATTACGGGGCTTAATGCTATCTCCAGCCACTACCACCGAAATTTTAACGGGGAAAACCTTGCTCTCCTTTGTCTTAACGATTGTCACCATTCTTTTAAGTATCGTTTTGGCAGGATACAACCCGGCGAACATCGCTATCATTGCTGTCGCCATTATCCTTTCCACATTCTTTTACCTTGGACTCGGAACATTACTCGGCCTCTATGCCAAGTCAGTTATGGAAGCCTCCGTCCTTGTATTGCCCGTTATGATCATCTTTTCATTCGGAACAATGATTATAGCATTGGTTGAACAATATCCTATTCTAAAAGCAGCGACGTATTTGCCAAACATTCAATTGCTTGAAATAGCTGCAAAAGTAGAAGCAGGAATCGGATTTGGCGATATATGGTTGCACCTGGCAATAATTGCAGCATGGGCTGTTGCATCGTTTGCTACTGCAGTGGTGATTTATCGAAAACGGATGGTCGATTAACAACCAAAAGGAGAAATGAGCATGAAACAATTTGGACGAATACTGATCGGATTCTTGGCAGGCATTGCGTTGATTGTGATTTATAAGACATTTTTCAGTTAAAGGAGGCAAATAGAGGCCGCCAGCGGATGCTCGGCGGCCCTGTTCTGGATTCTTGTTCTGGAGGCACGGTCTGTCGGTACCTGCTCAGCATTGTCTTGCTCGCGCTCAGGTTCACCCTGCCTGTCTTAATTCGCAAAACAGGACATGTCCCCGGTTTGCTATCAAGTATTGGAGCTGCTTGATATCTGGTATCTCCTCTTCTCATGCAGAGATGCAAAAAAACTTTTCTATCAATGACAGACTATAATGGGAATGAAAAAACTATATACTTCAGCCATAGGTTTCTCCTATCGTTAAGATAGGAGATTTGCTATTGTTCCCCCCTCTCTGCTGATCCTATAATAAAGCTAGCAGCGCTGCATCAATAGGATGAGGAGTGGTTCATAATGTCAAAGGCGGTTTTCTATCATGCTGGTTGCCCGGTTTGTCTTGATGCGGAACAAGTATTGGTCACTTATCTCGATTCATCGAAAATCGAGCCCGAAATCGTACATTTAGGTACCGACCGGGAACGGATTGCCGAAGCGGAAAAGGCTGGTGTCAAGTCGGTTCCTGCATTGGTAATCGATGACAATGTTTATCACATTAATTATGGCGCGAGCTTGGAAGACGTGAAGGGATGACAGAGAGGCGTCCTAGTGACGCCTCAATTTTCCTTGCTTTGTTTCAGCATGTCGATGAACTCCCTGCTTGCCGAGCAGAGGTGTTTATTTCTCCGATACACGATGCCGATTTCCATTTCCATTGCAGGATGATCGATTTGAGCAATACAAAGATCAGACTGTTGGAGAGAATGAAGATAGGATTTTGCCAAAATGGTCACACCTACTCCCCGTTTGACCATCATAAGGATGGATTCAAGTGTTGTCAGTTCAATTGCCGGATCAGGCAGGAATCCTTCCTTTTGGCAAAGTTTATCTACATATTGACGAAGAAAGTACGTTGGCGGCAGTAATATGGCCGCCGTTTGATTGAGCACCGCCAATGGAACGGCGGGCTGTCCGGCGAGTGGATGGTGGATAGACATGGCAAGCACCAGTTCCTCTTTCCATAACGGAATCGTTTCGAGATCCGGGTGTTCGACCGGTAAATAAACGACACCGATGTCAATGGCATTATGGAGGAGAGCTGCCTTAATATCATCCGTCCGCATGCCTGAGACGGCGATTTCAATACTCGGATACTTTCGGTGAAAATCAATGAGGGTCGGGGGCAATATCGTATTGACGGCGGTGAGCAAAGCTCCCACCTTCAATGAACCTCTCTCCAACCCATGCAGCTCGCTAATGGCTGCCTTCGCTTGCTCTATTTCATGGAACACGCGGTATGCATGCTCCAACAGGATGATTCCCGGTTCAGCGATGGCAATCCGCCTGCCGATCCGATCAAATAATTTCATGCCCATTTCGTGTTCCAGCAAGCCGATCTGCTGACTTAACGAAGGTTGTGTCATACCGAGTTTTTCAGCTGCCCGAGTAAAGTGGAGCTCCTCACATACCGCTATGAAATATTCCAGTTGCCTCAATTCCATCTCCATCCCCCCTACATCGATTATACTTGAAGTGATAAAGATTTCATGTCTCAACAAACGAAATGAGGTGTCAGCAATGAAGGCAGTGGCAGTCCGTTCATTGAACGTCGGAAAGCCAAGTGAACTTTCATTTGGAACTAAACGAGTGACAACAGGGATTCGAAAAAAATCGATCAGTGTACCTGTTTTATTAACTGCCTTGAATTTCGAGGGAGATGGGCAAGGTGATTTGGTCCATCATGGCGGTATCGATAAAGCGGTGTGCGCTTACCCATTCGAGCATTATTCCTACTGGGAAACACAATTGGGCAGGACTCTTCCTTACGGAGCGTTTGGTGAAAATCTAACCTTGCACGGCTTAACAGAGAAGGAGGTTTGCATTGGGGATTCGTTTCAACTGGGAGAAGCCATTGTGGAAGTGAGCCAGCCTCGCCAGCCCTGTTTCAAATTGGCGTTGCTCTACGAGCGAAAAGATATGCCGCTACTCGTTCAAAACTCGGGATTTACAGGGTTTTATTTTCGAGTTCTGCAAGAGGGAATGGTCTCCCCTTCTGATCATTTAATGCGACTTCATTCTCACGAAAAAGCCATATCCGTTGCGGAAGCAAATCGACTTATGCATCATGATAAAAAAGACTGGGAAGGTATTCAAAGAATCTTGGAAGTGAGCGAGCTGTCCGTCAACTGGAGAACAACATTTGAGAAGCGGCTGGAGGGCGATGAAGGGGACGCGAGTGCTCGATTATTGGGCCAAAACTAGAGACTGGGCAATTTGGAGAGTAACAAAGTCCAATTTCTCAATCGCGACTTTAAGAAATTGGACTGATTGTGCAGATTGCTCTCCGGTACGTCTAGCTAACAGGTTTTCTCGTATCCGAAAAACATCATATTGCCGTCTTCATTTTCCACAATGCTGTATGGAGACATCTGATCAGAATAACGCCGAACAAATTCCCCTTCCCCTACTGGATACAGTTCAATATGAAGATTCCCGGAGAATCTCGTGAAATATAACTTGCCATGATGGTATTCTACTTCGATTTTATTCTTTAAGTATTTGCCGCAATACGTTTGCAGCTTCCTTTCACTTTGGGGAAGCTCTTCATGTTTTGCAGGCATTTCCACGTCAACATGGTGCAGAATATCGGCAATTGCATTGCCCAATCGGTACTGGTTGATCGCTTCGTTATTAGATAGAATGATGACGCAAATATCCTCATCAAAAAAATCCTCCATATACGTACAGACTCCCAGGTGATCGCCTCCATGGTTATAGCTATCTGTGCCGTTAACACGGTTATACTCTAACCCATAACAGTACTTATTTTGATTCTCTTTAAAAAATCTAGTATAGCCTTCTTCCGACAAGAGTTTCCGATCTCGCAAACAGGTATACCATTTGTATAAATCCTCGAGATTTGAAATGACCGCTCCTGCCCCAATACTAAATTTCTCGTTATAATACGGCGATGTAATGATTTCATCAAAATCATTTACATAATTACATGCTCTGTTTTTTATCGTCTTGCAACCATCATCTACATCGCTATTTTTCATATCCAAAGGCAAGAAGATGTGGTTTCTCAAAAAATCTGCGTATGTTTCGCCTGAAACATGTTCAATGATCCATGCCAACACATTATAGTTCGAGTTGTTGTAATCAAAAACCGTTCCTGGCGGCTTGACAGGCTGTTTATTAATAAAACGCTGAAAGAAATCGTCCCGGGAATAATCCATTCTGTTGTATCCGGCAAAAAAGTCATCTTCGAAGTTTGTGAAATTATACAAACCGGAAGTATGTGTTAGTAAATGATGAATAGTGATCGGCTTGTTAATTTTCAGATTGGCAGGGAGATATAAATTTGCAGTTTTATCAATGTCTAGCTTTTGCTTTTCAGAAAGAAGCATAATAGCAAAGGCGGTAAACTGTTTGGACACAGAAGCGAGTGAAAAGCGCGTATTACTATCATTTTTCACACCAAATTCGATACTGGCATATCCATATGCGTTTTCAAATAATACCTCCCCTCTTTGCTTCACTTGAATGACTCCATAGAAATCCCACATTTCTAGATATTTAGTAATATATGCTTCTAATCTTCCTCGTACTTCTTTCATTGATTCTCCCTCCAAAAACTCCCGATTTTATTTATGTAAGATACGTTTCAGTTATTTAACCGATTGGCGGAATATAGATATTCAAAAAGACCAGGACCGTAATAATCCCGATATCGACGATGCAATGGGATACGATCACCCACCGCAAGCTCTTGGAACGAAGATACATGAGAGACCAAACGATCCCTATGATAGATAGGAAGATAACCACATGGGAACTGCGATTCGCAATAGAAAACACGCCCCACATAAGCGGGTGGCTTGCCACGAAAAAGATGGTTGAATACCCGATGCCCAGCCATTTCGGCATGACTTTTAGCGTACTATCAAGTAGAATTCCCCGCCAATAATACTCCTCGAACCATGGATTGATGAGTGCAAACGCAATCCATAGGATCACAAGTTCAATCGAATCGAACAGATGAAAATTAGTAAGTAATACTGACAAGGGAAACATCCCGAACAGCATACCAACGATTGTCAACTTCGTTGGCAACGGTTTGCGAATCCAATCGGCCAACCGTTTATCTCCCTTTCCGGCTCCAATACAGATGCCCATTCCTAACCAGTAGACAAGCGCCAGGGGAATCCATGCCCACTCCTGGATGACCGGAGTGAACAGTTTGGCTGTTGTGAACCCGATCAAAATGATAAGTGGTGGTGACCATATAATAAACATCCCTCGTCTATTCAATTCCCTGCCCCCCTATCGCATGACCTTCAAAATGGTAGCGGCATCCGGCAACGGACAGTCTTCCCACTGAATTTTGTTCATTGCAAGCCCTTGTATGAGCGCATAATAAGTAGTTGCCAACATAATTGGATCTTCTTTCTGAAAATTCCCTTCCGCTTGTGCCTCCATAATTAAAGGAATTGTTTGCATAACAGGGGAATGCTCTTTCAAGATATCTTTTACTTCAACAGGCACTGCTTCGGATGTACTGGCCTGCATCATGAGCAAATATAGTAATCTACTCTCCCCTTCTAAACTCTGCAGTATTTGATTCGTCATCCAGAACATCTTTTCTGAGGCCTTGCCTGGCTGCGCATTCGCCAAGTGAATCACTTCGATGGAAGATGCCGCGGCGTTTCGTACCAGTTCGACGAAGATTTCTTCTTTGGAAGAAAAATAGTGGTAAACAAGCCCGTGACTTAATTTTGCCTCTTTGGCAATGTCGCTAATTTTAGTACCCGCCATTCCTCTCCTTGCAAAAATGGAAGCCGCCACACGTAATAGTTGTTCCTTTCTTGCATCCCGCAATTCCTGATTTTGCTGTTCTGTCTTCGGCATTCCTATTCCCCTTCCTCATTGACTGACTTGTTAATCAAAAATTACTATATCTTGAATGTGACTGCTATGTCAATGAAAAGCGCACACATGGATTGTATATATGCGCTTTCCCTTGAATTTTATGTAGTTACTCCAAATCTATTTCATTCGATTAATAAAATAAGTATCATACGGTTCTTTGAAAACATAACCCAACTTCTTCGCTAATTTTACCGATTCAGGATTGGCCCCATCCCAACTAGGATACTTCCCGCATTCTAGACAATGTAAAATGAGGGCAGAGGCTGTTATGGCAGCTAATCCTTTTCTTCTATATTGAGGATCTGTGGCAATTTCAATCTCTATACCCTCATCATATATGCTAAAAGAGGTCCCTGCGGAAACAACTAGTCCATCGTGCAAAATCGCATATCCTATCCCTCTTTCAATAAAATCATCCAAAGTGTTGAACTGACTCACAAAGTCCTCTGATAACTGCTGAAAAGACGGTTCACTCGCTATCACTTTATTTACATTCTTTATCTCAAAACCATCTGGCAAAGAGGACAATACGTTTAGTAAATGCTCTCTACTGAAATGCTCAATATTTTTTTCAAATCTGTACCGTTGGAATTTCTCTATAGCACCATGATGGACACTTTCTATTCGTTTTTTCCATTCAGCAGAATCAACGATTGCCAGGGTGAATTCTGGAAGATTCCATAACAATTCTTCAGCTTCCTTTTTAGTTGAATCGCCAGCATAAAAAACAAAAATCCCCACTGTGATTTGGGCAACTGTCGGGTTTTCCAGATTATCCACCCATGCTGTACCCATATGACCCTGAAGGTATGACAGAACAATAGTGCTTTCAAACCCTTCAAACATAGCTACTAACTTCTCTCTTACCGCGGCATCCGCTTCATATATCATTCCATTCCTACTTTCAAAAAATAATGGTAAACCCTTCCATACTTATCGTATCACTATAAGTCCAGAAGCAAAAGGAATCGTGCAACTATTTTAACAGTTTAACAAAAATTGAGATTAATATATGCACTAATCACGTTCTAGTAGACCGTGTAATCGGTTATGGGGTGATCAGCAACGAATAGTATTACCGGCTTATCTCATGTAGAGATGGGCCGGTGCTCTTTGTAAATGCGTTTGTTGTAAAGAGATTATAAATTGGATTATTTTAGGGGGGTATCGTAGAAGGGGGTGGAGATTCTACAATCCGTGCCAGGATCAGATTTGACGCATTTGAATCAATTTTGTTTTATTTAAGAAAAAAATAAGCTGTTTATGAATGGAAAAATAAGCAGTAAAAATAACGAAAGGAAGGCAACGTAAAGGATGGTTCCGGCTAATGGCAGATACCATTTTTTCTTCTTGGCTCTATATTGTAGCCAATAATTAACTGCCCAAGAGACGATCATAAAACCAAATAAACCGAATTGAAGCAACTTAACGTTGGGATCCTCTTCGGGTGCGCTAACACTAGGGTAAAGCCAAAAAAGACAGATGAATCCCAGTACGATCACATTGACGATATGAACGACAATATGATAATGGTCTTCTTTCATAAAAACTACACCTCCAGTGATTTAGAAGTTCAATTTACAATATACAATAAATACCATATAGGAGCAAGGTCGAATTTTATCAGATATATTAAACGGACGTCTCGAATATGTGGATGATTAAAACACTTACACTTGCAATTAAATGTGCAAGTGCAAGTGTTTTTTAATTTTCACATATACCTCATTTTATGCTTTTCCTATAAACACCCGTAGGACTTTGTTTCCCCTTTAAAACTATTAATCGCCACATATTTCGACGTTAACAGACTCAGACAAAGTAATATCAAAACCGTTAGCGATTTTTATTAATGTTGTTTATGCCAACAGGGTATACTTTGTTGTCCTTGCACTAAGCAATATGGAAAGTCACAAAAAGCTTAGAAGATCAAGTATATGATATGGATAAAATGAACGGTTTTCAATTTGAACATTATCTTGTCGAGTTAATTTAGGGTCTGCAACGCAGGTGCATAAATGAATATATGTCCCCCTCCCAGTTTCGGATGTGCGGGCCATCGCCTTCTGTCAATTCCCTCTGGTTATGCATGTCAGGAACTTACATCGATTAAGCAAAAGCTACGCGAAGCGCAGAAAGACGCATACAGGATAGGCATGTATGCGCCGTTTAAATAAAGTATCGATGTAACCCATTATTATAGATTGACTTCGATTCCATTTATATATATGACTTTTATGTGTTCTGTTTCTAAAGGTTTATCTGCTGTCCATTTCATTTTGACGTGATTATTTTCTGAATGAGATACAACACTTGTCATTTCAATAAGAGTGCCATCATCCATGGATATGGTTGTTGTCATGTCCTCTAACTTATTCGGTGCCCCTTTACCTAAAATAGTTAAACCAAGTGGGGAGACGATTACTTTTTCTGCTTTCCAACCTGCAAAGTCCTCCGTAAAAGGGATGGATCTGCCTTTCATTTCATTTAGCTTGAACGTCGCTTCCCATTTTCCGTTTACTTGATCACCGTAAGAATAAATTTTTGATTGCAATTGATAATCAGCTAAGTTCAAATCTTTCACGTCAAAAATAATCTCTTCATAATTATAGTTATAGACGGGTGCACCGGTTTCATCTCTTCCATAGGAAATACCTTTCGTTGACTTTATCTTTTCGCCCTTTGCATTAACTAAAAAGAACTGTGCATGATCAATCGCATCATTCGCTGTCCATTCCGTTTGAATATACAATCTGTCATCTTGAATGCCTACATTGGTTATTTTCATTTTGTCATAATAAGGTGTCTGGATATTTAAGTTCCCTGCTGCTAAAACCATATTAGGAGTATCAATTCCTCCCCCTGGTCCTCCAGCTCCTCTAATTGTATCCTCAGGTAATTCTACTACTTGTTGTTGTGGAATTTCAGTTAAATCAACCGGGATAGCCACATCTTCAAAAATTTCTTTATTAGTTAATAATGTTCTAATGTTAAGTTTTAACTTATTTGCACTATCTCCACCAAATGATAGAAAGCGTACTGTTGCCGTATTTGTTTCTTTGTCATAGTGAACGGTTTGATTTGTAAATGATCGACCTTTTGAAATCGAAAAATCATAAACATCGAGTGTCTCATCGATTGGGTTGCCATCTATACCTTGCATCGTTACATAGATAACCGCCATGTCTTCATCTTGCATCGCTGCGATAACTTCCATTTTGACTCCTTCATCCTCAGCTATCCTATTTATCGGCTGAAGAAGTATGGCAAGCTCAGGACTAACTATCGACACTAAATTATTTATACCTTCATTCATCGTGGCCCCCACACTTATCGAACTAGCTAGAAAAACAGAAGCGGCAGCTGGATAGATCCATCTATTCTTTCTATTTTTCTTCACCTGTGCAACACCCATTTTTGCTCGCTTATGTAAACCCTCCGGCAACGGAATTGACTTTACGGTATCTTTAATGTTATCCATAAAAATCTACCTCCTCCATTTGATAACGCAGCTTCTTATGTGCGCGATATAAAGTTGATTTCACACTCCCTAAGGGCATTTGTAGTGTATCCGCAATCTCTTTAAAGGTATAGTCTTCATAAAACTTCAAGAGGACAATCCCTTTTTCTTCAGTAGTTAACTCATTTATTAATTGTTTAAGTAGTAGCGATAGTGCAGCATCGGTCTTAATTGTTGGCAGCTCTACCAGTTGGTCAACTTGCATAGGAATAATTCTTTGTAGCTGTTTCAATCGATTAAGCGAGCTGCTGATGGCAATTTTAACAAGCCAGGTTTTAAAATAAGCAGGCTCCTTTAAAGTTTCAATTTTATCGAACGCTTTATAAGCTGTTTCTTGTACAATATCTAAAGCATCCTGTTCATTTTTCATATAAACAAAAGCCATTCTATAAATATCTGCTTCATACATTTGAAAAATTTTCAAAAAGGCTTTTTCATTTCCTTTTTGTGCTTTCTTCACTAAATGAATAATGGAACTCACTCCTCTTTATTCATTAGACAATCCAGCAAGCGATTTGGCTTAAATTTTATTTCTTTTTAAAAAAGCAGGACGAACATTTCCTCCATATCATTTTTTCATAATAAAAGCAGAATGCCACCTAACTCGGAAATATAGACCTAAATCTTTTTGGTACATTTAATGTTCGCAAATATTCGATAACTATCATTATAAGCACAAGAGCTACTAATTTAGGTCTTATGCCTAATTCATTTTGCATTTGAAATTCACATAACTTATTGCCTGAAGTGACGAGGATGGGGATATAGCAATCTTTTCAGATCTTGATCGTTCGGAAGGAACCATGAGGAAATTAGCAGACACAATTAATTTTCTTGCATAAAAAAACATGCATAGCGTTATAGCCATGCATGCTTATTAGCTCTTACAAATCATCAAACCCGTTTAAATCGCTCGTTTTCACGTATTGCCGGGATGTCTGCTCGAAGAAGTCCGTTTTCGTGTCGTCAAAGTTGTCAACGTAAGCGCGTATCCACTTCATCGGATTTTCCGTGAATTCAGGGTAGATTTCACTTAGTCCGAGCATGCGGAGCATTTTGTTGGCCCGGTATTTAACGTAGCCCGCCATTTCGTCCAAATCAATGCCATCGATCTCTCCGAGAACATAGCGGCTCCAAACGATTTCCTGCTCAACAGAGTGGCGGAATTGGTCATAAATCCATTCCGTGAATTCCTCGGTGTTGTACTCCGGATTTTCCGCAAGCGCTGCACGGAAAATGTCGCTGATCGCCTTGCCATGCTGCAGTTCATCGCGGTTAATATATGAAATCATTGTTGAGGTGCCAACCATTTTCTGGTGGCGCGCCAAATTGTAGAAGAACGCGAAGCCGCTGTAGAAGAACAGGCCTTCGAGCAGCGTCGTATAAACCATTGCTTTCAGCACGGTCTCAATTGTCGGGTTTTCAGCGAACTCATTGTATATCTCGACAATCCGTTCGTTCCGCTTCATGAGTACTTCATCCGTGCGGCCCATTTCAAATGAGGCGTTCTGCTTGTCGAGCGTCGTCACGGAAGAGAGTACATAGGCATAGCTGTGATTATGTTCACTTTCCTGATCCGCAATCGTAGCCATAATGGATTTCACCGCAGGATCTGTCGTGAAATCGGCGATTTTCATTGCGATGACGGTCTGTGGTCCATCAAGAGTCGCAAGCAGGCCGATAATTTTCAGGAAGGCATCCTGCTCCGTCTTGGACAAGTTCGGGAACTGCTTGACGTCTTGCGTCATATCGACTTCGTTTGCCGTCCAGAATAACGAGCGAATCCGTTGTCGAAGTGTATAGAAATGAGGGTGTGCGAGGTCATTCCAATTCAGGATGCCACTCGCCTTTCCTCCAAAAATTGCTGTCGCTTTGTTTGGATTTGCTGGATTCAGCACTTTAACTCGTGTAAGTGTAACCAATGTTGATAGACTCCTTTCGTCCATTCGATGACTTTCATTTCTTGAATGCCACGCGGACTTTGTTCGATTTTAAGAGGCGGGCAGCCCGATGCATAGAACCGCGTGAGCTTGACGGCTGCATGACAAAACAAATCGTCCCCGCCAAATTGTGTGTCTCCCGTTCCGAAAACGTAGACAGGCTCCGGTTTGTAGCCGATTGCTGCTACGAAATCCTTCACTTCCTCAGGCGTAGCGCCTTTATCCCATGTAAAGGAACCAAGCAGCATGGCATCATACTGTCCCGGATCAGGAACGGAGCCAAAACCGATCCTGTACATCGTCGTTTCAATTCCGGTCCTATTCAGTTCATCCCGCACCATTTCCGCCACTTCTTCGGTATTGCCGCTCCAGGATGCATAGGCAATCAAGAATGACACCATTCGCACTCCTCGATATCCGATGCGGTGGATCTCGTATAGTATGTTGTCTTCATGCCGGACTTCCACGCTTGCAGGTGTAGATCGAGCAGGACGGACGCACGAATATTATTTGGTACGTAAATATTGAATGAAATCGATTGATCGACATGCTTCTGACGGGCTGCGTTTTGTTTGATTGACCAACGCTGGTCAACGATATAGGCCGATCGGCGATACACATTGTATGTGTTATGGTCAAGATCCGGCGCAACAACCGGCAGCTTGTAATCTTTCTTCTCCTCATGATAGAACGGTTTGAAGACTGGATCGATGGATGCCGTAGAACCCGCAATGACCGATGTCGAACTGTTTGGTGCCACCGCCATGAGGTAGCCGTTGCGGATGCCGTTTGCCTGAACATCGAAACGCAATTCCCGCCATGCTTTGGAATCATATCTCCGATGCTCAAAATAAGCACCTGTTTGCCAATCAGAGCCTTCGAATAACGGATATGCCCCTTTTTCCTTTGCCAGCTCCATTGAGGACTTGATCGTCAGGAAGGCGATTTGCTCATAGAGTTCATCCGCGTAACGAACTGCTTCTTCTGACTCCCATTGAATTCCTTTCAGGGCCAATAAATGATGCCAACCGAATGTGCCAAGCCCAATTCCGCGGTAGCGTGAGTTTGTCCGTTGTGCTTGGACAACCGGGATTTTATTCAAATCGATGACGTTATCGAGCATGCGCACTTGAATCGTAAGGAGCCGTTCTAATACTCCTGCCGGCACTGCCCGTCCCAAATTGATGGAAGATAAGTTGCAGACAACGAAATCACCCGGCTTGGAACGTGTGACGACAATATCGTCTTCGAGCGTGACCGATTCGAACTGCGTCGCGCTCTGATTTTGCATGATTTCTGAACATAAATTACTCGAATACACCATGCCCTCATGCTTATTCGGGTTCATCCGGTTCACTTCATCCCGATAGAACATGAACGGTGTACCCGTTTCAAGCTGGCTGCGCATAATGCGCTTCATCACTTCGATTGCAGGTACCGTTTCTTTCGTCAATTGTGGATGGTTTGCGCATTCCTCGTACTTTTCACGGAACGATCCAGTTCCTTTTGTCTCATCATAGAAATCTTCCAGAGAATAGCCCATTACCGTCCGGACTTCATGCGGGTCAAATAAATGCCAGTCGGCTCGTGCTTCGACCTGCTCCATGAAAATATCCGGCAGGCAGACGCCTGTGAAAATATCATGCGCGCGCAATCTGTCATCCCCGTTGTTCAGCTTCAAATCCAGAAACGTGAAGATGTCCTTATGCCATACATCGAGATACACTGCAATGGCGCCTTGGCGCTGTCCGAGTTGATCGACGCTCACAGCTGTATTGTTCAGTTGTTTGATCCAAGGAAGGACTCCACTTGACGCTCCTTTAAACCCTCTGATGGAAGAACCGCGCGAGCGCACCTTGCCCATGTAAACTCCAATGCCGCCTCCATATTTTGATAGATTTGCAATATCGGTATTGCTGTCATAAATCCCTTGCAGCGAATCATCCACTGTGTCGATGAAACAGCTGGATAGTTGTCCATGCGGCTTGCCTGCATTCGCAAGCGTCGGCGTTGCGACGGTCATATACAGATTGCTCATTGCCCAGTATGCCTCTGCGATTTTGCCGAGACGATTGTCCGTCTCCTTTTGCATGAGCGTCATCGCGATGACGAGCCAGCGTTCCTGTGGAAGCTCCACTGGTTTTTTATTGAAATCAACAGCCGCATAGCGATCCATTAACGTCTTCAGTCCTATATATGTAAGCAGCTTGTCCCGCTCGGGCTCGATGAATGTTCCAATGGTTGTCAACTCTTGCGTTGAATAGCTTTCCAGTAGTTCTGGCGTATACAATCCTTGGCGGACGAGCCGTTCCACATGACCAGCAAAATTTGCGTATACCTCTGCTCCGCGGATGACGCGCTGCTGTTCATAAACTGAGTCCAGGTAAATACGGGACGCGACAAATGTCCAATGCGTGGAAGCTTCGTCAATATAGCTGAGCGCCTCCAAAATCATCGCCTTCGTCCAATTCTCCTTGCTGCCATCAGGATGGCGTTCCAGCCACTTTTGACTCGCCGCTTCCAAAACTGCGATATGGTCCGCACGGAATTCCTCCTTCAATTGCACCAGGATGTCATTCACCTTTTTGTTTTCTTGAATTATCGTCATCTGTTTGGCTCCTTTCCTACTCCTAGGATGTCATAGAATAAAAAAAGCGACGCCCCACCTCTTCGGTGAGACATCGCCCATGGATGTATGTAGGAAACAATCAGGTTGAAACCCTTCGAATGGAAAGGCGAAAAAACCCGCTCGCTCCCACCTCTCAACCCCCGAAGAAAGTGTCGCTTCACGATAGATGGCAGGTCTACTGGCTTGCGCTTCCTCCTCCCTGCTCCCTTCCCATGGCAGTTGCCATAGTGGTTATGAGCAGTTCGTCAGCGTGTACAGTTGCGGGGACAGCTCCAATTTTTCGGATTCCCTATTATACCGGTCACGGTACCATTCCATCGTTCAAATACTATATGTTGTGCTTTATGTACATCTACTACCCTAACATGTTGTGGTTTAATCGTAAATAGGTAAAAAGAATTTGAATTATTTTCGGAAGATTTTCTATACGACATCCTATACTTTGTACATAATTACGTTAACAAATTTCCAACCAGATCCTCTCTGTTCAGACCACCAAAAAAAAGCCGCGGAAACACCTACACGGCTCTAAAAAGGATGTAACGCAGTTGACTGATCAATAAAAACAAATGCATCGTACCGGCTGCCAACACGGGAGGGGACAAAATTTCCGTAGGCTTCGAATTCTGGATTGTAAACAACTCCTATGGCGCGATGGCCAATCCATTCATTGAACAACTGGCGGTTCTCTTCCGCGAATAGAAGCACTTGATCCTCCGCCCCAGCCGCATGCATCTGCCCTTCCCATGTGTTGAATTTGGCAGGCGGGACTGTCATTCTTTCCAGGGGAGCACCCCAGCTATCGGATGCGATGACAGTTCCTTCGTAGGTTCCGAAACCGATGGCAAATGTGTTGTCGCTGCCGTATTGCTCACGGATGAGCTGGCCGACATTAATCATCTTGTCCTCTTTCATGGATGTTTCGGAGGCGTCGCCGATATGGGTGTTGTGTTCCCAAATGATCAGCTTGGCATCCGGCCCATGATAGTTCTTTAATTCATTGATCGCTTCCACCATATGCAAATCGCGTGTATTCCAAGAAATCGCATCATCTTGCATCATTTCCCGGTAATAGGCCTCTGCATTTTTAGCAACCAAGGCATTCATTTTGACGTTCAGGTCTTCCTCATGGTGACTGGCAAATCGTTCTTCATTCTGCCGGATGGATGACAGCAAGGTGGCGACTTCACTTATGCACTCATCTGAAAAATGGGCAGTCGACAACGCATAATGCTCGGGCATCCGATTGTATGGTTCAAAGCAGGAAAACGCCTGTTTTGCTAATGTAAGATCTGTTCCGTATTGAGGATTTTCGGATAAAAACTGAAGCAACTCGTCGATCGATTCATACAAGCTATACATGTCGATACCATAAAATCCAGCCTTCATCTTCTCAGGCAAGTCATTGTTATGCTGTTTTAACCACTCAACAAACTCCTTTACTTCTTCATTCACCCACATCCACGTCGGCCAGCGCCCAAATGATTTCAACAATACCTCCTGGGCTGGACCATCCTTCTCAAACCCTTTGACAAAGCGGTTCACGGCCGCAGCAGCCGGCCAGTCCCCTTCCACCGCAACGATCGTAAAGTCTTTCTCTTCAATGAGCCGTTTGGAAAGCTCCGCACGGATCTTGTAAAATTCATGTGTCCCATGCGACGCTTCACCAATCATGACAACTTCAGCGTTTCCAGCCGCTTCCACTAGAGCATCCAGCGCTGCCTCATTCAGCGGCCTTGAATAACGTTCGATCGCCTCTCTCAATTTCTTCGCCATGAACATCTCTCCTCTCCTTTCCATAGCATACCCAAGCGGGACTTGGAGAAACGGTATCACCGGGTAAATTGAATTGATTACCGCTTGACTACAATTCAAAAGTTTTTTTGGGAATCAACCCGGCGGATGTTCCACTACCATTCATTCCCCAGTCCCTCGGCAACCTAATGGCAACAGACAAATAGGCTCTCTCACCAGCTGTAGACTAAACCGCTCGTATATTTCTAGGATAGCTCGTATCTCGTCTCCAACCGCTCATATAATTCTAGGACAGCTCGTATTTTCCTGTGACAGCTCGTATCTTGTTCCCAACAGCTCGTATTTCCCTCCAATCCGCTCATATCTTTCTTGAACAAACTATCAAATCAATTTCTTAGTTGGTCAAAGGCATGCTGCGCGCCATGGAACATGCCAGGGCATGGTAATTCTCGCGACAAGTCCACTCGGTCCAATCTCTCGTATCCTCTATCACCGCCTGGTGACCAAACCGCTCGTATATTTCTGGAACAGCTCGTATCTCTTCTCCAACCTCTCGTATAATCTTGGAACAGCTCATATCCCTCTGCAACCGCTCGTATAATCCTGCTACAGCTCGTATCTTGACCCTAACCTCTCGTATTTCCCTTCAAACCGCTCGTATAATACCCGAACAAACTATCAAATCTGATTCTTAGTCGATCAAAGGCATTCTGCGCGCGCCATGGAACAGTCAGGACATGGTAATTCTCGCGGCAATTCTAAGCGGTCCAATTTCTCGTATCCTCTATCACCAGGTAAACCTGTTTCGTCCCCCTTCACCAAATTCCACAAAGCATCTTCTTAAAAATTTTGCCCATTGACACGCATCCCGCCGATTTGCTACATTGGTATACAATATCGTTGACGAAGAGAGTAATGCTCCTTAACTTCCATAGCGAGCCGGGGATGGTGGAAGCCTGGCGAAGAGGGTTCATGAAACGCACTTCACAGATGCTTTTCTGAAAGAAGTAGGAAAAGCCGGTGTCTCGCCGTTAGGAGAAAGGTGGCCCGACGAACGGGCAATTTGAGTGGTACCGCGGAACAAGCTTCCGTCTCATTGATATGAGACGGGGGCTTTTTATTTTTGGAAAAAAGGGGGTAATAGTATGAAACAAGTTGTTATCGAGGCTTTGCAAACGGCCAGTCCTTTGCCTATTGAACCGCATATGGTGGAACGGCCGCTTCATTCGGAAATGGGCGACTATGCCCTGCCCTGTTTTTCGATGGCGAAGACGCTGCGGAAATCGCCTAAGCTTATTGCAGAAGAAATTGCGGCATCCGTTTCCCATCCTGCTATTCAAAAGGCGGAAGCTGTGAATGGGTATGTCAATCTGTTCCTCGAGCGGCCTGCTGTTGCGGAACCCCTCCTCCACTCCATTTTGGCGGAGGGAGCTGCCTATGGAACGTCAACGCTTGGGGCGGATGGTGTTGTTACGATTGATATGTCTTCACCCAATATCGCCAAGCCCTTTTCCATGGGTCATCTGCGTTCCACAGTCATTGGCAATTCGATTGCTTTATTGCTGGAGAAGTCGGGTTATCGTCCTGTAAAAATAAATTATATCGGCGACTGGGGCACCCAGTTCGGCAAGCTGCTGACCGCCTATCGCAAATGGGGCAGCCAGGAAGAAGTCGAAAAGTCGCCAATCAAGACGCTGCTTCAATTATATATCCGCTTCCATGAAGAAGCAGAGGCCGATGCGTCATTGAATGACGAAGGAAGAGCCGCATTCAAAGCCTTGGAGGATGGTGAACCGGATGCCTTGGCACTTTGGAAATGGTTCAAAGAGGAATCGTTGAACGAATTCCAGCGGATTTACGATTTGCTTGGTGTCACTTTCGATTCCTACAATGGCGAAGCCTACTACAATGATAAGATGGAGCCCGTTGTAGAAGCTCTGGATCACAAAGGACTGCTTATTGAATCTGATGGGGCGCTAGTCGTAGACCTCGGCGAGGAAATGCCGCCGTGCCTGATTAAGAAATCGGACGGCGCGACACTTTACGCAACCCGTGATTTAGCTGCGGCAACCGATCGGAAATCGACTTATCAATTCGTTCAATCTATTTACATTGTCGGGAATGAACAAAGCCTCCATTTTCAACAGCTAAAACACGTGCTGAATCAGATGGGGTGCGATTGGGCACAAGACATTACGCATATCCCGTTCGGCATGATATTAAAAGACGGCAAAAAGATGTCGACCCGGAAAGGGAAAATTGTCTTGCTGGAAGAAGTGCTGGAGGAGGCCATTGAGCTGGCACAGAGAAACATTGAAGCGAAGAACCCTTCCTTGGAGAATAAAGAAGAAGTGGCAAAAGCCGTTGGTGTCGGCGCAATTCTATTCAGCGACTTGAAGCAGCATCGGAAGCATGATATTGAATTTGATCTTGAGAAAATGCTCCAAACTGAAGGCGAGACAGGTCCCTACCTCCAATATAGCTGTGCACGGGCTCATTCCGTCCTGCGGAAAGCCAACGGGCGTGGGGAAGAAGGCATATCCGAAGTAAATGATTATGAATGGGACATTATTACCCAGCTTCAACAGTTCCCGGAAGCGGTTAGAAGAGCAACTGTGGAATGGGATCCTTCTATCATCGCCAGGTATGCCATTGATCTTGCACAGGCTTTTAACTCGTTCTACGGCAATATTCATATCCTGTCGGACGCCGCCAACCAATCGTTCCGCCTTGCTCTTGTTCAATGCGTCAGCATTGTATTGGAGGAATCAATGCGCTTGCTCGGCATGCAGGCACCGCAGGAAATGTAATATTGAATCCGTTCTACAAATAAAAATAGAATACCGATCTGAGCAGCCTTGTGCACAGGTCGGTATTCTATTATTGATTCGGTATGCAAACAGTCAAACGTGCTCCACTTTTCCATGCCTGCATCTGCAAATTATATAAATCAATCACCTTGAAGGCGGCTGGCAGTTGAAAATAAATCGGTGCCATCCACGCCTTTTCAGCATCCAAATGGCTCAAAATCGAATTGACGAGCCGCACTTGAATGGCGATGACATGATCGATTCTACTTTTCTGTCTTATCCGCTCTAAATGCAAGGTGGCACCGAACGGCAGCATTTTTCTTGGAAGTGCCGGGTTCAACTTATCTTCGAAGAAGAACGATGGTTGGCCGCTTTGCATCTGTTGCCGCAATAGTTCTTTCATCAGGCCGATTGCGGAGATTTCTCTTACGTCTGCTGCAAGTCCGTTGGAAGTCTCCAATATTTGCCACGAACCACACTCCATCACCCGTTTCCAAAAGAGGTCCGGCAGGCTCACAGTGAAAGGAGTTCCTACTTGCATAAGCAATGTCGACTGTTGATCTGCGATGCTGACGATATTTTGCTCCTTCTCCAAACATGGGGTGACTCCCCACAGCACATTCGCCAACTCTTTGGAAAGCGATACATAGCCGTTTGATAATGCCCAATACGTTTCCACTACTTTTTTAATTCGATTCGCCTGTTCATGCTGCATTGCTTTCATGGCAAGAAACAGCATGTCATCCTCACCGGAAGTCAATGGAGCCGCGTAAAACCGATCGGCCAGTTCCATTTTCAATCTATCGATGTCTCGTTCCGTATATCGGAATTCTCCCTGTGTCAGCTGCTGTGCCGGAAACTTCTTATTTAATTCAGCGCCAATGCCATGCTCCTGTTGAATCGCTCTCATCTTCCGTCTCCTTTCAATGAAAAGAGCAACCGCCTGCCACTTCGGCAGAGCGATTGCTCATAATGGATCATTGGGAAACAAATTGGAACCCTAAAAAGCCCGTTGGACCGGGATCCGTTTCGCTTCCACCTCTCAACCCCCGAAGAAAGTGTCGCTTTGACGATGGATGGCAGGTCTCCTGGCTTGCGCTTCCTCCTTCCACCCGCCTTCCCATAGTTGCCTATAGTGGCTTATCGGTGGTCGTCTGCGCTTACAGTTGCGGGGACAGCTCCGGATTTCCGGATTCCCTTTTAAACCGTTACGGTACCATTTCATCGTTCAATGTCTGCTATTCAATTTTTTCGAGTCCTATAGTTGTAGTTTAAAGCGCTCCACTACTTCTTGCAACTCATTGGCAATATTTTTCATGCGGGTAGTTGAATCTGCCACCCGCTCCAATTCCGTTTGCTGTGCCGCTGATGACGCACTGACTTGCTCTGCTGATGCCGCTGTCTCTTCAGATACAGCGGAAACGCTTTGGATCGATAGCATCGCTTGATCTTTATTTGTCAACATCACGTTCAGCTCCGTATTCAACTCCTGAATAACTTTGCTCATCCGTTCGGTTAATTGGGCATTGTGCTGGAAGGAGGCCTCTGTGCTTGATACAGATTCGTTCTGCCCTTCCATCGCCTTTCGATTCGTTTCAATGACAGCAGTCGTCTGCTGGGACTCTTCGAGAATCTCATGGACAGTTTGCTGGATGACTTCGGTTTCTGTACGTGACTGTTCTGCAAGTTTACGCACTTCTTCTGCCACGACCGCAAATCCTTTGCCGTGCTCCCCTGCCCGGGCCGCTTCAATGCTGGCATTTAAGGCAAGCAAATTCGTTTGGGCTGTAATATCATGAATTGAAGTGATGACTTGGTTGATGGCATTAATTTTTGACGACAATGCATTCATTTGCTCTTGCACCTTTGCATTCATTTCGTTTGCGGAAGCGTTGTGTTCACGCAAGTTGGCGACTTCCGCCATCCCCTTCTCCGTCGACTCGACTGTTTGTTGGGATAAGCCATTCATCTGTTGCGATAACTGGGACAAGATAGTGATCTGCTCTGCCAGTTCTGCCATGACGCGGCTCGTTTCTTCCGTATCCTCGGATTGCTTGGAAGCACCTTGGGCAATTTCATTTGTCGCCAATGAAACTTCCTCGCTGGAAGCTACGATTTCTTCAAAAGCATGATGGACATGCGTAGAAGATTCGCTCAAGACATTGGATGATTTTTGGACTGCTTGGATCGCTTCATTTGTTTGATGAAGCATATCATTATAAGCCTTTGCCACTGCCCCGATTTCGTCATTTCGAATATGGGATTCGTCTACAAACTGCGTCATATCCCCTGTTGCCGCTGTCTCAATCGACTTCTGCAAGAAGGAAAGCGGCTTTAATTGCTTGAAAATGAACCAAACTGTCGCAACGGTCATGACGACAATCATGACGATAGCAGCGAGGATGGTCATTAATAAAATTGCATCATACGTCTCCAGAATTTTCGAGTTCGGCACAACTGTTTGCACAGACCATACCTCGTCAATATTCGGCAACATAATTGGGGCAAATGAGTTAAATGCCGGTTCTTTTAAACTTTTAGAATCCACATATAATGTCCCTATATCGCCTTGATCCAGCTTTTCTTTAACCGGAGCCCAATCAATCGCATCCCTCATGTTCGTACCGTTCATTTCCTGCTTCATGCTATTGGCCGTTAAATCTCCTGCATCTGTAATAATGGAGGCATAGCCGCCCTCCGGCTTGATCGTTTGAACAAGATTGTTTAAAAATTCTATTGAAATATCCGTCGTTAAGACACCGAAAAATTGCCCGGACTCCGTAATAAGCGGGACAGCGATCGTTGTCATCAAAACAGTTTGACCCCCGGCACTATAGTCATAGGGTTCCGTCATGACAGCCCGCTTTTCATTCTTCGGAATTAAGTACCAATCTCCTTCACCCGGGTTGTCATAGCCACTCAATGCTTCTACGCCAATGCCGTCATTCTTCTTATACAAATAGGGTACGAAGCGATCCGTGGAATCTACAAGGCCGCTTTGGATATCGCCGTCCAAGGGGATGAAACCTTTTTCGAAAATGGCTGCCATCCCTGTGGCATCGTCATTTTTCTTTAAATTAGTCTCGATGATATTAACTACTTCATCAGGTGTTAAATCATGATTCGCTTGAAGTGTTTCAAAGACATGCTTCGTTGTATGAAGCATCTCATTCGTCTGATTAAACCGTTCGCTCAGGATCGTTGCATTCAACCGTGTATTTTCAACTGCATACTCTTCAGCGTCCGAAACGCTTTGCTTATGTAAAACTGTACTAGTTGTCACTGTATAAATAATAAATAGAACAACAAACAGCCCAATAATTAATCCGGACAGCTTCCAAGCAATACTTCTCTGCTTTTTCACTAGGTGTTACCTCCTATTTCATTACTATATTCCTTATATCGTACTACCTAGAAATAATTGAAGGATTTGTGTCAAATAACCAATAAAAAAGCATTCCGAAAATGGAATGCTTTCTTAATTTTTTTCTCGACTAAACAACTTATTCTATAGAGCTAATTTTCTGCTTGTTTATAGTTAAAGAAGCGGACTGATTACGATAAACCCCAAAAATTTACCGATTGCAAATATTCAGCACAACCTGAACAGAATGCGCAGACTTATCCAGTGCCCGCTGCTCATCATCCGTCAGAGGTAGTTCGATAATGCTTTCAATCCCGTTGCCTCCAATTACAGTCGGAACACCTAGATAAATATCCTGGTAGCCATATTCGCCTTCCAAATAAGCAATGGATGGCAAAATCCGCTTTTTATCTTTAATGATCGCTTCTGCCATTTGGACGAGCGCGGCTGCCGGTGCATAGTAGGCGCTTCCGTTGCCCAAAAGAGCTACAATTTCCCCGCCGCCTTTTCTTGTCCGTTCCACAATCGCCTGCAGACGAGCCGCCGGGATGATTTTTTCAAGCGGTATTCCACCCGCATTTGAATAACGCACAAGCGGCACCATATCATCGCCGTGTCCACCGAGTACAAATCCTGATACATCTTCAACGGAAATGTTGAGTTCTTCCGCGACAAATGTATTAAATCGGGCAGTGTCCAGCACTCCGGACTGACCGATCACACGATTTTTCGGAAAACCGGTCGTCTTGTAGCAGACATATGTCATCGCATCGACCGGATTACTTAAAATAAGGACGGTGCTCTCAGGAGCATATTGTTTGATCTGCTCGGAAACAGATCGCATGATTTTCGCGTTTGTCGCGACGAGATCATCACGGCTCATGCCTGGTTTCCGGGCAATCCCAGCCGTCACAATAACCATATCGGCATCTTGGATACCGGCATAATCCGATGTCCCAATAATCATGGAGTCAAATCGCTGGACGGGACTCGTTTGCAACAAATCGAGCGCTTTCCCTTTTGTCGGATTCACCAAGTCGGGGATGTCCACCAGTACGACATCGCCTAATTCTTTTTGCGCTATCATGAGCGCAACAGTGGCTCCGGTATGACCCGCACCGATGACTGCAATTTTATGTCTACGAAATGCCAATCTCGCTCATCTCCTTTATCAAAGCCTAAGGAAAGGACTTTCATGTCACATCAGTTGCAATTATAAATCAAAGTCCATTGCCTGCTGGTGTCATGCACCTTATTGTTTTTTAGCCGATTTCGGTTTTACGGGTTCGTCTTGTTTTTCCTGCTTAGCAGGCTGTGGTTCGGCCACAGGAGCCGGCTTTACCATGTTATAGACCGATTCATCCGGACGTGGGATGACGTGTGAGCCTAGTAGCTCACCGACACGGGCTGCAGCGTCCCGACCTGCATCCACGGCAGCCTGAACCGCACCGACATCGCCTTGCACGATGACAGTTACAATCCCTCCATCGACCATTTCTTGCTTCACAAGGGATACATTGGATGCTTTAATCATGGCATCCGCCGCTTCAATGGAACCGATCAACCCTTTTGTTTCAATCATTCCGATTGCTTGACTCATCGATTTCGCCTCTCTTCACTTCTGTAGAATCAATGATTCCTATGACTACCGCATCGATAGGAATCGGATTATCTTTCATAATATAACGTGAGGAGCCGCCGCTCGTAATCAGGACTTCATCACCAATCCCCGCACCGATCCGGTCTGCTGCCACCATTTGCGTCTGGATGGCGTTTCCGTATGCATCAATCGGCTGGATAATCAGCAATTTCAACCCTTGCAAGCCCTCTTCCTTGCGTGTTGCCCATACGTTACCGATCACTTTACCCATTCGCATGCGTAATCACCTTTTCTACTTTCTGAAGGAAATCGTCTTACCGAGTTCCCTCGCTGTATCTTTCGCAAGCGCTGTCACAATCGTCCCTTTGTCGAGGAGAATGTCCTGTTCCTGAATGGAACGGATATCTTCATTGGAAAGCAGCTTTTTCTTAAATTCATATGGTTTATTCACAAGCCGTGGGGCACTTTGCGGGACATGCATTTCTGTCTTTGCTGTTTCCGCCTTTTCCGCTCCCAGCTTCACTAGTCGTCCGATTGTTCCTTGCGAGATGAATCCTGCATTTGCTTCATCCGTGTCGATATGCATTTCCAGCCGATACCGGTCGGACACACGAATTTTCACATTCCGGAATGATACGGGACGAACACCATCTACCTCAATTGTTACATACTCGCCATTTTGCACGCCGAACCGTGAAGCATCGTCTGGCGCCATATGAATATGCGCTTGGGCGACGATCAGGCCCTCTTCCAAGTAAATGCTGCCTTTCGGTCCGATGAGCGTGATACCTGCGGACCCTTCGATGTCGCCAGACTCCCGAAGCGGCGGCTTAACACCTAACTTCATGGCGTCTGTGAAGCTCACTTCCACTTGGGAAAGGGAACGCGCAGGACCGAGAATGCGCACCCGTTCAATGCTGCCTTTCGGTCCTGCGACAACCACTGTTTCATTAGAAGCGAATTGGCCCGGCTGTGATAAGTCGGACCGCTTCGTCAATTCATAACCCTTTCCAAACAGCGCTTCCACATGTTCGGGTTTCAGATGTACGTGGCGGGCAGAAACGGCAATCGGAACAGCGTGGGCCGGCAATGGGCTCACGTCTTTTGAAAGCTGGCCGAGGACTTCCCCGACAATCCGTTCAATCAATTGCTGATCCATTCCACTTCCACCTTTCTGCTGTTATTTTCGCTTCCGAATCAGCCTTCCATTTTAGGAAGGATCATTTCCAATTCGTTATGCGGTCTTGGGATAACGTGGACAGATAGCAATTCGCCTACACGTTGTGCCGCTGCTGCGCCTGCATCAGTTGCCGCTTTTACTGCGCCTACATCACCGCGTACGAGAACTGTTACGATTCCGCCGCCGACATGTACTTTACCGACAAGATTTACGCTAGCCGCTTTCACCATTGCGTCTGCTGCTTCGATTGAACCGATCAAACCTTTAGTTTCTACCATTCCTAATGCTGTACCTTCTCTGTTCATGTTTGTTTCCTCCTAATGAGTTTTATTTTGTATTAGTCTTTATTTCCATCACTTCGTCAACTGCTTCACAATCTCGCTGACTAAGTTTTTCACGACTTCCGGATCGATGTCGCTATCGGATCCGACTTTCGTCAGGACCTCTGAGACGACTTGATCGGTTGTATCTGTCGTTTTCTCTTCCTGGTGGGAAGGGAGTGTGACTTCTTTTGTGCCGTATGCCATCCGTTTAATGTTCAGCAAGTGTTTTGCTGTTACATTGTCGGATGTAATATTGCCGCCGAATGTGCCGCAGCCTAATGTGAAGGACGGCATAAGTCCTGTCGTCCCCCCGACTGCTCCGACAGAAGACATCGTGTTGACCATGATACGGGAAACCGGCATTTCCACTGCGAATTCGCGGGCGATGGAATCATTCTCTGTATGAATTGAGAGGCTATGCCCCCGTCCACCGATATCGAGCAAAGACATGCAAATTTCCTTCGCATGGTTGACATCATCGGCTACGTACATTGCAAAGACTGGAGATAGCTTCTCAAGTGAGAACGGAACATCTTTTCCAACTTTCGTTTCCATCCCAATGATAACGCGTGTGCCTTCCGGGATGGAGATGCCAGCAAGTTTCGCGATCGTTTGCGGGCTCCTGCCGACAATCTTCGGGTTCACTTTGCCTGGTGAAGGAGAGACGACTTTCTCCATGATTTGCTTCTCTTCATCCGACATAATGTAAGCACCGTTCTTCTTCAATTCCCGGTTGACGAGTTCCAGAATATTTTTATCAACAACAATCGCTTGTTCCGTCGCACAGATCGTGCCGTAATCGAACGATTTGCTGTTGACGATATCCCGGACTGCTTTTTCTACTTTCGCCGAGCGCTCGATGTACACAGGAACATTCCCCGGTCCAACACCATAAGCCGGCTTGCCTGAGCTATAAGCGGCTTTCACGAGTGCACCGCCACCTGTTGCCAAGATCAAATTGACGTCCGGATGTTTCATCAATTGCTGGGTCGCTTCCATGGAAGACATCGTCAAACATTGAATTAATCCTTCCGGTGCTCCCGCTTTCACAGCAGCCGCGTCACACACTTTCAACGCTTCATGCGTGCAATTCACCGCATATGGATGGGGACTGACGACAATCGCATTTCTTGTTTTCAATGAAATGAGAGTTTTGAAGAACGCAGTCGACGTTGGATTGGTCGTCGGGATGATACCCGCCACCACGCCGAACGGAGCCGCGATTTCCACGACCTTTTTCACTTTGTCCTCTCCGATGATGCCGACAGTTTTCATGTCTTTTATACTTTCGTATACATCTCGGGAACCTACTTCATTCTTGATTTTCTTATGGACCGCAACGCCCATTCCTGTTTCTTCCACCGCCATAAACGCAAGACGTTCGGATTCCTTGAAGGCGGCTTCCGCAACAGCTTTGACAATATTGTCCACTTGTTGCTGCGTGTAGCTCATGAATTTAAGTTGCGCTTCTTTTGCTGTTTTGACAGCTGTACGCATTTCCTGGAGGGCCAATAAATCAGCGTCTAGTGCCTGCACCAAGTCAATCACTCCTTCCTTGCTTACTATTGGCGATTAATACCCAAGCGGGTTTCTCGCCATATTTTGAATTGCTTCCCGGAACGCATCTGTTGCCGCCTGGCACGATGATTGGCTGCCGGTTAATAGACCGCCGCCAAAGTTCGTTTCCGATGGGGGAGCAAAAAACTCGCATAATGTTACATCCGCCGCCTTCAAGGCCGCATCCAACCCGACAATCGCTTCGAGCGGCGGTGCAATGAGGTAAGCTAATGACTGTCCAACCGGAATACCCGCCATTTCCGCTAAAAAGGTCCCTGTGCTGGAAACGGTATGCGCATAAAGTGCATGATCGGGATTTCCATTGATCGCTTCAAAATAAGCATCATTTTCAATCGTGATCCGAATCGAATCCAAACCGCTTTTCACTTCTTCTGGCGACTGGCCTGCGATGACTCCAAGGAATTCACCCGAAAGAGGACCCGATGCATGCGCAGCTCCGGCATAGAAGCTTTTTGCGTACACGACTTCAACATCGGTCTTCTTTGTAGCCTCGTCAATCGCGGTATAGCCGACATCATCAATGGTCGTGGTGACAAGACCGATGCTTCGCTGATACGGCTTCAGATTAAATTTCTTTGCCAGCTCTTCATTCACATTCGGGATGACTTGCATGGACAAGATGTCTGCATAGATTTTCATCGACTGCCGCCTCCTAGCCTTCTTTATTCACAAGGGATACACCGCTCGCTTCATATTTCAGCACTTTTTGGATGACTGTGCCTAAGTAAGCTCCAGCTTCCACCGGCGGGATGCCCCCCTTATGGATGTTGGAAATAACCATCCGATCCGCTTCAATCGTGCCGATGCGCGGTTGGTAGCAAAGATAGGCGCTCAACGACTCAGCTGACACGAGACCAGGGCGTTCGCCGATTAACATGACGACGACATCAGGCTGCAACATTTCCCCGATTTCGTCCATCAAGGCAACCCGTCCTTTATCAACATAGAAGGTCGTTCCCATGTCGATATTCAAGTTGCGTAGGGACTGTTCGAGGGATAAATAAACATCCTCCAAGTTCTCTTCGATCGCTTTCGCACTCAATCCATTGGAAGCGACGATTTGCACAGTCGGCCCCTTTTTGCACTTCTCCATTACTGTCTGTTTCGATTCATCTGATAACCTTCTGCCCAAATCAGGACGGCGGATATATTCTTCCTTATCCGCCACTCTGGAGTGAACTTGGAAAAGATCGAGCCGGCTCAGTAATTCATCCGGTACTTCGCCGTATACCGCATCGACGGCTGCCGCATGGTCCAACCGGAATTGAAGCCATGTTTTTGTTTTTGGACGCGAACCTGCTCTGCCAACACCAACACGTGCCGGCGTTTTCTTACGAAGTTCGGCCAATTCTGTTTCCTTTCCATCCGACTGCTTCTTTGTGTCGTGCTTCTTACACGCCTCAGCGGCTGTCATTTGGGAAGGAGCGGCACTAGGCTGTTTCTGTTCCGCAGTACGGTGGAAGGTCACCGCTCCGGCTGGATCTGCTTCTGGATTTTCCACTGTGACCGCCCGGCCAACCGGTGCTTCTGCAAAGAGATTGACCGGCATTGTCTCATCCGACTTCCGGGTTTCAGACAACCCCTTCGTTTCCTGCAGTTTTTCTACGACCATTTTGGTTATTTGTTCAATCAGCTGTTCATTCAAACCAAATCCACCTCCTACCGGTTAAACAACGTGGCATCGCCCGCACGTGCGCTTAGCTTGCCATTTTCATAAATGCCCATTTTCTCAAGCCATTTCAAATACTCAGGTGCTGGTGTTTTTCCAAGCGTCTGAAGAAGTGTAGCTACATCGTGATAACTCATCGATTGGTAATTCAGCATGACATCATCGCCCATCGGTGCCGCGATAATGAAGTTCACACCGGCAGCCGATAACAGTACACTCAAATCTTCAATATCGTTCTGGTCGGCCTTGATATGGTTCGTATAGCAAATATCAACGCCCATCGGTATGCCGTGCAATTTGCCCATGAAATGGTCTTCAAGCCCTGCCCGGATGACCTGTTTGCTGTTATACAGATATTCCGGCCCGATAAATCCAACGACCGTGTTGACGATGTATGGATCATAATGTCTGGCGAAACCATAGTTTCTAGATTCCAGTGTCAGCTGGTCAATGCCGTAGTGGGCTTCCGCAGAGAGCTCCGACCCTTGGCCTGTTTCAAAATACATCACTTGAGGACCTGTACCCGTTCCTTGTTTCAATGCAAGATCTCGCGCTTCCGCAATCAACTCGGCTGAAATACCGAAGGAACGATGCGCTTTTTCCGTACCTGCGATACTTTGGAAGATCATATCGGCAGGAGCTCCTTGCTGGATTGCTTTCATTTGCGTTGTCACATGGGCAAGGACGCAGTTTTGCGTCGGAATTTCCCACTCGTTAATAAAATCCTTTGTCGCATGCAAAATTCGTTTGACGCTTTCAACGGAATCATCGACCGGATTGATGCCAATGACTGCATCCCCAATACCATACGACAAGCCTTCTTTTAAAGAGGCAATGATGCCATCGATATTGTCCGTCGGATGGTTCGGCTGCAAACGGGAAGAAAGCGTCCCTTTTTGGCCAATCGTAATATTGCATGTCGAAAGAATTTCAATTTTATTCGCCGCATGGACGAGGTCGAGGTTAGACATAAGCTTTGTCACAGCGGCAATGACTTCAGAAGTCAATCCCCTGCTGAGCCGTTTTAACTCCCGGTCGCCTACATCATTGCTCAGAATGTATTCGCGCAGCTCCGCAATGCTCCAGTTTTTAATTTCGCTATATACTTTTTCGTTAATATCGCCCTCAATGATGCGGGATACTTCATCTGTTTCAATAGGAATGAGTGGATTGTTGCGAATATCGCTCACGAGCAATTCGCTGACGACCGCTTTTGCTGCGATCCGTTCTTGAACCGTCTCTGCTGCAATGCCGGCTAATCGGTCGCCTGATTTTTCCTCATTCGCTTTGGCCAATACTTCTTTCAAATCGGTGAACACATACCGTTCGCCGCCTAATACCGTTGATAAATTCAATTGCAGCGCCTCCTTTACGATGTGTGGAATGTTAACGTTTTCACTACAACCGGTACGACACCAGAATCGAGCGCCTTGCCGATATCAATGTAATCGCCCGTCTCTACGTTGATTTGATCCACACAAATGACACTTTGTTGTACATTCATGGCGACCAGCGTCTGGCCAATTACCTTGGCGTGATCCGATTGGATAATCAAAATGATCGGCTGCGCCGGATCAGGCCTCTTTTCCATTAGGCGGATAATCGCCTGGGACAGGGTTTGGATGTCCCGGAATCCCATATAGGGAAGATTGGATATATATAATGCAAAATTTTGCCCTTCCCGGGTCGAATCATATAAGGCGATCGCCTCAGAAATGGCCGAGTCAAAAAGGTCCAACCCTTTTCGCAAATCAAACATGAAATCATGCTGGTATATCGGAATGTTTTTCAAAGGAAGTTCATGCGGCGCCACCTGAATCGTCGCTCCGCTGATTTCCGTTGTCTGCGTGCCAGCACCTAATACGGTTGCCCGTACAGTTTCTACCGGCTCCAGCCAATCAAAGGATTGCAGCCGGTTATTGCGCTTCAAAGCTTCCGCTAACCGGACGCCGATGTCATCGTATTCAGCGACCTGCACCTGTCCAAGCTCGTGCTGATACATACATTCGGATACTCCGCCCGAAAAGACGATCGCGTCTACATGATCCTGCCAAGAAGGTGTATGCCCCAGCAGCAGTACCTGGTCTTCCGAAGCGACATCATGGCTTACAATCCTTGCAAGCGAGTCCGCCATAAAGTTTGTCACTTGCTGGACAGCAGGGCTATCCGCTGAATCTCCGACTCGCAATCGCCAGCCTTGTTCGGCCAGCAGCCGTTCCACAGGCGGGGAAATGGAAGAGACTCGGCCATTTTGGAACTCGATAAGTCGCCCCCCAATATGCATCGTGCATGTGCCAAGAAGTTTCTTATCCTTGTACACGGCCATATTAGCTGTCCCGCCGCCGATGTCGATGTTGGCAATCACTTTTCCGCTCTTCGCAGAATAGTCGTAAGCCCCCGACCCTTTCGCTGCAATGATGCCTTCCAAATCCGGTCCCGCTGTCGCAACAAGGAAATCACCGGCTTCATGCGACAAATGATGAATCATTTCACTCGCATTGCGTTTCGTCGCCGTTTCCCCAGTGATAATAACTGCTCCCGTTTCAATTTGGGATGGGGTAACGCCCGCCTCTTCATATTGCGAGCGGACGATCCGTTCCACTCCTTGCGTGTCGATTGTGGATGCATCCAAGAGCGGCGTCCGGAAGACAGGACTTTTATATAAAATTTCTTTATCTACAATCTCAATTCGCGGCACATGGGTCGTACCCGCGACATTCATCAAGGAAAATCGGCTGATGATCAATTTGGTCGTGCTCGTGCCAATGTCAATGCCAGCACTGATGATCGTTTCATGCCTTTTATTGAACTGGTCCACATCCGCACCCCATTTCGGAAAAATGAAATAAAAAACGCCTCTACAAACCCGGAGATTTCTCCTCGGGTTGTAAAGGCGTCATTGCCGATTTCATGAACTTGTCTTATCTCCAACTATATCAAACTTGCTAGGCACTGTAAAGTGACCCGATGAAGCGGACATGGTCATCATCCAACTTTTGGATGTACTCTTTCATCGAGCGCATATCAGGGCACTTCACCAATTCCTTCAGATGCTTCACGCCATCTCCTGTCACGGAGGAGGTGATAATAACAGGACCTTCCGAAATGATATGTTTCATCATGTGGAACGCTCTTTCCACGTCAGCTTCCGGATGATCGCATTTCGTGATGACACCGACTGCAAGCTTTGAGATCCCCATGCTAAATCCTGGCGGAAAGATCGTCTTGCCGTTCGTCGCATCTTGAAGGTAAAACACATGAGACACTTCTAAAGCTGTCGCCATGATATTTTTGTAGAACAACGGATTTTCCGTGTATTCTCCAGGTGTATCGACAATCCAATCATAATAAATGAGCGTCTGTGTTTTCACAGCTGGAACCTGCTTGCCTAACAGCGCATTCGTCAACGTCGATTTCCCCGCCCCAATGGCGCCGATCAGCATTGCCTTGTTTTGCATGGCCGTTCACTCCTTACGATTTCGTAATGGATGCCGGTGTATAGCCGAGTTTTTCGGACAGGAATCGGTTGATTTCCAACATCGCCATCTCGACTTCTGAAACACTTCCGACAATGACAAGACTTCCTGTGAATCGATCCAAAAATCCTAGCTTCACGTTGGCTGCCTTGGTCGCCAAATCACCTGCAATAATGACCGTCTCACTCGGTGTGCATGTCATAATGCCAAGCGCCCCGGCCTCTTGGATACCCAGCTTCTGAAACATATCCGGATCAGGATTAGCGATTAGATGGCTAAGCGTAAGCTGTTTTCCCGGTACAAATTCCTGTATGAATCGTTTCTTTTCTTCGCTCAATCTAAGCCCTTCCTTCTCAGTTTATTGTCCTTATGCGTTTGTCAGTACAGCTTCTTCTTTCTTCTCTGCCGTCTGATCTACCTCGCCGTCTTCCAAGTATTCACCCGGACGGATTACTCCTTCAGCACGGTCTTTTTCCTCAAGCTTCAAAGCAGTTGGAACAGACAGTTTGTAGGCAATTGCAATGGCACAGACACCCGCTGTTAATTTACCTAAGATCACCGGCAAGATGATTGTCGGTTGGAAATTGGCAGTGAACGATAAATGGTCACCCAGCAAGAAAGCAGCACAAACTGCGAATGCAATATTGATGACTTTATCTTTCGGTCTCATGAAACGGACAAGAGAGAACATCGCCAAGATATTCGCCATTGTCGCCAAAATGCCAGCGCTTCCCGTCGAAGACAACCCAAGCTTGCGTCCGCCTGCTTCCAGTGGTTTCGCGGCATATTTCCGCAGTAAATACACCATTGGGAAGGCACCTGCCAGCATAATACCGATATAACCGGCTGTTTCCAACGCACGGAATTGGTCTTTTTCATCCGCCATGATCGGGTCAAAGCCCCACGCGCCAAAGACTGTTGAGAATACACCAGTGAAAACCTCAACAATGGAAAAGACAAGGACTAGTTTGATTGCTGCATCCATTACTCGTCCAAAAAGCATAAAGCCCGAAATCATAACACGCGGGAAGAATTTCAGTCCTAGTGCAATGGCTATAACAAATACGAGCAATGGCAGCAAGTTAATCAGAATTTGCAAGTAACTTATAACGAATTCATAATTGGACGTCGCTGTTGTACTAATGACATCACGTACATCCGTATTAAAAAGCACAATGAGTACAGAGGCAACAAAAGCGCCAATCGGAATCGTTAAAACACCCGACATCACACCAAGTGCCATATATTTGTGGTCTCGTTTATCCAACATAGCTAGTCCCATCGGAATCGAAAATACAATCGTCGCTCCGGACATGAATCCTACAACGAGTGCCATAATCCAACCTTCATAGGATGTTTTAAGAGCTTCCGCCAGCTGATATCCACCCATGTCTGAAGCAAGAATTGTTGTTGCCGCTATGGCCGGGTCCGCACCGATGGCATCAAAAATCGGACCGATAAATTTACTGATAAACCAAGTCAAATATGGTATGGAAGCCATAATACCGGCTGCCGGCACGAAAATGTGACCCACCGCATGCAAACCGGACATGAATTCCTTTCCTAATCCTTCTTCCGGATTTTTGATCGCAGCAAATGCACCCAGCACTGCACAGATCATAATGATCCAGACGATTACCGTACCGATCATTTCCACTATAAATTCCCCCTTTTATCAACTTACATGAATGACAAGACCAAGAATAGAGATAGATTGCCTAATTCCAAACCACCACCTTAACCAATTTTTGGTTATCTAACAAAACAAAAAGACGCCTAAAGAAAGATCTTCTTTAAGCGCCATTGCTTTAATTATTCACTTATATAACTCAATGACTTCTATGGCAATCGACTCCATTGTCTGTTGCCTGGACATACTGGCATCCCGCATTTTTTTGAATGCTTGGGGTTCAGAGAGTTTTTCTTTTTCCATCAATAAACCTTTGGCCCGCTCAATCGTTTTGCGTTTTTCCATTTCCCGCTTCACGTCCTGAATACTCGCTTTCAGCCGTTTCGCTTTTTCGGATTGGTGGAGGGCCACCTCAATCGCCGGAATCAGATTCGCTTCTGAAATCGGTTTCACTAAATAACCGACGATATTATCTTGCTGGGCTTTCTCAACAAATTCCTTTTGGCTATAGGCGGTAATGAGCAGTATCGGAAGATCCAATTGAGATCCGATGATCCGGCTCGCCTTCAATCCGTCGATTTTCGGCATTTTTATATCCATCAAGATCAGGTCTGGCTTATGGAGAAACGCAAGCTCAACTGCCCGATCGCCATCTCCTGCCTCGCCGACCACCTCATAGCCGTGGTCCTCTAATGTCAATTTCAAATCCATTCGGATGATCGACTCATCCTCGGCTATCAAAATCCTTTTTTTCATAGAAAATCTCCACCTCCGGACTCACTGGAAATGTCACGACGGCATGCGTACCTTCCTCTTGCGGAACGTATAGAAATTCCCCATTCAAATCATTGGTCACAAGGTTATGGACAATTTCCGTACCAAGCGATGGTTTCGGCTCCTTCATTCCAACCCCGTTGTCGGAAATGTGAAGCTCAAGAAAGTCCCGATCCGAAATGAACCATATCCGGATTTCCCCTTCTCCCTCTTTTGCAAAAGCATGTTTTAACGAGTTCTGCACGAGCTCATTCACAATGATTGCAAGTGAAACCGCTTTCCTGGAGGATGTAATTATTTTATTGCCATTCGGCTGAATAATCAAGTCTACTTTTGCTCGTACGTCGTTCAGAACCATGGCAGAGCAAATCTTTCTCGTCAATTCAATAATATTTACATCGTCATCATCCGCATGTTCTTTAGCTAAAATAATTTCATAGACTGATGAAATGCTATAGATCCGATTTAACGTATCTTCAAATGATGCTTGACTGTCCTCCGGCAATCCCCTCATCTGCAACCGCAGCAAACTTGCGATCGTCTGCAGATTATTTTTCACGCGGTGATGAATTTCCTGGATGACAACTGATTTCATCATGAGTTCTTTTTCCTTCATCCGTAATTCGGTCAAATCCTGGATGATAAGCAGCGTCTCCCGTCTCTCCTTCTTTTTCAACTTTATTTTCTTTACAACCAAACTCTTGCGATCGATTGTCAGATCAAATACGAAGACATCTTCTTTATTTTCATAAACTGGTTCTAAAAACGGCAATAAGTCTGTAATTTTATTATTTACGACGGACTCTGTTCGGCTCATTTCCGTAATAAACTTCAATGCCACTGGATTTGAATAGACGAGTTGATCTTTATCATCCGTTAGGATAAGCATCTCCATTAGCAGATCGGAAACGATTGGCGGGCCATCGACATCTGTAGCAAGAAATCCATCATTCCGAGCAGGCACGATCGATAGATCCGCATCCTGGCAACTCATTTCTTGCGCATGTTTCGGTGCTACTTCTTTCTCTTGAATCAGTACACCGATCACTTGATGACACTTGTTTTTTATAGGAACAACTGTTTGATCGACAGATTTCCCCTCTTGGGTGATCGCTTGACGGATAATCGACTTTTTACCATTTTTATAACTATAAAAAACACCGGGCTCAAAAGATTCAAAGACAATCTTCCCGACGACCGAATTTTCATAGATGTTATTAGCGTTTCTTGGAAAAGCCTCTGCCACAACAATCGCATGATCGTTATCCTTGATTTTGCAATCGATGAACATATAAGAGTCCGACATGTCAGCGTATAATTGAAGTGTGGAGGCGACTTCCTCCAACTTCCCGATATCCTCATAAGTCAAATCTGTATAGAGGATGCACAGCTGTTCCAACGTAGAAGTGACCATACTTCTCACATCCCTCTAAAATAAATAATTATCGGATTATTTTCATGTAATTATAGTGCCTCTCAAAAGCCCGGTCAATACTTACATATTCTATGCGACTTAGTATAAGAATAGAAAAAAACGATGGGAACTGTAAAAAGACTCCCATCGCTTTTTGACTATCATTTCTTTTCTCCCCAACATTCCGCACCCTTCAAATTCGGCACGGTGCTTGCCTTGAATACCGGGTCTTTCCCTTGTTTCCGCTGACTTGTAAAGTCGTCCAGCACTTTAAAGGCCACCTTGCCAAGCAGTAAAATGACAAGTAAGTTGAGGATCGCCATCAAGCCCATAAACAGGTCAGCCATACTCCAGACAATATCCACTTTCGCCAAGGCACCGAACATCACAAAACCAAGAACGGCGAACCGATACAGAATCATCCATGATTTATGTGCTTTGATGAATTCGATATTTGTTTCGCCATAGTAATAATTACCGACAATAGAACTGAATGCGAAGAACATGATCGCAATGGCGACGAAATACGGAGCCCAGGAACCGACATGAACCGCCATGGACGATTGAGTTAAGATGATTCCGCTCTCTTCTCCTTTGTCATACAATCCCGCCAAAATGATGATAAAGGCGGTTGCCGAACATATGATAATCGTGTCGAAAAATACGCCTAAGCTTTGAACGAGGCCCTGTTTTGCCGGATGCGATACATAGGCCGTCGCTGCCGCATTCGGAACGCTCCCCATTCCCGCTTCATTGGAAAATAAACCACGCCGGATTCCTTGCATCATCGCAGCACCGATACCCGCTCCTGCCATCTCTTTAATTCCAAAAGCATGCTCAAAAATGAGGGCGATCATGCCTGGGATCTCTGTAATGTTAATGACTAATACGAAAAGTGCAATTAGCAAGTAAAACGTCGCCATGATCGGAACGATTGCTTGCGTCACTTTAACGATCCTGTGTACTCCGCCGAAGATAATGATGGCGGTCAATACAACTAATATTAGTCCAACCAACCATAAAGGCAGATTAAATACATCATGAAATGATTGGCTGATCGTATTTGACTGAACTGCATTGAAAATAAAACCAAAACAGAGTGTTAACAGAATGGCAAACACAACACCAAGCTTCCGAAAACCGAGTGCCTTTTCCATATAGTAGGCAGGACCGCCACGGAATGTATTGCCGTCACGCACTTTATACACTTGTGCCAAGGTACTTTCGACAAATGCTGTCGCCATGCCGATCAAAGCAATGATCCACATCCAAAATACCGCTCCGGGACCACCGATGCCAATGGCAAGCGCAACGCCAGTGACATTCCCTGTGCCAACCCGTGAAGCAGCACTAATTGTAAACGCCTGGAAAGCTGAAACTCCATGATCGCTTCCCTTTTTCTCAAAAATCAAACGAAACATTTCGCCGAATAAGCGTATTTGGACAAACTTCGTTCGAAATGTAAAATAAAAACCGACCAAAAGCAACAGGCCGATTAATATGTATGTCCAAATGAAATCATTTGCAGGTCCAACCAGCCATTCCAACGCTTTCATGCCATCCACTCCTTCTCTATGCTGTAAATATGTTCTCTTTATTCCTTACCCTAAATTGCTCCCTCGTTATACATGACAAACGTAAAAACCGTCCGAACATGGAATCGGACGGTTCCTGAAGAAGGAAACTTATTACCCGCGCCTTTAACGCACGAGCCATACATGTATCTTCGGCTCGAAAAAACAACCGACT
Source organism: Sporosarcina luteola (assembly GCA_014204635.1). Lineage (GTDB taxonomy): Bacteria > Bacillota > Bacilli > Bacillales_A > Planococcaceae > Sporosarcina > Sporosarcina luteola_A. The sequence continues at coordinate 166,055 of JACHLS010000001.1, read as the reverse complement.
TGATGTAGTGTATCATCGTCATTAGTGGATTTCAATGTGTTTTATTATATCTGTAATAAGGATTTTTCAAATTTTGAAGTGAATAAAAGCCAGGAGAGAACCTCCTGGCCAGTGACATTCTTTTAAAGCGCCGCCTTCACTATTTTTCGGTAGTAGCCAACTGTTAAGAAGGCGAAAATCAAGTAGATCACAACATACAAGGTCATGGAAATGGTGACCGGTAGGGTGATATCCGACATAAACATGAAGGAAGCAGATTTCACCGCAAAAATGGAGTGTAATAACCCAATCAGCAATGGCAAGCCGAAAACAAAAACCTGTTTTTTGACAATGCCTCGCATGATCTCTTTGCTTGTGAATCCCAGTTGCCGGAGTGTAGCGTAATTGTTCTTTTCCTGTTCGGCTTCCGTCATCTGTTTGAAGTATAAAATACTGCCTGTTGTCAAAAGAAAGATCAATCCGAGGAAGCCCGCTATGAAGATGGTCAGTCCATTATTTTGGACATTTTGCTTATACATCTCATAATAAGAGAAAGAGAACGCAGTGTATTTGTCCTGACGTGAAATATCGTACGCTTTGTCCAGATCTTGATCCTCTTTTATGTTGATAGTACGGAATGTAAACGTTTCTACTTCGCTACCTTGAATCATATCTCGTACTTCATTGAAAACAAGGTCTGGCACAACAATTTGAGTGCCTGGACTAGGAAAGTTGATGACATTGCCATCGCCGAGCTGTTCTATCTTGATTGAAAACTCTTTTGGGCCATCTAATAATTTCACTTCATACGGCGTCTTCACTGATTTTAAAATCCACGCAAGAGAAGCATCATAGACGGTTCCTTGTCCGGCGGCTGGAGCTTGAACTGCTAACCCCGCCTCTCGAAGCTGTTCTTCACTAACAATTGAGAAGTAGGTAGATCCATTCAACCAAGTTGGAAAGTCGTCCCCCATAATTTCACCAGTAATATAGAGCGATTCCACAGTGGATGCTGTATATCCAATCCCCTCGGAATCCAACTCCTGAAGAAACTGATCCACCTGATGGTCTTTATCCTCATCCTTCCCCAACAACACCATATAATGAAACGGCATGATTTGCTTCGCATCTTTTTCTGTTGAGTAATAGAACGAGCACGCCACTGCAACCATTGTTAATGTCATGGCGGAGAGAACTGCAATAATCGTCAGGGAATTCGCATTTCCCCGCATTCGATGCATAATGGATGCAATCGACAAACTGTTATAAAGTCCAAGATGGCCATTTTTACTAACTCGCAATTTATAGAGCAACCAGCTAATGCTGACCCGGAATACCAAATAGGTTCCAGAAATCGTAGTGGCTAAGACGATGAGCATGTTTAAAAACAGCAAGGCATTGAGCATATGTCCGGAATACCAGTAACCAAAAGCGATGAATACAATCCCCAAACAGCCTAAAAATGCGGACAAGAACGATTTGGGCTGTTTCGGATGTTCTTCTGATTTATCTGCTTTAAAAAGGCTGAGCAATGTGGAACGGTACACCCGTGCCACCATCTGAAAGGATGTCAAAGCGATAATGGCTGCAAACACGAAAATGGTCTGAAGTATGGCGGCAACTGAAAAATTCAATTCAATAAAGCCGTCAAAATCGACTAGTTTCATTAACAGGAGCAAAAACAGACGCGATAGCAATATGCCGATTCCAACCCCAACGAGTAACGCTCCTGCACTCAAAAGTGCATTTTCAATAATCAACAGACGCGCTACCGCTCCTTTGGTAAGCCCGATCAATTGATATAAACCGATTTCACGGCTGCGTCTTCTTAAAAAGATGGCATTCGCATAGATAACAAAGATGCCTGCAATGAAAATCAGTAGAATCCCCGCTACTTGGAAGCCGGCCGACATGTTCATGGAACGATTTGTCTCTGCGATTACCGCCGAGTCATGTTGCAGCGTAGCGAACACAAAATAGAGAACGACACTCAAAATAAGAGCAAAGAAGTACAAATAATAATGCTTAATGTTTTTCCGCATGCTGCGGGTGACGAGATTAAAGAGTGTCAACGCTGTCACCCCCGAGAACGCCCTGGACTTTCAGGATTTCCTGGAAGAAGGCTTGTCTCGTTTTGTCGCCACGGTACAACTCCGAATAAATCATTCCATCTTTCAAAAACACGACACGGCTGCAGTAGCTGGAGGCAACCGGATCATGCGTGACCATCATAATGGTGACGCCTCTTTTTTTATTGACATCCTCTAATGTACCAAGCAAGGAAGAGGCGGATTTCGAGTCAAGTGCACCTGTTGGTTCATCCGCAAATACCATGGATGGTTTGTTAATGAGAGCCCGCGCTGCGGATGTCCGTTGCTTCTGTCCACCTGATATTTCGTGCGGATATTTATTCGCCAGCTCCGAAATCCCTAAAATGTCAGCGATCGACTTAAATTGGTCTTCCGCCACACGCTTATGCATTTTGCCAAGCGACACGGGAAGCAGTATATTTTCCTTCACTGTCAACGTGTCGAGCAAATTATAATCCTGGAAAATGAACCCTAGTTTATCTCGCCGGAAAGCAGAAAGCTCCCGATCCTTCATTGTGGAAATATCGGCATCACCGATCAAAATAGAACCCTCGGTCGATCGATCAATCGTTGCCAATACATTCAATAACGTTGTTTTTCCCGCTCCGGATGGTCCCATAATGCCGACAAACTCGCCTTCCAGCACACGTAAGTCGATCCCCCGCAACACTTCTTGCACATTTCCCCGCGCACCAAACGATTTCCGGACATTTTGGGCATGTAATACTGTTTTTTGTTCCATTTAGTATGGCCTCCCTGTTATTGTTGTCCTTATCGTACCGCGCTTCAGAACGGACGTCGTTTGATTTTCATGACAAAGTGGTCCTCCAATGTGACAATGTTGTCATGTGCATGTTAGGTTCCCCTTGTGCCGGTTTATTTCCATTGGGATTTTACTAGATCAAACTCATTGTCAGTCGGGAATCGCAACCGCATGACAGTCCCTACGCCTACTCTCGAATTAACAGTAATGGCAATCCCCATCTTTTCGGCTACCGTTTTCGCCAAATACAGGCCAAGTCCCGTCGCCGCATTGTGCAGCCTTCCGGTTCCCCCGGTAAAGCCCTTATCGAAAATACGGGGAATTTCGTGCGCTGGTATGCCTTGTCCTTCGTCCGTGACAGTTAGGACAATGCGTCCATCATGGTCTGTGGATGTATCAACCGTAATCTCTCCGCCGACGGGACTATACTTGACCGCATTTGTCATCAGCTGACGGATGATAAAGCGGCACCACTTTCGATCCGTCTTCACAAGGGATTCCTCACCAATCAACTCAACGCCAATGTTTTTTTCCAAACACCACGACGCCAGTTCACGCACTTCCTCTACAACGAGGCTTGATGCGTCAACCTCTTCAATCACATAATCCGCCTCCATCGTTGGCAAGCGGGAAATGTACAGCTGCTGTTCGAGCATGAGATGGACTCGCAGCCATTCGGATTCAATTTTTCGTACGGCTTGGTCACCCCGATGGGCATCAATCGTCAACTTCATCGCCGTGAGAGGTGCTTTCACTTCATGTACCCACGCTGCCGTATAATCCGCCTCAATTAAACTCGCTGCCTTCATTTTCGCCAAGTTCCTCGAATAGCCTTCAGCTGCCTGTCGCAAAATATCATTTGTCATTTGATCATTCATATAAATCGCTTCCGGCAATACTTCCTGCCAATCTCCATCCATTGCCTGCTGTAGTTGCTGAAGTGAACGAAGATAGGCGGTTTCCGCTGAAAAGCGCCAACTAAAAAACAGTACGAACCCTATGACAAGTAATCCATTTAAATACAGCAACGAATTGATGGGCATCGCCAAACCTTTGTCGATCCAAATCAGCATATCCACAACGCCGAGCATCGCGAGAAGGAACAGTATCCAACTTTTCCGATCCCACACGTACTGTATAAACATCTTCCGCGTTGTCATACGGTTACCGCCATATAACCGAGACCCTTCTTTGTGACAATCGCATCGCCCAATCCGATGTCCGCCAGTTTCTGACGCAGCCTCGTAACATTGACTGTCAGCGTATTGTCGTTCACAAAATGGGAATCATCCCAAAGCTTCCGAATGAGGTCATCACGTGGCACAATGCGATCTTTCATTTCCACCAGCACGGTCAAGATGAAGAATTCATTTTTTGTCAATTCTACTTCGACTCCATCTCGGCGAATCATCCCCCGCTTTAAATCGAGAACCGCGCCATTCCACTCCAGCACCTCAGTGGTCTCTTCCCCGTATGCATATGTCCGTCTCAATATCGCCTGGACCTTCGCAAGAAGCACATCCAAATGGAAAGGCTTTTGAATATAATCATCCGCCCCCATCTGCATCGCCATCACCATATCAAGCGGATGATCGCGGGACGACAAAAATAAGATCGGCACCTTGGACACCGCCCGAATTTCACGGCACCAATGGAACCCATCAAACGCCGGCAGCTGGATATCCAAAATGACAAGCTGCGGCTTTTCCTGAAGAAACGCCTTCATCACATCATGGAAATCCCCCGGACCCACTACCTCAAATGACCATTGCGACAGCCGCTCCTGAAGCGAATCGAAAATCGCCCGATCATCCTCCACAATAAAGATTTTCATATCCATCCCGTCGCCCCCTTTTATAGAGTTAGTATAACGGAAAAGAGAAGGGTCCGTTATGCCTCACCCACATTAACACAGTCGTCAGCGAAGTAATCTACCTCATTCTCTCCTATTCTTATTACATACAATCCAACTAGCGTTCCAAAATAGAAAAAGCACACATACGTATGTGCGCTTCATCAAACCTACTTTTTCCGATCAATAAATTCTTCATATGAGTTCACTTTTAACATGGCAAATCCATTTTGATACACATCAGCCAATAACAACAAGGAATCCCCTGCTCCCAAGTTAAACAACTTTAATGCCTCTTCCGGCAACGTAATAGAATTACTTTCGTTAATCTCGATAAAACCAAATTGATATTTTCCTTTTGGAGCAATTAATTCGCCGCCATACAAATCACTATGATTAACCAATTGATCTAATGTAATATCATACAGTTCGGCCAAAGACTGTGAGTTCATAATATCCGGTACTGTTTGTCCGGTTTCCCACTTCGCAACGGCCTGCCTTGAAACACCAATGAGTTCGGCAAGTTTTTCCTGCGTATAGCCATGTTTCTTTCTCAATGTGAATAAATTTTCATGCAACATTCGATCACCTTTACTCTGTTCGATATAATCATTATATCATTCAACAAGATAATCAAGAATGTTATTTTGCAGAAAAGATAATTTCATTGAACTGTTTCGGTTTTTCAAAATGGAACCCATGTCCAGAATCCACTTTGACGAGTTTTCCTTCAGCAAGCGATTCTACAACTCGATTGGCATCCTCATCAGTCATCGCTCCATTTAAAACCCCCTCATCCTCCATCCAATTTGCATGGATGAGTATCGTTGGCGCTTTTACTCTCTCAAGCGATTCCTGATGGTCAAACCCTGTCATAAAGCTGCCATCATAAAAACTCTCGCCAAACCGCGGATCATATTGGTCTAAATTAATGAATGTTATAGTTGCGGTCGGGGGAAGATACTTAATGAGGAGAGGCTTTTCGGGATGCTTTTGGCGATATCGAATCCCTTCTTTCTTTAAATTCCCTCTCGCTTTCTCCGGGAAAAACTTCCACGATCTTTGATTTAGAAAATAATAAAGTGAAAAATCGTTTTCCTCATCGTGCTGAAGAAACTGATGACTAATCGTGGACAAATCCAAATAATTATATGTCATCTTCTTACGTTGATCTTCACTCGAAAAAAGAGGGGGATCTTCCAAAACTAAACGACTTACCATATCATGCGCATTGGCCCCTAACCACACCGCCATGAGACCGCCAGATGAATGGCCTGATACTATCACCTTTTCTTGAATGACATTCTGGATAAACCAACTAAAATCTTCACCCATCTCATTCGCACTATACTTCTCAGGGTTGTGGCTGCTTTTCCCGTGTCCATAGCAATCTATCGCAAACACATGAAACTTTTTTGAGAGCTCTGGCAGGTTCCGTCCATAAGTAGTCCAATCTGCTGTTTGTGCATGAATTAACAGCAAAGCTGGTCCATTATCCGGCCCTTCCCCGTAATTTAAAACGTTTCCGTCCGGTAATTCTATTTGTTTTTCAACAAATCCCGCCCGCTTTATTTCGGCAACCATCTGTTGAGGGTAATTCAGGTTTCTATGGAAGTAATACGTTATGCTTACGGCCGCAATCACGAGCAATCCAGCTAAAATAATTAGGATCTGTTTCCACCTATCTTTCATTCAAACCACCTCGTTTAAAAACAATTTCTAAAACAAGTGTAGTTTCTTTTTTTATCTTTCACTACCAAACAATCATTACATTTTTAGCCCAAAACTGTTGCCTTTAGTTGCGCCATAATCATTTAAATAGATAGACTCCTGTTCCCAGCTTACATTTTTGTCATAACTCCTTTTACGACAACTGCTTATGATACAATCGGATTACTAACGCTGTCTCGGAACTTGGAGGAGTGAAAATGTTCACTATTCTCATCGTGGAAGATGAAATAAAAATAAGCAACATTGTCGCTAAGGAATTGAAGGGCTGGGGGTATGAGGTATCTGTAACAGAAGATTTCCAAAAGGTAGAGGAAGTGTTCTTAGAAATCCAACCGCACCTTGTTCTCCTCGATATCAATCTGCCTTATATGAATGGGTTCTATTGGTGTGAACGGATTCGGCGCCACTCCAACGTCCCCATCGTCTTTCTATCATCCCGCACGGAGACGATGGATATGATGATGGCGCTCAATATGGGAGGGGACGATTTTATCCAAAAACCGTTCTCCATGGAGATGCTGCTCACCAAAATCCATGCGATCCTTCGGCGGACTTATACATATCACCAAGCGGAAACCGATATACTCTCTCATCGCGATATGACGCTCCATGTAAAGAAAGCGGCGCTCACCTGCCCAGCCGGAGAGATCGAATTGACCAAAAATGAGTTTCGAATTCTATGTATTCTGCTGGAGCAAAAAAACGAGGTTGTCATGCGGGATGAATTAATCGCCGCATTATGGGAGGATGAACATTTCATTGACGACAATACGCTTACCGTCAACATCAATCGGTTGCGGCGCAAGCTGAGTGAACATGGGTTAGAGGAATACATCCAAACGAAAAAAGGGCAGGGATATATGCTGACATGAAGACCTCATTTCTTGCCTACATACGTTTTCAAAAACGGCTGATTGCGTTGTATCTCGTCATCATGACGTTCATTACCATCACGCTGTATGTTGAACCGACCATGTCCATCTATCTCACAAACCTGATTTATCTTCATGTCGTTTCAGCATGTTTTCTCTTTGGCTATTTGGCATTCGATTTTTATATCATTCAAAAACAATATAAATCGCTCACGTCCCGGTGGAGCAAGGGCCTGTTCATCCGCGAAGGCATCGGGGATGCGAAGACGTACGAACAACAGTTGTACTTGGACTTTTTCCAATCCATTTACGACGAACATCAGCAGCAACTCAATATGACCCGTCAAGACAAGAAAGAATCGTTGGAATTCATGACCATGTGGGTTCATGAAATAAAAACGCCCATTGCTATTAGTAAATTACTCCTTGAACATTCTGCGGATAATCTGGACTTCCCTAGTCTCAAAGAAGAGATTGCCCGCATCGAACGAAGCGTTGAACAAGCTCTTTACTTCACAAGAACAGATAACTTTGCCCAGGACTACATGATCGCAAAAACGGAGCTGGACAAACTTGTCCGCTCCTTGGTCAAACATCATGCAAAAGAATTTATTCAGCTCAAAATCAAGATTGTCTTGCAAGTTGAGCAGGCGGCAGTAAATACTGATCCCAAGTGGCTCTCTTTTGCCCTTTCCGAGTTCATCTCGAATGCCTTGAAATATGCTGGGGATGAGGGAACAATTGAAATACGTTCTGAAACTGATAAAGAGGAAACACGGCTTATCATTCAAGATAACGGCATCGGAATTCCCCAGCATGACATAAACCGTATCTTCCAATTAGGCTTCACTGGATCGAACGGACGGATGAGTCGTAAGTCAACCGGAATGGGATTATATATCGCCAAAAAGATTATCGACAAGCTTGGTCATGGTATCTCCGTTTCTTCAAAGGAAGGCGAATTCACAACAATGACCATTTACTTTCCCAAAGGTGACGATTACTATTCGACAATTATCTAAAACGGGAAGAGGTTTCCTCCTTTTCCCGTCATGAATTCACAAGCTTGTTGGCAGTTGCAATTGTCATTTTATAATAGATACCGTATAGACATGCGTATACAATGACACTGATGGACACTGGAGATAAAAAATCCAAATCCATCACTTTCGACAGCGCACTCAGGATGACGCTGCTATGCGCAATTCCGACAATAAGCGGTAAAAGAAACAAGAAGGATGTCTGTTTCGCAATCACTTGTTTCACTTTCCTCCTGCTTAAACCAATATTACGTAAAATTTCATAGCGTCGGCGGTCTTCCGCAGCTTCCGTCAATACTTTAAAATAAATGATGCTCCCGGTCGCCGCCAAAAAAACGAGCCCTATGAAACCGAAAACAAACACAAGGATTCCATAAATCGATTGTCCCAATTGGTAGCTTTCCGAATAACTATAGAAACCTTCGTGAAGATCAGCAAAATCTGGATAGTTCTTGCCTTTCATGTAGACCGCTTTCAATGATTCCGTCAAATGAGCTGAATTCTGCTCCCCCTTCACTTTAACGACCCGCGTGCTAACCATATTCGCTTCTGTCCCTAAGCGCTTGAACACTTCGTCTGCCACAATGAGGACAGGCGGTTGGATTTGATAGGAAAATATATATTCAATTTTATTGCCGATCACCTGGAACAACAGATCTTCCTGATTATTCCTCAAAGTAAGGGTGCTGCCGGCATTCAAATCTTCTTTTTGTGACCCGATAAAATTCCGGCCGATGATTATGGTCTCCTCAGCACCAATTGATTTTAACGGACTGCGTCCAAGTCGATCCGCAAGCAGGTTGTACGTAGAAATCGGCAAAACGGCAAACGACTCATCGTAATAATGATAGCCGGTCGGTATGGGATCCAGCCCGTATGCATCTCCAGGAACGACCAAGTATTCAAATGTCTCATCAAATAGGACAGGATGCTCTTTATTTCCCTCTAGTATGTTTGTAATTTGATTTTCCACATCGCTTGATTGGACATCGAACTGATAACTATACGGGACATGATCATCCAATGTCCGCAAGGTATTGAAATATAATGTATAACCAAAGCCGAACGCAACAAGCGTCACTCCATTCAATACGGAAATGATCGTCAGCAAGAAGCCATTGCTCCGAAGCCTGCTTTTCAGCTGTGTAAAAGTCAGCAAGTTCTTCCATCGGTAATAGCTTCTCTTTCTCTTTTGCAATAGATGCACCATTAAACCGCTGCCGGAATGAAACAGCAAATAGGTTGCAATAATCAGAGTAACAAGAGTAAGAGAGAAATTCCTGCCGAAATGATCACTCCAACTGACTGAATCAAACGCATGTAAAAGTGTCCAATAAACAAAGCCGATCAATACAATCGCAATTGAAGTGATGGAGATGGAGGGCCTCCATATTGTTTGTACTTTATGTTTCGCTTGAAACAAATCAACTAATTTCACACGATTCATAATAAAAAATCCATGTACCGAAGTAGCCAGCATGATCAGCCCAAATACGAAAACCGTTTGTAAAACGGCCGTTACGTTAACCGAAAACTTAGCAATGAGGGCAAAACCCATAACCTTGAGCAATATCATGCTGAAAAATATCGAAAGTAGCTGTCCTAATCCAATCCCAACCCCTAGTGCCAGAAGACTTAAAGACATATTTTCATAAAATAACATCCAACCAATATCCTCTTTCGTTCCTCCCACCAACGAATAGAGCCCGATTTCTTGCTTTCGGTTTGAAATAAAAAATGTGTTGGAATACCAGATAAAAACTAAAATAAATAAAGCGATCAGTACGGAGCCCCCTGTTAGAAGAGGCGCCATCTTATCATTCCGCCCAAATGCCTCCGAAATCTGTTCATTGTACTGCAGCGAAACAAACGTAAAATAGATGAGGACACTGAACACAAGAGACGCGATATAGATCGCATACCTTCCAATATTGTATTTCAGGTTTTTCAGGACAACATCATATATGGTCATAATGACCGCCTCCCAAGGATGACAGCGTCGTAACGAGCTGATCGAAAAACCATTTCCGATCCTTATCCCCTTTCACAAGTTCCGTGAACAATCTTCCATCTTTCATGAAAAGGACACGGTCGCAGAAGCTTGCCGCAAAGGCATCATGTGTCACCATGAGAATAGTCGTCCGGTATTCACGATTCAACAATTGAAAGGCGGCCAACAAATCCATTGACGCTTTCGAATCCAAGGCACCCGTCGGTTCATCCGCCAAGACAAGCTTTGGATTATGGATAATCGCCCGGGCTGCAGCTGTCCTCTGCTTTTGTCCACCTGATGTTTCATACGGATAACGCTCCAGTGCAGATGCGATGCCCAACTTCCCCGCGATCTCATTCACTTTCAAATCCGTCGTCACATGGGATTGGTTGGCAAACGCCAGCGGCAGCATGATATTCTCCCGAATCGTCAAGGAATCGAGCAAATTATAATCTTGGAAGATGAAGCCTAAATTCGAACGTCTGAATTCGGATAGTGGTTCATCACGCAGCCCGGTAATTTCCGTCCCATCAATCCGGACACTTCCAGAAGTCGGTTTATCGATTGTCGCTAATATGTTCAACAATGTCGTTTTTCCTGCCCCGGAAGGACCCATGATACCGACGAATTCCCCTTCATAGACCGTCACATCTATACCTTCCAGCACAGGAATCAAATTCGTTTTGGTTCCAAATACTTTATGTATGCCCGTCGCTTCTACCACAATATCCATTTCGAAACCCCCGCGTCTTTGTTTAGTAACATCATAGCGCGCTATGGCCTTATAAACCATCGAAGGAACGAACAAAAAAGCCTCCGAACCTTACATTTTTGTTCGGCAGGCTTTTTGGAAATTTTACTTTTACACTACTGTATGCAGGTCAATCATGCGCCGCAAGAAATCCACCGTTTGTGTCTCTTCTTGCAATTGCGTATGAATCCATTCATATTCCCGCTCGAGCAACACACTGATCAAGCGTGCGGCTTCCTCATGATGGGAGGGGGTGATCTTTTCGTGGATCAGTAAGACATCCCGTGTTTTATCCTCCGGCAACGATTGCGAGACCGTCTTCAAACCGAGTTGAGCCCGGTCCGGTGTATACCGATGCAACAAAGCTCTCGCCAAATGATGGACGACATTAGTCAGCATCCGGACGGACCAGATGTCATTCCCCCGAGCTGCTGACTTACGATACTGGAATAGAAACCAAGCAATGTCCATGACATCATCCCGGTATTCCTCCTTCGCGAGCGACAAACCTTGCGTGTCGACGAATTCTTTCATATTTTTTTGCGGATCATATAATACAGTGAAATGGTCATGGCCTGGAAAAGACTCCTTCGTCACTGTGAATAAATCAATATGTAATAAATTATCAAATACCGCGATCAGCTGCGGAGCTACTATATAAATATCATCTTCAAAAATAACTTCTCGATAGGCACGCAAATGGTCAAGACGCCTTGCAAGGAACCCCTCTTCCTCCCCTTGCTTCACCATACAATACATGTCGATATCCGAATGCTCGTCATGCTCGCCCCTGCCCATCGAACCTTTCAAGAAAACGGCTTCGACATGCGTATCTTTTTTCAAGCTTTCACAAATGGCCTGAACGGCGATTTCCTGTTGTTTCATTTCCTCACATCCTCAAAGAATTGCTATCATCGCAGCTCAAACTCATCAAAATCAATTACTTCCACCACCTCGGACCAATGCAGAACCGTACCGACAAAATCCCGAATATTAAGCCCGGCCATCTCATACGTCTCCCCAGTGTTCGTCGTGCCTGTCGCGTCCTCGATGAACGTCACCCGATACCCTCGGTCAAACGCCGCAATGGACGTAAACAAGCAACAGAACTCGGTCATGAACCCTGTGATATATATGTGGTTCACTCCATATTCGTCCAGCACTTCAGCGAGATTGGTCTGATAAAAAGAACTCGGCGTCCGCTTCTCAATCACCTGTTCCGCATACCCCTTAACCGATTCATGCATCTCCGAACCTCTAGAGCCTTCATAAAGCGTACTCTCCTCTATCGAATCCAAATGTCTCATGAAGATGACCGGCTTCCCTTTCTCCTTAAAATGAAGAATCATCTTCTCAATCCTCGCCAGTTCCTCTTGAAAGTTCCCATTTTCCACAATTCCATTTTGTACATCAATCACTAATAATGCTTCCATATGGCACTCCTCCATCCACAGTCTATCTAGTCTATTTCAATTAAGATGACAAAAATTCCTTCTTTCTCCGGCCGATTGTTCAGGCTTTGAACTTGTTACCACCGATTCATTTTGCGTTACCACCGACTCTCGAACTTTTACCACCGACTCTCGGGTGCTTACCACCGGCTTTCGAGTATTTACCACCGACTCTCCGGGACGTACCACCTCTTCGAGGGTTACCATCGGCTCCCAGGAGTTTACCACCGGCTCTCGAGTGTTTACCACCGACTCTCGCGGGTCTATCACCGAATCTCCCTTTTCATCCCACTAACCATCCCCCTTCCACGCCATTCCTATGTTATACTCAGAGAAAACGGTGATTATTATGGAAACTATTATCCAACAACATCTCCTATCATTTACGAAGAAATCAATTACGTTGGCGCAGCTTGAGAAGCTTATGCCATCAACGTGTACATACCCCGAGTTTGCTGCCTGTATCACTTCTTTCGAATCCCAGGGCGTTCTGATGCCAATCAAGTCAAAGGGTACAAATGGGAAGCATCCTTCACTCGCATTGGGCTATCGCATACGAACCCGGCCTCTTCAGGAAGAGTTTCATGCTGAGCTTGTGAAAGCGAGACTTCGTTTGCATCCCCTCATCCAACTGGAGCCGTATTTTCAACTTTCCTTTGCACATTGGTTTGATGATTTGCCGTATTTGGAACACATTCATCATTATTTGGAGTCACGTCCTCTTCCTACCAACCATGCTCCGGCACCTGAGCGTTCCTTTGAATTGGTTGGAAATGAAAAATGGATTACGGATCTCGGCGGGAAGGAATTGCTGGAACGGATCGGACTGTGGGACAAGTTGCGCATTATACCGGTTTCTGATCCCCTCATGTTTGCTATCAACCCCAGCCGTCTATATGCGCCTGTGCAAGATCATTTCATAGTTGAAAATAAGACTACGTACCAAGCATTGCTGCCCGTCCTTCCAGAATCAGCTATGTCTACCTTGATTTACGGCGTCGGAAATAAGATTGTGAAAAGCATTGAAAACTTTCATTACCAGTATCCTGTTAAGGCTACAGCACATCGCATTCATTATTTCGGTGATATCGACCATGCTGGGGTCCAAATATGGCATCGGTTGAATAATAAATGCCAAGCAAAGCCCGCCCTTCCCTTCTATGAGTTGGCATTATCTAAGACACCGCCAGTTGGGAAAAACAATCAACTGCACGCCAAAGAAGCATTAGAGGCATTCTCGGCGTATTTTCCAAGGGATCTTCAGAACCTTATGGCTACCGCACTTGCTGATGGACAATATTACCCGCAAGAAATATTGACTACTGAGGAATTACAAACTTGTTGGAGGGACATGCGATGGATTTCGATGAATTGACAAAGGGGTTTCAGGAGAGATACTCCCGGATCGCCCTGTTTGGGCCGTTTGAGCAGCTTAAACGTAAATCTTTGACCGATCTCAAAGGTAATCCGCTGGACTTTGCCGGAATGGGCCTGCTCTGTCTGTTATATTTTTTCGAACAGAAATTGATACGGAATCAAAAGGCAGGTGTCCGGGAATTTGCTGCTTTTCTTAGGAACAAAGCAGCCCATGTTCATCCGTTGCCGCCAGAAAAGTGGGAGGACGTCAGCCGGTCGATCATTGAAATCTTTCGCCCTCCTTCCGGAAAAAGATATACTGCCGAATTTTTTGACTGGGAAACGTTCACCTCTAAGTCCATAACCTTCTCCTTTTTTAAAGCAAATACATTCGACATGAATACAAACACGCAATACTACACACTTGACGATGATGGTCTGGAACTTGTATTTGCAACGAAAGAGTTTTATGGCGAATTTCAATTGTCCATCAATCAACTACTGCTTCGTAAACAACTTGAAAAAGGAGAATTTAAAGGGGCTCTTCGGCAAATCAATGAGATGCGGATGGACGTAGAAACATTGGAAGAACGGATTATCCGGCTGACACATGAATTAAAGCGGAATATTACGTCGGAGGAAACATTTCGCCGCTACTCCGGACTGATAGAAGATATTTTGCTTCGGCTCGGATTGGAACACGAGGAATTTCAAGAACTGCAGCACTTTGTAAAGGAGACGAAAGACCGGTTATATTACAAGGACCTGACAAAACAAGAAGAGGAAGCTTATACGCTTATTCTCCAGATTTCCACCCGTCTCGAAGAAGTGCACCATCAACATGCCAATTTGCTCCATTCCTGTACGGAATTAAAGTCCAGTGCACTTCGATCGGCCCAGGAAGCACTCTACTTTGTCGGCATTGACTCATTCAACTTCGATCAGGACATTACGTCGCGTCTCATCAGCACACCGTTGCCGTTGGAATCAATGAAAGGGCTGCTGGCGCCTTTTCTTTCTTTAGAGCAAGTTCAAGTCTGGACACCACTCATGCTATTTGCCGCCCAACCCATGCGTGGTGAGCGGGAAGAGCGGGATCAATCGGAATTTATTGAGGCAGATACAGAGGAGGATGAGGAATATATCCATTTACTAAGACAGCACTACACTTTATTGTTCAACCTGTTCCTGACCTTCCTGGATGGCAGCGATCAGGCCACGCTAGAGCAGTTTACCGATCATTTACATACAACAGAATTTAACAGTTTGCTAGACTCACGTGCTTTTTACGATTTCTTCCTGCTTCTCCATCAACGTTCACCGATCTTACGAGGGGATGAAGAACGAACAGAAGACTCTCATATCCTGGACGGAGTCCGGCGTTTTTTGGCAGGAAGAAAACTTACTGTAATCGAGTTGCCAAACATTATTTCGCCTGTCAAAAGATTTGCCATTCAAAATTTGCAGTTCCACTTAGAGGAGGTTGATGAAATTGTTATATGAAGCAGAAACCGTCCGCAGCGCTTTTTCGATCTTTAGACTGCTCACACAGGATGGCAAGGCGGGAAGAGAGCACTACCATATTTATTTGGCGGACGATGCTGTGCGGGGGTTGCTGGATGAGTTCGTACGAAGTGTGGACTGCGACCTTATTACAGTCGGTCAAGAATTGATTCTCATTCCAACGACAGGAGATTCCCCGTTTCATGTGTCGAATGAATACATGCGTAAAACATATTTGAAAACCGGGGCGACGAATGCAGATCTTTATCTCCTCTATTTTGCAAGCCTCGTCCTATTCGGTGAATTTTACAATAGCTACCTTTCGAAAGAACCGACACGCGATTTCTTGCCAATGAACGAGTGGGTGCAAGCTGTCCAAGAGCGAATTAATGCATTGAAAGAGCATAACCCGGAAGATCTGAAAGAAGCTGCCGCAGAATTTTCCTATAACTGGCCGATGTTAATAGAAAAGTGGGAGCAAATGGATGATTTAAAAGAACAGGCAAAACGGCAATCCGGTAATACAATCAGCCGGCTAAGTTTCCTGGATACTGTCCGTCGTTTTTTGGAAGACCAAAAATTGATTATGGATATTGGGAACTTTGAAATGGAACTGACTGAAAAAGCGAAAACGATCGTTCAACGGTATTTTATGGACTTGGAATACAACAGAGGTATCCTACATTTCCTTTATCAAATGGAAATGAAGCGAGAGGAGGAACATATGAATGCCGGCCATATCGAAAATTAGATTCACCAATGTCATTTACGAAGGCGGAGACAAACGTTATAATGATGAACTTTTCCTGTTCGACGGGAATAATGGAGCAATTGTCTTGGAAAACGGCGGTGGCAAGACAGTCTTCATTCAAACGGCCTTGCAAGCTGTACTCCCTCACGCTCAAGTTGCCGGCCGAAAAATGAAAGACACGCTCCAGCTTACAGCAGGGCCGGCCCATATCGCGATTGAATGGATTTTGAATGAACGGCCCCGGCGCTATGCACTCACCTGCGTGACATTACATGTAGCGAAAAACCGCCTGGATTCATTGAAATATGTCTTCGAGTATGAAGCGGGGGATTCTCACTCTATCGAAAATTTGCCGTTCGTGAGGGGTAAACGTCCCGCCGGAGTCGGCGAAATACAAGATTACTACAGCCAAATGGCGGGCCGTCACATGAACGCCCATACATTCGATACAATTGAGCGTTACAAAGCTTATTTGGAGGAACATTTCCATATCGTCTCGACAGAATGGGAGAGCATTGTAAAGATTAATAGCGGCGAAGGTGATGTAGAACGTTTCTTTGATCAATGCAATACGACAGGCCAGCTGATCGACCGCTTACTAATCCCAAATATAGAGGACGCTATGGCAGGGTTTGAAGCAGGACGATTTGCAGATAACTTCGAATCCCGCTTAGATTCATTCCGCCAGTACAAGCAGTTCCAGGAAAGAATAGAGGAATACCGGTCCATCCAGCAACGTGTTGATGAATTGGTGAGGTATTTCAAGCGATTGGATGATCGGCAAGAGGCATACATTGCGAATAAAGGAAGGGCAAAAGCATATTACGAAGAAAGCCAACGCCAGCATGAGCAACAGCTTTGCAAGCTGGAGGAAGCTGTTTCACGTCTTGATGCGTTGCAGGAAAAGGAAAAAGTGCTTCAACATAGGCAGTTATCACTTGCCTTCGCCAAAGAGCAAGATAAATTAAAAGGGCTCGAAGAAGAACTCTATCTATTGCAACGGACAACCAAATTTGAGAAATCAAGATTTGAGGAAGCAGCGGAAAAACTGGCCCGCCTTAGACTTGCCGAACAATTCCAGCGTAAATCGATGGCGGAAAGACGTAAAGCACGCTTGCAGCAGGAATTGAAGGAAATCGACCAGAATGAGGCCCATTCCGATGTGGTTGAACGATTTGAGGAGACGAAGCGCGAACTTGCCGGTGCTTTCGCAAACCGCAAAGCGGTGCTTGAACGGGATATAGGAGATTTGAAAGTCCGCTTACGCCAATATAACGAAAAGACACGCGAAGAATACGATATCTTGCAGGCAATCCAAGACAAGTTAGACACAGTCAAGTTGAATGAGCAAGGAGAAAAAACGAGCATCGAGCACTTGCAAAATGATATGGAGCTGATACGCAAGGAACTTTTGTTGGAGAACTCTGATTTACCCATGGAGGAGCACCTCAAACGATGGGCGGAGAAACAGACAGGGCTTGATCAAAAGATCATTGCTGCTAAAAACAGAAACAGCGAGTTAAAAGCATTGCAAAAACAGACGAAGGAAGAGAGCGAGCGGATCCAGCAATCTTTGACAGAAATAAGATCGCAGCTAACTGCTGGGAAAAGCCTGTTAACTAGTATGGAACAAGAAGAAAAAACACTTATCGGTCATTTGCAGACATCATCCAAACTATGGTCAAATCTGACATCCGTTCACGACCGACAAGAATCAATTCATCATACATTGCGGGATGAAATCGAACAAAGGCAAAAACGGCTGGAACAATTGCTCATTGAAGAGCGGGTTGCAACCCGCTTTAACGATGATTATAGTAATCAAACTTCCTTTTTCGCTGATCCGTTCCTTTTTGAACAATTACAAAACTTACAAAGTGGCTTTTCTTATTTAAAAACAGGAAGTGAATTTCTGGCGGCTTCCGATCAGCAGAACTCCGGTCATGCAGAATATCCATTTTGGTCTAATGCCTTGATTACAACAGCAAAGGAAGCCGCATTGTTATCGGAAAAACTCGCAGGGATGAGAGACAGCTTGCAGTTCCCGATTCATGTTCTAACACTTGACGACGCTTCGGGTATCATAGTCGGAGAGCGGATGCAAAAGACAGACTGGATCACACCACTTCACTGGAAAGCGGCTGGTGACCCATCGCATTTTGAGCACTGGAAGGAATTAATCCGCCAAAAAGCAGATTACGCTTCGGAAACCAGGCAGAATTTCACGTTGGAATTGGACGAGTGGAAACGGCTGCAAGGAACGTTTCTACATTTCATTGATAGATTCCCCGCTCACTATAAGCATTCCTTGGAACAAGAAGTAGCAGCACTAGACCGCCAGGAATTCCGGCTGGACCGTGAATGGCAGGAAAAGCAGAATGCCCTTGCCTCCTATGCAAATGAAACAGAAACAAATCAAAATCGCATCGGCAATTGGGACAATGAAATGAATGGAATCACTCGGAATATCAGTTCCGCGCAAGCTTATTTGGAGAAGGAGAAGCAGCAGCGTTCACACGAAAACGCATTACTGCATTACCAACAAGAGCTCTCCCGGTTCACAACTGACCTAAAAAAATCTAAACGATTGCTCGAGGAATTTAAAGGCGAGGCAGAAGACTGCAAGGAGGCCCTTCACGGAAAGAAAGCAAACCTCGATCAGGATGTTTTGAAACATTATCTATATGAATTAGTGAAAAACGAACACCCGACAACAACCTCTAGCTCTATTGCGCTCTTGGCGGAGGCGTTTGATGACGCACGTCGGAAAGTCGATGGAATAGTACGAGAACGAACCGGATTGGAACGCAGCCTGACTGAGACAGAACAGCAATTGAAAGACGCGGAAGAACAGATCGGTATTTTAACATATGAGTATCCTGGCGTCGAGATAGAAGAGGAGTTCCCTTCAAACGGAGCGGAACAAATTAAATTCCTATTCGACGAATCAAGGCAACTGAATCGGTCATGGAAAGATGCTCAGAAACTAGAAGACGAGAAACATGTTACTGTTCTAAAGCAGCTGGGCGCTGTTGAAATGAAAGAAAAAGAAGTCAGCAATCCTGTCCTATTCCACCAACCTCTTACGATTGCAGAGAGAGAGCTGGGTGAAGACTGGACCCTTTTCCACATTGCGAGAAAAGGAGCGTCAGATGACCAACAATTGGCACAGAAAGAAACGGCTCGGTGGTATCGCATAATCCGGATGCTCGAGAGAAAAGCGGGAGAACACCATTGCTTTGCGCAGAATATCCAGGCTGCTCTGCTTTCTGAAAAGGAACAGACCGATTTTACCTATCATGCGGAGCAAATGGTTGAGGAAACTTTATCTGCCCTTGCAAAAACAGGCTCCGCTTTTGCGGATGAAAGCAAACGCATTGAAAAGGAACGTACCGCCTACTCTGATTTCTGCCGCTCCACTATCACAGACAGCCGCCTGCAGCAAACAGCCGTGCAAGGTATCGCCTCCCGGCAAACGTATGACGAAGTGCTAGAGTATAAGCAACTCCTTGAACAACGGCTTCAAATGGCGGAACGCTATGCGGAAGAACATATCCAGACGCACGACAAAGAACTGGAATTATTTTTGCGGCATATGGCGACCCATGTCAATGCATTGCGCGAGGAACTGCTGTTAATTCCAAAGAAGACCTCGGTGAAGATTGAGGACAGCTGGAGACAAATCTTCCGCATTACCGTACCTGAATGGCAGGAAAACGAAGCCAAAATGCTGCTTAGGACGCATGTGAACTGGATACTGAACCAATTGGAACGGGACACTTACCAGACCGATGAAGGCATGGATGAAGTCAAAACACGACAAAGCCTTGAGAAATGGCTGAACTCCCGTCAACTTCTCCAAGTTGTCTTGCAAAATAAGCCGATCCGTATTTCATGCCACAAAGTGACAAACGACAACAGGATCACGCGCTCCGCCTTCACTTGGGAGGAATCCAACAACTGGTCGGGCGGCGAAAAATGGAGCAAGAATATGTCATTGTTCCTTGGCTTATTGAACTACGTCGCTGAAAAGAAACAGCACATCCAGGCCCATATGAAACGTCACCGGACTGTCATCCTTGACAACCCATTCGGCAAAGCTTCAAGCGGCCATGTATTGACGCCCGTCTTTTTCATTGCAGAGCAACTCGGTTTTCAAGTCATTACACTAACCGCACACGCCGAAGGAAAGTTCTTGAGCGATTTCTTTCCGGTTGTCTACAGCTGCCGGTTACGGAAAGTCGCCGGAACGAGCACGCAAATAATGGAGACAGAAAAGACGATCCATTCCGCCTTCCTGCAAGATTTGGAGCCCGCTTCTATCAAGCGGCTCGAACAAGTCGAACAGATGGAGCTTTTTGAATTGCAAAGCGAATAGATTTTCAACTCACCAATCTAACCGACTATGGAAGGATTGGTGTTTTGTCTTTCTTTTCGTCAGTAACTCTCAGCTTACTAAACATCCGATGACACATCCCCACAAACGCTACGAGCCACATCGCCATGGCAACGAACACCATAGCTTTGGGAATCCAGATGAGGAAGGAAACATTGATTGCTTTCGACAGCTGAAACGTGCCGGCCGTGTACATGGAGAGCGGGAACACCATGCCCCATATTTGCGGGTCATAGCTGAGCGGATACCGATGCACGACATAACGCCAGATCATTAAGATAAAGAGCAGAGGAATCCACCATGTGCCGGTCACCCAAAAGAACAGAGTAAAACCTTTTAGAAACGGTTTGAGTTCCTGCAGCATGGACCAATATTCAGCATGCAGAATCAACGAGGAACCTGCCAATGTCGTAATCGCCACTGCCCCCATATTAATCCAATACGGCGGTGTCAGCGACTCATATTTGAAATCTACGAATATAAAACGATAAAAAATGAACGTTATGATATTCAGATAAAGCATGCATCCTAACAAGTACATGCAAAGTGTAAAAAATAGCAGGATGGTATGGTTTGCTTTGAAGTGAGGCACAAGAAGTGTACCCACAATTGAAATAGACTGGGTGGCAACTGCTGCAATCAACCAAGCACCATTGATTCCCTTGGCAAGGGAAGGCTTATGTTTTCGTACGGTGACAGCAGTGAAAAAGATATACATAATTACAATCCATAAAAAGATAGCCCAATACCATAAATACAGCGCAATTCGCGGTTCATTCCCCACAATGATTAATTGACTGCCCAGCATGCTCGTGCCGGCTATCAAGGTGAAAAATCCCGGCCCCTTTGTATGGCTGATCAGATCATTCCAGAATTGAGGGAAGAATAAGATGATCCGGATGAGTGTCAAAAACCAAAGCCATAAATAGGCACCACCATTCACATAGAGCAACAACTTTGAAACGAAATCCATGTTTAAAAGCGAACAGCCGATAGATAAGGCACTCGTCGCCATGATGAACGCAAAATAACCCGGGAATAAATCCTTTGCTTGTTTTTTTATAAATGCCAGCATGTCAAACACCCCTTGCCGCAGAATAACTGTCCTTCTTTACTACCCTCTTTTAACGCTTTCATGAGCAGTCCTTTTGAAAGTGGGTAATCTATAAGAAAGGGAGGAACAACAGATGAATTCATTTTGCCCGAAACGATGGCCCGAAGAACCCGTTCCTGCAGACGATCAAGGATGCCAAGATTGCGGTCTATACAAGCAAGGAACACGTATGGTGTGGGGTGAAGGGAACCCGGAAGCTCCTATTATGATTGTGCTCGATAATCCAGGCGCATTGGAAGACAAAGAAGGCAACCCGATGCTGTGCGGTACGAGGCAAACCTTGCAGCAAGCCTTGAACGAAGCTGGGTTAGAACCAAGCCAGGTGTTTGTGACGTACATTTTGAAGCGGAGGCCCATCCGTGCATATGACAAAGATCTCACGCGCGCAATCTGTATGCGGCATCTCACCCAACAGCTGGAACAAAAAAGCCCGTCTCTTGTACTTTGTCTTGGGAACGTAGCCGTCCAATCTTTTTTCGGAGATGCGGAAGCGGATGTCAAAGGAATGCGAGGCAGCTGGTACGAGGTGAATGGCTATGCAACCACCGTCGCCTATCACCCGCTAGCAGTCCGTCGTCGACCGAATTTGTATAAGCTGTTGGTAGAGGATTTGACCTTCGTCGCCAAACGGCTAGGAGAATGCAAATGAAAAGAGAGCCCGTTCTGACGATTTGTCAGCGGACTCTCTTGTTATTTAATCACGCAACATAACTTGCAGCGTTTTCTTTTTCCATTTCGTTTTGAAATAGGTGTATTGGAAAATGAAGTTGACACAGAAAGCGAGCGAATAAGCAGCCCACACCCCATTCAATCCGAGGAGCGTATGGTGAGAAAGGAAATACGCCGCCGGCACCTCAATTGCCCAGATTGTAAGGACCAAAAAGATAGTCGGCCACAGGACTACGCCCGTTGCACGCATCGTAGCCGTGACTGTTTGCATATGCCCAAAGATGAGATAACTCCAAAATGTGATGAATAAATAATCTTTCGCAATGGAGAGCGTCTCGGCATGATCAATAAAGAGACCTAAAATCGGCTCAGCAAACAGGTACATAACGCCGATAAAGATACCACCCAATACGTAATTCAAACGAACACCAATCTGACGGATTTGTTGAATCATCTCTGTCGAACTCGCGCCAAGCGCTTGTGCAACAAATACGGACGTAGCGATCGCAATGCTCATCGCCGGCATCTGGGCATACCCGCCGATTTGATTGACAACTCCATAAGCTGCGGTCGCGCTGGATCCATAGATATTAACGAATCCAATGATCGCAATTTCCGCAACCGAGATCGCGACCATACTAATACTCGCCGGTATGGCCAGCTTCAGCAAGGAGGACAAAATGTCCTTCTTCAATTTGAAGTATTGCAATACCGTACGGTCAAGCCGCAAGCTATGCCGTTTTTTGTGCAAATAAAGAAGCAACAGCACAAGGGTAATGAAATTTGATAAGACTGATGCATACGCTGCACCATTCAACCCAAGCTGCGGCAAACCGAGCCAGCCAAACATGAGAACTGGAAGAAACGCAATGTTTGCGACGACGCTGATCACTAGAAAAATGAACGGCGTCTTGGAATCACCCACGCCCCGCAGGAATGTCGTATATACCATGTAAAGGAACATGATTGGCAAGGTAAAGAATAGGATACGCGCATACGCAACACTTTGTGCAAAAATGTTTTCTGGCGTCTGCATAATGCGCAAAATCATTTCGATAAAAACGCCACCAAAGATGGCTACGATGACAGACAAGAGTGTAGTTGCCGCCAATGTCACACCAACCACTTGCTTCATCTTATCGACATTGCCCGCGCCATATGTCTGACCAACCAAAATCGAACTGCCTGACCCAAGGCCGATTGCAAAGGCCATTAGGAAAAAGAAGAAAGGGAAAAACGCAGAAATCGCGGCCAAGGCATCGACTCCAAGA
The DNA here is from genome assembly GCA_014204635.1 of Sporosarcina luteola. Taxonomy (GTDB): domain Bacteria; phylum Bacillota; class Bacilli; order Bacillales_A; family Planococcaceae; genus Sporosarcina; species Sporosarcina luteola_A. The sequence continues at coordinate 142,473 of JACHLS010000001.1, read as the reverse complement.
TATCTCCCGACTAAAAACATCCCAAAGATTTGACCAAGGGATTGTAAAATATTCGCCGACATGACAGGCACTAAAAAGCTGATAAACCTTTTCTTTAGTGCCTGTTCATCGCGTACTAACGTATGGTTCATAATAAGATCCTCTTGAGTTATGATTAATAACCCATTTCCTTTAAGATGTGTGACAGTGTACGTAATCGCTCGCCGATCAATTCACCGTCCTCGTTTAATGCTTGATTGAACAGTTGGATATCCTCTTTAATTTGCTCATTCTCCGTGCAAACCTCCACCGTCATGGCATCCCCTTGCAAGCCGACCCGCTTTATGACCGGATTTTCAGGATCATACAAATCTTCATGACGATAGGCCTCCCGGAAATAAAGCTGCGCCTCACATACCAAAATGGCCAAATCCAGGACACGATGAAGCGGCATCTCTTCCGATTGGCGAGACCACTTACCACCCGTATGCCGCCAAATCTTCGCAGAAATATCCACCTTTCCCCGATCATTCCACTGAGCTAATCCGAGCGATAACCCCTCGGCGTCCGTTTTGTACGCCGTCCGCCCATCAATATTTGCATAATTTTCCGCTACAATTACCGGCTTATGTTTCAAATGTGTAGGAATTTTCATCTCCACTCTCCTCATTCACTTATTTACTTATTTACTAAATTACTAACGCAGTAATCATACCCTGCCGGAATCCATACTGTCAATAGGCAAGAGTGGAAGTTATTTGAAATGAGGAAATATCATTGGCTTGCTTGCTGTTACCACCGTTTATCGACCGTTTACCACCGATCTGCTCTCCGTTGCCACCGACTTGCCCGCTGTTACCACCGTTTCTCAACCTCTTACCACCGACCTGCACTTCATTACCACCGGCTCTCAACCTCTTACCACCGACATGCTCTCCGTTACCACCGGCTCTCAACCTCTTACCACCGACCTGCTCACCGTTACCATCGACTCACACGCTGCTACCACCAACTCTCCCCTGACCTCAACACAAAAAAGCACACGATCAAGTGTGCTTTTCTGAATCAAATCTCATATGATACGTCCTATTCCGGTAGGAGCCTTTTCGTTCGAGCGGCATGGAGGTAAGGAGTCGATGAGCGGTTTGTTGACGATCTATTTGGAGAAACCGTCGGCAATCTTGATTGCGCATGGCGCCTCCGAATAAGAGGAACCAATCCCGGATGGCTTGTTTATGTGCATGCCGGCTCGTCTTTCCACATGATAGACATCGCCAGCCACCTGTATATTTTTTCATGCCAATGCGATTGCAATTTTGGCAGATAACGCCTGTCCGAATGTCTTCCGGCTGTATGGAATATGTCGTACAGATTGGGGAAGGGATGAACTGTCGATGACCTCTATGTAGATGAGATAACAGGTTGGAAAAAATAGTTTCTTTTAACAAGGGAACTCCTGTGGGGAGCTTGCGAATGAAGGTGGGGACTGCTTGCGGAAATAAAATCGGAATGTTTGTGTCGAATACGTCAATATGCTGTCGCGGATAGGCGAGCACAATAGCGCCATACACAGGAAGGGCAAAGTCTCTATAACGAAGCCACTCTGTAAACAACGCACAGTTGTTTTCCAGTTGGGTAATTGGACTTTTAAAGCGGCTTACTTGACCTGTTTCTGACGTTCGAATCAGTTGAGGGGGATTGTCGGTCACGAGTAGCTCGCCCGACATATTTTTCACTTCAAAAATAACGGCATACCAGGGAGTGATGAATAACGTATCTAGTTGGAAGGGGGTACTAGAGAAAAGTGATAGATCATGAAATACTCGGTAGTCCATAGAAAATGAATATCGCTCGAAAATCTTGTCAAGCTCCTGCTCACCGCCAAAACCAGCTTGGACGGCAGCTTGTTTTGACTGTAAAGCAGGAAAGCTCACATGTTGTTCAGGCAATCGATTCATCGCAGCCTGTAGGCCTTCCCACAGTAACGGCATCCTTCTTTGTTTACAGATGAATGCATTTCACTCCATTCGGTTGAATTCATTATCTAGGAGTCTACTTTATTTCTAACATTCAGTCAAATTAAACGTAGCGCCCTTTGAACAACTGATTCAACTCTTTATCCAACCAAGGATCCCCCTTCACTGAAATCACTTTCCGCCGGTGCGGCTTCAAGTACTCCTCCAACACCGGCCGCTTCCGTTCAAAATCCTCCGTCCATTTATACATATTGCGGAGCATCTGAAAATCCGGCTTATACGCACACGACTCCAGCCCAATTACCTGTTTCATATGCCTGCTTAAAATACGATATCTCCTTTTGTATAAAGGCGGGTCCAGCCAAATAATCGCATCGGCCATTTCAATCAGCTTATGATACGATGGTCGGTACACCCCTTCCATGATCCAGCCGCCTGCCTGATCGATTTCACGGATCACCTCCATCTGCTTTTCCGGTGAACGCTTTACCCGCTGGCCATCCTTCTCATGATAAACGACAGCATCCAATTCAACGAACGGAAGATCCATTTCCGTAGATAGCTTTTTCGCATACGTCGTTTTCCCACTCGCAACAATTCCCATAATGAACAGCTTCAAAATACCAACCCCTATAAAACTAAATATAACGAAGTAACTCAGACACTTCACTCACCTGCTTGATATTTGGATGGCTCTTTGGAATCGTCACATTGATTCCAAACCCCTTCATTCCCATTCGCCTTGCCAATTCCATATCGACAACCGAATCCCCTATTACAAAGGAACGTTTCAAGTCTATCGAAGGATATTGATCAAGCGCTTGCAGCATCATGCCAGTTTCCGGTTTACAACAACCGCATCCTTCATTCCGACCATGCGGGCAATAATAAACGGCCAAAATGTCTACATGTTGTTTCTCCAATTCATTTACCATCTTCACCTGAATTTCTTTATATTGCTCCCATGTAATAAACCCTTCATTGATTAAGTACTGATTGGTAATTATGATGATCTCGTAACCTCTTTGCCGGACTTGAAGCAATGTATCGATTGCGCCCCGAAGAAACACAGGCTCGGTAATACCCGTCCATTTTTCATCGGGATAATCTTCTATAATGGTTCCGTCCCGATCAAAAAATGCCACCTTCACGATTCTTCCTCCTCGTTACCACAGTAGTGTCCTGTAAGACTTGAACTAGTAAAAAAATGGATGGTCTTTTCCCATGAATTTTTACTCGCTTGTGCGGTATCGTATTGGATTCCGCCCGTAAAATGACTGCACGAAATTACGATATTAGGAATACCGAGTTCATGCCCCGCCCCTTCGTATATCAAATGCTCGTACTTATGCTTGAAATTATGTTTTTTCAATCTTTCCATTGCAATTTTATTCAATTGAACGGAATCAAAACAGGCGTCTTCCGTACCTGAAATAAAAAGAATGGGGCCATTTATCTCTTCGACAGGAATGGTCGCCTGTTTTGTAATATCGGGATCTGCTGCCAAATAGTCATACCAAATACGAAGTGGGTTTTCCCCGGCATTTCGTAAATTACGACAAGTTTTGGCGATTTCAACTGAATTGTCTCTTCGTGCGTAGGAAATTGGTTTCCCTCTAAATGTCCAAGCAGGCAATAACTCGTCCCGGTCAGTCCATGGTTCAATGCCGCAAAATACGACAGGGGATCCATTCAACGCAACAACTGCTTTAATTTCCTTAAAATGCAAAGCAGCCAACAAGGCAAGTTCTGCTCCTTTTGATGTACCGTGAATTCCAATAAAATCGTTTGTCGTTTCTTGCTTTGCCTTTAACCAGTGGATTGCATTCTCCACTAATTCCAGTGGAATATTAACCAACTCCCTCGAAAGCGGATCAATTCCCCAATATCCTAAAGCCAGGACATTAAATCCGTGAGAAGCCAGTAAGGAAGCCGGAAACTCATAAACGCCTCCTTCCGATCCACCGACCACTAGCAAGGCCGGCCTCGATTTAGAATCCGAATGATGAAAAAAAGTTCCTACTATCCCTTTCTCATTCACAGGCGTTCTAGTTACAGCTTCATCCATCCATCTTCGTGTGATAACTTGTGTATCAATCGTTTGCTCTTGACTTTCAATCGATATATAAACCACATGCGGTTGCAGTTTATCCAAGACATTCATGTTATTTTCTTGTGTTCTTACTATTTGCATGGACCAAAATAAACCCATGCCATCTATACCTTTGTATGTACCTTCAATGGGCGCCATTTTTTGCAGGTCAATGAGCCCCAATGAGTCCGCTATATAAGTTCCATAGGATTCCATTTCATACATTGTAGTACCCCAACACGATGTCCGTTTACATCTAACCGTAATTTTTTGCTCATTTGAAAGACCATCCACTTTTATACCAATCGGTTGATCAATCAAAACCGACTCCATATCAATGTGCAATCGTGGCTCTTTATCATCCGTATGCAAGTATAAGCCCCCCTATTTCCATTTCTCCTTCTTCTGAACCCATTCAACAGCCTCCCTCTCAATCTCTAAGGCTAGTTGTTCCTTTCCCTTAATATACGCCGCAATGTCGTTCGGATAGCGCTTCGCGAGCTCTTCTTTGACATCGCCATACTTCTTGGCAATAGCCGGATGAGCCCGCAGGTAATCCCGGAAAGCGAGATGCCGCCCTATTTCCGGAGACCTTTCTTCATAGACATGGACATGATGCGTCCGATCATTTCCGCCTTTTTGAAAATAGCGTCGTCCGGCAATGCCATTTTCCCCTTTTGCCTCGTATCCAAGTTCCCGCATGGCTTCATGCAAGGAGTCAATTCTAGCAATCTCTTTCACCACCGGCATGATGTCAATAATCGGTTTAGCCGATAAACCAATGACAGACGTGCTGCCGATATGATAAATTTCAATTAGTTCTGAACCAAATACTCTTTTCAACTCAGAAGCTTCCTCTTGAAATGTAGACGGCCAACCATTGGAATAGGGTATCACTTCAACTTTCCTCATCGCTTTTGTCACGACAGCAATCCCCCTTACACTTCCGTATATTCCTCGTAGGCAGCGGTCCAGTGATACGGTTGGACTTCACATAGCTTTTTAAAGGTTAAAGGTTGACCCGGCACGGTAACTGCAACCAGCACATTTGGTCCCCAATAGAATAGCCTTTCCTGACAAACGCCACAGGGGGAAAGAACCTTGAACTCCGATCTCTCATCATCTCGAACGATGCATAAAGAATGGGTAACCTTCTTATTCAATTTATGGGCTTCCAATATCGCGCCCGTTTCCATGCAAAGTTCTGTAGATGCATTAATCACTTCTGGAGCGATACTTGTTAAAACGGTTCCATCCTCCAACGCTACGGCTGCAGCTCCTCCCCAACCCGTCGGATAGCGTTTCGTTATTAAATCTACAGCCGCCTCATAAAGTTGTTCTTCCATATTCATAGTAACTGGCTCCTTCAAATTTATTACAAAACTCATTCATTATTCCCGTCAATTTTGCGGATGCTTGTTGTTTTTCCATATCCCGCCATTACAATGAGAGAACCCACATTTCTCATAAAAGCTGGTGTGCTCGGCACTATACGTGAGGGTGACAATTTCAATCCCGCGCCTTTCCGCCTCACCAATTAATGCCTTCACCAGTTTCATTCCAATCCCTAGCTTTTGATAGTCAGGATGAACGATAATATCCTCAACATATCCATGTTGCAGTCCCATCCCTGTCAAATAACCGAAACCAATGAGCAAGCCTTTCTCATTCCGGTTGCCAACCCAGAAGGTGCACCGTTCGAATAAAAGAGGATAATCTGTTTCACGCTTATCCCAGCCAACAGATTCCCTTAGGAGTGGGACTTCCTCAGCAGAAATGTTTACATTCATAACAGCTTCATACATTCATTTATCCTCCCGACTCCACTGTTGTTTTTTCTAGATCACACAACAACTGTTTCCAATACACCCATGCCTTTAAATAAGCATCCAAATCATGCGGATGTGCTTTACTGCATATACCGATTCTCGTGTATAGCTGGAACGTGACTTCCTTGATCAATCGAGAGGTTTCCACCTGTACCGATTCCAGCAAGGACAAAGAAGATAACAGAGTTTCTAACGTCAGGTCATCCGGGGACGAGCAAAACGCATACGTGAAATCATAAAGGACGGGGCCAATCATAGGCGATGGGTCAATCACCCCTACTAAGCAATCGTTCTGGAACACAAAATTATGGACGCCCGTATCTCCGTGCAGATAATATTTCACCTCCTCTGCATCGTACCTGGACAGTTCCTCGACAATTCCATTCATCATGGCATAATCCTCATAAGGCAATAAATCGCCCACATTTTCATAGGCATACTCCAAGCTTTTCCGGTTAAAATCTGACCATGTTGGTCTTGGCCTTCCTCCCACTCTTCCCCATGGTATTTGTGGGTCGTATGCTTCGTAACGATTCAACACCCCTGTCACCAGAAGCTTCATCCAGTCCGCTTTTAATCCACGGTTTGTATGTGTCGTGCCCTCCAAGAATTCATATAGCAGCCATCCTTTTTCCCCATCCACCTCATAGACCTTTGGAAATAATTCAATTTGTCCATAGGCACAATAAAACTTATCCACAATTCCAATGCCAACAGGCAGGTCATATTTTAAGATATATTTTTCTTCTCCTGAAATTAAATACACCCGTCCACTCGTTGTTCCGTTTTTCAATTCCACTAACTCATAATTTCCATTCGGAATGATACCCTTATGTTGAAGTGTTTCAATCATCTAGCTGACACCTTCCCTTCTCATTTTTCGAACTGATAATGTCCATCTGCTGACTCGGCAACGAGAGTGAATCCGTTCTCCGCATAAAAATCCGCTAACTTTGGATGCCCAGATACACAATCCAGACGGATCGATTGATTATGATTATTAAAAATCCATTGCAAGATGTCCTGTCCAAGCCCCTTCCTCATCATGTGAGGTGCAACTGCGAGCCGATGAAGATAGTGGACCCCAGCTTGATCCTCGCTTCCCCATATATATTCGTCCCATTCGCTTTGGCGCGGATAGAGCGTAAAGGTGGCAACCATCTCGTTGTTTAGATGAACCACATATGTATCTCCCGACTGGACGGCCTGCACGATCTCTTCATCCTCGCCGCCTTCCAGCAAAAAGCCCCATTGCTCGATCTCCTTCGCTTTCAGCCATGCTGCTACTTCTTTTAATAAGGTGATAACCGGTAAAGCGTCTGTTGCTTTCCGAATATCAAGTGTTTGTTTTGTCATGAGAACCTCCCCTTTTCTTACTGCTAACTTTCGCTTTCTCCTCGTCGGATTCCTCTTACTAGAGAGGTGAATTTGTAAAAGTGGAGAATACATCCAGTATAGGAGGATGGCTAATGAAAGGAATTTCGCTATTTTTGATCATGTTTCTTTTAGCTGCTTGCAGCAAGGAAAAGTCCGTCGAGTTTCCACCATATGAAGGAAAAGATGTAACGATAGGCGTCATTGGGGAACAACCCGACATCGATTCAGACAAGATTCTATTCCAAGAGCTATCGTTCGATGAGTTGCTACATGAATCGGAGAGCATCCCTAAACGATTCGATGCAATTTTCATCATGCCGGAAGAATTATCCGAAGCTGCCGATGATGAACTAGCCGAGATTTATAAGCAATTGACAATCCCCACCATTTTCATTGATTCCAGAAAGGACGCTTTCCCTTTTGTAACTGAAGGAGTGTCATTCGAATCTGCTCCTGACATGGGACAAGGCTATGCTTCCGGAATTTTGTTTATCGGCAATCTGAGAACGTATGAATTCGGACTCTACAATGACATACGTACGGAGAAAACCATTAAAGCAACCTATACTGCCATTTTCGACACGATATAAAAATTAAGTGTTTATAATGATAATCGAAAATAGAGGAATTCCACACAAAACGCCGAATATACATTCGTATGACATAAGGAGGTTGAACAGATGGTTTCAGAAACACTGAAGGTAAACAAAAAGAGCTGGGATGAAGTGGCACATCGCTTTTACGGTCGCAATCCACTTCCGAACTATGGGCCGCTTGCGCCTAGCGAAGAGGACTTGCATCTACTTGGGGATGTGTCAGGATATAAAGTGCTGGATATCGGTTGCGGCAGCGGCCATTCACTGCTTTATATGAGTGAACGAGGTGCCGCGGAGTTATGGGGAGTTGATTTATCTAAAACACAGATCGATACGGCAAGAAATTTGCTAGCTGATTTGACAGCACCCGTACATTTATACGAGTCTCCCATGGAGAAGAATCCCGGCATGCCGAGCAATTACTTCGATATCGTTTACTCGATTTTTGCACTCGGCTGGACGACGGATCTACAGGAGACCATTCAAAATATCCATCGATATCTTAAAACAGGCGGGACCTTTGTGTTCAGCTGGGAGCATCCGTTGCATAGCCGGGCAAGACTTGCGAATGGCCAGCTCCATTTTGATAAATCGTACCACGAGGAAGGCCCGTACGATCATGAAGCTTGGCACGCGCCAGCCATTATGCAGCAATATAAAGTGAGTACATATATTAATATGCTAATAGATCACGGTTTTCATATTGAAAAAGTCATAGAAGACGTGGCAATTACGGAGGAAGACCGAGAAAAACATGAAAATCGTTGGTATTCCTACGACAAGGCAACAAAACTGCCGACGACGTTGATTATTAAATGCAGGAAAGCATGAACTGAACGCCAAATACGCTTGAACCTCACAATCCAAGCGTATTTTTTTCACGGTTATATTGAATCACCCATTCAACTGCTTCCAATAGGTTCTCCGCAATGTAATCAGGCTCGATGTCCGCCCATTTATACTTATATTCGTTACAGGAGCTTTTTCCCCATCCGGTTAACACGAGAATTTTTTTCGCGCCCACTGCATGAGCCGCTAGCATGTCTGTTGCTCCGACATCACCGATAAACGCCATGTTCGTAAGGTCCAAACTATACTTTCTGGCTGCTTCCCGTAATAGACCCGGGCTGGGTTTATGACAGTCACATCCATCTGTCGGACTGTGCGGGCAAATATATGCATCATCAAAACCATAGGACAGAAATTCATCGCGAAACTCTTTAATGGATGCTTGCCCCTTGCTGATCCGATGCTGATTCGTACAAGCGAACATCTTGATGTTATGTTCCCGCAACAAACTAAACGCCTTCCGGCTGAATGGATACAGTGAAAAATCTCTTGGATGAATAAAATGACCTGTGCCCCCTATCGTTCCATCTCGATCAATAAAGACACCTTGAATTTTTCCCACTACCCTTCCCCCTCTCTACCGACATCATAACCTAGTTGTAAAACTATTTCGATAGAATAGTTGACAGAAAAAATTGTACATGCTACCTTTAATCAAATCGAATAGCATACGGAATAGGTGGTCTGAGATGTCTCAGATCTTAAATGGGAAGCCGGTGAGCAATCAAATCCGGCGCGGTCCCGCCACTGTGACAGCCTTTGTGCTGAAGCCAGATACCAGCCTGTTCAACGACGCTGTAAACCTACGGTCGATAGGGAGGTGTTAGATGGATACGCGCAGGCGAAGTGCGTGCTTTTTTTGGCATGCCTTTCACAATACCGTACATTTCTGACTCCCCGTTGGAAATGTATTTTTTTATGCACTCAAACAGGAAAGGGTGGATTTCATGACAACAATCAGCAGCACAATCGGATACCCATACATTGGGGAGAACCGTGAATGGAAACGGGCGCTCGAGGCGTTCTGGAATGGAGAACTGAAAGAGGAGAAATTGGTACAAACGATGAAGGACCTGCGGCTATCCTTCCTTCAAAAACAACAGGATGCTGGCATTGATAGCATTGCCGTTGGAGATTTTACTTTTTATGACCGCGTGCTCGATACGGCTGTCATGTTCGGCATGGTGCCTGATCGATATGGCTGGCAAGGCGGCCAAGTGCCCTTAGCGACGTACTTCTCGATGGCTAGAGGAAATAAAGAAGCAGTCGCCTGTGAAATGACGAAATGGTTTGATACGAACTATCACTATATCGTGCCGGAGTATGGACAGCGGAAACTTGCCCTGACAGAGAATAAACCCCTTTCCGCATACCGCGAAGCGAAAGAAGCGCTCGGAATTGAGGGTAAGCCTGTATTGATAGGTCCCTATACGTTTTTAAAACTCTCAAAAGGCTATGCAGATCACGAGATTCCAGCATTTCTTCTCCAGTTGCTTCCGCTCTATGAGCAGATTTTAAAAGAACTGGCTTCAGAAGGCGTTCAATGGGTACAAATCGATGAGCCGATTCTATCTATGAGCATCACGCGTGACGAGATGAGAACGGTTGAGGAAATTTATTCCCAGTTAAAGAAAGCCGTGCCGGAATTGAAAATCATGCTGCAAACGTATTTTGACGCAGTGGAATGGTATGAGGAGACAATTGCACTTCCCGTAGATGGCATCGGGCTCGACCTCGTCCATGGGAAAGAGGAAAACTTAAAGAGCCTGCGTTCACATGGCTTCCCTGCTGCCAAACATCTGGGGGCGGGCATCATTGATGGGCGTAACATTTGGCGGGCAGATCTGGGTGCCAAATTAGATGTAGCAGATGAACTGCTGCACTTCGTGTCAGCTGATCAACTTTGGATCCAGCCATCCTGTAACTTACAGCATGTGCCTGTCTCCCTCAAGTCTGAAACAAAACTGGAAGAAGTGCTCAAGGAAGCACTCGCCTTTGCCGATGAAAAACTGTTGGAAATCCAGACGATCGCCAAAGGTATCAATGCATCACGTGCCTCTGTACAGGCAGAAATCGAGGAAAGTACCGCCGCATGCAAACGTCTCGCTGATTTGCCGGCGCGGAACCGAGCAGATGTCAAGTCAGAAACAGAGGCGATTTCTACTAGAGACAGCCACCGGAACCTGCCTTTTGCAGAGCGCCGGATTGCGCAACAAGCTGCTTTCTCCCTGCCTCTTTTGCCAACGACAACAATCGGCAGCTTCCCGCAGACGCCAGAAGTGCGCAAGACACGGACCAAATGGAGAAAAGGCGAGTTGACAGACACTCAATATGAGGAATTCATTAACGAAAACATCCGCGAATGGATTGCGATTCAAGAAGAGATCGGTCTTGACGTCTTTGTTCACGGTGAGTTCGAACGAACCGATATGGTGGAATATTTCGGAGAGAAGTTGGATGGATTCTCCTTTACCGAGAAAGCATGGGTCGTCTCATACGGATCACGTTGCGTAAAACCGCCGATCATCTATGGCGATGTCGCGTTCGTTGAGCCGATGACCGTCAAGGAATCCGTCTACGCCCAATCGCTGACGGACAAACCGATGAAAGGAATGCTGACAGGTCCTGTAACCATTATTAACTGGTCGTTTGTCCGGGATGATGTGAGCTGGGAAACGGTCGCCAACCAGTTGGCTCTCGCCATACGCAAAGAAGTGGAAGCTCTCGAAGCAGCCGGCATCACAATGATTCAAGTCGACGAGCCTGCATTGCGCGAAGGCTTGCCGCTGAAAAAAGACGAGTGGGACACCTATCTGGAGTGGGCCGTCAAAGCATTCCGCATCGCGACCGCCTCTGTAAAGGACACGACGCAGATCCATACCCATATGTGCTATTGTGATTTCAATCAATTCATTGACTCGATCAGCGCATTGGATGCGGATGTCATCTCTATCGAAACATCACGCAGCCATGGCGAACTCGTGCACGCCTTCCATGATTATCATTACGACAAAGGAATCGGCCTCGGCGTCTACGACATCCATAGTCCCCGGGTTCCATCCGTGGACGAGATGGCCGCCATCATTGAAAAAGGCCTTGGGGTGCTGTCCCCTGAACAATTCTGGGTGAACCCGGATTGCGGCCTGAAAACGAGGAAGCATGAAGAAACCGTCGCTTCGCTGACGAATATGGCAGCTGCAGCTAAGCGTATGCGTGAACAACTCGCATTGCATTCCACAGTACAAAACTAATCAACTAGAAAGCATCCCCGCAGGCATGGGACAAAGCCGAGCGGGGATGTTTTACTTGTCGAGAATTTTTTGCTCCATCACTGGGTAAAATCGGTTTTTCACCGCATCACCAGGTGTTCACACTTTATCACTGGCTATACGAAATGTATCACCACTTGGCTACAATTCAAGGACCCCATTATGAATAGTACCCCATCATTTCACACCGGAAAGTGCACTCTGCACCTAGAGTTTCAGCACTTTTGAAAACTGTCGTCCACCAACCCAACGACCGCCGCATACTGCATCCTATCACCCAAATGTCTGCCCGTAAGCGATGGTCGTCATTTCCACCTCTACCTGTTCACCAGCACGAAGGACGCATAGCAAAATACGTTCGCCTACCTCCGACTCGGAGATCGCGATTTCCACATCGTCATAAGTCGTTGTGGCGATATTATTGACATGGGTAATGACGTCCCCAGCTTCCAAAAACCCGTCTGCCGGTGTATCTGGACGAACTACGACTACTTTAGCTCCTCGCTGATCACCTGGATTTGTCCGATGCAGCACACCAATCCAGCTTTTCCAAAAGCGGGAGCGCAAGTCCCTGTCTTCCTCGTAGACACTCTTCAAATTCCGCATGAATTGATACGTGCCAAAGGCCATATTATCGGCTTCCATCATCTCTATATCTCCACACCAAGAGCCGATATATTCGATTCCTACGAGAGAGCCGCCTTCTTGTGGCGTGATCGTCCATATCGTCACATGACCATCTGCATCTTCAAGCACGATTTTCTCAAATCTCACAAGCTCCTTGATGATGCCTACATAGCTGACACCCCACCCATAATCAAGGTTCATCGTGCCGCCCACGCGGATATCCAGCTCGCATTCCCGCGTCTCCCAGCGATTTCGCTCTTCCGGAATAGTCAACGCTTTCCATACCTTGTCGGGCGATGCCTTGACAAAAATCTCTCGTTTTACAGATTCAATCGTCTTCCCCATCATGCTCCCCCTCCACATACGCTTTTAGTTTCAATAATTTGTCTTCCAATAGACCGCCAATTTCCACCTGAAGCTTTTGGTACCCATCCGAAAGGGCTTCCTGATTCAACCGATACACCCTGAACCGTCCTTCCCTCCGCTCGCTCACTAATTTTTCTTCTAGTAAGATCGCGATATGCTTCTTCACAGCGGGTTGAGAAATGGTAAATTGGTCGACCAGCTCCGACTGCGTATATTCATGGCGAGACAACAACAATAGTATTTTCCTGCGGGTAGGGTCTGCGATTGCCCGATAAATATCCGTCATATTGAAGCCTCCATCTCATATAACCAATTGGTTATATATAAAACATAACAATCTGCATTCTCACTGTCAACTAAGAAGTCCGAAGTTTATAAGTATGAGGGATAGTCACGACTGCACCATCCCAACCGCCCCATTCTAACTTCTCCTCACAAGCACACTAAACCGTTCTCTGTAATAGAACAACAGGTTACCGAGCAAGAGAACTAAAATGACTGCAAGTAACAACTTGGATTGGTCTATAAATAGATGAAGCAAAAAAATGTTTATCACTATCGGAGACAGCACAGCAATCGCCAATGGAACGAACTGGTTCAGTAAAAGAAGAGCCCCACAAATGAATTCCAACGTCTTCACAGTAATAAGAAGATACTGGTACTGAAATAACACCATCGCTTCCGGGCTTGTCGCAATGAATGGCTCCATCCCTAAAATGATAAAGTACCCATTGATTCCTACCATCAAAAAGATAACTCCAAGCAAGAGCCTGCCGACATGCATGAATAGCATTCCACTACACCCTTTCTTTGTAGTAAATCTATTCATCATCCGTCCAATTCATTCCCTTTGGATCAACAGCTATATTCTTGAAGAATTTGATGTGCATCCAAAATTTTATTGATTAAAAATGCCTTCCAGTGGTTCCCACGGATAAATGGTTGCTTCAAACTTCTTGTCGATAACTGCGGGATCATTCTCTGCAAACTCCTGGGCTTCCTCCAAACTATTTACTTCTAAGATAATTAAACCGCCTGTATGATCCATAAATGGACCCCCAGCAATCAATATCCCCCTCGCCAACGCTTCCCTTACGTACTCCCGATGTGGAACGAGCCCCTGTTTCCAATGCGGCTGTCCCTGCTTCCATGCCGTACCTGTTGTAAAATGAATAACAAATTTCATTTCCGTACACCCCTTTGTTTAATTTGTAACCTCCATCAACACTTCCTTTGCAAAATGGTAAAAAGAGGAGTGCGGCAAATTATGCAGCCGATCGACCGTCAACCTTGCCAATTCCCCCGCTTTCTCCTTATTTCCCAGATGATAGTGACACAACGCCTCATAGCTGTCAGACAATATACGAATTGCCAAATCGAGCGGGTTTATCTGGACCTGTTCATTCATCACAATCTGATTCTCTGTGAATAGCTGCAGAGCCTCGTCATAACATTCCAGCCGGGTTAACGACCTGGCTTTCAAGTTCTTCACGAAGAGAATGGATTTCTTTTTTTCCTCAGTCGGAATGTGGTCTGCTCCATCAACTTTAGCCATGAGCTGTTCCGCTCTTGAAATAGCTTTTGCATATTGCCTCTCAAAAAATTCTTCCAGAAAGAGAGATGTCAATTCATGTTCTAACTGCATGTTTTCATTTTTGACAGCCTGAACGAACAAACGTCCATCCTCCAAACAAGCCCTAGCATCTACCATTTTTTGCTCATTATAATAGAGAAGTGTCTTTATACTAAGTAAGACATAATATTGGTCTAATATCAACTGTTCCCGGGAAAATTGGATAATATCATCCAATTGCTCATGAGCTTTTTCATATAAACCCATCGAAAAAAAGGCAACTACTTTTATCACTATCATTTGAACATAAATAGACTTTGTCTCGAAGCTATCCAGCACCGTTAATTGCTTTAGGGCCTGATCAATGATCTGGATAGCCTCTTTGTAATCGGCGCGATCAAATTCAATTTCCGCTAAAAAGACATAACACTCAACTGCCCGCCACTCCATTTCCAGCTCGCCATATAATTCAATCGACTTCGTAAGATACAGTCCCCAGTCGTTGGGTTTAAGCTGATCATATTGCTCAACCGCCTGGACATACAGGTAATACAATCCCCTCGCATACAACTCATTCATTCTCGCGGCTTCATAGCCTAATGGATTACGCTCTATGACAGGCCGCATCAAATCAATCGCCCTAGCCACGCCTTCCCATCCAGGTTGGTAGTATAGTTCGAGTGCTTCGGTAAGGATCTTCCGCATTTTACTCCGTGGTATTTCCTCTACCAGTTCTGCTATATCCACGCCAAGTTGCCTCGCAATATGCTGCAACCGCTCGATGGATGGCTGCGTTTTACCATTTTCAATTAAACTGATCATGCCACGTGATACATGTTCGTTCGCCACATCCGAGATAGTCATCTTTTTTTCGGTCCGAATCCTTTTGATATTTTCACCGACATGCGTCAATGCGCTCTCCTCCTCGTTCAGACTCTAGTTATAGCCAGTATACCATGTTTAACAAACAGATTATTTTCGTTTAATATATTGAACAAACACTTTCTGTATGTTAAGTTTAATATATTAAACAAAGGAAGGTTGAGAGAATTGATCAAACGGAATATGTCACTCATCGTGACCAATCAGTTTTTAACGGCACTTGCCGACAGCATCTTCACTATCTCCATCATGTGGTATATGTATGAAATTACCCAGTCCCCTCTTTCATCTGCATTTATCACGGCAGTCCAGGCAATGACAAGCATCATAATTGCCCCTTTTATAGGGGTGCTCGTAGATCGAAGAGAACCGAAAACTTCCATGCAAATTGGATATATCGTGATGGTGTCGATCGGAGTGATCCTCGCCTTGCTCTATCTATTTTGGCTTGATGGCATTGCATTTTCCATCTACGCCATGCTGATTGTCCATAACACTTGCATGTATTTCATCGGACCCGCGAAGAACAAACTATTACCGCGCATCGTCGGCGTTCAGCGGATTGTGAAAGTGAACGGATACATTTCTTCTACAAGCCAGACTGCTGATTTGATGGGACAGGGAATCAGCGGATTTCTCATCGCCTTGATCGGATTTGTCGGTGTCATGCTGTTTCATTCTGGCGTGTATATTATCGCCAGTATCCTTCTTATTTTTGTAATTAATATTTCCTTGCCAAAAGAGGAAGGCGAAGAGAACTTGGCGGTCACAAAAAAGAGGGCCATGCTTGTTGAGTTAAAAGAGGGTTGGAGTATTCTGAAGGGGGACAGGCCAATTGTAAAGTTGACATTGCTTGGTGCATTGATGAATGCGACAACAATAGCGGGAGCTTTAGTCGTAGTGCTTGTATCCGACCATTACGGCGGCACAGCGATTGACTTTGGATTGTTTGGCGCTTTCGCGGCAGTTGGCGGTATTTTGATTGGACTGGTCGCAAATAAAGTAACGTCGTTTGCAAAGCCCGGAATGGTCATGTTCCTGATGCTGTCAATTGCCGGCATCGCACTTCTCGGCATGGGCATCACAACGGCGTTGTTCATGGGCATTTTCTTATTTGTCATTATGAATATGGTCATCGCCGTTTACAGCATTTTATATAACTCTTTGTTGATCGTCCTCGTTGAAGACAAATTTCGTGCGAGAGTCTACACACTTAACGGTGCCATTGCCTCCTTCCTTATGCCTGCGTTTGCAATTGCAGGCGGCATTATCGTGGAGAAAGGTTTTCCGGTGAATCAATTATTCATTGGTGCGGGAGCATGGATTGTCCTTTTGTCGCTTTTCTTGCTGTTTGACAAGGATATTCGTTCTATTAAGAAGGTCTCTGGGAATTTGCCTGAGAGATAAAAAGCGGTTCCTATCTTAACTGATTGCTTAGGCCCTCATGCTCTTTCAACTATTCAAAACCCGCAAATCTGCATACAACAGCAGTTAAAACTACAAAGTTTATAGCTTGCCCACCAAGCTGTGGTGGGCATTACAGGTTTAGGCTTCTCATGATAAGAACTTATCTATTATCGATAGAACTGGAAACTTCTACACTTCAAGCAAGGTTTAACCTCTTCCCTTGCCGGAAGGCATGCAAGATTAACCACTTTGAAAGGACCGAAAGTACGGCATTCATTGAAAGTAATGCCATTGACTGGTTCAGCAGCACAATCGGCAACACGTCCACATCCTCCATTCTTACGACAGACCATCATAACACCTCCTTTTTCCATATAGTATTCATACACGAATGGATGGACAAGGCTATGCACTCTGGTAATAAATTGTTATTCAATAGTAAAGAAAGTGAAAAATAGAAACTAGCTAGTAACACGAGACGCATGAGTGACAGTGATTCCATAATCGCATGTGTTCCCGAGCTTGCCGGATGACGTACAAAAAAGGCCCACCAACAAAACGGTGGGCATTGTGTTGTTCTATATTTATGCTTCTGCAATTGCCATTCCAGCACTCGCTGAACCTGTTACTGCAGTAATAAGCGACGTTCCACCTATTGAATAGACGAGTAGCAGGCGTTCTCCGGCTACTACAGGAAGATTCGCTCCCGTGCTGCCGCTCAAAACAGTACCGATTGCGAGTGGCCCTGGCACTTCTGGTGCAAGACTTACTCTTACACCTGTTGGGCTGAATACATCGCTGCCTTCAGGTGCACGGTATACTTCAGCAATGATCGCATCTTCTGCACCAAGCGTAACTGCAGCCAGAATGGTAAATGATGCATACAAAGAAGTGATTGTTCCGTCTCTTGGCACTACGAATGCCTCGTTATTCAGGGCAGCTACAGCATCTGATAAGTCAATCGTACCGTTTGCAAGAAGAACACCAGGGAATGCTGTTCCGAAGCCTATTAAAAATGGAACTGCCAGAGTAGTGCCTACCGCGGCTGCCAATGCTACTGGTGTAGCTCCGGATGCATACGGTATAATAGCACCTCTGCCCAAACCGGCTGGCGGTAAGCATTCTTCATCAACTGCCCGGATCGGACCCAACAGTCGGCATCTATTCCGTCCATTGTCCATATTTCCACAGCATCCCATAAAGCTATTGCCTCCACACCCGCAACCTTCTCTTTGAAACCTAACCATAGTAACACCTCCTTTCTTCGCTATTCTATTCATCCATCAGAAGAAGTTCGGGGCTAAGAACTATCAGTTTTTTGTCTATCCTATAAAAAATGGCCTTCCGTTTTATTCGGAAGGCTGATTTCATTATATCTTTTTGAACTTTTTCCAAAATGGATATGTCACGTTGGCATTGGCGTCGTGAGTTGGTTCCGCTGCCTTTCCTTTTTGCGGGACAGGATTCGCTATCGCTTTTGACTGATCTGCTGCTGTAGTTAGACCCTCCTCTTGCTGTGTAGAAGAGTTTTTCTTAAGCAAAGGTGCAGCCGCTTCTTCTGTGCGCCTCGTGTCAATCAAGGAAGGAACTTGATATCTCGGGGCACTCTTTTCGGAGGGTTTGTTCATATCTACAGATGTTTGTTCGGCCATGCGACGTAAGTGGCTAAAGGCCGGAACATTTTGGTGGCTAGTATTAAAGGCGGTATTTCGACTAGCACCATTCCTTAGCTGGGCAGGAGACTGTGTTCGCTCATACACAGAATGCTGCTTACCATTCGACGCTTTTATCCCTTTATCTTGCTGTTGCTGTTGCTCATGCACCAATGCTTTTAGCTTTTCGATTTCCGTTAAAAATCGGTCGAGCCCCTCTTCCATAATTTCCGCCAATTCTTGCAGTCTCTGCTCCCCTGCGACGACACGTTTCTCTATAGAATCCATCCTAGCTTTCAATTGGAGATCCTCTGCCGCATTTTCCGCTTTAATAGAAGAAATAGCCTCCCGGTATCTTTCTATTTTTGCTTTCAATCTTTCCATTTCCTGTTCATAATCCGCTTGATCCATCACTTCACCTCATTTCACCTTAATCATTCATCTATATCCTATTGTTAGAGTGTGATACAGGTGATTCCAGATAGCTTGCCCATCCGCAAAAAAACCGGCATTCCTTTAAGCGATAAAGCTCCCCTTTGCCCACGCAACCTTAGCGATACTACATATGATACGAATGCAAGGCCAATAAAAAATATGGAGGTGACAACGACTATGCAAAATAATTTTCAGGTCCCGGAGCAGGAACTGATTTGCATTAACGTTGATAAAGTTTACGATTGGGTTCTTAAAGAGAACACATTTGATTTCTTTCCTACAGGTCCAATCACTTTTCCGGGTATTCCAGCAACAGGTTTAGGGGGTGCAGTTGTTACATGTGAGGTGACTCCTGCGGCAACAAACCCAGTTGTCATTGTACGTCGGGAAAATCGTCAATTTACGATTGACGGTGACATCGTCTGCTTGCAACAACTTACAATTCGTAAGAATTTCACATTAGTACTTGTTCTGACATTGCCAACAGGCACGGTTTACCGCAGCGCGGCCATCCCGGTCTCTCGCTCCGAGCAAGTCATCATGTGCGCGCCTGAAGGAACTGACGTGACTGTGACATTCACAGACCTTGACTGCTTCATCAGCTCCCAAGGAACGTTCGTACCTGGAGCTGCAGGCACTTTGGTGTTTACTGGACTCGTCGTTACAGTATCAACATGCCAAAGCATTCAGGCCACATACCCTGTAACTGTCGAATTCTTAGCGGACTTCTGTCAGCCACGTGCAGAGCTTGCGATTGGGGCGTGTCCTCTACCAGCTATGCCGCCGCAATGTCCGGTACTTTATCCTGACTGATGTACATTTACCAGTTAGTACTAAGTGTACAAGTAGGCACATACAATGAGGAGAGGGGATATACACCCCTCCCTTTTCCATTTGCAAGGAGGTCAATTAAATGAGTTCTTATGATATTGAAGGGAAGTTGAAAGAATTACATCACGAGACCCAACTCTATTTAAAGGAACTAAAAGAAGCCGTAACAAAACAAAAGAACAGTGTTCATTACTTTAGTTTCTTTACATACGCATTACATGTTTCACATACTCCCGAGGAAGAGAGTTTCTGCCTTGGTTCCTATCATATTCATAACAGCGGCGCCTCGCCAATTATCAATCCAATCGTACAACTTACCCTCTCCCCAGATGCACCCTTTACATTACACGGCAAATTTAGTAGACCTAACACGACTCTGCCGGCTCGGCTGGTCAATGCTTGGGAACGCTTGGATGATGCTAGTGATCCGTCCTTATTCAAATTAAAGCCAATTGGCCAGACAATCATCCAACCCGGTGAAACATTATCCTTTTCCAATTTCCAACTAACCTGGATACCTTCAAGTTCTTATGCAGGAAGTGTGACCGGCATTAGTTTCACCGACCGGCAACCAATCGGCATTCCTGCCCTGAATTCCATTAATATCAACGGTACGATTCGAATGAAGGAGGAAGAATAATATGTCTGGAACTCCTTTTAGTTCCGTTCAAGAAGCGTTCCAACAAATCATGTCCGAGCTGACCGGCGATCTGCATGCAGATACGGGCCAATTTGAAAATTCATCTTCCAAAAGCTTCGTATTTTTAGATGCAAAAACGATAAATCTCATTCTACTTTACATTTTAATGAATAAAGAACTGCAACTCACACGACTGACAAACCGCACGACGCCGAGCGTGCTTCAAAAGAACATCGCTGAGGAAATTGATAAAATGATGAAGGAGAACAAACAACTATTTGAGGAGATTTTAAAAGAATGGAAGAAGTAAAAAGATTCATTTTGTAAGGAGGCGGGCGGATGTATCAACACGAGGTCAAAAGCAACGATCCAGTACAATTAAAACAGACAATAATTTATTTACGAGCCGAATTGAATAAGTATAAATTGAAAGCAACGGATTCCGCCTCCCCTGCCATACACGAGTTACAAATATATAATAGCCAGTTGCAAGAAGACTATCAACACCTTACGTATGTGAAGCGCAAACTTGAAAAAAGACTTGTCATTTATGAAAAAAGAATCCGCACTTTAGAAAGGCGACTCCGACGACTGGAAGACGAACGCCGACTATTCATAAAGCCCCCTTATTCTACGAGTGATGCAAAAGGACCTTCGGAACAATGGGAATCAAAGCTAGAGGATTTTGCAGAAACACTAATCGAATTAAACGCACGGATCGTTACGTTATCCCAAGTTATTACGTCATTATCTGTTCAGGAAAACCAAATTGTTGAACTGAAATCAACATTAGACCAGAAACAAAAGTTGTTACATACACAGCGTGAGCTAATTACTCTTCTCGAATCGTACGTAGAACAGTTGACAAACGGAACGAATGAAATTCCAATTGATTATATTTTACAGCAGATAGCAGTCTTAGCGGATGCATACGAAAAAAACCGTCAGCAAAACAGCCAAATATGACAATAAATTTCTGAAAAGAGGTATGATAGGGAAAGAAATGAACTTCCCGGAGGTGCAATCACTTGAACATCATACCCATCGGCATATGGGGCGGCTATCCAAAAGCGAATGGCGCCACCTCATCTTTTTTAATCGAACAGGACGGGTACAACCTGCTGTTCGATTGCGGCAGCGGCGTACTCGCCTCCCTGCAAAACTATATTCCACTGGAGCAGCTGGATGCTGTCGTCATCAGTCATTACCACGCGGATCATATCGCGGATATCGGCAGTCTCCAATACAGCCGGCTCATCAACTATTACACGGGAAATCCGATGCCGCCTTTGCCGATTTACGGGCATACGCAAGACAAAGAGGGGTTTGATAAGCTGTCATTTCAAGATCAAACAATTGGTATGGAAATCTCCGACAGCACAAGTTATACAGTCGGCCCCTTTACGTTAACCTTTTGCCCGACGGTCCATCCCGTATATTGCTTGGCCATGAAGGTCACTGCAGCTGGCAAAACAGCCGTATTCACTTCAGATACCGAGTGGACGGAGACGCTTGTCGAATTTTCAAAAGGCGCCGAGTTATTGATTAGCGAAGCCAATTTATTCGAGGAATACCTTGGCAAATCTCCAGGGCATATGGCAGGAAGCGAAGCGGGGACCTTGGCAAGACTCGCAGGAGCGAAACAGTTGATCCTGACTCACCTGCCGCAATATGGCGAGCTGGAAGACATTGCAGAAGCAGCGCGGGGACAATATGACGGGGAAGTGGAGCTTGCTGTTGTCGGTAAAACATATTCGTTAGGATAAATGAAAAAAGGCGAGGGGCCGTCAGCTTCCCTTCGCCTTATTCTTCATTTTGTATACGTTTCATGTAACTCTCCACAACCGCTGCTGTTTTCTCCCGAAGCAGCCGGAACGATTGGGACATCGCTATTTCGGTTTTGATTCCACAATCCATCAGGCCATGCACTTCCGTGAAAACAGACCGCAGCATCTTACGGGAAGCTTCTTCGATAGCCCCTGAAATAAGAAGAACAGGGATCTGATGACGTTCCGCCAGGCGTGCTACACCGGATGGCGCTTTCCCGGTTATGGTCTGCCCGTCCGAGCGCCCTTCTCCGGTAATCATCAAATCGGCCCCCTCTGCAATTCTCTCAAAATCCATCACTTTCATTACCACTTCAATCCCTGGTTTCATGGTGCCATTAAAAAATGCCAGCAAGGCGCCGCCTGCTCCTCCAGCCGCTCCTGTTCCTTCCATGTCGTGCAAGGCAATTCCAGTCTCGACTTCTATACAATCAGCCAGCCGTTTCAGGTTTTGATCAAGCAATACAATCTCTGCCTCGGATGCTCCTTTTTGAGGGCCAAAAACAGCGGAAGCTCCTGCCCGCCCGATGAAAGGCGCGCGTACATCACATGCAATCGTAAACGAACTTTCCAAGACTCTCTGATCAAATTGGGATACATCAATCCGGTGCAGGTTATGCAAGGCACCGCCACCTGCAGCAAGTTCCTTCCCTTCGTCGTCCAAAAAGCGGCAACCAAGTGCCTGGAGAATGCCCGTGCCGCCGTCATTTGTCGCACTTCCTCCCAGTCCAATTACGAATGTCCGGCAGCCGGCATCGAGCGCATGCCGGATCAATTGGCCGGTACCATAGGATGTCGCAATCAATGGGTCTCTTTCCTCTTCCTTCAATAATGTCAGGCCGGACGCTTCCGCCATCTCAATTACACATGTTGACCCGTCGCCCAATATGCCGTATCGAGCGGCTACTTCGCGCAGGAGCGGATCTGTAACTTGGATAGAAACAGTATGGCCCCCGGTCGCGTCGACAAGACAATCCATTGTGCCTTCGCCGCCATCTGCCAGTGGCAATGGAATTACTTCCGCTGAAGGAACAGCTTCGAGTATACCTTCCTCCATTGCCAAGGCAGCCTCGCGTGCTTCCAAACTTCCTTTAAAGGAATCGGGTGCTACAATGATTTTCAACACGTCACTCCTCATTCCTTAATCGTCCCACGTAACTGACATGACTGCTCCAGAAATCGCATGAATTTGATACGTCACTTCATCCAGATCATCGTCTGTATCGAGTTCGATGTTGACTAAGTAATACCCGCCTTTATCTGTTTTTACGAAATCCACATCATCCACTTCATAAGGAGCGGATGTCTTTAATTGGGAGATCGCTATTTGCCGCGCTTGTTTTTCGGTAACTAATATGGATTTTTTCTCTGGCTGCTTCGCAGGCTTGGAAGTCTGTGCAGCCGGCTTCTTCTCTGGTGTCGGTTTTGCAGGGGTTTGCACAGCTCCTCCAGTTGTCGCAGGCTTTGTCGGTTTCGATCCTACGGATGACGAGGACTCTGTTTTACCATCCGGTTGACTTACAGTTCCGGGAGATGGCTCCTCTGTGTTCTCCTGACCCGGATTTTCTTCCTGCGGTTTGCCTGTTTCCTGCTCCTTTGCAGGCGGCGCTATCGCTACCTCCTTTGTTTGAATCAAAGCGAGCACCTGGCCGGTTTCCGCATCGACAGTCGCCTCGTATTCTGAGCCGCCCCGTGCGAGCGTAATCTCATATTCATCGTCATTTTGGGAAACGTTTACGATATCGGCATTATACATCTCTTTCAATTGTTCCCGAACTTCCTCTTCTGATAAGGTTTGCGCTTTTGTGACGATTTGTCTTGAATAGAATTCACTTACGGCCAAAATAAGTATCGTCAAGAGGATCGGAATAAACCAAGGTTTACGAATCCATTTTTTCATGCTTCATCCTCTTCCTTTCTAGTCGGAAACACAATACGGAATGTTGTTCCAAGGCCTTCAATGCTCTCCACCTGCAAGTGAACCCCAAGTGAATCGGCAATTTCCTTCGCGATGGCCAATCCCAGTCCTGTACCTCCTGTTTTCCGATTTCGATCCGTTTCCACTCGGTAAAAACGATTGAACAAATTAGGCAGATGCTCTTTTGGTATGCCTCTTCCGTAATCCGTCACATAGATTTCAGCACCTTCCGCACCATTTCGGACGCCCGACTTAATCTCACGATCACTATATTTGCGGGCATTATCCAGCAAAATGAATAAGAGCTGCCGCAAATGCTTTTCATCCGTTTCCACGATGATGTCCTCGTACGTCTCTATTTGAATATCCCGCCGGAACGTTTGCCGCAAAGGCGGTACGACCGCATGAAGAACATTCGGCAAATGGAGAGGCATGATTTCATAAGTGCGCTCCTGATGGCTTTTCGCGAGTTCCAGCATTTGTGCAATCATATCTTTCATTCGCACAGACTCGGTTAAGATGGCATTTGTCGCTTCCTCGGCTACTGCCCGGTTATCATATCCTTGGCGTTTCAACAGACGTGCGTAGCTTTCTATGACAGTTAGCGGCGTCTTTAATTCGTGAGACGCATCTGACACGAATTGTTCCTGATGCATATAGTTCTCTTCGAGACGCTCCATCATATCATTGTAAGAACGCTCCATTTCAGCCAGCTCATCTTTGCCTTTGGCGAACGTGTTGATCTTCTCATACGTCCCTTCCCTACGGCTTTCAGACATAGCGGCAAGCAATTTCTCTATCGGCTGCGTCAAAAGGCGGCCGAGTGTCATGCTGGACAAGATGATAGGAATCATGGCCAAAATGGTGACGCCGACCAATACGTATCTCAGCAATTTTAAATTGGCCGCCACATCCGTCAAGAGCTGAGTCATTTCAAGGGTAACAACCTCTCCCGATGGCCAGATGATTGGAACGGCAATTGTTAATGCCTCTACTCCTTCATATTCCCCGATGGCATATTTTTCGTCCGGTTTAGGAGAGGGATGGAACTTTGCTAAACTTTCCACCGACTCCGTTGTCACTGTGGATTCCCCTGATGCGTCAATGATCCGGATTGCCCCATTTGCAGGCACATATGCCCGAAGCACGATGCGTACTTCCTCTTCTTGATCAATTTCACTTAATGCCGCCATTAATTCCTTGGACCGGCTTAATAACTGCTTATATTCCGTAGTATTGGACATCTTCCCAAAAAGAAAATAAATCCCCGTATTCGCCAATATGAGAATGACGAGCATGAGTAAAGTAGATGATAGATGAATTTTTGTTTTCAGCTTCATGATCCGGAGGAAGCTCCCTTCAATACGTAGCCAACCCCTCTGACCGTCTGGATCATGGACGTGTCATCGCCGTTATCGATCTTCTTCCTGACGTATCGAATATACACATCGACCACATTCGTATCACCGTAATAATCGTATCCCCACACCGCATCCAGCAACTGCTCTCGTGTCAGCACCTGATTCGGATGCTTCAATAAATGCAGCAGCAAATCATATTCGCGAGGTGTTAAATCAATCGGTTTCCCATCTCTTTTCACTTCGCGTGTTTGATCATGGATAGAGAGGCCCCCGTATGAAAAGAGATGTTCCTCTTTTTCAGGGACAGTCCGTTTCGACATGCGGAGAGCCGAGCGGATACGTGCCAGCAATTCATCAATCTCAAACGGCTTTGTCACATAATCGTTCGCACCCAAATCGAGTCCTGCCACTTTATCTGCTACATCACTTTTTGCCGTCAATAAAATGACTGGTGTCTCCATCTCTGTCGCACGGATGCGCCGCAGTACATCCAGCCCGTTCAAGCCGGGCAGCATCAAATCAAGCAGCACCAAATCCCAGTCATTCTCCCGATAGGTGATGAGTCCATCCGTCCCCGTATAGGCAATCCCAACTTCATACCCTTCAAACTCCAGCTCCAATTGAAGGACACGTGCGATGCTTTCCTCATCCTCTATTACCAAAATCTTCTCACTCATATGTACTCACCTATCTGTTTTCCTTTTATTCTATCGAAATCCGACTCTATCGTCTATTTGTCGAGTCATGATCAAAAAATACATGCCCGGCGGCTAAGGGGCCTGGCATGTATTCGTGTGTTTTTATGTTTTTATGCTTAATTCAATTACTCATCTTTTTCAAATGAAACAAGGGTACCTGTCGCCGCATCGATTTCCAATTCGTATTCGACATCGCCGTCTTCCATTTCAATTTCCCAAACACCATCATCCAATTCAATATCCGTTACTACACCACTCGCATGGCGCTTTGCAATCGCAATTGCTTCTTGTTTCGACAAAACGGACTGCTTTTTCACTGATGGTTTCGACTCTTGTTGTGCCGGAGCCACCTTTGTTTCTACTTTTTGTGCTGTCGCTTGAGTTGCCGGCTCAACCACTTTTAATGTGTGGTTGGATGAAACCGGTTTTGCAGCTTGCTGGAACTTTTTTGCATTTGGTTTTTTATATTGTTCTTTTTCAAATGTAATCAAATCGCCAGTAACCGCATCCAAGTCAAGTTCATACTTGAATTGACCATCCTTTAGTACGATCTCGTATACACGGCGACCATCTTCCCGGTCCAGTTCAATCTTTTTTACATTTCCAACCGCATACTTCTTGGCGAAAGCGAGGGCTTCCTCTTTCGTTAAGATTTGCCCAGATTGTTTGTTGTTCTTTCCAGATTTGATCTCCTTCTCGAACTTAACAATCTCTCCTGTGATTGCGTCGACCTTGACGTCATATACATAGTTGCCATCGCGAAGATCAATGTCATAATAGTAACGATCATCATCCTCATCCAACTCGATGTCCACAACTTTGCCAGAAGCCAACTTTTTGGCAGCGGCAATCGCTTGTTCCTCAGATAACAACTTGCCCGAAACATCTGCCGGAACTTGAGACTGTTGCTTACGAACCGAAACTGCGCCAGTCAGCGCATCAATATCCAGCTCATACTCAATTCCTTTCGACTCCACTTCCACCTCGTACACAGGCCCCGATTTCTTTTTCTCCAACTCGATTTCGGTCACATGCCCGCCCACCTGTTGCACCGCCAGCTCTTTTGCTTGCTGCAGCGTCAACATTTGTTTAGCTGTCACCGAAGAATTAGAGACAGAATCATCAGCCAGGGCTACGCTACCGACGGCAACGACTCCCGCCAATGCAGGAATCAACATCCACTTCTTCAAAATGATCTCCTCCTTTATTCTGCACTCTTAGCTTACCCCGTCAATATGAGAGGACAGAGAGAGGATTATTAGAATTTGATGAGAATAAGAGATTTCATAGAAAGAGGACGAAAAATGCATATAGTAAATGATTTAGATGAAGGGCGTCATCTTGAAACAAGACGTTCAGAAAGAATACTTGCTTATGGATATTCGTATTGTGAATCAGCAGGAGGTATGATTTCATTACTACAGAGGAACCACCTACTACGGATACGATTCGGTTTAACTGATCCGAAATGGACTACACTTGCCCCCACTGACAAGACTATAAGCGATGATAAAGGAGAATATCATGTACACAATAGGACAAGTAGCAAAATTTTTAGGTGTATCTAGAGACACTTTAAAATTTTATGAGGAAAAGGAATTAGTAAAGCCTAAACAAAATATGGAGAATGGCTATAGAAATTATAATCGTTTTGATATATACGATATAGCCACAGTTAATTTCTACCGAGAAATGGATATTGAAATAAAGAAAATCCAGGAGCTGCGAAAAAGTAAAAGCGTAGAAGGAATAAAGGCATTACTAGAAGAGAAAGAACAAGAGGTATTAGAAGAAATTGAATATAAAAAGCTCATGTTAAAAAAGCTGCAAATGATTAAGGAAGACTGTGAAAAAATCGAGCAATTTTCCGGAACATATACCGTAAGGGAAATGAAACCTTTAGAAATAAAAGGAGAAATAGAGCATATCAATTCGTATGATCAATATGAAACGCTGAAAGAGAACATGGACAGCTTGAAAAAAGCCGTTACTCTCACCTCCTTAAGAAGAGTCATACGGTTCAATGATGAAGGCATCCTAGAAGAAAAATTTTTGATTGTAAGAAGAGTAGAAGACTCACCTAAAGAAATGGAAGGTGAAATTCTGTCTCATCCAAAATGCATGTATACAATTATCGAGGATGGAAGATGGGCAACTGGTGGCAAGAACATAGACCAGAACGTGGAAGCAAATTTAAGAAAGGCTGCATTATCAAATGGATACAAGCTTTTAGGGCTGGTTTATATCAACCAATTACTGACCACGTATGAAGATGGGCTAGAACGTATTTTCTTGGAAATGTATGCTCCGATAAAATAATAAAGTCTTGTATTGACCTGGGAGTAACTCCCGGGTTTAGGCTAAAGATAATCACAAATAGGCGCGCTATTCTATTTGTGATTTTCTTTAGAGGAAGGCCGTCAAAAAGAGTATCGATACATTGATCCCAGACTCTAAAAAGAAAACCCCAAATTTGATAGGAGGAGTCGGGAGAAGTGCGCAAGCTAATCGAATTCAAACATATCACGAAGCAATACAAAATGGGTGAAGTGCCCATCCAGGCATTGGATGGAGTTGACTTTACCATATCAGAGGGAGAATTCGTCGTAATTTTAGGAGCAAGCGGTGCTGGCAAAAGCACGATTTTAAATATACTTGGCGGTATGGACACGGCGTCTTCAGGTCAAGTGTTTGTAGGGAATCAAGACATAACAAAATTGGACGAAAAAAAATTAACACGATACCGTGGCGAGCAGGTCGGCTTTGTCTTTCAATTTTACAATTTAATTCCCAATTTGAACGTACTGGAAAATGTTGAATTTGCCACGGAGGTATGTAAAAACCACCTGGATGCGAAAGATATTTTACAGAAAGTCGGATTAAAGGATCGGATGAAAAACTTCCCGTCTCAGCTCTCCGGAGGAGAACAACAACGTGTAGCAATCGCCCGGGCTGTCGCAAAAAATCCTTTACTTTTACTCTGTGATGAGCCCACCGGAGCTTTGGATTATGTAACAGGAAAGTCGGTGCTGAAGCTTCTTCAAGATTTGAACACACAAATGAAAAAGTGCGTCGTATTGGTCACCCATAACACCGCCATTGCTCCCATGGCAGACAAAATTATTAAAGTGAAAAGCGGAAAGATCGAAAGCGTGACAATCAATAATGAGAAACAAAGTGTTGAAGGGATTGAGTGGTGATCTACCTATGAAACTATACACAAAGTTACTGAGAGATATGAAGCAATCTATCGGACAACTGATCGCCTTTGTTTTGATTGTTGCCGTAGGTGCTTTTTTCTATGCGGGATTAGTTACTTACAGTGATACTTTGAGTACATATGCGAAGGATTACTTTAATGAGCATCATTTAAGCGATCTAAATGTCTATTACAAGCAAATTTCCAAACAGGATGTTGCGGAATTAAGCAAAATAGATGGCATTCATAAAATGGAAGGACGTTATACAATTGATGCCACGCAAGCCTTTGATGATGTGAAAGCTTCATTAATCATTCATTCGATCCCTGAAAATAATGCAATTAATACGCCTAAAGTGTTGGAGGGGAGGCTGCCGTTAAAAGATGAAATTTTATTAGATTCCCATTATGCCAAGGAACATCATCTTCAGATAGGTGAAACCATCCAAATCCGTGTCAATGAAAGAAATCTTACGTTTAGGATTAGCGGCTTAGGTGAGAATGTAGAACATGCCAAATTGAACGACATACAAGATCATAAAACCCACGGATTTGCTTATTTGTCTGAAGCAACCATACCTGAAATCACGGGCAGCTTCACCTATAACGAGATCCTGATCAACGCGAAAAAAGGTGCCGATATTGACAAATTGGCACAATCTATTGAAGAGCAATCCAAACAAAGACAACTTCCGTATTTGAACCAAGAAAGTAAAGAACGCACTTTCAGTTATTCTAAAATCACTGAAACGATTTACAATAACAAAATGATGAGCAGGGTAATCCCTTTTGTCCTTTTCGTGATTGAGGCGATTATCCTTTTTCTTTCCATGTCAATGATGATTGATTCCCAAAGAAATCAAGTGGGCATCATGAAGGCATTGGGTGTAAAAAACAAAAACATCATGTTTCACTACATGGGTTACCCTGTGTTGGTGAGTATCATAGGCTCCATCCTTGGTTGTGTGATTGCCCAGCTTGTCTTTATTCCATTCGTAAGGGAGTCGAGCGCGAGGTCGTACTCTCTGCCCGGCATCACATTCTCACTATCCTTTTTTTCGATCATACCTCCCATCCTGTTTTCCAGCTTTTTTGGCATACTCGCCTGTTACTTAAGCGGTAAAGCCATTCTGAAAGAACGTGCGGCACAGGCGATGCGGCCGAAACCGCCAAAGAAAATGAAAAAGCTATTGATCGAAAGGTTTCCGAGGCTTTGGAACGTTATTCCCTATAGTTATAAACTTATTGTAAGAAATATCTTTTTAAATAAACAAAGGGCTTTAACGAGCTCCATTGGTGTAGTGGTAAGCACGGTGTTATTGATCACTGCTTTTGGCACAGAAATGTCCTTGATCAAGGTTGCGAACCAAACGGAAGAGGTCTATAGCTATGATTTGCGGATAGACTATGCCAAGGGAACATCCGCTGATTCGATTAAACTGCCTCCTGGTTTAAAGAATAGTTATGTTTTATCCGCCTTGCCTATCCAATTCATCAAAGATGGTGTGAATCAAAATGCCACTCTAGTGGCGACTGACACAGAAAATCATCTGATTCATTTCTTTGACGAAAATGGCAACCGGATCTCTTTGGAAAATAACGGTGTCATCGTACCTAAATCGTATGCCGACAACTATCATATTTCAGCAGGAGATACCATTCAAATCAAGTTCACAGCACCAGAGTTTCAAAATAAAACGGTTGATATGAACGTTTCAGCCATATCTACACAGTATTCGGAGCCATCGTTTTATTCCACGCCCGCTTATTTAAAGGGCTTGGGCATTGACTTTAAACCGAACTCGCTCATGTTGCAAGCCGGTAACTCTACAGATTTGAATAGCGTTCGCCGCTCTTTTGAGCAAGATCAACACGTTGAGAGGATTACAGATCAGAATGATCTAATGAAATCGGCTCAATATATTCTGAAGCAAAACACTTTCGTATTTATCATGTTTATCGTTTGTGCCGTCATTCTTTCCTTTGGTGCTATCTTTACGATATCTTCCATCAACATGTATGAACGAAATCGTGAGCTTGCAACATTGAAGGTATTAGGCTATCCCAAACATAAAATCAACCAACTGATCTTTTTTGAAAACATCATCCTAACCGTATTTGCGGTAATTGTAGCTTTACCGATCAGCGGCTATGTGTTTTCACTTATTGTAAATGCTTTGTCCAGTCCTCATCAACAAATTCCAGATCAGTTGAATATGGTTGCCATATTGGCATCGATTGTTCTAGCATTCTTGCTTACGATTCTGTCCAACCTGTTACTTCGCAGAAAGGTGACCAAAATCAATATGATTGAATCCTTAAAAAGTATGGAATAAAGGAGATAGGATAAAAATGGGTTGTTCAACCCCGTGTCGGAAGATCAAGAACCTCCATCTTTCGATAATGTTATTCGACGATTGAGATGTTTCAGGTAAAGCAGCCGTTCTAAGAACCCTTTCTACTAGTTATTTATGGTTATATAACTTGTCAGAAATGGGTTCTTTTCTCTATGGGATGTATGGAAGATGTAGCCGTTTCTTGTTAGGCAGGGTTGGAAAGCCCACTGAAAATATCACTGAACCATTTATGGTTCATGAAAAGCGAGGATCATACATGAACAGCGAAAAGAAATTAAGTAAACCGATCGGGCGTTTTATTCTACTAACCAATCTCATTTTTCTTCCTCTTTTTTGTCTTGTAGGGGCCGTAAAGTTGTTAGGATATCCTACATGGATCTTTGATATCGTGCATGGTATAGCAGCTTGGTCCTCAACGTTCGCTTTTGTGGTGTTATTCAAAAAAATCTATCCCGGCCAGAGTTTAATTCAATTTATCAAAAATACATTTAGGGAGAAACTGAACCTTACTGCAGTTCTTACAGCAAGCATAATTCAAATTTTCATATTTTTGATCATCCTGTTTTTCATATCGGCTACTAGTGAAACAGACTCTCTTTTCACCAAAACATCATGGGGAGCGTTGGTCTACTATTTCTTTAAAACGCTTCTGTCGGGTGCTCTAGGAGAAGAATTAGGATGGAGAGGGTTCGCACTACTGGAGCTTCAAGAGAAATATCCTCCGTTACTAGCGTCCATCATTATTGGATTTTGGTGGGGTTTGTGGCATCTCCCTATCTGGTTTACTGAAGGTTATATGGGTATGGATTTAATCAAATATAGCTTCTTCTTTATGGTTGCTATCATTTCCACCACGATTCTGATGACAGCCTTTTATAACTTAAATCGGAATTTAACGATCCCTATTGCCATCCACTTCTTCTTCAACTTATTTTTTGACATCATTAATGGGAATTTGATTGATTTATTCATGTACAACGCATTGCTATATGGAATTGCAGCCTTGTTACTCATCGTGATCAATCCAAAGAAAGTTTTATATGGAAAGAAAAACATGATTCCTATAAATGCAAAGAGTTCCACTACGTAATTTTGTCCACTCGCAGGTGCCTTCATTTGCGAGTGGACCTTAAACTCAACCTCTCTCTTCCCGCAAAGATTTTTTTTACTATTCCATGTTCTGTTCTCGAAGACAAATTCGTTCTCTCAGCCCCCTCTAAGGCAAAGAGAATAATATATAACATTGTTTAGAGGAGGACATGCCCTCCCCCTGCCCATTTGTAACAGGAGTAAATGCATTCTATCAGCGACTCTTAGGATAACCGATGGGAAAATCCTACCTACAAAGGAATAGTACATTCCAATGCATGGAACTCAGTGCAGAAAAATACTGTATACTGTAGCTATCCAGATTAAAAATCTTTTTTTAGGAGAGTAACGATGAAATTAGATTGCTTAATTGTTGATGATGAGATTGCTCTCGCTGAAACAACTTGTGAATACTTTAATATGTTTGAAGTCAAAACGGCCTTTGTGACTAGCGCTGAGGAATGTGAACAGTTTTTGAAAATGAATGAACCGGCGCTGATCCTTCTTGACATCAATCTTGGCAAAGAATCGGGGTTTGATTTATGCAAAAAATTGCGCCAAACAATGCAGATACCGATTTTATTTATCAGTGCCCGATCCAGCGATGACGATGTGTTAATTGCGCTGAATATCGGTGGTGATGATTACATCCAAAAACCGTATACGCTAAGCATCTTACTCGCCAAAGTAAAAGCTGTACTTAAAAGATATGGCAGCACATCTACCAATCAACAAGAAGTTATAGGGTTTGGACAGATTCAAATAGATACCAAGCTTCACCGTGTGCGTGTAAATGGGGTCGAAATCCAACTAAAAACAATGGAATATAAACTTCTTTCTTATTTGGTGAACAATAAAAATCGCATCATCACGAAAGATGAATTATTTCACAACGTCTGGGGAGATTCATTCGTAGGAGACGGCACCCTCAATGTACATATTCGACACTTACGAGAGAAAATCGAAAGCAATCCTACCAAACCGCAGTTTATTAAAACGGTATGGGGAACGGGCTATGTGTTAGAGGACCCTGCTCCATGAGAATCAAGTTCCTTGTGGCAATGATTATAATTGTTTTTAGTATAGGGATTTCCGTTTCCATCCTCATCATCAACAACAAAACGATTCCAAAAGTAAATCTCGTCGACATAAATGATGTAATCCATGTTGCCGAAAAAAATTGGGGTCAAATTCGCGGGGATACGTTTCATACTAGCGACATGGAACAACCTTTCTCCATTATAAACAATGAGGAAACCGTCCTGTATCAAACACCCGGAAGTGACTTCAGTCATTTATACGAGGCCATCAAAAATAAAGATACAATTATAGATGTAAAGCAACACAACGAAATTGTCGGGAAATTAATTATCCGCAATAACGAACAGGAAATCATTCAACAACTGAAAAGCGAACTAGTCACTTTTATTGTTTTGCTATTTGCTCTGCTTCTGATCAGCAGCCTATTGTATGCTGCCTATATTTATAGAGTGTTGTTAAAACCATTTCAGCGCCTACAGATTTTCGCAGCAAATGTAGCGAAAGGTCATCTAGACTTCCCTTTACATATGGACAAGAACAACTACTTCGGTGCGTTTACGGAGAGCTTTGATATCATGCGCGAGGAACTGGCAACCGCCCGTCAAAAAGAGTATGAGGCCAACCGCAGCAAGAAAGAGCTTGTAGCCACATTAAGTCATGATATTAAGACGCCTGTTGCTACTATAAAGGCGGTAAGTGAGTTACTGCTTGTTCAAGCAAACGCCAAAAAAATATTGAAACAAGTGAATACGATTTATTCGAAAGCAGATCAGATTAATTTACTTGTAACGGATATGTTTCACTCTACATTGGAAGAGCTGCAGCAATTAAAATTATCCATAACCGAACAATCCAGTGAAGTACTCGTTCCTATGATTGAGGATGTCAATTACCATCACCAAATCCATTATGATCCTATACCGCAATGTATCATTTTAACAGACCCCGTTCGTATGCAACAGGTAATCGACAATATTATTAGCAACTCCTATAAATACGCCGGCACAAGCATCTCGGTTCAATCTCAAATTAACGAAGGATATCTTGAGCTGTATATTCATGATTATGGTCCAGGGATGCGAGAAGAAGAATTGCCGTTACTGTTCAATAAATATTATCGAGGAACCAATGTCGAAGGAAAGAATGGCTCAGGGCTAGGTCTCTATATCTCGAAATACTTCATAGAAAACACATTGGGTCAAATTGACTGCTACAATCGGAAGGATGGATTCACTGTCGTGTTGAAAATAAAACTCGCTTGATAGTTAAGGGTTAATTAAGAATTACACAAAGATTGGCTAAGGACTTTTTTTGTATGATAAGACTGTAATCTTCATTACGGTCTTTTTATTTGGGCTAAAAAAGGAGTGGGTCAATAAATGCTGACAAAGACGATCATTAAAACGGAAAAGTTGTGTAAGACCTTTTCAAGCGGCGGCATCCAACAGCATGTACTAAAAAATTTGGATATCAGCTTAGTTGAAGGAGATTTCACCATCATCATGGGGAGTTCGGGATCTGGGAAATCGACTCTACTATACGCAATCAGCGGGATGGATAAACCGACATTAGGTGAAATCGAATTTGCCGGAAAGAACATATCGAAATTAAACAATGATCAGCTAGCCATTTTCAGGAGAAAGCATTGCGGATTTGTGTTTCAGCAGATCTATTTACTAGACAATATGAGCGTACTCGATAATGTACTGGCGAGCGGTCTTTTAGTAAACAAAGATAAGCGTGGTCTTGTCAAAAAAGCGAAGGAACTATTGTTGCAAGTAGGGATCGATGAGAAGTCGTGGTCTAAATTCCCGACGCAGCTTTCAGGCGGCGAAGCGCAACGAGTCGGTATTGTCAGAGCGATTATTAACAGTCCGAAAATTCTATTTGCAGATGAACCAACGGGGGCACTAAACTCAACAGCCAGTAATAGTGTGTTAGACGTGTTCATGAATGTGAATCGGAACGGGCAGTCCATCGTCATGGTCACACATGATATTAAAACAGCATTGCGCGGAAACCGCATTATCTATTTGCGAGATGGCGTCATTTGCGGTGACTTGAAGTTGGGGCCGTACAATAAGGATACGAATATGGAACGTCATGATAAGCTAAAACACTTCCTAGCTGAAATGGGGTGGTAAAGTGAAAATCATGAATCTGGCCATGGCCAATATTAGAAAAAGCAAGTCTACTACAGCTTCTTTATTCCTATTTATTTTGGTCGCTGCCCTACTTTTAAATATCGGCCTTATGGTTAGTACTCAAATAAGCGCTTTTTTTGATCATAAAAATGATCAGCTAAAAGAGCCCCAAGTAGCATTTGTCATGAATCAAACAATGTATCAATCGGCTTATGGCGAGTATTTAAATAACTATCCAGGAATTAAACAGATGGAAATAGAAAATATCCTCAACATGGATACTTCCAAATTTATGTTTAGTGGCGGAGAATTAACGATTGGCGCCGTTCTATTGAATGCAGATGAAGCACGAAACATCGGATCGCTGCAATTGATCCAAAAGCTAAATACGTCGAGTCCCCATGATATTTATGTGCCCTATAGCTTTAAAACAAATGGAGGCTACAAACTAGGTGATCCCTTTACCCTCACCTACCAAGGGAAGGACTATGATTATCGCATCGCTGGCTTCTTCGAAACCGTTATGATGGGTTCAAGCAACTTAGGCGTTATGAAATTCATGTTGCCGAATACATCTTATCGGCAACTTGCCGATCAACTGGACGATCGATCCAATGCACTGATGATATCTGCTGTGATGGACGATAAAACAAAAGCTTCGAAGTTAAATCAAGACTTTATACAAGAAATCGAGGAATCCAAAATCGAGGAAGAACACCCTTATTATTGGGGGCTTGATATCGAGTTGGTAAAATCCGTGAACGGCATGACGGTTACCATCATTGCAACTATCTTAATAGCGTTTGCGGCGATCATTGTACTGATATCCCTAATTGTCATTCGATTCCGAGTGTCAATTAGCATCGAAGATGGCATGACAAATATAGGCGTGTT
This sequence comes from Sporosarcina luteola, assembly GCA_014204635.1. Lineage (GTDB taxonomy): Bacteria > Bacillota > Bacilli > Bacillales_A > Planococcaceae > Sporosarcina > Sporosarcina luteola_A. The sequence goes on along the minus strand of JACHLS010000001.1, from coordinate 105,566 downwards.
GAAAGCAATCGGTTATACAAGTAAACAAATTCTTGCTTCCATGATTCTTCAGTTTGTGTTCATTACATTTTGTGCGAGTACAGTTGGGATTGTATTCTCTTACCTACTAATGCCATTCTTCGGACGTGTTATCTCAACATTGTCTGGTTTAATTTGGACACAAAGTGTGGATCTTACCCTAAATGTCATCAGTATTCTCTTTATTGTTTCGAGTGTTGTTCTCGTTACCTTACTATCTGCCTTCCGTGTTCGAAAAATTTTACCTGTGGCGGCCCTGCGCGGAGGGATTCAAACGCATAGTTTTAGAAAGAACCATTTCCCGCTGGAGAAAGCAAAAGGCGGTCTTCACTTCTTACTCGCCATTAAATTGATGCTGGCAAATGCCAAACAAAATGTGATGATTCTAATCATCATGACTGCATTAACATTTGCCACAGTCTTTTCCGCAGTCCTCTATTACAATCTTGCTTCTGACAAAACCGCATTTATTAATTTGTTCGGAGCGGAGCCCGCAAATGTGTTGGTTACGGTAAAGTCCGATGCGGACACAGAGGATCTTTTGCGGAATATAGAACAGATGGACCATGTAAGAAAAGTGACGATCTTCGACTTAATTACGACAAAAATTGATAATCAGACCGTCTATACAAATGTGACGAAGCAGTATAGCGATTTAGAGAACGACGTGGTTTACGAAGGAAGACAGCCCATACATGAAAATGAAGTATCCATCTCTTGGGTTGTGTCCAATCAAATAAATAAAAGAATAGGCGATACTGTTGAATTAAGCGTTGGGAATGAGACAAAAAATTATTTGGTAACGGGCCTCAGCCAATCAATTGGTAATTTGGGCCAGGTAGCCGCCATAACAATGGAAGGAATCCAGCAATTAAATGCAGATTATCAAGGTACGAGTCTATATGTATATCTAAACGGTATATCGAACAAGGACTTCATGAAAACGATTCAGACCCAGTATGGAGATCAAATCGTTGAAACATTAGATATAGGTGAAAACGTCGAGAGTCAAACGGGTATGTATACGGATGCTGTCTTTGCTGTCATGCTAATGGTTTTAGTCATTACTGTATTAGTTGTTACGATGATTTTATTTATGGTAATTAAAACGATGATTATTAAGCGCAAGAAAGAGCTTGGCATTATGAAATCCATTGGCTATTCCACCATTCAACTGATGAATCAAATTGCCATCAGCTTACTGCCTATCATCTGCATAGGTGTTGTAATGGGCGGATTGCTGGGATATTATTTCACCAATCCTATGCTCTCTGTATTACTTTCCAGTGCCGGGGTGAAACGCTTGGATTTCATCATTTATTCACCTATCATTTTAATGATTTGTGCAGGAATTTTTCTGTTGGCTTATATTGTCTCCATGCTAGTATCGCGAAGAATTAAGAGAATTTCTGCCTATGAATTGATTACAGAGTAGCATGACTCAGCCTGTTGACAAACGCTTTCATACGTTGTTGAGTCCCGAAGGAAGCTAGTCATGCAACCGTTGCCGCAGGACGCGGCGATCTTAGGTTGCCCTTCCTTCGCAGGCCTGCATGGATGCAGGTCTGCAGTTGTTGCGACAGGACGTCGCGCTCTTAAACTGCCTTCTTTTACTGACAAGCGTTTTCAAGCCAGGCTGAAGTGTGTGCCAATTAGTTAAAAAACCAACTATAATTCTGTAGACAAAGTTAAAATCGACTTTGTCTACACTCTGATAACTGTATACTATTCTTGCAATTAGCAAATAGTAATTTATGTACTTGGTTATTAACACGTCATGGCCTTCTTTGTTTTACTGGGAATGCTTTAAGCTACTATCTGTATTATGGGCGACAATTGCAATATTGAAAGACATAAAAATAAGAAGTAGTTCCCCCTTTGCACTAGGGTATGCCCCGTAAGTTAAAGTCATCAACTCACTTTCGGGGTATTTTATTTTGGCAAATTATATGTAGAATGTAAGCTGCAGGTTATGTAGGGGAACCTCGCTCATTTCTGTGCATCTAGCTACTTGCGCAGAAGTATGCGATTGAATAAACAAATTTTCAATTGTCTTGCAAGAGGGAATAAAAAGTAAGTTTATACTGTTCAATTTAAGCTGGATATACTAAACTTTATGAACAGGATAGATGCTTATCTGTCTGACTACCAACAATGTGGATTGAAAGCCGTGGATAGAACGTGAGGACATCCACACGAGATGAATCAATAAAAAACCAAGGTCGATCTCCACATAGTAACATACCAAAAGCGACATCTAAAAAAATTATACAGTTACGATACCGGAGGATTTCAAATGTATCATTTACCAAAAGGTTTATTTGAAGATCTATTGAGACCAATAAAAAACGGTTTTTTTATAACAACTCTAATAATGATTTGTGTTCTTGTTTTTATAATGTTAAAACGAAGTAAATACCCTTACTTATGGATAATCATACATTTTGTACTTCTTTCTTTATCAGGATATATTTTTTTTGATGCATTAAATCCTAAATTAAATACAGAAACTCCACAATCCATAGTTTACTATGAAATTCATATGCGATTTATTATTACAGGGATTATTTGGATTATGAGTTTGATTTGTTTGCTCGTTGGTATTAGACGGATTCCAAAATAGCTAAAAATATTAGTTCAACATGCAGCAAAAAGAATGTTTTACCAGCATAATCACTTTCTGTGTCTAAATTAGCTTGAAATGTTAAACTTATTTTAAAAAATTGAACTGCCTAAGAGCGATTTATCCAAAAGATAATTACACTTACAAAAATAAGTTACAAACGTAACTAATAGAGAGGAATTTGGTTCAAACTGCAAACAAATAATTGAACAATCAGATTCAGAACATAAGCCAGTTTAGATCAATGCGAGGGAAATATAGTGGGTTTACTAGCGGGGATTGGGACAAACTCTCTAATTTAAAGCCAATTGACAAACCTTCGGAAATTGCTGATTTAAATGTCTATGCCAAGGTTATAAATGAACGCTCGTAATTGATATTGAGCTATATCTTGGATTTTGCTAGGGGTTGTACTGCGAACAGGAACACCAAATTATGGGTTATGTCTTTTGAATCAGCGTTCTGCCGCTGAAAAGATAGATACAAAATGGAAAGTACAAATCAGACAATCAATTGAAACGGTACTATAAAGGATCATTGAGTCTGACCGGCATTAATTTCAAAAAACCTTCGCACTCCTTTGAGTGCGAAGGTCTTTTTGTCATTAAGCAAACACGATGATTGCCAAGATAACAGCTAAAATAATACGGTAGATCGCAAATGGAACAAGTTTGATCTTGGAAATCAACTTCAAGAAGAAGCGGATGGAAATGAGTGAGAATACAAACGCACTCAGGAAGCCAACGATATAGAACGAAATATGGTCCATCGACATATACTCCCAGTTCTTCAGAACAGATACTAAGCTCGCGCCTGCCATGATCGGCACAGCCATAATAAACGTAAAGTCCGCTGCAGTCCGGTGATTCAACCCGAAGAGGACACCGCCGGATATGGTCGCACCGGAACGGGAAAACCCTGGCCAAAGCGATAAACACTGAACCAAGCCAATTGTGAAGGCCTGCCCATATGTAATTTGATCCAATGACTGGACTTTTGGTCGTTTTGGTCCGAATTTATCCGCAACAATCATCAGGATAGCCCCTGCCACCAGCGCAAAAATTACCGTCTTGACACCAAACAGATAATCATCAATTAAATCTTTGAATGCAAATCCCACCACGACGGCTGGCAGCATCCCGATAATGACATGCAATAAATTAAAGCTCTTGCTCATTTTCTTCCCATTCACATTGTATAGGCCAACCAAGCTGAACAAGCGTTTCCAAAACACGACAACGACCGCTAATATCGAACCTAACTGGATGACGATCTTAAACGTAATCGCCGGATACTTTCCAAGAAACTCCTCTGTTTTCAGCCACATATCATCCACGATAATTAGATGGCCCGTAGATGAAACTGGGGCAAACTCTGTCATCCCCTCTACAAAACCAAGAATCAACGCTTTCAGTAAATCAAATAAGTCCATAATCAATTAAGCTCTCTTTCTGCGGAAACGGATATACCAAAGACACACCGCAATCCCGCCAATTCCTATTACAATATAAACAACTGTCGAATAAATGTCCATGTATTCAAGGACAGCATCCCAATTCTCACCCAACTTAGCACCTACCAAGACAAGAATTGTATTCCATGCCAGACTGCCGATTGCTGTCAAGACAATGAACAGCAGAAAGTTCATTCGCGCCATTCCAGCTGGCACCGAAATGAGGCTTCTTACCAACGGAACAAGACGGCACAGCAAGACCGCCCACACACCAAACCGACGGAACCACGCATCGACCCGGTGGATGTCCTTGCGGGTAATCCGCAAAATGCCTCCCCATCTGTCGACTAGCCTTTCCAGCCGCTCTACGTCAAACAGCATGCCAATGCTATACAGAATCATTGCGCCCACTACAGAACCTGCCGTTGCCGCTAAAATTACGCCTGCAACGGTCATGCCGGAATACGTCGTCATGAATCCGCCAAACGTCAGGATGACTTCGGACGGTATGGGTGGAAACACATTTTCAATCAAAATCAAAAGGCAAATTCCAATATACCCGAAGTCGGACATAAATTCCGTGATCCAGTTTTCCATAATACCTCCTGCGCTCTTCTAACTTTACTAAATCATCCAATTGAGCGCAATACTAATAGGACGGACCCTATCGTGAATGGTTGCTTGTTGTTTTCTTATCATACGCAATTGCAATTGCCATTATGAAATGACTTGGCCAAACTGTGGATAACTGCCATCATTCCGACTTTATCCACAATTTTATGTGTGTAAGTTTAAGAAAGTGTTAATAATTTCGGAATTTTCATTACTAATTTTAAAGTTATTCACAACCTCATGACATTGCATGGAATTTGGAACGATGATATCCTTACAAAAGAACTAATGAAATATGGTGTTGGTAGGCTCAAATTACTATCAACTACTATCTGGGGGAAATGCACAAATGGTCATATTCAAGCCAAAAATGAAAGGCAATCCTGCTTTCGATAAAGGGACAGATATCGAGGCAGACGGACATTTCAAAGAGATTCTTCAATACAATCACTTTCATCTTCATGACGAAGAGAATCTTCGTCTGCTGAAGATGAAAATAGGAGACCATTGGAACAATGCGAAACAACTTTTTCACCAATCCCTCTCCGACTTTATAGGTGCGACCCATTTTATTAACGAGAAGGATACGTATACATACTTGGATACCTTTCTGACTCATCCAAGAGACGAGGCCTATCTGGAAAAGGTCCTTCCCTTTTTCACTTTGCTCCGCAACCAACAAGTCGATTCAGGAAAGCTGGTGGTCCTCTACAACAAACTTAACTTTTATCTGTCCATGACTACATTACAGCAGCTTGGCTCCCGTTCGTCTAAAGCGGCAGACATGCTTCAATCCATACAAGCAGCCATCAGCATCGAACAACAGCTTTTCGTGGATGCGATAAGTGATGCAATCGTCGGAAATGTTGTAAAGGATATCTATACGCTAGTGGAGTCCAATACAAAAATTATGTATATGAAGGACTTACTGCTCCAACTCGATAAGCAAACTGCCGAAGTTCAATCAACTTCCTCCGCTACCGAAGAAATTTCCTCCTCCATTGCAGGCAATGCGGAATCAGCAGCAAGCATTGCGATCAAAACAAAGGAGGCAGTCAAATACACTATACATAGCAAACAAAAGATTGAAGAAACCATTGAGGATGTTGAAAAAACAGGTAATACGTTCCATACAATCGTTGAGTCGTTCACAACCCTTCAACATCGTGTTGATATGATTGAACATGTCGTTACACTAATAAATGATATTGCATCCCAAACCAACTTATTAGCTTTGAATGCTTCTATCGAGGCAGCAAGAGCCGGAGAACACGGAAAAGGATTTGCTGTGGTCGCCCAAGAAGTAAAGAAACTGGCAGAACATACCGTTTCCGCACTTGAAGATGTGTCAGAAAATGTTCAGTACTTAAAAAGCTATACAGATAGCTTGTCAAAATCAGTCGATGAAACGACTGTTGTGCTGGAAGGAGCAACATTGAAAGCAAATACGGCCCTCCCTTTGTTAGTAGCAATCGAGCAATCTGTAGATGAAATTGATCGAGATGTCACCCATATGGCAACAGTGTCAGCACAGCAGTCCTCTTCTGCCGATGAGATTACAGATCGGATGACACGCATGGCTGCATTGCAGGAAGATATTCGTGGCTTAAGTGAGCAGACTTCCATCTCTCTGTACACACTTAGTCAGCAGATCGACCAATTCCGGCTGCGTGCAGTTCAGGAAAATACCACGTCTCTATCACCCTTCACATTGTTGCAACTATCTAAAACAGACCACATATTATGGAAATGGCGCATCTACAATATGCTGATCGGGCTGGAACAAATTCGCCCCGAAGAAGTAGCTGCACATACGGAGTGTCGCCTTGGAAAATGGTATGGCGACAACATAACAAAAAATCGCTTTAGTCACTTTCCTGAATTTGCCGAGTTAGACAAACACCACGCAGATGTCCATGCGCACGCCAAAGCTGCCGCTTCGCACTACGGCATGAATGAACTAGATAAGGCAGAAGAAGACTTAAAACGATTGGAGTTTTCATCTGAAAAAGTATTGCAGCTATTAGACAGACTTATTGACCATACAAACTGACGATTAGAAAGGCACCATCCAGTTATAGGAAGGTGCCCTTCTTCAGTCGAGCCGTTGCCTATGCTGATTCAACTGATCAACGATATTCTCTAGAAACCGATTGTCCGGCGTGCTGAACGATCATGGCGAATGGTGAATTTTACGGTCTCTTCCTGATCGACCGCAACATTAACGGGCAACAGAATATTGTTTTGTTTCTTTTCCCATTCATGAGTTGATTCATCGACTGTCCAAAGCCTGCCGGGCACTTGCTGTCGAATCAATGCGTCAATCGGTTCTCCTTTTGTATTGACGATCTTATATTGGTATTCCGTATATTCGTAGCCGCCTTCTTTATACTTCCCGCTTTCCTTGCTTTCCACTTTAATATCACAGGCCTCTCCGGATTTTAACCGGACCTTTTTATTCACTTCCGTATGTTTGATCCGATCCTCTCCGATAAACTCGGCACTTCCATCAACCGGATTCGTCCGATACATTTTGAAAGTCCCTTCCGGCAAAGGAAACCCGAGGCCGTTCTCCTCTGTATTGTCAAATTCTATATAGATGTCAGGGTTGGACGATTGATTATTCACTTCATAAATAGTTTGCGCCTGGGAACCAGCCGATGAGAGCAGACGCAGCAATTTCTGTTGGCGGTTATCCAAAGTGATCGGAGTCGGGAAGGTATAGGTGTGAAAATCCGAAAAGGAGTCGCTTTGTTTCCCTACGCCTTTAGGGGACAATTCCTGATTGCCCGTCTTTTGGTTTTCGTTCCCCGCCTTGCTCAGCGTCCCGGAAATCAATCGTAAATTCGCGTCTTTATAGGCGACACCCGAAGCGTTCGTCATCGTCAGCCAAGCGGACAAGTCAAACTTGTCCCCATGCAACGAAATGACGTAGTCCGCCTCCCATTTGACACCGTCTGTCAAATAGGACACACACACTTCGCTATCCCGCTTTTCAGCGACTTTCCAAACAAGCGTCGGCTTGGCATGCAACCCTTCCGGATTCTCTGGGAACCGAATTTCCCCGCGCGGATCCAGTACAATTTCACTGGTTTCCACATCCTGCAGAACGAGGGGATTTCCCGGACGCAGCAGTGTATAAAGTCGTCCATCCCGATCCAGACTGCCATATACTTTCACTTCACGGCCCACGTATTTCTCCAGTAGACTTTGCTGATCCAACAAGTCAAAGGAATACTCGAGCTCCGACACATCCATCCCTTCAATAATGATGGAGTCGGCTTCAATGCGCCTTGCCACCTCTGTGAAATGGACTGTATTATCCTCGCTGATTTCTGGAACTTTCCGTGTATCCTTGACTAGTGCGAAACCATCATTATAAACAGTTAACGAACAAGCAGTAGCATTTGATGTTGTAATGGGTGTTGGCATCCTATGACCTCCAATTTCATATCAGATTTTCACTTCATAGTATTAACTCCAACGCCGATTTGAGACCCACTACCGCTATTCCCTTTTTTCAAAAATTAAAGCACCGATTTTCCATTCCTAAGATAGTTGTGCAGATCAGTTATTCATCATTTCCAATGTCAGGAAATCTTCACTGTTGCTTCGGATGAAATGACAAATTTTCTTATTAGTAGTAGGAGCAATTATGCAAAATCTACTATACAGAGGTGTAATAGATGCAGTAAGCTCTTGATTGGAGTCAAGGTCTTCACGCGAGATAGTGAAATGATCCAAAGTGTGAGGACATTTATTTTTTCTGAGAACCGCTTCTAGTTCTTCTAGGAGCAGAAACATGGATTCGTCTTGAAAATGCTGTACACCAACTTTGATCGATGACCATATTTTGGGCTGTGCCATGTAATAGCTGGTCCACCAATAAAATTCTCTTTCTGATTCAATGGCATGATCGTAATAAACACGAAATACAAACATTGCTTTCTGTCCAGTCGTCAGCTCCTGATAGAAGATCTCTTTTACGCTGGAGCTATTTTCTGCTTGTTTGGACACTCTTTTTTTATACTCCAAAATCAATGGTTTAAAACAAGCATTGAGAAGAGCTCCGTCCGTTAAGGATTCTAGCTCTTGTTTCTTTATTTGCACTCTCAACTACTCACACTCCTAAGTTCAATATAAATAATCAAATATACAGTTCCTTTAAAAGAGAATTTGCATTCTTAGATGCTCACGTCAGTGGCAAGATAAACCATTCGATCGCCACTCTCTCCTCTCAAATTCATTTAACATATGGTGCTTTCCTTGATTTCTTGACAACATAATTAAATTAGTAAATAATCCATTATGATATATGGGGAGGTATTTTGGATGAGTCCAGACAAAAACAATTCAGATAAAAAGATAGATACTATTACGAAAGAGCTTGCTTTCTCATTTGGGCAGTTGAAACGAGTAGGCCATGTATTTAAACCGGCAAAGGATTTAAGACAGAGTGAAGCAAATTTGCTTGTTCACCTGACCTATATATGTCCACCAGGTTCAAATGGCATCCGAGTATCCGATTTGAGTAAGCAACTGAAAATAACTTCAGCGGCTGTTACACATGTGATCCAATCGCTTGAACAAATTGGGTATATTACACGCACGGCTGATCCGAGCGATCGACGCTCAATTCTCGTGGCAGCCACCGAGAACGGGCATCGGTTTGTTACAGAGAGAGAACAGGAGCTGTTTGATCGTTTTCAGCAGTTACGAGAATATCTGGGTACCGACGATGCGCAACAACTCATACGCATCTTAAATAAATCTACTACATTCCTTAGCGTTTACCAACATGACGAGGAAGGATCACGATAGTCTGAGTACGGACTATCGTTTTAACTTAGGTTTGTGCGGTAAGATCCCTCTTCGATCTCTTTGAGAATTGAGTTAGCACCGGGGATCCAGTGTAATTGTTGTTCTGCTCGCAAACCCGATACACGTTGATTAATACTGGACCCCCATGCAACTGGCCCCATTGCTTGCACAGCGTCTTCATAACTCCACGATAAAATTTTTTCAACGCCTACCACGTTACCGATGGATGTCAGCAGCTCTTTGGTCGTAATCATTTCCCTGGAAGCCGCATTAAATAGGGAACCGGGTGCAGCTTGTGTATAGGCGCATACGTAAAGCTTCGCCAAATCATCCACGTCAATTGTGGACCATGCGTTTTGGCCATCCATAATGTAATTAGCACATTGCATTTGTATCGTTCTCTTAATTGTCGCTTGCACTAACCCGCCTCCACGCCCGTAAACGAGAGTAGGGCGGATGATGATTGTCCGGATATTACGCAGCGCAGCCGTCCTCACGTTTTGTTCCTGTTCCACTTTCCATTGCAAAAAAGGCAAGGGATTCAAATCTGAGTCTTCATCAACCACATTCTGAAACGTATCGTTGTAAATTAGGGTTCCGCTTGTATATATGAATGGCTTTCCAGTTCCCTCCAAAGCTTCTAACATTGTTTGCACTGAAGATACGTCAAGCATTTCCATATCAGGGGTATGGGATATAGCTGTATGGATCACCCCGTCCGCTTTCCTAACGCTTTCTTCAAGTAAAGAAAGATCCGCAAGATCTCCTATGACTGGGGTGATTCCCATGTCAGCCAACCGCAATGCATTCTCCTCTGTTCTGACAAGTCCAGAAACCTGATACCCTTGGGATTGAAAGGATTGAGCTACTACCGACCCAATATATCCTGTAATTCCTGTAATAAAAACTTCCGCGATAAACACTCCTTTTAATTAATTAAGTTAGTAACTAATTTATATTATTAAGTAACTTAAATCAGTTGTCAACACGTAAAGTAAAAAAACTGGTTCCTCTCAAAAGGAATCAGCTGGTTTCCCGCCTCTGCCGATAATCCTCCTGCAACCGCGTATTGCCTGAACACAAGCGCTCTTAACTTCCATGCAGCCACGCATAACCCAATACACCCGCGCATAACCTCAATACACCTGCGCACACCCCCATATACCCGCGTATAACCCCAACACAACCGCGCATAACCTCAACACACCCGCGCATAACCCCAATACACCCGCGCATACCCCCAACACACCCGCGCAATACCTCATCACAACCACGCATAACTTCCACGCAGCCGCGCAATACAACTCCACCAATCCTCCATTCAACAACTCAACCAAACAAAAAAAGCCATCCAATAGGCATATCGAATGGCCCGCTCCCGCTCTTACACTTCCACCTGGTATTCTTTCAATTGCTCGCGCAATGTCGCTTTTAAAAACTTCCCGACGGATGTTTTCGGTATTTCATCTAAGAAAACGACATCGTCCGGAACCCACCATTTCGCAAATTGCCCTTCCAAGCACGAAAGAAGTTCCTTCTTTTTCTCCTCATCTGCTGTACGTCCCTCTTTCAGGACGACGCAGGCGAGCGGCCGTTCTTGCCATTTTTCATGCGGCACTGCGATGACGGCCGCTTCGAATACGTCTTCATGTGTCATCAATGCGTTCTCCAAATCGACAGATGAGATCCACTCGCCGCCGCTCTTGATCAAGTCCTTCGTCCGATCCGTCAGCTTTAAATAACCGAATTCCGTCATTACGGCGATATCTCCCGTATACAACCAGCCATCCTTGAATGCTTCTTCGGTTCGCTCGTCTTTGTAATATTCGCTCGCAATCCATGGTCCGCGCACTGTCAGTTCTCCCATCGTTTTGCCGTCCCATGGCACTTCGCCATTTTCATTCACAACTCGCACTTCCAGCCCCGGCATGACGAGTCCCTGCAATGCTCGGATGTCAATTTTTTCGTTCAGCGTGAGGTCTTCCATACCGGATGTAAAAACGGATAAGCTGACGAGCGGAGACGTTTCCGTCATGCCATAGCCAACGATGAAAGGGACGCCATACCTCTCTTCGAATGCCCGGATCAATCCTTTCGGCGAGGCTGATCCGCCGCAGACGATTGCTCGCAAGGAGGACAGGTCTCTTGGATTCTGGTCCTGCTCTTTCAATACCGCCAGCCAAATCGTTGGTACGCCGGCCGTGATTGACACCTTTTCCTGCTCAATCAAATCGAGGAGCAGCTGTGGGGTGAATCCCGGGCCCGGCAATACTTGTGTTGATCCAAAGAAGACGGCCGCAAATGGCATCCCCCATGCGTTCACATGAAACATCGGCACGACAGGCATCACCACGTCACTTTCCTTCATGCCCATCGCATCTGCGAGGCCCAGTGCGTAGCTATGGAGGACAATGCCCCGATGTGAGTACACAACGCCTTTCGGATTGCCTGTGGTCGCGGATGTATAGCACATGCCCGCGGGTGTGTTTTCATCTAAATCTTCCGGGTAATCGTATTGATCGGAAGCCTCTTGGAGCAACGCCTCATAGGAATGAACATTTGCCAGCGCCGTTTCCGGCACGTCCTGACTGTCTCCCATGATGACGTAATGCTTGACTGTTTTCAGCAATGGCGCCAGCTTTTCCAAATGCGGAAACAGATTATCATCGACCAGAAGAATTTCATCCTCGGCATGGTTAATGACATAGGCGATATGTTCCGGCGCCAGCCGGATATTCACCATATGCAATATCGCTCCTGTGCTCGGCACCCCGAAATAGGCTTCAAGATGGCGGTGGTGATTCCAGCCGAACGTCCCGACTTTCGTTCCCTTTGTCATCCCAAGTTTTTCGAGCGCATTGGACAATTTCCGCGTTCGCTTCGCAAAATCCCGATACGGAATCCGATGAATCGTATCCGCAGCTGTCCGTGAAATGATCAGCTTGTCTGGAAAGAACTGCTCTGCCCTTTTAATGAATGAAGATAATAATAGTGGTGTTTGCATCATGTGAAACGCTCCCCTTTTCCATTCCATATTGTTTGATGCTTGTACAACCTGATCCATGCCGGGCACAGAACACCCCAAAATACGATATGTGTCCGGCGTTACCTGTATTCATTTCAAGCCGAGATTTTTAGCGATGATCATCTTCATAATTTCATTCGTTCCTGCATAAATGGAGGCAACGGGGATATCCCTAAATCTACGTGCGATTTTGTATTCCTCCATATAGCCGTATCCGCCATGCAGCTGCATGCATTCCGCCGCAATGTCGCGCGCTGTCTCGGTAATCCAATATTTCGCCATTGATACTTTTGTGACGACATCCTTTCCTGCCATATGGTCTTCGATGAGCGATTCCAGAAACGATTTGCCCAGCTCAACCTTCGTCGCTATCTCGGCAAGTTTGAACTGCGTATTCTGGAAGGAACCGATCGATTGGCCGAATGCCTGCCGCGACTTTACATAGTCGAGAGTCATTTCCAACATATCTTCTGACGCCGTCTGGGCGGCAAGCGCCACAATAAGTCGTTCCTGCTGCAGCTTTTCCATCAAATACGTAAAGCCCTTTCCTTCTTCCCCGATCAGATTATCGGCCGGAACGCGACAATCCTCAAAAAACAGCTCAGCTGTGTCCTGCGAATGCATGCCGACTTTATCCAACTTCCGGCCCTTCGAGAAACCGGGCGTCCCATCCTCAATCATGAGCAAACTGATGCCGCGGTGTTTCGGCTGCACTTGCGGATCGGTCTTCACTACGACAAGAAACAGGTTGCCATTAATGCCATTTGTAATAAAGGTTTTCTGTCCATTTACTACATAAGAATCGCCATCCCGGATCGCCGTGGTTTTAATGTTCGCGAGGTCGGAGCCTGTTCCTGGCTCTGTCATGGCAACACCCGTGATATAGCTGCTGCTGATACATCCCGAAAGCCACCGGTCCTTCTGCTCGTCTGTTCCGTACGCTTCTATATAAGGCACTACGATATCATTATGCAGTCCCACACCTGTCAGACCTGCTCCGACCCGTTCCATCTCCTCGCCGATAATGACGCCGTAGCTGAAATCAAGACCAAGCCCGCCATAGGCTTCCTCTACTTGTGGACAAAGGAACCCCATCTCGCCGAGCTTCTTCCAAAAGGAAATGGGGACAAGCCGATTCCTTTCCCATTCCTCGAAATGAGGAACCGCCTCTTTTGCGAGAAATTTACGGAGCGTCTCCCGAAACATTACATGTTCATCCGTCTCGAAACGGTATCTTGCCATTCTCATCCTCCTCACTTCGCCTGCATTCGAATGGCGCCATCTAGCCGGATCACTTCACCATTCAATAAAGGATTACTCAAAATGCTTTCGACAAGCAGCGCGTATTACGCAGGGCGGCCAAGCCGTTTCGGAAACAGCGTCAGCTCCTCAAGGGATTTGCGCGCAGGTTCCGGCAGCCCCTCGAATAGTGGTGTTTCGACAAGACCCGGGGCGATGGTCATGACCCGAATGCCACTTGCTGCCAGCTCCCTGGCAATTGGCAACGTCATGGAAACGACGCCCCCTTTGGAGGCACTATTACGCCGCCTGGCCAATTTGCCCCTCGAAAGCTGCAACAGAAGCTGTGTTGATAATGACGCCCCGTTCCCCGTCTTCATTTGGTTCATTGGCCTCCATTGCCGCAGCAGCGACACGAAGCACATTGAACGTGCCAATTAAATTGACTTGAATTACCCGTTCAAAACGATCAAGTGCCATCGGGCCTCCTTTTGTGACGACCTTCCCTGGCGTTGCGATGCCTGCGCAATTCACAGCTGCATTGATGGTTCCAAACGCTTTGACTGCATCTGCCACATTGGCTTCTACCTCAACCGGACTTGTCACATCCGTTTTCCTGAATAAAACCCGATCATCCCCCAGCTCCTGAACGAGCTGATTTCCTACTTCTTCATTCACGTCAAAAATGACCGCTTTTCCGCCATATCCCACAATTCGCCGGACCGTCGCCTCGCCCAGCCCCGAGGCGCCGCCCGTCACAACGGCACATACCGATTTCATCTCCATGGTCTGAATCCCCCTTATCCCAGCCGTTCGATAATTGTCGCGTTCGCCATGCCCATTCCTTCACAAATAGCGAGAAGCCCATACTTTCCGCCGGACCGCTTCAACTCATTCATCATGCTAATGAGCAATTTGGTACCGGTAGCTCCGAGCGGATGTCCTAATGCAATAGCACCTCCATTTGGATTCAATTTTTCCGGATCGGCACCCGTTTCTTTCAACCATGCCAGCGGAACCGGGGCAAACGCCTCGTTCACCTCATACGTATCCATATCATCAATCGTCAAGCCAGCCTTCTCCAACACGTTTCGAGTCGCTTCGATTGGCCCCGTCAGCATGAGCGTCGGATCCGAGCCGACAACAGATCTTGCCAAGATTCGTGCAATTGGTTTTAAGCCCAGCTCTTCGGCTTTTTCCTTCGACATCAGCAGCACGGCAGAAGCACCGTCACTCATTTGGCTGGCATTCCCCGCGGTGATGGTTCCCTGTTCATCGAATACGGCTTTCAACCCAGCAAGCGATTCCATTGTCGAATCGGGTCGAGGTCCTTCATCTTGCAGAAGCAGAGCCTTCGAACCATCTTCCCGCTCCACTTCCACAGGGACGATCTCAGCAGAAAACTTCCCTTCCATGATGGCATCTAATGCCTTTTGATGGCTCTCTAGTGCATAAGTGTCCAGTGCTTCACGAGATAATCCCCATTTTTCCGCAATCCGCTCAGCTGAAAGCCCTTGATTGATAATTTCATGCTTGCTTGTCAGCAACGCACTAGGCTTCGCTTCCCCTATATTTGAAAACATCGGGACCCGCGTCATGCTTTCCACTCCTCCAGCTATGACGATTTCCATATCCCCTGACGCGATCGCCTGGGATCCGAAATGGACAGCTTGCTGGCTAGAACCACATTGCCGGTCGATCGTCACCCCCGGGACGTGGATAGGAAATCCCGCGATCAATGCAGCCGTCCTCGCGATATTTCCCCCTTGTTCACCAGATTGCGTCACACATCCTAAAATGACATCATCGACAGCTCCTTTGTCGATTCCTGCCCGATACACCAATTCATCGAGTACTTTGGCGGCCAGCTCATCCGGACGGTATTGTGAAAAACCGCCTTTCCTTCTGCCGACAGCTGTGCGCACCCCTTCAACAATTACTACGTCTCTCATCTCCACACCTCATTTCTCTGAATTAAACAATTTTTCATATAGTTTCAGTTTACATGAAAGGGCTTTCATTTTCCAATTTGACCTAATAGGAATCGGTCTCAAGTCGTAGGTGCAAATCCGTTCCCCGCCCGTATGGAGGATTTCGAAAAGGATGTACGATATGGATATAACGAAAGGAGGAACAACAATATGAAGAAACTCGGTCTAGCGTTACTTGGCATTACAGCGGCGATCGTTGTCCTCACGAACTTAGGATCGCTCATCGGGCTTGCCGTCTCGGCCGCCATCGCATTCGCCGGCATTCACTATTACAAAAAGACTGATTCAACATTCCTGAAATTGTTTTGGGGCTTCGTCCTCATCATCGGTCTGTTGACAGCGATCCACAATATCCCGGCATTCGTCGCCCTCATCGCCATACTTGCAGTGTTCTGGGCATGGCGCAACTGCGATGAAAAGAAAAAAGATAATGTTATTACACAAAGTGACGACCCATTCGTAAACTTTGAACGTCAATGGAACGAAATTACAAAATAAGGAGGAACTACAGATGAATTCATTATGGAACCGTTTCAAATACACAGTCCAAGCTGATTTGCATACTTTGCTCGACAAAAAGGAAAACAAAAACCCGATTGCGTTGTTAAATCAATACATTCTTGAAGCGGAAAAGCAAACAGAGTCGGTCGGCAAATTACTGGAACGTCAAGCAAAGTTAAAAGGAGAGCTTGAAAAAGAATTGAATGAAGCTGAAAAGATGGCTGAAAAACGGCGAAGCCAACTTGAGCTTGCCAAAGATACCGGTGAGGAAGATCTGGTCGCATTTGCCGAACAGGAAGTTGGCTCCTACGAAACACGTGCAGCGGAGCTTTCCGGAAGCGTAACGGAAGCGGCCTATGAACTGATGTCCTTAGAACGGAAATTCGAAGAAATGAAACATAGAGTGAAGGATATGAAAGTCCGCCAGCTTCAATTAATGGGCAAAGAAAATGTGACGCGTGCCCATCGCCGGATGGACCAAATCATTTCCCCAGAAAATAAAGATATGTCCAACATGGAACAAATGAAAGCGTACATCGACAATCTCGGTGGAAAAATCCAAACGGACTACGAAACCTCCTCTATGGAGCGCAGGCTCGAATTGCTCGAGAAAAATGCACCAAAACGAGAGGAAATTGTGTAAACTATAGAAGATGAGGAAGGATGACCCTTGAACGGGTCATCCTGTTCCGGTTCAGAAACTTATTTTAGACGATCCATAAATCGTAGTCCTGTTGAAGTGAATTTGACAGGATCTTCAATTCAATGCATGTGAGCCGTTTGTAAAACCTCGCTAGCTTTAAGAAGCAAGTAGTGCGGCCATGTATCCAACGGGATGGAATAATCATCTGGCTAACTCGCAGTTCCTTATCCATTAGAGTTGGTTCCAATCCGACAACAAGAAGGGGGCAACATGAATGAGAGCTTTTGATACAAACAAGATGACATTTTGGATTGCCGCTTTTGGTCTCCTTGTTTTTGTGGAGGCCGCTTTTCTGGGAAATGGAAATATCATCTTCCTCCTTCTTGGGGCCGGAATGCTTTATTTCGGCGTGAAGCGGCGTTCCAAGTGGATCACTTTCATCAGCATTTTCTTTGTCATATTAGCACTTTTGAATTTATGGAGCTTACGCCTGCTTATCTTCACAAGTCTGGCGTATGTTCTTTACAAGTTATGGAAGGGTGTTCCTGCCGAAACGATTGTGCGGCCCTTAAAAGAATTTCAAAACACGACTCCCAATGGCATTTGGAAAAATAAATTATTTTCCATACAAACGTCGCCCTTCTCATCGTATGAATGGGAAGACGTTCATATCCAAGGATTTTTTGGTGATATTCATGTGGATGTGACTGATACTGTTCTGCCAAAAGGTACTTCATTTATCGCCATTAGACAAGGACTTGGCCGGGTGAAAGTCGAGTTGCCATACGAAATACCCGTCCGCATCCATTACACGACATTGTTTGGAGAGGCCCGGATTTTGGACATCAGTCCGAAACGGATGATTAACGAAACTTTGCATTTTCAAGAAGGGTATGGAACGGAACGCGGTGATGCAGCCGAGCTGATTATTTCCGTCACGACTTGGATTGGTGATATTGAGGTGATACGGAAATGACAGTTTTCATCGGACGTAGTTTGTATCTTATCTTGTTGTTTATTGTCATCACAGGTGCCTTTATCTCTCTATTCCTCGGACCGACAGTAATGGATGGCTGGCGAATTTTTACTGATTTGACGTATTGGGAAGTGCCGCTTGGCATATGGATTATAGCAAGCTGTGTATTGCTTGGCGGATATCTTTCCTTTTGGATGGGTTCCATCGGGCGAGCTAAAGAGAAAGCGATTGAGAAGCGTTTGCGGGATGTTGTAGACAGCGATGAGGTCGTGAAAGCGAAAAAACGGTTTTCTCCACGGATCGACCGGACACTGGAGGACATTTCAAATGTTCTCGTGACACAGCGGAAGAGCCTCCAACGCATTGCTGATGAACGGGCGGAGGCGCAAGACAAATTGATTCAAGAGCGGATTGTACAGGAGCGGCAGCGATTGGCGCGTGAGCTGCATGATTCTGTTTCGCAACAACTGTTTGCAGCCTCCATGCTATTATCCGCCATCACGGAGCAGGGAGATTCTGAAGATGTGAAGCAAAAGCCGCTCTTGCAAGTGGAACGAATGGTGCAGCAAGCTCAACTGGAGATGCGGGCTCTCCTGCTTCATCTTCGTCCCGCGGCGTTAAACAACAAATCGCTGAAAGAAGGATTAGAGGCATTATTGCTGGAATTAAAAGAAAAGGTCACCTTCGACATTCGTTTCCGGCTGGAGGAGGTTTCTTTATCCAAAGGTGCGGAGGATCACCTGTTCCGCATCGCCCAGGAAACATTGTCCAACACGCTCCGTCATGCGCAGGCGACAGAAGTCGATGTGCTTTTCGTTGAGCGGGACGGACTCGTTATCTTCCGGGTACAAGACAATGGAGTCGGCTTCAAGCAAAACGATGACGGCAACGGGGGATCCTACGGACTGCAAAATGTGAAAGAGCGTGCCATCGAAGTCGGGGGTACGTGCAAAATTGTATCCGTTCCTTCCCAAGGGACGATTGTCGAAGTGAAATTGCCTGCTCGGAAAGGAGAAGAACTGTATGATACGGATTCTATTAGCGGATGACCATGAAATGGTACGTATCGGAGTGTCCGCCTATTTACAAACACAACCCGACATGGAAGTGGTCGGAGAAGCGACAAATGGCCGTGAAGCCGCTGAAAAAGCACTTGAGTTGCGTCCTGATATTATTTTAATGGATATGGTTATGCCGGAAATGAACGGTGCTGAGGCCACAGCCGCCATTATTCAGAAATGGCCGGAAGCAAAGATTGTCATCGTTACAAGCTTTTTGGATGACGACAAGGTGTATCCCGCCTTGGAAGCCGGAGCTATCAGTTACATATTAAAAACATCCAATGCGAAACGGATTGCCGAAGCCATCCGTGACACATTAAAAGGCCAAATTGTTCTGGAGCCCGAAGTGACAACGAAAATGATGCAAAAAATGCGTTCAGGAAGTGAAAGGCAGCTTCATGATGAGCTGACAGATCGTGAAATGGAAATTTTGCTCCTTCTTGCACAAGGCAAAACAAACCAGGATATTGCAGATGAACTGTTCATCGCTTTAAAAACAGTTAAGACCCATGTCAGCAACTTGCTCTCCAAACTGGAAGTGCAAGATCGAACCCAAGCGGTCATTTATGCGTTCAAACATGAGCTGGCAAAGTAACGCTTTCCTCATCTCGTCTATCTCTTACAAGCACTCAAAAAAACTGCCCGCACGCCTTGGATGGCATGGGGCAGTTTTTTTTATGGTCGATAAGGAGGATTTTCGGGATCTTCCCCTCGGTTTGGATCATATGGATATTCCTCACCTGGATCGGTCGTATTGTAACCGTCCTGATTGGTTTGATTAAATTGCGTTGGATCATTATTGCTAAAGGCATCCGTCACATTCGAATCGGCCGGGTCAGATAATGGAAGCCCACCCGATTGAACCGTGCCGTTATACGGTTCAAAATCCTGTGCATCCGGATACTGTTGGTTGCCATGTTTGCGTGCCATTCGGCTCTGTTGTGCCGTGTCATCCACTGCTTGTTGTGCACGATTTACATTTTGCTTCGCTTGGCTCTTCATCTCACGTTTCTCCTGCTCCCATTTCTCTTTCGAAACATCGGCTTGTTGCAAGCTCGTCTCAGCTTTTGATAGATAACGAGATGCGTGTTCTCTGCCGCCAAGGCCAAACGCGAGACCGAACGCCAAGGCAACACCGCCCAAAATGAGGATGAAAGCCGCATTGATGATCGCCGGAGCAATTCCTAGTTGGCTCAGTGCCATGAAGAATGCGAATGCCAAGATCGCATATTTTGCGACATAGCGCAGGACATGCGGTGCCCCTGATTTTGTTGTCATAATGCTGCCAACGAATTTTTCAGCTAGATTTGCAAGCCAGAAGCCGACTGCCAAAATGACAAGGGCCGCAATAACCATTGGCAAATAAGCGAAAATGCCAGTCGCCAGCGTCACCATGAATTTCAGGCTTAAAATTTGCAATGCCTCTACGACGAACAGCAAGATAACAACAATTTGGACAATCGTTCCGATAATTTGAGAGAGTGACGGAACAGTGGTCCCAGTCGTCCGGACGCCCATTTTACCAAAGAGCGAATTGATGCCGAGGTTGTCCAATAATGAGACGACAATTCCTTTGATCCAGCGGGCCAACAGAATTCCGACCAATACAAGGAAAACGGCAACTGCTATTTTCGGAAGCATCGTCAATATGTCATTTAGCATGGCGATGGCCGGTTGAGAGATTCCTTGTAAATCAAGAACTTCCAAGGCAGAAATGGCTACCGGAATCATAATGAGGATAAATACGATTGTTCCGATAACACTTGAAACACTTGTCCCTTTTACGTAAGAGGATAATTTCAGTTTGTGTGCCGCCTTGTCGACACCGATTGTTTCAAGCAGCTTGGTTACAAGTGCGCGGACAATTTTCGCGACAAGCCAGCCGACCAGGAAAATGAGCGTGGCACCTACGAGTTTCGGTATGAAATTCATAATGCCCACCAGCATGCCTTCAAATGGCCCACTAATTCCGCTTAATCCTAAAGCATGCAGAACCGCTGGAATGAACATAAGCAAGATGACGTAAAAGGCGATATTGGCCGCCGTCTCCACCCATTTTGTTTTGTTCACATCTTCGGGTGATCCCCCTGCTTTACTCACATACTTGTTCAAATTCAGTTTCGTGCCCGCTGCCAAGATAACTTTCTTGACGACGAGTGCCAAAACCCATGCTAATAACAGGATCAATCCTGCTTTCAAAATGCTTAAAATGGCGCCGCCAATTCCCGAATACATCGTCATGAACGGCGTGGCGATCATAGACGCATTCATAATGTTGAAGAAGAGAAGGAATGCTAGCAGCAAAATAACGAAAAAGACGACCTTGCTTATAATCTTTTCCACATTCCACTTGGAATCCTTTACATCCAGTCTTTCATTCAGTCTGGATTTCTTCATTCGTTTGTGTACAGCATTCTCCACCGCTTTAGCAATGAAAAAACCAACAAGAAGCACAATTAGTCCCAAAATTAATTCAGGAAGCCACCTAAACATATTTGATAGATAGAAATCCCTGTACAAATCACTGTTCAATCGATTGTCCTCCATTCCTTTGAATAATCTACTTGGACTATTCCTATAAATGGAGACGATTAAACCTATTTAACTTGGAAACTGGAAACCGCCCATAGCCTTTACATTCGAAGCCCACTTTACGTACACTCTTCAGTTGACATTAGAGCACTGTACTAACGTTGTAGGCGAGAAAAGAGAGATGTTTGCCTATTAGATACTTATGAAACTATAAAGAAGCTATAATTCCAACAGTGACGATCCATCTTTCATGAAATGATTGATCACAGTAAATGTTGCTGCAGCCAATTGAAGAAAACGAAAATAGTATTTTTCAGAAGAAAGGTATTGTGTAAAGAGATAGTATATGTTCATTCTCAGACATCTAACTTTGAAACAGAAAAAATATAAAGAAAAAAGTGCAACGATTGTAAGTTGGATTTCGAATATAAGGTTAATGAAATGAAAAGGAGTAAAAAAGTGTTAACTGACAAGCGTTTAATCCGTTACATATTAAAAAAAGGGTCGAATCGAGCGGCAGATGCATTGATTCGACGTTATTATGATGACCTGTATTTTTATCTTTATCGTCAAGTTGGTAATGGAAATGACGCTCTTGATTTAACACAGGAAGTTTTTATTGCTGCTCTAAATGGGTTGAATTCTTACGATGATCGCAAATCTTCCTTTCGTACGTGGCTCTTCCGTATTGGAACCTATAAAGTCATTGATGCGCGACGTAAGGTAAAGATGTCCTGGTTAGAATTGAAAGATGTGGAGTGGCTAGAAGGAAAGGATTTTGATGAAAGTTTGTATCAGCAGGAACTATTAGAGAAGATCAATCACTATGTTGCCAGCTTCCGTCCTGAAGTTCAGGAAATTTTCAGGTTGCGCGTCTACGGAGAACTATCATTTCCAGAGATTGCTTCGTTGCTTGCTCAAAAAGAAGAGCGAATCAAAGCCCAGTATTATCGGTTGAGTAAAAAGATTCGAGAGGAGTTTCGTGAACATGAATAGAGAGAGAAAGAATGTCCCTTTCACACAGGAAGAAAAAGAAAATAGCATTGCTTTTATTTTAAACGAAGTCAATCTTCAGCCAGTGACGTTTAGAAAATTTCTTCGTTCTTATTTTCACGAAGTTGGTTTCCGTTATCTTTTTTGGGGGATGGAAGATATTTTATTTATTGTCGGCCTTTTATTGATTGGAGTCGGAACATTATATTTTCCAGATTTGAATCTTTTATTTAAGAATGGCCAGACGGATGAAATTTATTTTACTGTTTTTATGGCATCGCCTCTTTGCTATGCACTCTTGTATTTTCTTGGGATATGGAAAGAAAGACTGCTAGGAACCTTTGAACTCAAAATGACACTACGAGTTTCTTTAAAGGAATTGCTCATATTACGCATGTTGGCGTTTAGCGGAATTTCTTTGGTTGTTTCCGTAGGCAGTAACGTCTTTATTTGGCAATTGATGAGTCATGAACTTTCTTTGATGAGATTGTTTAGCCTGTCGTTTTCATCCTTGTTTTTATTTGCAAATATGCAACTCCTTTTAGAATATAAAATACCGATGCGTTGCAGTCATTGGCTGACGCCAAGTATATGGGGTGCTGTGGGAGTACTTTTTATTTGGACACAAGACTGGATCGCTCAATTTCTATTGTATGTACCGCTTTCGATTGTCATCATGATTGTTTTTGGATTGCTTCTTTTATTTATCTACTTATTACGTCACAACTACTTCATGGAGAAGGAAGGAACGATTACCTATGCTAACGCTTAACCATGTCAGTAAGAAGTTTCAGTCCAATCTGGTTTTGGAAGATATCTCTTTGACTTTTGAAAATGGTGTTTATGGATTACTGTCTCCAAACGGGGCAGGAAAAACAACATTGTTAAAAATGATTACAACCCTTCTCTTCCCGACTTCTGGTGAAATATTATGGAATGGACAAGCTATTAAAGAGCTCGGAGCGGATTACCGTGGCATATTAGGGTATTTACCGCAGGATTTTGGTTATTACGGCAATTATACACCTACAAGGTTTTTATTATATATAGCAGCATTACAAAAAATGAATAAGAAAGAAGCGAAGGAAAAGATTGATGAACTGTTAGAACTTGTCGCACTTTCTAATGTGAAACACAAGAAAATGAGACGTTTTTCAGGAGGGATGATCCAACGGGTAGGCATTGCGCAAGCGATGTTAAATAACCCGAGGTTACTCATTTTGGATGAACCTACAGCAGGGTTAGATCCAAAAGAGCGCGTTCGTTTCCGTAATTTGATCCATCGTCTTGCGCAAGATAGGATTGTCATTTTATCTACCCACATTGTTTCGGATGTTGAGACGATTGCAAAACAAATCATTATGATTAAAAATCATCACTTATACTGTTGCGAAACGCCCTCTCAAATTACCCGGTCGGTGCAAGGGTATATTTTTGAAGTTCCCGCGACTTATCAATTAACTCCAGAACAATTGCTATTAAGCGAACGGGAAAGCGAGGAAGGTCATTTGCTGCGAATTGCAAGTCCCTTTGTCCCAACAGAAGGGGTGGAAGTACGTCCAAGTTTAGAAGACGCATTTCTGTACATTTATCGAGATGAGGTGAATACAGATGCTGCGAGTTATTCCCTTTGAAATCCGTAAACTATTTGAACAACCAATGATTTACTTATTTTTTTTCGCAAGTTTATTGTTAAATACAATCTATATTGCTACAGCAGGATTGGATCAATCATATTTACATTACATTCAAGAAAAAGAAGTAAAAACGGGGATTTTGAGGACAGCTGAATGGAGTGAAAGTCTTTCCTATCAACCCGCTAATAAGAAACAACAGCGATTACTGACTGAAACTGCCGAACTAGATAATGTGTTTCAAGATTATTCAACAGAAGCCTTGGGGCAAGAGATGATTGACTTTTTTCAAATTCAAGGTTCATTTGCTGAAAAGATGAAGAGAAAATATGAAAAGCTGACTCCTGTTGTAAGTGAATTAGCAAAAGAACAAGCCGCATTGGAAATCGGAGCAGCGGGAGAAACAATGAGCTTTTTCACCTTTATCAGAAATCGATTATTTCATGTGATTTTAGGAGAAAGTTTAATCTTTGCTTTATTGCTCGGTTTATACGGAAGTACTTCTGAGAGAGTAACGAAAACAGATGTCCTCATGATGACCTCAAAAACCGGACGAAAAACACAAGTAAGTAAATATACAGCGAGTTTCCTACTCACATTTCTTTTTTATGCAACGATGATCATGATGACATTCGGCATTTTTAATCATATTCATCCTATTGGATCCTTATGGAAAACGAGTATGTCGACACAATTTCACCTAAATGTTTATTTTCCTCAATTGCTGGAAATTCCCTTTATCCCATGGCAGCCCATGACATTGTTTCACTATACGGTTCTATCCATTGTATTAGGCGGATTATTAGTCATCCTCTGTCATGGATTTCATTTTCTTATAGGCTTATGGACAAATCATTTATTTCGAGGGTTTATTGTCTTCGTTGTCATGTATGTGGTTGTACTGGGATTGGGACACTTTTTTATTCAATTAGGCTGGTGGAATTTGCATTCCCTATTGATGTGGCATCCAATTTCACTGTGGAAAACACAAGGCTATTGGTTTACGGAAATGGGTCCTTATGCAACCATTCCATGGCAAGAATCGATTGCAATGGCAGTCAACTTATCCCTCTTAGGCATTTGCGGCATTTTAACAAGTAAATTCTATTCAACAAAGGAGGTAAAATAACGTGTTTATTGCTGAGATGAAAAAGTTTTTTCAACCCATTTTACTTCTTGTCGCATTCTTAATTACGATCGTGTTTTACAGTATAGATTTGACCTTTATCTATAAAAACTGGCCGAATGGCGGTATGATTCCTGTATATGATCAAGCTTCGGATTGGCAAAATCGTTTTGGACAAACTCTTGATGATGAAGAAATAGCAGAAATTGAAGCGGAGTATGTTACTTTGGTCAATCAAGCGGACGAGATACTCTCGGAAAATCCTATTGCAAAGCAACTTCAACTAGGGAATTATGCTGAGTTTAAAGCATGGTTTCAAGAAAATGTTCCCCGTGCAGCAATCAATGAGCTGAATAAAGAAGAGAAAGAAATCATGAAACAACTCAATGCGATTCAGCAAGACTTAATAGATGAGACTGGACATTCATTGGTGGATCAAATCGATGTGTTACAAAACTTATCTACTTCGATGAAGCACTTTAACTCATCAGACATGTTTCTCAATCATGAACAGTATACAGAAAAAGAAAGAAATAGGCTTTTAGAAACTTTGGTTGTGCAAGAAGGCTGGCGCAACATTTTGCCCAGTTATTTATCTTCCACAGTTGCTCTTCATTTTGAAAGAATTCTTACCTTAATTATCTTTCTATTGTCTTTATTGATTCCTTCTGTTGTTGTTAGAGACCGCTTGTTAGGGTTACAAAGAATTCAATGGAGCAGTCGTCATGGCAGAAACATTCTTTGGACACAGTTTGCTAGTGGCATTACTGCTAGTCTTCTATTCATCACTTGTATCGTAGGAATTTTTGGAGGTTCATTGTATTTCACGGACTTTAATCAATATTTCTCGAATGGGTTGAATTCATTTTTTGTAGATAACGAAGAACCTCTACTCTTATCTTTTTATCAATGGACATTTGGTCAGTGGATAGTGAAAGTGGCACTGTTAGTTTATTTAATTGGAATGGCTTATAGCGGAATACTCTTATTCCTCTCTCAGACTAGTAACCATTATTTGTCCTTACTATTGAAAATCATTCCAGTGGGCTTTGTTTTTATCGTCATTGCTAATCGAATACTTAAAGATGCGTACTATCTAAAGAATGAATTATACCAATGGACCAAAACTCCAATGATTGAATTATATGTAGGAATTCTTTTGTTAGTGATAAGTATCAGTTTACCGACCATCTTTTGTTTACGACAGCGAAATCAAGACTTATTGAATTGATTTCGAAGAAACGTATTTAATTAATGATGAAGAAGGAAAACCAATCAAAAAACATTGCAACGGATAAACCTTCTGTTTGGATGAACCAGAAAATTAAGGCTGCCGACAGAATGTGATTCGCTAGAATAGTATTCTTTGCTTATATGTATAGGCATGAATACTTCTTGTCCGCTATCATTTTCCGAATAGGTTCTATAGCGGCTTCTTGGCCTTATGATTGCGTTTCTCGGACAACCTGCTAAAAAAGCACCCCCTAATAGGGAGGTGCTTCCTAGCAGTTATCGTTTTTTAAGACAGAAGATAATTATGCTGTGACTCGACCTAATGCGTCGATCAACCCTGCGTGTGTGCCTTCATGCCATACGACAAATTCCACTAATTCGCCGACAGTCTCCATCGTCAGCGGACCAATCGTAATAGCTTGGGCCAATTTTTCATCCCACTTGCCTTCCACAACTGCACTCACTCTTCTTGGTTGTTCTTTTAATGCTTCCAGCAGCACCTCATTGCTCGGCGGCTGCCCTTCCCATTCGCTTGGGTTGGTCCCTGTTCCGAAAAGCGCACCCCATTCCGGATGAACAGGTGTGTAAGCAGGAAGGATGGAGCTAATGAAATATTCCATTGACGAATAAATATGCCCCGCGTTCCAACGGATCGTGTTGTTAAAACCTTCCGGCTGCTCGTCCCAGGCGGCCGCTTGCGCCCGTTCGAGACGACTCAATGTGTGATGACGGGTAAATTCCAATTGCGCGTTTGTACTCATATTCCTCTCTCCTTTCTTCTCTTATCATACGCCAATACACGAAAAAAAACGGCATTCCCTGATTAGGTTGCCGTTCATGCCTTTTGGTCCGCCGATTTCTTTTTATGTTCGTTCCATTTTTCATGGGCTTTGTGGTTAAATTCACGATTGTACTTTTCTCGATCACCGTATGGGAAACGTTCCCCGGGCTTTAATACATGATAATTGGGGTTTCCGCTCTTTTTATTTTCACTGTACGCGGATGGACTGTCTTTACCGGTCTTATCTTCGGCATTTTTTCGGAATTCCTTCGTCCAGTTGGAGTCGGCCGGATCTGATAATGGCAGTTCATCATATGTTGTCGGTTTTTTTCCATGGAATAAAATTTTAGGTTCAATATCTTTTTTATTCGGGTACGTACCATCTTTAATTGTCATTACGGATTCCTCCTTTTCCCCGCTCTACCGTACGGCAGAGAGTAGTTTTACTCTTTTCCCTCTTTTGAAATCCGCTAAACCCATTTTCGGAAACCCATTGCTGTTTTTTACGTCTGAATCCATAAAGACAGCGAGGTGCCTCATGAAAAAAGGGTTCGGCATTCTGTTTCCGATTGTGAGCTTGTTCATTTTGCTTTGGATCGAGCAAGGCATCGAAGTTGCATATTTATGGAAAACCATTGCAAAGGTGTTGTTGTTTTTACTCATACCACTTTTTCTTTTTCGCGCGACCCGTTTTCCTTTCTTGCGTCTGCGTCAAACCAATCGTCCCAGCATCAAAATAGCAGTCATCGCAGGGCTTGCGGTGATGGGATCGATTTTCGGCGCTTTCCTGATGCTCCGTACCCATATTGATCTGACTTCCATAAAAGCGGACTTGGCGGAGTCCGGGATTACACCGACCGTCTTCCCTATCGTTGCGCTTTATATCCTTTTTGGAAATTCCTTGCTGGAAGAGTTCTTTTTCAGAGGACTGTTGCCGAATTTATTCGGGCATTCCAGATTACGACTACTGCTACCGCCATTTTTCTTCGCAGTTTACCATATCGCAATCTTTTTGCCATGGTTTACTGCGCCAATCCTTTTACTAGCTGTTGCAGGCCTATGGACAGGCGGTCTCATTTTCCAGTTTGCCAATCAAAAAAGCGGTACGATCCTGCCGTCTTGGATCATCCATATGAGCGCGGATTTGGGCATCCTGATCGTTGGCGTCTATATACTTTATTTTTATTGATCCACCTCAACACCTAATACATTCCGCAGCTTCTTCACGCCTGTTGGATCGCCGATCGCAATAAGTGTATCATCGTTGCGGAAGACCTCTTTAAAATCAGGATTGCTGATTAGCTTGCCCGCCCGCATAATGGCAACAAGCGTGATGCCAAACGTTTTGCGGATGTCCACTTCTTCGACTGTTTTTCCGACCAATGGAGAGTTCGCTTCCAAGATGACTTCCTCCACCATCAGCTCTTTCTTCTCGGACCGGATGAGGTCGTTTATATAATCAGTTCCTTTCGGCTTGATGACCGACATAGCGAGCTCTCTGCCTCCGATGACAGTCGGATTGATGACCCGGGAGGCGCCCGCCCGTTTCAGTACTTCCTCCGAATCCTCACGTTCCGCACGAGCTGCAATTTCGAGTTCTTCATTGAGACTTTTCGCGGTCAACGTGATGAATACGTTGTCGGCATCATTCGGAAGGGCCGCGATCAATGCCCGCGCTTTGTCTACCCGCGCCTTGACGAGCATCTCCTTATCCGTCGGATCCCCGATCAACCGCAATGTCCCTTGCTCCACCACGGCTAACAGCGCATCCTCGTCATCACAAATATATAATACGGGTACATCTCGCTCCTCTTCTTTCAATTGCCTATACACTTGCTGGGCGACACGACCGAAACCACAAACGATAATATGTCCACTCAACTTGCTTATTTCCTTTTGCATTCTCCGATTCCACACTTTCTTGGATAATTGATTTTCAATTAAAAAGGAAAAGCCGACTCCAAGTGCATACGTAATAATTCCGACGCCCAGCGGAATAAGGAGCAAGGCAAACCAACGGCCTTCCTGCGTGGTCGGATAAATATCGCCATAGCCAATGGTCATAATGGAAACAATGGTCATCCAAAAAGCATTGAATGGTGAAATATCCTCTATATAGACAAAGCCTACCGTGGAAATGGTCAGTAGCAAAGTAGTCATTCCAATAATAATCAGCAATCTTCGATAACGAAGTCGTATATCCAGCCAACGTTTCAGCATATGGCGCCTCCTGGCGAAATCGGTTGTTGTTCCTTGTATTCCCTATAAGCAAGCTGCCGCAAACCTGCTTAAAAATTATAAAAAAGCTGTATGCAAGCCATTCCGGCCTACATACAGCTCAATCTCAATAACCCGCAGGAACGACGACCGTCACTTTAAATAGATCTCCGTCCAGTTCAATTTTCATTGTGCCATGGTGCATGTCAACAATTGATTGGGCAATTGCTAAGCCGAGGCCCGACCCATCTGTATGTCTTGCCGTATCAGCACGTTTGAACCGCTCAAACAGTTCTTCGACATTTTCGCCCAGCTCATATTTCGTAATATTTTTCACTACAAATTCCGCCGTATCTCCCATTTTGCGAAGGGTGACATACACCCGGGTGCTAGGCAACGAATATTTAATCGCATTGACAATCAAATTGTCCAGCACACGCCACCAACGTTGCCCATCCACGTAGGAAATAAGCGGCTCTTCCGGCATATCCGTCCGGAAATCGAGCCCCGATTTCGCAATCTCCTCTGCATGCTCTGCGAGTGCCTGCTGCAACAATTGCGTGAGATCGACCCGCTGCTTATGGAGCTCCAAATTGCCGCTTGCCATTTTGGACACCTCAAATAAATCCTCAATCAACGTTTTCAAGCGTTGCGATTTTTTATCCAAAATATCAACATACTGGGCTCTTTCCTCGACAGACAATCCTTCCTTCTTCAAAAGGTCCGTGTACGTGATGATGGACGTCAACGGCGTCCGTAGATCGTGACTGACATTCGTAATCAATTCTGTTTTCAATCGTTCACTTTTCGCCTGCTCGCTCATCGAGTTGCGTACCCCTTCGCGAAGATTATTCAAGTTTTTTGCGTGCTTGGCAAACGGCGATCTTCCTTCCACCTTGATATCCTGGTTGAGTCTTCCTGCTGCCATGTCCTCCGTCGCCACAAGAATTTTATTCAAATACGCCACCCGCCGGATAAAGATGAATAGGACGGGAAAGCCTAAAAACAGGACACAAAAGAAGTAAACAATCATTAAAAAAGGATTAAAAAACATACCTGCGAATCCAATTCCCGCTAAGAAAAATCCGATCAGCATGACGAACGATTGAACACCGATGGATGCTTTTAGGAACATGCCCTGAAGCGCCGAGAAAAACTGCACTGTGTAGCTATCCAATACATCCTTTTCAAAGACGCCGGGCTTTTTCCATCGCTCAAACCCATTGACAATTTGGAATGCGAAGATGGCTACCATGAGGACACCAAAGATTACAAACGAGAAGCCTTCCACGATCCAACGTTCCAAGGAATGTGTTGAAAATACATTGATCACATTTTGCGAGATATTTTGCGTATAGAACATCATTATAAGGAACGCTAGAATGAAAACAGCGGCTTTCCCGTCTATTTTCATTCGATCATATATGTCTACTGCTCGTGTATCCACGACCCACGCCTTTTTGAATTTCACGACAGTGAACAATAAAATGACGGAGATAATAGCAATCGCCCAAAATACATAAGCCGCATATTTCGACTTATTGAAAGATGCATATTGGTAATAGAGCATGCCGCCTTCCGTGAAAACAGATTTGGGCACAATGATCGTGCCTTCGAATTGCCGAATCGGATTTTGCATATTCGTCAAATCATAGTCGGATACCTCGACTGCACTATTGCCGGGACGAGAAATAGTTACACGCTCATGCCCATTGGAAGACGGCAAGGAGCGAGCCTTAAAATAGCCTGACGATGAGTCAAATTCTTTCTCATAGCCTGCAAGCACGTGCAGGTCACCCGAAGAGAATTCCTCCCCCGTTTCGATATCCTTCAATTGATAAACGATCGGGAACGAAAATGTGTAGTTATCTTTTATCTCTATCAAATAACGTTTCAAATATTTGGCCTTTTCTTTCAGTATCTTCTCTTCCACATGCACATCGCTGTCAAAGTTTTGTTGAATGTCTTCCATTTTGGCATTCCGTTCTTTTACGAGAGCAGTCAGCACCTTTTCGTTTCCAGCTTCTTTCGCTTCAGCGATCTGGTCTTCATATTGCGCTTGAATATTGGCGAGTTGCTCTGACAACGTGCCATATCGGTTCCGGTGCTCCTCAATCTCCTCCAGTGACACGGTAATATGCTTCACCGCCTCATCCGGATCAATTGGATTTAGCACAGCAGCCCCTAATGTGTCATACACTTCATCCATCCGCCACTTAAAGTCTTGGGAATCTGTGAATTTCTTTCCAAGTAGATTTGGACTGGAATATAGACAGGATGGAATCGCAATAAGGAGTAATGTAACTAGAGTAGACCAAAGAACCAATAAGCCTTTTTGCTTCATCAAGCATTCCCCCCAGTAATGATCCTGGCAAAGAACGCCACCGTGCGAGTTGATCGTTCCCAGCCATTGCCGATCATTTCAAGGATGGACGGAAAGCAGTAGCCAATACTGATAACAGCCAAACCGATAGAAACAAGTGATCCGATCAATCCCCAATTATTTTTCGATCTTGTAGCCAATGCCCCACACCACCTTTAAATATCTCGGATTTTTCGGATCCGCCTCGATTTTTTCTCTAATTTTCCGGATGTGCACCGCCACGATGTTTTCCGCATTGTACGCTTCTTCATTCCATACGCGCTCGTAAATTTCATTAATGGAAAAAACCCGTCCTGCATTTTTCATGAGCAGTTCCGTAATTTTGTACTCGATCGGCGTCAGTTTGACCGGGTTCCCATCCACCGTCAACTCCTTCGCCTCTTCATCCAATGACAAGCCGTCAATTTCAATCTTCTTCTGGCCGTCATACGTACCAAGCTGGACGTAGCGGCGAAGCTGTGACTTCACCCGGGCCATCAATTCCAGCGGATGGAACGGCTTCGTCACATAATCGTCTGCTCCAACCGAAAGACCGTGGATCTTGTCGCTATCCTCTGCCTTCGCACTCAGCATGATAATCGGCACATTTTGCGCCTCCCGTATTTTGAACGTCGCTGCGATCCCATCCATGTTGGGCATCATAATATCCAGAATGAGTAGATGGACTTCATTGGACCGCAATAAATCAAGTGCCTCCAGCCCATCCGCCGCCTTCAAGACATCGTAACCCTCATTTTTTAAATAAATCTCAATCCCATCGCGGATCTCTTTATCGTCATCCGCCACGAGAACAGTAAATTTCGCCATCCGCCCCACCTGCCTTTTTCTTATGATACCAATTGTAATGCCTAAATCTTAACATTCGAGAAGGGGAATTATGAAGAAATTCTTAAGATGATGATTTTGGAGATGAAGAAAGGTTTTTTAAGTAGGAGACGAAGTCATGAATAGTAGCTAAGAGGAGATTTTCGGTTAAATAGTGATGACAGGGATTGGGCAAGTGATAATCCTGCATGAATAGCAGTAATTTGCAGATAGCCGGTGATATGTCCATTCCAAGTAATTTTAACAAACTATTTTTAAAACGCCAAAAGACGTCTAAGCTCGAACTATTCTTCATAAACCTGTCACAACCGCTGCATTCAAACAGCAGGTATTCCACTAAGTTTCTAGAATATTAAAACAGCACTTTCAGTGGAAGGGGAAATTATGAACAAAAGCAAACAAGACTGGAATGGTTGGCAATTTCCGTTTCTCTTATTAAGCGCCATGGGACTATCAACAATTGGAGACTTCGTCTACCTCGTTGCCATCAACTTGCTTGTCTATCAAATGACTGACTCAGCCGCCGCGGTAGCGGGACTTTGGGTTGTCGGTCCGGCAGCCGCCATCCTCACACGCTTTTGGGCCGGCAGTGTAATTGATCGGGCAAACAAGCGGCGCATGATGATTTGGACGGACATGATCCGAGGCGTCTTGGTGGCGCTTGTTCCATTCATGGGTTCCGTATGGGGCGTGTACATATTACTGTGGTTCATCAGCATGGCAAAGTCATTCTTCGCTCCTGCATCCCTCACGTACACAACCACACTCGTACCGGAGGCAAAACGGAAACGGTTCAACGCATTTTATTCTTTGACGACCTCGGGTGCCTTCATCATCGGCCCGGCCATCGCCGGCGCGCTCGTCCTTGTGGGATCTGTAGACATTGCCATATGGATCAATGCTGCCTCTTTCTTTGTTTCCGCTCTCATTTTAGGCTGGCTGCCAAATGTGGACGCAGAGAAAACGGCCGGACTGAATCCATTGTCGTTTCAAGCGATTGCACAAGATTTGAAGGTCGTCACGGACTTTGGTAAATCCAAAATGCTATTCATCGTGATTCTTGGCATCTACCTTGTATTCACCTTAATGACCTTCGCGATGGATGCGCAAGAAGTCGTCTTTACCCAACGGATCGTCGGATTGAGCGAAATGGAATACAGTTTGCTGATTAGCATTACGGGCATTGGCGCCCTTCTCGGAGCATGCGCTGTGGCGTTGCTGGCGGAAAAGCTATCCATCCGAATGCTGTTCGGCGGCGGACTTCTCCTCGTCTCAATCGGCTATTTGCTGTATGCGTTCAGCCAGTCGTTCGCCATGATAGCAGCAGGTTTTATTATCCTCGGTTTCTTCAATGCATTCGCCAACACAGGCTATACGACATGGTACCAATACCAGGTGCCACTCGAATTGATGGGCCGCGTGACTAGTTTGTACGGTGTCATCCTAAGTGTATTCCAGATTTTATTCGTCCTCGGCATGGGGTGGATAGCCGATATTTTCTCCTTGCGGCTCACAATCATTATCCTTGCCGCGCTCAGTCTGGCGAGTGTGCTGTGGTTGATCACCTTCATGTGGATGCCGGGACAACGACAAATTTTCACAGAGGCGGATGCAAAGAAAGCATAATTCCCTGCATAACCTTTCCCGACTGGAACACCCTTCGGAGGAGGAGGTGATTCCATTGGCGAAAGACAAAAAGATAAAAAAGAGCAACACCTTGGACCGCGAAGAGTTTGGCTATGGATTTGATATCAGCCCCGACGACATGGGTGTAATCGGAAAAAATGATCAGGCAAAAAAACAGAAAAAGAAACACGAAGAACCCTCTGATCCAAAGCGTCCTCCTGTAAATGGCTGAGGTATGCTTTCAGGGAACACAGCAAAACTCCGGATTGTCAGTTTGGCAATTTCGGGGTTTTTTCAACTTGAAATAGTTTCCAAATAGGTTACAATGGACCTGTAAGGAGAGGAGGAGTTTTCAATTACGAAATTTTTAATTGCCATTACGTTGATTTGTGTCAGTATAGTGTGCGTGTTCGATCTCATCCCCTGGCTTTTAAGCCTTATCGGTTACCACGATTTCTATAATTCACATGGAAGAGAAATCTACAACCGCTCCAACATTTATATCCTCGCCCCTTTATTTGGAACACTCGCTTTACTTCCTTTATTGATCCGGCAGCCAAAAAAATGGCATCTTTGGCTACTACTTATTTTGCTATGGTCGTCGTTTTTAATGATTCTCCTGTCTTCCATATTCATCATGCTGCGCCTGACTCCCGGCGCTCCCTGACATCCATAGGATTGACGAAACGAAGCAAATGATTTAAAATCATCACAATAATATTTTCTTACAGGCTTTGAAAGGGAAAAGTAAAAAGAGGATGTCGCCTAGAGAGCTTCTGATGGTGGAAATGAAGCGGACCAATCTTTTGAACATGATCCTTGAGCCTCGCACTGAACATCTACGGATCAGTAGGATGCGACGAGGGTTGGCGCTCGTTATCCATGTCAACGTATACGCTTTTTTGGCATGTACGTTTTGAGGCGGCAAGCGTGAGCGAGCCGCAAAGTAAGGTGGTACCACGGATATTCAACTCCGTCCTTATCGTAATTAACGATAGGGGCGGAGTTTTTTTATTTTGGTTGGAATGAGGGATGAAGATTACGTTTTGCATGCCTGAATGGATAGAGTGGTACCAGGCCAGGTGGTTTATCACCGTTTGACTACAAGTCTGAGTGGGGATCATACCTGCTGTTGCTTGGGAAGGCTGATTGTCTTAGATCAACTAATCGTTTATCACCGACTAAATCAGGTTTATCACACCTGGAAACGAATCAACTTTTTTAAGGAGGACAACAGATGAATATATTAATCGGAGGAGCTTGGCCATATGCGAATGGGTCATTGCATCTTGGACATATTGCAGCACTTTTGCCGGGGGATGTTTTGGCGAGATATTACCGTTTGAAGGGGGATAAGGTTTTATATGTGTCGGGCAGCGACTGCAATGGTACACCCATCTCGATTCGAGCGAATGCGGAAGGGGTTACTGTGCAGGAAATTGCAGACCAGTATCATGCAGAGTTTGTCGATTGCTTTGCAAAGCTCGGCTTCTCCTATGATCTCTACACCAGGACAGATGGGGCATTTCACCATCGAGTCGTCCAAGATGTATTTCTAACGTTGCTGAACAACGGCTATTTATTCAAAAAAGAAGTGGAGCAAGCATATTGTGAGACGGATAAGCGTTTTCTCCCGGATCGTTTCGTGGAAGGCACTTGTCCAAATTGCGGCAGCCGTGCGCGGGGCGATCAATGTGATGTGTGCGGAGCGATTTTAGACCCGCTTGATTTGATTAACCCGACGTGCAAGCTTTGCGGCAATGAACCCATCGCACGCAAGACGGAGCATTTTTATTTCAAATTAAGTGATTTTCAAGAACTTCTTGCATCCTATGTCGCGGAAGCAAAAGCGGCAGGCAGATGGCGTGAGAACGCGATTCACCAGTCCGAACGGTATTTACAAGAAGGCCTCCATGATCGTGCTGCCTCAAGAGATTTACCAAATGGGGTTAGTATACCGGTAGATGGCTATGAGGATAAGAAAGTCTATGTTTGGATTGAGGCGGTCACCGGCTACCTGTCGGCGAGCCGTGAGTGGGCGGAGCGAAACGGCTTGTCTGACGACGACTTCTGGAACAGCCAGACGGTTTCCTACTATGTACA
This sequence comes from Sporosarcina luteola, assembly GCA_014204635.1. GTDB lineage: Bacteria > Bacillota > Bacilli > Bacillales_A > Planococcaceae > Sporosarcina > Sporosarcina luteola_A. The sequence goes on along the minus strand of JACHLS010000001.1, from coordinate 69,150 downwards.
TGGCAAGGACAATATCCCCTTCCATACGATTATCTGGCCTGCCATTTTAGCCGGAATCGGAAAAGCAGACGCAATGCCGACTCATATCATCTCTAACGAATATTTAACTCTAGAGAAACAGAAATTGTCGACAAGCCGGAACTGGGCCGTTTGGGTTCCCGATGTGCTCGAGCGGTACCACCCAGACTCGCTTCGTTACTTCCTGACCGCCAATGCGCCGGAAAACAGGGATGCCGATTTTTCTTGGCGAGAATTCATCTACAGCCATAACTCTGAGTTGCTTGGTGCGTATGGAAATTTTGTGAATCGGACCTTGAAGTTTATCGAAAAATCGTATGACAGCATCGTTCCCATCGAAGAAATCAATCCTTCGATCCAACAAGCCATATCCGCCCTCTATCCTGCCGTAAGATCACTTATTGAAAGAGGGGATAGCAAAGAGGCACTGGAGACGATCTTCCATTTCGTCCGTCATGCGAATAAATACTTTGATGACGAACAGCCTTGGAAACAAGTGAAGGAAGATTCCGAAGCATGCGATCGCACTATGGCCACTTGTGTTTACATGATCGCGAACCTAGCTCAGTTACTCTCCCCTTTCTTACCATTCTCCAGTGAGGAAGTGAAACAAATGCTAGGACTTCCTTCACTCGCTTGGCAAGAAATCAATCCGAAAATCGAGAAGTTGGGAGCTATCTCACCACTTTTTGAGCGAATCCCTATCGAACGGATTCACGAAGAAGTGGAGAGACTCCGGCAAAATGCTCTTTGATTGGCAACAAAAGAAGACATGCAATTCCCATCATTCTTTGAGACAATCCATTATAAGGAAATGTTTGAAAGGGGAAAATCGGGTGAAAGAGCTTGTCTTTTGGATATTGATTGGCATCGTCGAGATAGGCTGGATTGCAAACTATCTTTATGCAGATTCCAAGAGACTAGCGGAACCCATTTTCCTCGATCATTACGTAGAGATCACTAACGATTTCCATGATTATATTTTTTATTATTTAACCAATCAAGGTGACCAGTCTAAAGTTAATTATGTACGCATGATCGGGATTGACGGATATATGGATAGGGAGTTCAGTCCCTCAACATGGGGTTTCAACCGATGTCCAGTCATTTCGCTATTATGCATTGCGTAAGATGAACTTGCAGGTAAATGAAGCAACACGTGAATACGCTGGGAAGGGCGAATTCAAGCAACCAGTATTGCGCTTCTGATCATGAATATCGGCTTTCTCTTCTTACAAATACGCGCTCTGGAAGCCAATACCGGCATTCGAAATCACCGGATAAAGGAGGAAGAATTTGTTTAAGAACAAAAATGGGCAAGTACGTGCGGGTTGGTTTATTGTACCAGCATTTGTTGCCATGGTAGTCGCGCAACAGCTTTTTGCCTTACCAGGACTATTTTTACTGCTATTCACCGAAACGCCTCAACTCGTGGGGACACCTCAAGTGAATGTACTGGAAACTCTCGACCAGCATCCATGGTTTTCCCTATTAATGCAAGGTGGCGGCATTCTTGGAAGTATTCTGATCACGTATGTTTTTTGGCGCTTTATTAATAAAGGTACATTACGAACACTGGGGTTCCAGTCTTCCATCTTTGATTTTCTATATGGCCTTTTCCTTGGAGCCGTTTCCATCAGCATTATTTTCTTCATCTTACTGTTTGCCGGAAACGTCACCTTGTTGAACTCGTTCGGAAGCCCGGAATTTTCTACCTATACGATTACCTTTTTCCTTCTCTTTATCTTAGTTGGCTTGTCAGAAGAGATGTTTTTCCGCGGCTATGTCATGTCGACGATGGCCAGCCGAAATCATCCCAAGTGGGCAATCTACGTCGGTTCGGCAGTACTCTTCAGTATTGCACACGGAATGAACCCGAATGTCAGTCTGCTTGGACTCCTGAATATTCTGTTGGTCGGCCTCCTTTTCGCCTACATGTTCGACGCGACGAAAAGTCTGTGGCTTCCGATCGGCTATCATATGACTTGGAACTATTTTCAAGGGAATGTCTTTGGATTTGCAGTGAGCGGTACAACCCCGCACGGTCTCTACAATGTATCTGTGGATGACGGAAACGACTGGTTGACCGGAGGTGCATTCGGGCTGGAAGGCGGCTTACTTGCGACGCTGTTAATTATCCTCGGCTTTCTCGCCACACGCCACTATGTACGGTGGAAACGATAAAATGGCGCAGCTTCTCGCAGCTGCGCCTCTTTTTTTTATGTCATACTTCCTGTAACCTTCTCTTTTCTTCTGCCACTAACGGTCAATACGAGAATACCCCCGACCAACAATACAACGCCGCCCCAAGAAATGACATCCAGACGTTCGCCGACGACCAGCACGCTTAATATAGCGGCTGTCAGCGGTTCCCCTAAAGAAAGCGTGACGGCAGACGATGAAGGGATGTGCCGCAATCCAGCGGAGAATAAAATATATGCGATACTCGTTGTCGCCAGCCCCAGATAGAGGACAGTCGAAACGCCTCGTGCCGAAAGCAGCCCTTCTGTTTCAAAAAGGAATAAAAACGGCATAAGCATAACGGCGCTCACCGAGAAAATAACAGCTACAGAGGGAATAGCGTCCTCCTGCTCTAACACGTTTTTATTAAATAAGGTGTAAAAAGCAAAAAGCAATCCGGCGCATAGGGAGAGCGTAACACCGATCGGATTGACGATCATCCCTTCTTTATTTGAAAATAAAAGAATGCAGCCGACAATCGCCAAGGATGTTGCCATCAGCCAAACCTTCGTCGGCCGCCGCTTCAAGAAGAGCCATTCGACAATTCCGGAAAACATCGGGGCACTTCCAATTGCGACAACCGTTCCAATGGCAATGCCTGTCAAACGGATGGACGTGAAAAAGCAATATTGGAAAATAGCCATGGCCAACGCAGCGAGCAATGTCGCTTTCCATGGCCATGTACGTAAATTAATTTTTCTCATGATTACCATGAAAATGAGCAATGAAAAACCGCCGACTGCAAGACGAGAAGCGCCCACCGCCAAAGGATGGACTGTCTGCGGCATAAAAGTCTGCGCAGTTCCGGTCGTGCCCCATAACATGGCTCCGAGCAAGACGATGAAAAACGCGAATCGTTGTGACATCCCGAACCCTCCCTCTCTATTGAATATATCACGAGGGAAGGCATTGGCATAGAACACATGACGGAATAGTTACAACAGAAAAATTATTTCTCTACTTCCGCCACTTGCTTCAACTTTTGGACAAGCCCCGTCCAACCTCCATCCATTCTTGGTTGCACCACATCATGCGGCTCGCCAAACTCCGTCTCCATGCCTTCCTGCCAGCCGCCGTGAATGAAAGTCAAGTGGGTTTGCCCTCCTCGCTCCTCCAAATCAAATGAAAGATCCCAATCCTTTCCCCAGTCAAAGGCTAACGAATATGGCTCCTGCACACGTGTCACCCGGCAAACTGACGTGCCCCACGGTCCTGCCTGCAGTTCAAACGACTCGCCCTCAACCGGCTTCATATCATTTGGCATGAACCAAGCAGCCAGCCCCTCTGCTGTTCCAACAAACTTCCATACCTTCTCCATTGGCGCTTCAATTACAACCTCTTTACGAATATCATTCATCATCATGCGTCTCCTTCCCAAATATGTCCTGATGTTATCTATCCCAATTCATACTTTCTTATTCTATCCTGCCCATGCAAATCCGCAAACCATAAATGAATCCGTAAATGAATTTAAAATTCTTTGTGGGATCGCAAACAACAAACCAAAAAAGGCCACCCATTGGCAGCCTGACTTCAAGTTACATCCCTATTTCCGCTTTCATCTCCATCTCTTTTTCTTCTTTACTTCCCCCAAATGTCAATACCACAATTCCCCCGAGCAACAAGGCAACGCCAATCCAAGAAACAAATGCAAGCCTTTCTCCGACGACAAAAAAACTAAGAACAGCTGCTGTGAGGGGCTCGGCCAAAGACAAGGTGACGGCCGAAGAAGAGGAAATTCGTTGTAATCCAAACGAGAAAATAATATAAGCAATAGAGGTAGCGGCAAGTCCGAGGTAAAGCGTACCGAGGATGCCCGGAACCGTTAGGATCCCCTCCTTGCTGGAGGTAAAAAGGAATGGCAGCAATACGGCGGCACTAATGGAAAATGTAATTGCAACAGCCGGGACTGCATCGACTTGTTTCAACATTTTTTTATTAAACAGCGTATATAACGCAAACATGAGACCGGCTCCAAGAGACAGGGCAACACCAAGTGGATTGACGACCATGCCCTCTTTATCGGAAAACAGCAAGACGCATCCGATAATAGACAGGACGGTGGCGATAATCCAATTCTTTGTCGGTTTCTTTTTCAGCAGGACCCACTCTAAGATTCCTGAAAAAATAGGGGCACTTCCGATGGCGACCACAGTTCCAATGGCCACACCGGTCAGTCGGACAGAGGAAAAGAAACAAAATTGGAAAAGCGCCATTGCCAAGCCTGCAATGATCGTCAACTTCCAAGGCCATCCACGGACACTGATCTTCTTCATCAGTAACAAAGCAATCAACAGTGTAAATCCTCCAACCGCCAGGCGAGTGGATGCAATGGTCAGGGGAGCAATCGTATTCGGCATAAATGTTTGCGCCGTCCCCGTCGTTCCCCACAAAATGGCTCCGATTAGAACTGCTACATAGGCTAGCTTCTTCGACATAACGTACCCCTCCTTAGTTAAGGTAGATACCTAGTGGATACCCGCATTTCGCCAATGGCAATCCCAACCTGTACAGGCATGATTAGGAGTTGAACGCCAGTACTTACACCCGAACGCCAGATACTCTACTTGAGCGCCAGTACTTGCACCCGAACGCCAGATACTCTACTTGAACGCCAGAAAAACTAGTTGAACGCCAGATTACTGATATGAACGCCAGTACTTACATCCGAACGCCAGATTCTCTACTTGAACGCCAGATTACTGATATGAGCGCCAGTACTTACCCGAACAACAGATTCTCTTTTTGAACGCCAGAAAAACTAGTTGAACGCCAGATTACTGATATGAACGCCAGAAAAACCAGTTAAACGCCAGATTGCTGCTATGAACGCCAGAAAAACCAGTTAAACGCCAGATTGCTGCTATGAACGCCAGTACTTACATCCGAACGCCAGATTCTCTACTTGAACGCCAGTACTTACACCCAAACGCCAGATTCTCTATTTGAACGCCAGAATAATTTAGATAGACAACAAACATGTGCATACTAATGGTAGATTATTTTAGCAAGCTAAGTGCCAATGAAGCTAGTTAGCCACTCCAATTGGCAACGTCATTCGTAACAATCATCCAAACTTCAATAAAAATAGTAAGTTCTCTCTTTTTTTATGTGCTAATAGCTGAGTTTTTACACTACACGGTGCACATCTGTGAATCAAATCAAATTAGCCGAATAATTCCAGATGAACTATGATATAGTTACTACGATAATTCCGGCTCTCTTTTGAGATAACTAGTACTATCAAACGGTTAAAAGCAACGTAACCAATAGCCAATGAAAGGAGAATTTGCATGATTACACTCAGAAAAATTACATTGGAAAACCGCCGTGCCATATTTAACCTCGAAGTATCGGAAGAGCAACGCCGCTTCGTTGCGTCCAATCTGTCAAGCATGGCTTCGTGCTATGTCTTGGCAACCAATGGGGGCCATCCCTTTCCGTTTGCCATTTATGCGGACGAACAGCCAGTTGGTTTCGTGATGATCACTTATGGAATCACCGGATACGAAATTCCATCAATTGCAGATGACGGCTATTGCATCTTGCGACTGATGATTGACAAGCACCACCAGAACCGAGGCTACGGTCGGGAAGCAATGAAAAAAGCCTTGGAATTTATACGCACTTTTCCTGCCGGGCCTGCACGGTACTGCTGGATTTCCTATGGAGCCGAGAACTTAGCCGCCAAAAAGCTATATGAAAGCTTTGGTTTTCGTGAAAACGGTGAAATCTGCAACAATGAGCCAATAACTGTGTTGGAGCTCTGATTTCCTTTCTTGCAAACAAGGACCTGTTGCACATGAGAGCTATTCCTCGTTATGCTCACTTAATCGAAAGGTGAAACATGGAAGGTTCTTGAAGCCATCTAAAATTACACATACTTTACACATTGCTATTTACAAATCCTTGCAAACACTGGTATCATAGCGAATGTTACACGTGGTTCGTAACCATCCCACGATAAAAAACTAAGGAGAAATGAATATGAAAGTCAAAACAATGGCAACGAGCGGGATTATCGCTGCGTTGTATGTCGCTGTGACGTTTTTGATTGCGCCATTCGGCTTCACAAACATCCAGTTCCGTTTGTCGGAGATGTTCAATCATCTCGTCGTATTTAATAAGAAGTATATGATCGGAGTTGTGCTTGGGGTATTTGTCTCCAATCTGCTCTTTTCTGAATTAGGTCCGATCGATTTAGTGTTCGGCGTCGGCCAATCTGTTATTGCCTTATCGATCACCATTCTTTCGGCAAAATTCATCCGAGGATTATACAAACGGATGTTGTTCAACACCCTTGTGTTCACCTTCACCATGTTCCTCATCGCATGGGAATTGAAAATCGCGCTTGGTTTTCCGTTTTGGATTACTTGGGGATTCGTCGCGGTTGGCGAGTTTGCTGTCATGGCGGTAGGTATTCCAATTATGGCGACATTGAATAAACGATTACGACTAGATAAACTCATATAAAAAAGGCAGGTTTCCATTGAGGAACCTGCCTTTTTCCATCCATCAATCCAACAATCGATTGTTGTGGTCCACATCCAAAATCCGCACCTCATTCTGCGCTTTCATCGTGTTTTGCAAATATCCGTTGCCGTGGCAGACACTGCAGCCATATTGCCAGCCTTCGTCATCTGCCAACATTCCAGTTCCTTCACATGCTCTGCAAGTACCCTCGCGGTCGATCATATTATCTCCTCCTATGTTTTTATTGCATTTGCGCTTGTTTTCCTTTTGCCCAGTTAATCATGCCGCCTGCGAGCATCACCTCGATTTGACGCTCTGACAGCGTATGCTGCACGAGGATTTGTTTAACTTTCCCCTTTACGGAAATTCCAAATTCATTAACACTCCGAATGGATTCCCGCAGATTGGTCAGTTGAAGCACATCTCCTTGTTCCAAGGAATCGTAATCTTCCGGATTCACAAATGTCAGTGGAAGAATGCCGAAATTGACAAGGTTTTGCCAATGGATGCGGGCGAAGTCCTTCGCCAACGCCACGCGCAAGCCTAAGTATCGCGGCGCGAGTGCTGCATGTTCCCGGCTGGAACCTTGTCCATAGTTGCTTCCGCCAACTATCGCATGCCCGCCGGAAGCTGTGCTGGCCATCGCGCGAGAGTAGTAGGTGCGATCAATGATCTCAAACGCAAATTTACTGATTTCCGGCAAATTGCTTCGGTATGGCAACACACGGGCGCCGCCTGCTAAAATCTCGTCCGTTGAAATATTGTCTCCCATTTTTAATAGAATGGGCAGTTCCATCGAGTCATGAAGTTCATCCATTTCTGGAATCAATGCGATATTTGGTCCCTTATACAATTCTACCTGTTGAGCTTCCTCAAAGGGCAACGGCTCTGCAAGCAGCTTCGTATCAATGGTCGGGTGTTCAGGATCAGACACTTTGGGATACGGCATATCCAGTGTTCTGGGATCCGTAATGACACCTGTCAAAGCCGATGCGGCCGCTGTTTCAGGACTGCATAGGAATACACTATCCTCCAGCGTGCCCGACCGGCCCGGGAAATTCCGCGGTGTTGTCCGTAAACTGTTCCTTCCTGTCGCAGGCGCTTGCCCCATGCCGATGCATCCGTTGCACCCGGCTTGATGCAAACGTGCCCCTGCCTGAAGCAGACTGGCAATATGCCCTTCCTTCACAAGGTCTGTCAGCAACTGGCGGGATGTCGGGTTGATGTCGAATGAAATACCCTCTTTGATCTTTTTATTATCCACAATCCGGGCGACGACTGCAAAATCTCGAAAGCCAGGATTCGCGGACGATCCTACATATGATTGATAAATCGGCGTCCCTGCCACTTCAGAGACTGGAACGACATTGCCTGGACTGGATGGTTTCGCAATGAGAGGCTCCAGTTCAGAGAGATTAATTTCCTCATACAAATCATACGTGGCCCCCTTATCCGCAACGAGCTCTGTCCAATCATCCTCACGCCCTTGCTGTTTCAAGAAATGGCGCACTTCCTCGTCAGATGGAAAGACACTTGTTGTAGCACCTAATTCCGCTCCCATATTCGCAATCACGTGCCGATCCATTGCACTGAGGCTTTTCAAGCCGGGACCATAGTACTCAATTATTTTTCCAACCCCGCCTTTCACATCAAAGCGGCGCAGCATCTCCAAAATAACATCCTTAGCACTGACCCAATCCGGCAACTCCCCCGTCAATTTGACGCCCCACACTTTCGGCATCTTGATATAAACCGGTTCTCCAGCAATTGCAAGCGCCACATCGAGACCTCCCGCTCCCATAGCCAGCATTCCCATGCACCCATTTGCACAAGTATGACTATCGGACCCAAGCAGTGTCTTGCCTGGTTTTGCAAGCCGTTGCATATGGACCGGGTGACTCACGCCATTTCCCGGCTGGCTATAATAAAGACCAAAACGGCGGGTAGCACTTTGCAGAAACAAATGGTCATCCGCATTTTTATTGTCAACTTGGATAACATTGTGATCCACATATTGAGCGGATGCCTCAGTTTGCGCCCGCTTGACACCCATTGCCTCCAGCTCCAGCATCACCATTGTTCCCGTAGCATCCTGTGTTAACGTCTGATCAATCTTTAAGCCAATTTCTGAACCGGGTTCCATTTCGCCTGATACTAAATGGGATTGGATCAATTTTTGAGTAATATTCAGCGGCATGAAATTCCTCCTTTTGTTACTCTCTCAACTCATTCATACCCCAGATTTCTGGTGATTAACGGGAAACTCAACAAAAACACCTCAAGTAAGCCACTTCGTAAAGAAAATGTGGAAATACAAGCAAAACCAGCAAAACACCTTTTCGGTGTCATACTGGTTTTGTTGAAGTACATCTTAAATTGTAGTTAGTTCAACTTGATTGCAAATTCCGAAAACGCTACTGTAGCAGCTAACACCCCAGATAGTTTATTTTTCATAAAAGAATTGCCTCCTTAGATAAGTGATTGATTTCATTGCTGTTATTTCGAACAAAGGTATCTCCTTGTTGTCTTTATTTAACAGATGGTGAAAATTTATAGAAGCTGCCTTCCATAAGATCAAAATTGCTTACAAGAGATTCATTTTTTTCATTTCTAATACAACCAAACTAACGCGGTAATCATTGTAATACAAGAATTTGCGCAACCCTTTCCCATAGGATTCCATTTACTAGTTCTTTCATTTTTTTCTCCTCCAAACTGTTTATTTACCCTTAATACGATTACGTTCGTCTAATCGTTCACTCACGAAAAAATAAATAAAAAAATCTCAGGAATTTGATCCTGAGACCTATCTTCTAAATATTTTTCTTGCAAAGTCTGACGGTCGTTTAATTCATGATGCACAGAAGAAGGGCAAACCATTTCAGGCCGCCCCTCTTCAAATATTTACACATGCCTATTGGTGTACTGTGTTCTTAACAACCAAGAATGGAAAAGATATTCCCCTATTGCAATAACAACTCCTGTGAGTAACGCTTCTCCAAACGAGTTGCCATAACCAAAGAGCAGCAATCCTCCCCAAATAATCAGAAACCCAATGACAAGATCGCCAGTGGTTGCTGCCATATTGCCCATTTTCGGCAGAATCATCATGTCGCCTGCGACATACGAGACCAATAGTAGAACAATGCCAATAAACGTTGAATGTAGAAAGGAAACATTGTAAATCGCAGACAATACAATCCAGAGGACAAGAAAAGTCAAAACAGCTTTAAACAAGATTGCCATCCCATGATTCATATGAGTTTCTTCATTCACTTGGATTCCTCCAGTTCTTTTTTTGTTACAATTAAGGTACCCCATTTTTTGGTTCCGTACCGTAGTAAAGAATGGGAGTCTCAATGATGAATAAAATTTCGAAGGAGCCACATCCTATGTATATGACAATAGAGCAGACTGCTGAATATATCGGCATGCCGGTAGAACAAGTGCGGCAATACGTCTTGACCGGCAGAATCCGGGCTGTCCATGATGGAGAACAATTTTTAGTGAATCAGGATCAATTCACCTTGTATTTTTCTCAGTTGGAAACGGCAAAACGGTTAATTGAGGACTATTGGAATGAACCGCTTCCGCCCGACCGGGATATAAAAGATGAAGACTGAAATCACCCAGGTAAAAAGACTCAATTTATTTATTTAACAGTCCCTCAATAATTTCAGTCGAACAAGGTGAAATACATTCCTCAGACTATACTATGACTAGATTAAATTCGTTTTATAAAAAAATAAAACTTGATTCCTTTTCATTCAATCTCCTGCACACCCTTTTGCATTCCTTCAAGAGGGTTGGTATAGTTGATAGTCGTTTTAACAATACGAAACTTCATAGGGGGAAACATGAAAAAAATATCAAATGTCTTTTATATAACGATCGGGTTGATCGTCTTAGCTGTCGGGTACGGCGTCCTCGCTTCCGATAGTTTTGAAACAGTCACCACGAACATTAAGAGCTTTGTCTCTTCCTCGTTCGGCTGGTATTACATGATGCTGCTGTCCGTACTGCTCGTCCTGAGCATCTTCTTCATTTTCAGTCCTTTCGGCAAAATTCGATTGGGCAAAGACGAAGATCGTCCACAATTCTCAACTGCGACTTGGATTGCCATGCTGTTCTCTGCCGGCATGGGAATAGGTTTAGTTTTTTACGGGGCCGCTGAACCGTTGTCCCATTACGCTGTCAGTCCGGCGACTGCTGAACCGAATACTGACGCCGCTTTTAAGGAATCATTGCGTCAATCGTTCTTCCATTGGGGTCTCCATGTGTGGGCCATGTATGGAGTCGTGGCGCTGTCGTTAGCCTTCTTCCAGTTCCGTAAAAACGAACCGGGATTAATTTCAGCAACATTGAAGCCGATTTTCGGCAAAAAGATGGAGGGACCTTGGGGAATTCTCGTCGATGTCCTTGCCGTTTTCGCAACCGCTTTTGGTGTCGCTACCTCTCTCGGCTTCGGTGCTGTTCAAATTAATGCAGGGCTGAACTATCTGTTCGGGGTGACCATCGGAATTAAAGTGCAATTTATCATCATTGCCATTGTAACCGTCCTCTTCATCATGTCAGCTTGGTCGGGGCTCAGCAAAGGTATCAAATATCTTTCGAACGCGAATCTGATCCTCGCCTTGGTTCTTTTAGCGTTCGTCGTCATACTAGGGCCGACCCTTCTCATTCTAAACATGTTCACCGACTCGATTGGGGGCTATTTAGCAAATTTAGTCCAAATGAGCTTCCGAACGGCTCCGTTAAATGCAGCGAATCGGGAATGGTTGGACGGTTGGACGATCTTTTACTGGGCTTGGTGGATTTCATGGGCTCCATTTGTCAGCATGTTCATCGCCCGTGTGTCCAAAGGGAGGACCATCCGGGAATTTATGGTCGGCGTACTCTTGGCACCCACGCTGCTTAGCGCCTTCTGGTTCACCGCTTTTGGCACGACCGCGATCAATATCCAACGGGAAGGAATTGCCGACTTGGCAAAAGAATCAACGGAACTGGTCATCTTTGAAATGTTCCATAATATGCCATGGTCTTTTATTATCTCCATCATTGCCGTTTTGCTGATAGCTTCCTTTTTCATCACGTCTGCCGATTCGGCCACATTTGTTCTCGGGATGCAATCCACCTATGGTTCGTTGACACCACCAAACAACATTAAGATCACTTGGGGTGTCATCCAATCGGCTATCGCATTGATTTTGCTGTCCGTCAATGGTTTGAACGCCTTGCAAAACACCATTATCATTGCAGCTCTGCCGTTCTCCTTTATCATGCTCCTGATGATCGTCTCGCTGATCAAGGCTTTGAAGAAAGAAACGAAGGGCATGCAGCGGAAAAAGCATATTCGTTAAAGGAATTACAAACAAAAGCGAAAAAGCAGTATTCCCTCTAATAATGGGATTACTGCTTTTCATTAGTTTAACAGTACTTCGGTCGATTTTTCGACCAAAGAGATGGTCTCAATTAAGTTCTCAATGGTACCGTTGCATTTTTTCACTTCTGGTAGATGATAAAAAGTACTAGTTGTTTCAAAGTTATTTACCTCATCATTTGGCGAATGGAGATAAATCGTTTTATTCTGAGCTAAAGCAAGTCCAAATTCAATATGACTCCCTTTTCCTGCAGGTAATAAGACGACAATAAAATCCGCTTCCATAATCGCATCTTTTTCTTTTTGGCCTATATCTCTTAACTGACTCATCGTCAAGCTCCTCTCATTTTGAGTCCAATCATATGTATGGAAGAATCCTAACCTTTTGAGCCTTTTACTAACATACCTAACCGTTTCGATATTGGAAAAACTGGATGCAATGTAAAACTTCACATTCCTTCTTCCTTTCTTTTAATAAAAAAAGAACTGCTGATATCAAGCAATTCTCTTTTTATAAGTATTTATCTTTATACTACCAATTACACTTTACTGATTCACCAACACTTTGCTCGGTTGTCTTACTATATGAAGCAAATCGCTGATCATAGCACTGCCGGTCGGATACATGCCTGCACCGGGCCCAACAAGTGTGAGTTGGCCGAGATATTCTGTGTCGACGATGACAGCGTTGTCCACTCCGTCTATGCTGTGAAGCGGATGATCGGCTCCGACTAGCACCGGGCCGACAGTTGCCTGCAAGTCCCCGTGGTCATCAATCCATACATCCGCCACGTGCCGATATCTTAGATTGCTCTTCGAAGCCTCTTGCACATCGCGGAGCTCGATATGATCGACGCCTACAACCGGTACATGCTCCCAAAACGGCTGCCGGTCAAACGCTAAAGAGCTAAGAATCATCAATTTCCGGAAAGCGTCGCCGCCGCTTACGTCATCGGTTGGGTCCGCCTCCGCGTAACCCAAATCCTGCGCTTGCTGCAAGACCTGTTGGAATGGGAGTTGCTCCTCCCTCATCTTCGTTAAGATATAGTTGGATGTCCCGTTAAGAATTCCTTGTATGCGTCGAACCCGATCGCCTTGGATCAGATTGCTCACCGTCCGGATAATGGGAACACCCCCTGCCGTTGTCGCTTCAAATCCAACTTGAACACCTCGGAATTCGGCATGCTTCACCAAAGCAGGGCCATGTTTAGCAAACATTTTTTTATTTGCGGTAATAATATGACTACCCTTTTCGATTGCCTCGGATAAATAAGTATAGGCCGGTTCCTCACCGACAATCGCTTCAAAAACAACGTCAATCGCGGGAACTGACCAAATATCACGAATATCATCCGTAATGATGACACCCGGAGTTGCGAGACGCTTTTTATTCGCGTCCTTCACCAAAATGGCAACGATATCAATCGTATAACCTGTCTGTTCCTTTATATGATCCCTTTTCTCTTTCAATATCCGATAGATGCCTTCCCCTACCGTACCAAAGCCAAGAATGGCCGCTTTCATGGATGGCACAAGACCACTTCCTTTCACACGACTCTCCAAACGACGGATTTGCACCAAATGGGGTGCTAAATTTATCGTATCTGCCGGGAGGCGTCGAATGGGACGCCCGTACCGCCAAATACATATGGATAGGTGCCAAATGAGACACACCAATCGCCAAATTCTATGCGGTGAGTGCCATATGAGACACCCATTCGCCAAATCCATGCGGTGAGTGCCAAATGAGACACACATTCCGCCATATCCATGCGGTCAGCGCCAAATGAGACACCGAATCCGCCAAATCCAGGGCGACAAGCGCCAAATGAGACGCCGAATCCGCCTTTGTTATGTCGACAGGCACCAAATGAGGTCCCCTCTCCGCCAGACTCTTTCAAATCTGCTAAGTTTATTTTTCAACAGCAACAGGCGCTGCTTTTTCGATCGCTTGCGCAAGGTCTGCAATAATATCATCCGCCGATTCTAATCCAACCGACAGACGAATCAATTCTTCTGTAACACCTGAATTCTTCAGATCTTCAGCAGACAATTGTTGATGCGTTGTCGATGCCGGATGAATAATCAACGACTTTGCATCGCCGACATTCGCAACATGAGACCAAATCTTAATAGTATCGATTACTTTCCGGCCTGCTTCACGCCCGCCTTTAATTCCAAATACAATGATCGAACCAAAACCATTTTTCAAATACTTCTTCGCATTGGCATGTGATGGATGGTCTTCCGATCCGGCATAAGTCACCCATTCCACTGAAGGATGATTTTGCAGGAACTCCGCCACTTTGCGCGCGTTCTCGTTATGACGCGTCACGCGTAGATGAAGAGTCTCTAAACCTTGCAAGAAGTTAAAGGCACTGTCTGGATCCAGGCATGGACCGAAGTCGCGCAGCAATTGGACACGCAGTTTGGTTGCAAATGCCGCGCCTGCTGTATCAATGCCGTAGCGCAAACCGTGGTAGGTGTCATCCGGCTCGGTGAACCCAGGGAACTTCCCTTTCGTCCAATCGAATTTGCCAGCGTCCACGACGACTCCGCCGATTGTCGTGCCATGTCCGCCAATCCATTTTGTTGCGGAATGAATGACTACATCTGCTCCATGTTCTATTGGATTTGCGCCATATGGAGATGCAAACGTACTATCAATCAACAATGGAATTTCATTCTCATGAGCAACTTTTGCCACAGCTTCGATATCAAGAACGTGCAGGCTCGGATTTCCAATCGTTTCAGCAAACAGCGCTTTCGTCTTATCAGTGATAGCGGCCCGGAAATTTTCCGGATCGGTTGCATCGACAAATTTTACAGTAATGCCGTAGCGCGGTAATGTCGTTGCGAAGAGGTTGTACGTACCGCCATATAAATTGCTGGCCGCAACGATTTCATCACCGGCGCCTGCAATGTTCAATATGGAGAAAGCAATTGCTGCCATACCGGAAGAAAGGGCAACTGCTGCTGTTCCGCCTTCTAACAATGCAATTCTTTCTTCAAAAACTGCAACAGTCGGGTTCGTAATGCGTGTATAAATATTCCCTGCCTCTTGAAGAGCAAATAAGTTTTGGGCATGTTCTGTATCTCGGAAAACAAAAGAAGTGGTGCGATGGATCGGCACTGCTCGGGACCCCGTGACAGGATCTGGTTTTTGGCCGCCGTGCAAAAGTAGAGTTTCGGGTTGAAGTTGATTGTTTGTCATTTGAATTACCTCCAGTGTTTTGTAGTCAGATGAAAATGCAACAGGGATGATGCAGTGCGGAGGCGTTGGGGGTTTACAGGAATAAAAAAATAACCCCTTTCGCTAAGAAGAGGGTTACGCTTTCGCTTATTCCTCCCCTTATCTTTCAGACCGTTCGCACGTTCTGTAGGAAGTAGCACCTTTGCAAGTTCGTCACTTGCCGGTTGCCGGGCATCGCAGGGCCTAGTCCCTCCGCCGCTCTTGATAAGAGTATGGGTGATTCAGTTTTTCATCTTGTTGAACAGTATAGAGACTCCTATTTTCAAAGTCAAGGGGTAAGTGAAAAATTGTTCTGAACGTTTTGTCTCGTGCGGTATTATTCTTTATTGTCCCTAGAAATTATTTTTTATATTACGTTTTACAATAAATCTGATGAATCGACTCCTTCTCTGTCATTCGTCTATTTGAAAAATTCATTGAATGGTCCATTCAGACATCGTATGATAAAAACATATTGAATATGGGGGAATTTTATGATCTTTTGGATCATCGGTATTGCCTTAATCGGATATGCAATCGGCTGTCTGCATGGTTCTGTCGTGGCACAATGGATATCTGGGGTGAACTTGAAAGAGACCGGGGTCAAAAATGCGGGTGCTTCGAACGCGCTCATTGTTCTCGGAAAAAGATATGGTGCGCTCGTTGCAATTATTGATATCGGAAAAGGGATTCTGGCAGTCATAGCAGTCCGTCTCCTTTCCAATCAGTTTGATTTAGATCCAGAGTACAGTACACTGCTTCTTTTCACAGTGGGAGCAGCAGTCATTTTCGGGCATAATTTTCCGTTTTACATGAAATTTAACGGCGGAAAAGGAACCGCAACGGTCATCGGGGTTTTATTTGCCATCGATTGGCGATTCGGTTTGGCGGGACTTTTCCTGTTCATTGCAGTGGCGTTATTATCGGATATTCTCGTCATGGGTGTCTTCATGTTATATGTCACCCTGATGGCGATGGCCATTTGGCTGGATGGCTACTGGCCGATTTTGATTGCCGCCATGCTTTTCATCATGGCTGTTTGGAAGCATACTGAAAATATAAAACGCATTCGTGCTGGAACCGAACCCCGCATCCGGGAATCATTCCGCAAAAAAAAGGAGAAGCCCTCTTAATCAAGGGCTTCCTTTTTCATTTATTTGTATAAAAGTTTCTCTAATTCATCATTCAAAGAGAACGTTGCACTTCGTTTTAACGTACTCACAAAAAGGTCTTTCAACTTTTCAGCCGATCCCCTAACATGTTCCGCAGTACCGTCTGTAGGAACAGTAGATAGGTATTCATTGATAAAAGAAGGATCTAATGTTTCATAAGCTTTAAACTGATGAAGTTTTTTATCTTCATTCAATGCTTGTACTAGTAAGGTAAAGCCCCTCATATCCTCAAGCATCTTCAGTGCATAAATTATGTTATTTCGCTTCAATTCCTTTTCTAGGGCCAATGCACAATAAACAAATTCAAATGGTATATCCATACCTACATTATACTTTATAGGGCTATTTATAAAGAATTCATTTTCTATATCCATTTTCTCTTTAACTAAACCCGTTTTATCAACAATTACTTTCCACAAAGGAGACCGCACTGATAGGAGTTCCCTTGGGGCAATAGACACATTAAACTCGAGTCCATTCTCCAAGATCGCAATAACAAGAAAAATGTCTTTACTAAATTGCTTTTCTTTAACATAGGAAGTATTAAAAACATGTAAAGTTTCTAGAATAAAATCTTTTGTTCTTTCTGCATCCTCTATATTTGAAGTAGCAACCATTAAATCAATATCAGAGAATTCATCTTTGTACCCAATTACGCCAGAACCCAATTGGACAACCCCTTCTACTAATTCAGAAGAGCTGATTGCTTTCATAACATGATCAAAATATGTTTTTCTTTCTTCGGAACTATACATTTTCTTCTTCCCCCAATCAGGCCAGTGGCCAACACATCTTTTAAAGTTCGTAACCGAAATCACATTGAGTTACATCAGTAATAAAAATATAATTCACCATGCGATCTTAAGTACTTTAACTAAATACTTTGCAGATAAATAAGACAGCGGAATCAATCCAAAAAACAAAATGAAATCGCTGATTGAAGCGTTATACCCATTCCAAAAATATCGGTTATAGACGTACGCAATTATCCTGAAGTACATTACAAAAAATCCGATTGCTATGGCCACAAAGCCGATCTCGCCTAATAATGAGCTGCTCCCCTTATTTTCAGAAAACAGAAGAAGTGCCAATTCACATATGAATTGGCCACATGATGAGTCCTTTTCATTCAATCATTTGCCGGATGACAGCACAAATCCCCTTTCCCTTTTTCGAGTGCCGCCTTCAAGCTGGGAAGAACGCCGCTTCACGCCATTGGATGCAGTTCATCGTATTCGTGCCCTCTCGATTGCCAGGAATAAAAATATAATTCATATGCACCACCGACTTTCGCTTTCACTACCGCCTCTGCTGCGAACCACTGAGATACACGGTCCGAACTAATCCAAGCCAACCACACCAATTCCACTGGCGCTTTGATGATGACTTCATTCTTAACTCCTTTGCTTGCTACTTCTGCTTCCAAAGAGTTCAAACATAGAGTTTAATAAAATTAGAACGAATAAATAATAATAAACGTTCCCCAACTTACCTTCAATTCAGCATACACCTTTCGATTTCTTCACTTACATCGATCTCGCAATACTGACGATTTCTTCCTTGGATAATTTTCCTTCGATGCTGAAGTAATGACTTTCTGTCAACCAAATCAATTGGCGGATATTATTTTTGTACGTAATTAATGTTCCTTTTTGTCCCCGGATGATTAGTTCTTCTACTCCGGCGTCATCCTGGTCTGCTATGATGCCAAAGCTGAAAGGCTCCGTACTGCCGAACTCTGCTATAGTGAAATCCCGAATACCATCACTGTAATTCAAATAGATTTCTTTGCTCTTCTCATTCTGTTTTCGGATGACTTCCACATGTGACAACTGAAAATCACCAGGAACTACAGGGAGGATGATTAGAAAATCCGTGACCGATTGTGCTTCCTCCACACTGAGTCGCTCTGTTTGATAGTCTGAGGTCTCGATGACTTGAAAAGCAGAGGCTTCCGGTAAATCCATTGTATCTATGCCATTTGCCTTCTCCGGCTTCCCGCCGAACAGTTGGATAACCGAACCTTGAATCTGCTGGAACCATACAACCAGGTTGCCATATGCTGATCCGTGCCCGGGCGACCAACTGAAAAAGAGTAAGCAACATGCGACAGCTAACGATAGAAGCATTCCCCACCCTTTCATTTTTCGACTTGGAAAACTTGTACTCTTGCTTACCTCGAGCCTGTTCCAAGCTTCCTCGACAGTCAGCTTGGAAAGGGGCTGCCGATGGACCTGATCTTGCAGCGCGTCCCGAATAAGATCATCGAAATTCTGATTTTCATTTTCCGACATCCAGAATCGCCTCCATCAATTCTTCTTTCTTTTCGATCGCCGCTTTTAATTTGAGTTTTGCACGGTGTACACGTGTCTTAACGGTTGCAATGTTGACATCCAACGCTTCCGAAATCTCTTCATATGTTAAGTCATCGAAGTAATAAAGAAATAAGACTACTCGGTGATTATTGTTCAATTTATCGATTTCCCCCTGAAGCAGGGAACGGATCAATTTTCTTTCAGCCGCTGTTTCAACAGAAGAAATCGGATTCTGCTCCACTTGCAAGAGCTCTCTGTTAATAAAGACGTCGTCTGCAGCAAAATCATTCCACCTTTTCATCTTTCGCAAATGATCGATCGCAGTCCGGGTAGTAATCGTCGTCATCCATGCCCCGATTTTCTCGATTTCATGAATGAGATGAATATTGCGGAATGCCTTCAAAAAGCTTTCTTGAAGAATGTCCTGAGCCAATTCGGGATCTTTAACAATATAATAAGCTGTATGATAAACACGGTCATAGTACTTGTCAAAAATGATTTTTTCTATTTCAGGCGTCGTTTTCTGTCCCTCGGCGAACACCTTTTTTAACAAATTGACCACCTCTTACCTCATCAGAATTTGTGTAGATTCACTCTTTATACCCCCCCACTATACCGCAAATTTCTGGTACAGAGTAGAGCATTTGGAATGATTTTCAAACTGATCGCATTCTGTTCATAAATCTGAACCTTCAAGCCAATCCTCATTTTTATTCAACGATTCATCTTGTAAGACTTTCCAAATCCCCTCTCTCTTGCTCGGATGCAAATATGCGATTACCCTTTAGACACTTTTAGAACATTCCAGTTGTCAGGGAGGTTAATTAGAAAGTAAATATAATTTCTTTATCAACAGAACTGCAGAGATATCGAAACACTAATAAGGGTGGGTCTTGAACTCAGCATGAAAGAGAATTGATTCGCAATCGAGTATTTTGAGGCGGGCTCAAACATAAAATAGAAGTGGACCCGAGTGAGTGAGGTTGCCTGATTAGGATTAAATTATTATGTTCCTCTTACGAAGGAAAACAAGAAACTTATTCCATACAGACTCTGGCCTATTACATAGGATCATGTAGCATGAAGATAACTAACTAAAGGGGCAAACTTCTATTGCGGACTGAAACAGGAGAAAAAAAGAGTAGGCAACGCCGGCTCATATTTAGTCTTTTGCTTGTAATTTTTTTGACTTTTGGCGGGGTTATGATTACTATTTATCAATCCTTTTCTTCGGCTTTTAAAACGATCCATGAACCAGTCAAGAAAACATCGGACAAAAGAGAAGAAACTATATCAATTAAAGTTCGAGATCCTTTTTCAGTCCTTCTTTTAGGGGTAGATGAACGAGAAGGCGATGTTGGAAGGTCAGATTCGATTATTGTCGTCACGGTGAATCCCCAAGTCAATTCCATTAAAATGGTAAGTATTCCTCGTGATACATTAACTGAAATTGCAGGCAATGGAACAGAGGAAAAAATCAATCACGCTTACGCCCGCGGTGGGGTGGAAATGTCGATAGCAACAGTCGAACATTTTCTAGATCTGCCTATTGATTACTACGTTAAAATTAATATGGAAGGGTTTACGGACATAATAGACGCTCTAGGCGGTGTCACTGTAGTTAACGATATGGACTTGACCTACGACACCTATCATTTTCCAAAAGGTGATATCGAATTAAGCGGAGAGCAGGCCTTGCTATTCTCTCGTATCCGATACGAGGATCCTCGAGGAGATTTTGGACGTCAAATTCGGCAAAAGCAAATCATTCAGGCCATCCTGCACAAAGGGGCCAGCGTTTCTTCCATCTTGAAATACGATGAGGTTGTTAATGCTTTAGGTAAAAATATTAAAACGAACCTTACTTTGAAGGACATCATAAATATCCAACAAGAGTATAAAGGCGTAGAGAAAAATATAGAGCAAATTCAATTCAAAAAAGGCGGCGGTCAGTATATAGATGGTTATTGGTACTATTTACCTGATAAAGCTGAATTGAATGAAGTGCAAACCACTTTAAAAAACCATCTTTTCACAAGCGATACGAATGATTCCTATGAAGGCTTGGACATTACTAGCCAAAAATAAGTTAAAAAAGGAGCCGATCCTCTGATAATCGACTCCTTCTTCACTAATCGCTTGTGGCTATTTTTTATCGTGCCAAATTCCTGACAGTTTCCCTTCTCCCATTCCCTACGAAAGAATCAAACATTCCTTCACTATCCAGTTGACTTTCCAAACAACAACTTTAACGATGGAGTTGGCAGTCCAGTTAAAAATCCATCCAGACCTTAATTGCTGTCCCTAGAATCAAGACGGCCAAAAACGCTTGCAGCACTCTTGTATTTACTCTTTGCCCGACCTTCGCTCCAAGAGGCGCCGCCAACAAACCTGCGACAATCATGACCGCGGCCGGTCCAAACAATACTTGTCCAGTTGCCACCTTCCCGATCGTTGAGCCGATCGAGGAAATGAATGTGATGGCAAGGGATGTCGCGATCGTCACCCGGATTGGGATTCGTAAGACCACTAGCATGATCGGAACAAGTATGAAAGCTCCTCCCGCCCCGACTATCCCAGCAGCTATTCCTACAAGAAGCGAGAGTGAAGCCGCGAGCCAATGATTAAATGTCAACTCGTCTGCCGGTACCTCATCAACGCTTTTTTTCGGGATGAACATCAAGATCGCAGCCAGAGTCGCCAACACGCCATATACTAGATCAATGGTTCCTGTTGTAAGCAAATCGGATCCAAAACCGCCGATAAAACTGCCGAGCAAGATGGCAGTTCCCATATAGGCGATCAGCTTTTTATTCAAATAACCACTTTTCCGGTATGCCCATACACCTGAAATGGTCGTAAACACTATTTCTATAGCGGTTATCCCTGAAACCTCGTGGGACGTTAACGCTGTCAAACCTAACAGCGGCGGGATGAAAAGCAACATTGGATATTTGATAATGGCACCACCGATCCCTACCATGCCAGAGATAAAGGATCCGATGAACCCGATAAAGAATAAGGTGATTAAAAATCCGATTTCCACCTTGCTCCCTCCTTCCATGCAGTCTAAAAAAGGACAAGCGCGAAAGAGAACACTCTATCCGCACTCGTCAACCAACGTGTCCATGTTGGGGCGCTTCACCCTTTTTTAATCCAGAATGTAAAGACACCTGCTTCTTCTTTTTGATCCACCATTTCGTGGCCGCCAGATTTTGCCCAGGCGGACATATCGGCGACTGACCCTTTGTCCGTCGTTTGAATCTCGAGGATTTCTCCCGTCTCCATTTCCTTTATCGTTTTTCTAGCCCGCACAACGGGCATTGGGCATGCAAGCCCCTTTGCGTCCAATACGTTTGCTATGTTCATTTGTCTCTCTCCTGTCTGTTAGTTAGATTTGTTTATCGTACCGCACAGCGGTTCGGCCCAATTTCCATTTCTCGCTGGGTTTCGATGTCCGGGGTAATTTTCCCCATATTCGTCTGACGTATTTCTTGGTAGGCATTCGGTTGCGGCGGAAGGTTATCGGTCACCAGTTTTCTGAATTCCTTCTCATCCGCGATGTTCAATCCATGGTTTTTCGCAAACAATGTTCCTAGTTTTTCCGATACACTTCCGTCTTCTTTCAATTCCTCGATGATCATGAAGTGGGCCGGCAGAACAATCAATTCTTCCGCAAGCGCACGGTATCTTTCATAGAGGGTAACTCGGAGATCATCTACCCAGTCTTCCGCGAGACCCGCCAAATCAGGACGTCCGATAGAATCTATGAAAAGGATGTCTCCAGATAACAAGTAAGCATCGTCCACAATAAATGAAGTGGATCCAATTGTATGTCCAGGGGAGTAGATCGGCTGGATCTTCATTTTTGATTTTCCGACTGCGATGATTTGTCCATCCTCTAGTGGTTTAAATGCGAATGTGACTTCAGATGCATCTTTTGGCGGCAACCAGTAGGCAGCCCCTGTTTTTTCAGCAATTTGGCGACCGCCGGAAATATGGTCCGCATGTAGATGGGTATCCAAGACATGGGTGATTTTGACGCCCAGCTCATCTGCAAAAGCAGTAAACACTTCGGTCATGCGAGTTGCATCGACAATGGCCGCTTCACCACCTGAAACGATCATATAGGACAAGCAGCCTTTGCCAATCCGGACGAATTGGTAAATCGTGCCGCCCTCTTTCAAATCACCAATTTTTGCAGGCTCGAGATGTTCACTCCAAGCCTTCATGCCGCCTTTCAAATAATGTACGTTGCGTCCTTCTTCCGAGAGCATATCAGCGATTAGAATAGAAGAACCTTCCTTCGCGCAAACGACGACAACAGGACGATCTGTCGGCAATTGCTCCAAAATATGTTCCACACCATCCAACAGATCAAAGTAAGGAATATTTAAATGTTGCACCGATTCCCCTTCAATCTTCCAGTCTTTAAATGCATCTTCATTCCTGACATCCAGAATGAAAAGCGGTTCTTTCCTTATCACTTTTTTAGCAATATCGCCTGCAATTAATGGAGTTACTGTCATTGTTTTTCTACCTCCTGTTTTTAATTCATTAATTTTTGAATAGATCCGTTCCAGCCGCTCATACCTGGAACAACATTTTTCACATTGCGGAATCCGGCAGCAGCCAGCTTTTGCGCAGCCATATCACTCCGATTTCCTGTACGGCAAATGACATAGATGCTTGTTTCCTGATCCAAGCTCCTCAGGACGGCTTCCAACTCACCAAACGGAGCGGATAAAGCACCGGGGATATGACCGAATGCGTATTCTGCACTTTCCCGCACATCTACAATTTGCACATCCTCGTCCACGGCCAGAACTGCCTGCAATTCCTCATTCGACACGACATGGGGAAAGCGTTTCGCCTCAGCTTCTTCACCGGCTGTTTTTCTCAAATAGTGTGTAATGACACCCTCTTCTTCGTGAACACCAATATACTGATGGCCTGCACTCTGTGCCCATGCCTTAATATCCGCTATGGATCCTTTATCGGTCGCCTGCACTTCCAGCACTTGTCCCGGAGAAAGCTGCTGCATGGCCTTTTTGGTCTTTACAACTGGCATTGGACAGGCAAGCCCCTTCGCATCCAATTTCATATCTGTTTGTATCATTTCATCTCTCCTATATGCCCACCAGGGTATTGTTATCTACAAAAATTTTTATTCAATCGGTCCATCCCACGCAAGCATTCCTCCGACCATATTGACTACTGTGTATCCATGACTCTCCAATAGTTGTGTTGCTCTGCCGCTGCGGCCGCCAGACCGGCAGACCGTTGTGTATTCCTTGTTTTTATCTAACTCATGCAGCCGGAATTCCAACAATCCAAGCGGAATATGGATCGCACCTGGAATTTTGCCTTCCGCCACCTCGTCTGCTTCTCGCACATCAATAATATGTTTCGCTGGCAAAGCAGCTTTCACTTCTGCCGCTGTAATTTCCTTCATTCCAGTTCCTCCTCTTAAATGAATAAATTCACGTTTCCTTCTTGGGCATCCGCCAAGTAGGCTGCAACGCCCGCATATTCAATGCCGTCCAGCAGTTCTTCTTGCTTTAGCCCAAGCAAATCCATCGTCATCGTACAGGCAACGAGTTTAATATCCTGTTCTTGAGCCAGTTCGATTAATTGAGGCAACGTCATGGCATTATGCTTCTTCATCACCTGTTTGATCATCTGCGGGCCCATGCCGGCAAAATTCATTTTGGAGAGTCCCATTTTATCAGCACCGCGCGGCATCATTTTAGAGAACATGTTCTCAAGAAAACCTTTTTTAACTGCGATAGGCTCCTCTTTGCGCAGAGCATTCAAGCCCCAAAACGTATGGAAGATCGTCACCTCATGATCGTAGGCTGCCGCTCCATTTGCAATAATATAGGCAGCCATCGCTTTATCGTAATCGCCACTGAATAAAACAATGGTCGTCTTCTTCGTTTCTGACAAGTTTATCTTCCTCTCTCTTCTGATTAAATTACCCCTACCCCATGGGGTATCATATATTACAAAAAGAAAAGAGTCCCTACTTACCGACTCTTCACTAGCAGTTCGACTGCCTCTTTGACGATTTCCTCTTGCGTCCGGTGATCATTTTCATCTTTATTTTGTATACATTCGATGAGATTGGAACTGACAATGACACCGATTGTCCGATCGATAGCCGTCCGGGAAGCCGACAATTGGGTAATGACTTCTTTACAGTTCTGCTCTTCTTCCATCATCCGCAGAATGCCTTTAATCTGGCCTTCTATCCGTCGTAATCTGTTTTTAATTTTATCATCATACTCCACGTCGCAACCTCCTTTCTGTTCAACTCTAGGCTTATATTATACCCCGATAGGTATTTTGTCAACACATCTGGCATAATAAAATCGCAGTCCCTGCAAACTCCCACATATTATGGTATACTAGTAAAAGACAACTCGAAATAGATCGGCTTCGACTTGTTGTTTTTCCATCGTCTTGATGGCTTACGGGAGTCTACTATATAGACAACCTGGCTGGCCTGATAGAAAGATGAAAATCACAATGGGAGGGTTTCGATTGGCATTTCCACGCAAGGAAAAAGACATTTCAGATTTTGTCGCAGCTCGTCATATTGACGAGGAGATTTCATTTATCCGTAATGATTTCGAGGTGAACGGAACGATACACAAGATCCTTGAGAACTCTGTCATCGTGAAGATTTCTGAAGAGGATGCGGAACGGATTGGCGCCGCCTCGGATCTTACGGTTGTTTCCCATAAGAATTACTCTGTCTGCTAATGGCAGGCGATTGAAAAGGACTGTCCCGTCAGCCTCACTGGCAAACGGAGACAGTCCTTCTTTTTATTTAAATGATGAGATAAGCCAAAACGGAAAGAGCGATCGATGTAATTGTCATCGCCAGCAACGGTTTCATCGCACGTTCACGCAGATCCCGCAAACTGACATTCAATCCGAGCCCCACCATTGCAGCAGTCAATAGCCATGTAGTCATCGTACTGATTCCAGCCATCACATTATCCGATACGGGAATGGAATGGCCAAGTACGTAGCTTCCAAACAAGCTGAGCAAGATAAAACCGACCAAAAACCACGGGAACTCAATCTTGCTTTGCTCCTCCTCGGGATTTCCTTTGCTTTTACGCTTCATAAAATAAATGAAGATGAAACATAGAGGTACAAGCAAAAATACCCTTCCGAGTTTCGCGAGCAGGGCAATGGCGAGCGCGTCTTCTCCTGCCGGGGCCGCCGCGATGGCAACATGGGCGAGCTCGTGCAGGCTCATACCGGACCAAATCCCATAGTCTGTCGGAATGAGAGGCAAAATCGGCCGTAGAATGGTATATCCGATCGCAAAAATAGTACCCATCATGGCGATAATTCCCACACCAATTGCTGTATCTTCATCTTTTGTCTTCAAGATCGGTGCAACGGCAGCAATCGCAGCCGCTCCGCATACCCCGGTGCCTACTCCTAGTAGAAGGGATATATTTTTATCCGCCTTCAACCATTTTGCCAAAAGAACTGTCATTCCGATCGCAAAGGCAATGATAAATGCATCCCGCACGAGCAAGCCGAGCCCGTCACGAAAGACGACATCAATGTTTAATTTTAATCCGTATAAAATAATCGCAAGCCGCAACAGCTTCTTTGAAGAAAACGTAATTCCCGGCCGCAGCCTCTCAGGATAGCCGAAAAACTGACGATAGGCGACAGCGATGATGATGGCGCTCGCCAATTGTCCAATATGATCGAACCCCGGTACTTTTGCTAATAAGTATCCTAAAAATGCAATAAAAAAAGTAAAGGCGATTCCCGCAATCCAAAGACCCGCTTTTTGATTTGATTGTCCGTTCATGGTGCACCTCCTAGCCTTAGGATAATACCTATATTTATATAAGTAAAATAAATTATAATAATGGTGATGATAAGTGATAGGTTATGATTGAACATATGGGAGGGAACCGCATGGATACACAATTACAGATTTTTATTACGGTGGCCGAGAAACAGAGCTTCTCGCGCGCCGCTGAAATACATCATATGACGCAACCTGCAGTAAGCCAATATATCCGATCGCTTGAGGAAGAAATCGGCGTCCGGCTGCTCGAGCGGACCAACAAATACGTGCGGCTGAATACAGCTGGGAACATAGTCTATCATCACGCCAAGGAAATCATGGCGCTCTACGGGAAGATGCAGCATTTAGTCGACGATCTGACGAATAAAGCAAGCGGTACGTTAGCAATCGGAGCGAGCTATACGTTCGGGGAATATGTCCTGCCCCATCTTCTCGCTGACTTAAAAGAACGTTACCCTGCTATCATTCCCACTGTCACAATCGGCAATACATCCACCATTGCCCAACTTGTCGCAAGGCATAAACTCGATGTCGGCATTGTGGAAGGACAGTATCAAGAATCCAAATTGATTGCTGAAGAACTGGCAGAGGATTCGATGGTTATCGTCTGCTCTCCTTCCAGCCCGCTTGTCGAATTACGGAAGGAAGCGGAAGCGATCGATCTAAAGCGTTTGGAGAATGAAGTATGGATCATCCGGGAATCCGGATCTGGAACGCGCGAAGCGATGGATACCGTGTTCAAAAAACATGGAATTTCACCCGCCTCACTCATGCACTTCAGCAGCACCCAGCCGATCAAGGAATCTGTCGAGGCGGGGCTCGGCATCAGCCTGCTTTCCTATTGGGCCATTCAGAAGGAATTAAAGCACGGGGAGTTATGCGTTCTTCACGTAAAAGGGCTGCCGTATATCCGGACCTTTTCCGTCGTGACAGGCACCCCTTTTCAAACAAAAGCGCTTGAGGTTTTTATTGACTTATTGCGGGAGAGTAAGCTGTTGGCACCGTTTAGAGAAGAGAATTTTTCCATAAATAGAGATTGAGGTGTAGGAAGGAAGAGAATCTGGCTGCTCTTCCTTCGTGGATTACGTTCTTGCGAGGATATTTCTCTGTTTTTAAAAACCTGGAGAAGCACTATGCACGTTCTCTGTAGTCGGTACCAATTTATTGATTTCTTAAGATAACAGACTGAAAATGAAATTTCCCGCCAATTGTTTCTTTTGGTACGACGTTAAAATACTCGATGAGAAAGAATTCTGATAGTATATCTTTTAAAGATTCATCATCAAAAAAGGAGAAAAATCTCTTCGGCGTATAATGATCTCCTTCCCAAATCCCCTCTGAATTTTCACCGCCATAAACGCCTAAGTAAAATAATCCTGACGGTTTTACAACTCTCTTTATTTCTTTCAAAACGCCTTTTATATCTGCTTTGGGGACGTGAAGCAGACAATTCAGGGCCCAGATAGAGTCAAATTGGCCACCAGGGAAATCAAGATTGTAAAAGCTCATAACATCAGCAGACAAACCCTTTTCCTTGCATAGTTGAATCATTTCAGGTGAAACATCCGTACTGAACGTATGTAACCCTTGTTCTTTAAAGAAAAGGCTGTCCTTCCCTGTTCCCGCTCCGATTTCCAATAAGCTGTTATGTTTTTCAGCTTTTATATACCGCAGAAAGACTTCCCTCTCTTTCACCTTCCAATCTTGAACGTTTGATGAATCTCTTTCACTCGCCTTTTTGTTATAGGATTCCATGATATTTGTTTCAAATGTATTCTTCATTTCATCACTCCTTTTTGGCTGGTACAATAGCAAAATGTGTATGTAACCAAGAAAAATGAACCTTGAATCAACTTCTCCAAGCTATTGAAAATGATAAGTTGAACCTCGTTTTGTGAACAACCATATCTAGTATCCTGCTTACATGGAAGTGATAAATACCAAAAAAAGCATAAAAGCCGCCATAAACATACTGATGAAAATAGTTAACATGGCTATGAACACATTGGTTCGAATTTGCCTGACTCCCGAAATAAGACCGAAGATCACGACACTCCACCAAAGAATATCCAAGAGCAGATCCGGACTATTTGCAAAACTACCTATGACGAAGGCAATGAACATACCAATTTGAAATACAAGGGCAAGCCATCCTGTTATCGTGGGCTTTCTCTGCGTATCTCGATTGCGAGAAAAAATCGTCATCCCAACGCTAACAAAAAGAAGGGCGAGGGCTAGCAAAACGAACAGGAATAAGATTGTAAATGACATACTATAATTCTGCTCCCCCTAATCTGCTGCCGTTCATTAGGCAATCGTATCAAACAACTCCACAACTACATTCTCCCTATCTTCCCAGCTATGGAACTTCTCCAGATGCCAGGCATCCATACGTCTTGTGTACCGATTCTCTTCCATCCAGGCATGCAAATCAGAGTAGGCGTCCCTGATCTTGTCGTTCGGACCGCTGTATCGTGAGACAGCGTATCGTTGAGGAGGTATTGTCAACTGGATAAGATCATCCGGGATATCCCTGAATTCCTTCACTTCAACGCAAATCCAATACCCATCATTCTCCGGTACGCTGTCCACCACAAATGCCCCGATCTGTTGCATCGGGTGAATGGCAAATGGTATGTCCTTTAACTTCTCTTGCAACCGAAGCGATGCTTTGGGTATTTCGACTATGTATTGATCTCCTTCGCACAGAATCCGATAGCCTGCCAATTTCAATTCTCCCACTTCTGTTACTTTCTTTTCATTAAACATACTGCCTACCCCTTCCATTTCCGCTTTTCCGTGTTCTTACAAGGACGCTTTCATTATGATCTAGTTCCTTTTATTTCACAATATTTCGTAAGTCTCATAAAAGTTGCCACTTGAATTGCAAAATGAGAAGGAATTTCCTACCTTTCTATTGAAGGGTAACAGAATGGAAGGAGCTGGACATCAATGCGAAAATTTTTGCTTGCCTCTATCACATTAACCGGACTTATTTATCTCTTTTTCGGTCCTGACGAAATCATGGATGTCAAGATTGCCATGAAACTTCTGCCCATGGCACTCATCCTCCTTTATGGAATAGCAACACCCTCCCTTGTATCCACTACATATAAGCAGATCATTTTAGCAGGCTTATTTATCTGTATGATTGCGGATGGGGTCATTTACTGGTTCATGCCAGGACTTG
Source organism: Sporosarcina luteola (assembly GCA_014204635.1). GTDB lineage: Bacteria > Bacillota > Bacilli > Bacillales_A > Planococcaceae > Sporosarcina > Sporosarcina luteola_A. The sequence continues at coordinate 39,280 of JACHLS010000001.1, read as the reverse complement.
CGACATTTTTCATTGGCCATCTTTTCTACATTGCGGCATTCCTCCAAGCAAGCCGGAAGTCTGTTCCTCTTTGGGTAGCAGTCCCCCTTGTCGCTTATGGATTGTTTATGGCCGCTTGGATTGCAGGTCCTCAATATGTGATGGGGAAAACTATTTTAGGAACTGCGCTGATCGGCTATATTGCTGTCCTCTTAATCATGGGCTGGATGGCGATACGCACGCGTTTACCCTTCGCCATTATAGGGGCACTTCTCTTCATCTGTTCGGATTCCTTTTTGGCGATCGATCGTTTCGTAACAGCGCTTCCGTATCGGGATGCCTTGGTCATGATCACCTATTATGCTGCACAGGTCTTCATCGCCTCCAGCATTGGAAACCGCTTTGTGAAGTATTCCGTAAATCCAAACAATCTGATAAGATGAAAGAATCGTACCACTATTATGAGGAGGGTTTTCGGAATGAAAGAACAATTGATCGAACGGTTAACCCGTTATGCGAAAATAGATACACAATCAGATGCAGAAAGCGCAACGACGCCTTCTACACCTGGACAATGGGATTTGCTTCATGAACTTGAAAAGGAGTTAGCTGAGATCGGGATGGAAGACATCACACTCGATGAGAACGGCTATCTATTCGCCACTCTCCCCGCCAATACGGATAAAGATATCCCAGTCATCGGATTCCTCGCTCATGTCGACACCGCGACCGATTATACGGGGAAAAATGTCAATCCCCAGCTTGTCGAGGATTATGATGGCAATGATATTCAGCTGAACAGAGACACCGTCATGCGTGTGGAGACGTTTCCTGAACTAAAAAATTATGTAGGTCATACGCTGATGACGACAGATGGGACGACATTGCTTGGTGCGGACAATAAAGCCGGAATCGCAGAAATCATGACGGCAATGGAATATTTGATCGCCCATCCGGAAATTGAACACGGCAAGCTCCGTGTCGCCTTCACACCGGACGAGGAGATCGGACGCGGGCCACACAAATTTGACGTGGCTGCATTTGGTGCTAAATATGCCTATACAATGGATGGCGGTCCAATCGGAGAACTTCAATATGAAAGTTTCAACGCAGCAGGGGCAAAAGTGACATTCCACGGGACAAATGTCCACCCGGGATCAGCGAAGGATAAAATGATCAATTCCATTTTGATTGCAAATGAATTCCAAGCGGCCATGCCGGCAGATGAAATTCCTCAAAAAACGGACGGCTATGATGGGTTTATTCACTTGATGAATGTTGAAGGGGCAGTCGAGAAGTCAACATTAAGCTATATCATCCGCTATTTTGACCGGGAGCAATTCGAAACCCGGAAGCAATTGTTTGTTGAAACGGCAGCAAAGTTGAAAGAGAAGCATGGCGAAGAAGCAGTCACATTGGAATTACATGATCAATACTACAACATGCGGGAGAAAATCGAACCTGTGATGGAAATCGTCGATATAATCGGGGATGCATTCGAGGCACTTGCTATTGAGCCGAACATCGTTCCGGTTCGCGGCGGAACGGACGGTTCGCAGTTATCTTATATGGGCATGCCGACGCCGAACATTTTCACAGGCGGCGAAAACTACCATGGCAAGTATGAATACATCTCTGTCGACAACATGGTGAAAGCAACAGAAGTCATCATAGAGGCAGTGAAACTTTACGAACAACGGGCATAAGGAGGCTATGCGATGAAAGCGATTTGGCTTGGAATCCTCTCATCCCTCTTTTTTGCAGTGACATTCGTCTTGAATCGATCGATGGAAATGTCAGGGGGAAGCTGGCTGTGGAGCGCTTCCCTCCGTTATTTTTTCATGGTGCCGTTTTTGATCGCAATCGTTGCTTGGCGCGGCGGCCTTCGTCATATGAAGGCCGCCATGGCCGCTCGACCTGGTCCCTTTTTTATATGGAGCGTGGTTGCGTTTGTCTTGTTTTATGCACCCCTCACGTTCTCGGCCGCTTACAGCCCGGGTTGGCTGCTGGCCGGCACGTGGCAATTGACCATTGTCGCAGGCGTACTGCTTGCTCCGTTCTTTGTGGTTGTCGTCAAGACGTCATCCGGGGAGAAAAAGGTAAGACAGCAAATTCCATTGATTTCTCTTGGCATCTCGCTGATCATCTTCGCGGGCGTCGTTTTGATTCAGATTCCGAATGCAAAAAGTGTAGAACTGCAAACGCTTCTCCTCGGCATTTTACCGGTCATCGTGGCGGCCTTTGCCTATCCGCTCGGCAACCGGAAGATGATGGATTTATTGCAAGGCCGGCTGGATACATTCCAACGGGTGCTGGCCATGACACTTATGACGCTTCCTGTCTGGTTACTGTTTGCAGTCTATGCACTCGCAACAATCGGACCTCCCTCTCTGAATCAAGTTATTCAATCATTGATTGTCGCTATTAGCTCGGGAGTCATTGCCACCACCTTGTTCTTTATGGCAACTGACTTGGTGCAAGGCGATCAAGGAAAATTGGCTGCTGTGGAAGCCACCCAATCAACAGAACTGATTTTTGCGATGATCGGAGAAATGCTCATTTTACATATCGCGTTGCCTGGTGCCCTCTCTCTTGTCGGCATCCTGGTCATCGTAATTGGAATGGCGCTCCATAGCTATCAAACGGCCGTAGCCGGGAGGAAGAAATTGAGGGCAAAGACCACATAATTTCTGAACATCGAGACTTACATATCAACTAGACAATAGATGATAAGGAGGATTTCCATGAGTTCTGATTTTTATTGTGATGAAGTATTAAGCGGCAAGACAGAAGTAACTAAAGTAGTAGAGACGGAAAACGTCCTAGCGTATTATCATACAAAACCGTCCTATCCTGTCCACATCGTGACGATCCCAAAGAAACATATCTCTTCACTCCTTACTTTGGAGGATAGCGATAACGAACTTCTGCTTGAACTGATGCACGTAGTGAAAACCGTTGCTGCTAAGGTAACAGAAGAAAATGGAGCCTGCCGAGTGATTACTAACCTTGGCGATTATCAAGATTCCAAACATCTTCATTGGCATGTCATCTCTGGAAAACTACTGAATTCCTAAACCTTATATTCGTTGCTTTAAAATGGGATGGACAGGGAGAGAACGCTGTTGCGAATACCGAAAAAGCTAAAACACGGGGATGAAGTAAGGATTATTGCGCCGAGCCGCAGTGCGGGCATTTTATCTGAGGAAGGCGTCCAATTGGCAAAGGAGCGGCTGGAGCGTTTAGGTGTTACCGTCTCTTTTGGCCGCCATGTCTTTGAGAAAGATCTTCAAAACTCGGCAAGCATTCAACAACGAATTAAAGATTTGCATGAAGCTTTTAGCGATAAACAGGTAAAAGGAATTGTCACCGTCATCGGTGGATTCAATTCCAATGAACTTCTGCCGTATATTGATTATGAATTAATAAAAAAGAATCCTAAAATATTTTGTGGCTACAGCGATATTACAGCAATTGCTACTGCCATAACGGCTAAAACTGACATGGTTACTTATTCCGGACCTCATTTCTCCAGTTTTCAAATGACGAAAGGTCAGGAATACCAAACCCATTTCTTTTTGAAATGCCTGATGCAGGACGCACCGTTTGAGCTAAAACCCTCTGAACAATGGAGCGACGACGCTTGGTATTTGGATCAGGAAAATCGGCGCTTTGAAAAGACGGCTTGGAAAACGTATCAAGCAGGAGCAGCGAGCGGTACACTTGGGGGCGGTAATTTATGCACGCTTAACTTGCTGCAAGGGACTGCGTATATGCCAAAACTTGATCATGCCGTTCTCTTTGTTGAGGATGATGAGATGACAATCCCAGAGACCTTTGCAAGGGATTTAACGTCTTTATTGCAAAATGTTACGTCCATTAAAGCCCTTGTGATTGGGAGGTTTCAACGAGCATCAGGAGTCTCGGAGGAGCAATTATTGTTCATTCTTGATAAACATCCGATGTTAAAGGAAATCCCTGTACTGTATGATGTGGATTTTGGCCACACGCAGCCAATGTTCACGTTCCCGATTGGCGGTGAAGTACTGGTGGATGCGACTGAGGGGACATTGAAGCTTGTGAGATTTTAAGTTTTTGTGGAAATCTTATATGGTTTACGCGCGGAAACAGAGCCTTTCCGTGCGTTTTTTCTTTTGTCGTGGTCTTGTGTTAACTGTGGGAGTTGTTTTGGCAAGGATTTTTCCAGCGTAGCGAGGATGCCCAGGCTTATGCGCGGGTGCAGCTTGCGTATGCGCGGGTGCCGGGCTTTATGCGCGGATGTGGCTTGCGTATGCGCGGGTGCCGGGCTTTATGCGCGGATGCGACCTGGCTTTGCGCGGGTGCCGGGCTTTATGCGCGGGTGTGGCTTGCGTATGCGCGAGTGCCGGGGTTTATGCGCGGGTGCGACTTGGCTTTGCGCGGGTGCCGGGGTTTATGCGCGGGTGCGACTTGGCTTTGCGCGGGTGCCGGGGTTTATGCGCGGGTGCGACCTGGCTTTGCGCGGGTGTCGGGGTTTATGCGCGGGTGTGATCTGGGTTTGTTCGGATACCTGGATTTATGTGCAAATTCCTCTCCTTATACGCACGAGGAGACATGACATAAAATACATTTAAAGTTCACCAACAGTTCAGGGTCATATTTGTTACTTCGTCCGGTTTTAGCGTTCTGCTTTTAATATCAATAGCCCGCCATTCGATAGTATCTCTGTTGCTAAAAGTAATAGTAACTAAATCAAATGGAAAATCATGAGCACCTTCAAATGTTATTAGCTGCACAGTGACATTAAAGTAGGATGGTTCTTTCTTCTTTTCAATTTCAATCACTTTTTCGCAATAAAACTGCTTCGGCTTGCCAAAATGTTTTTCAATTGCTTGATTGGTCGATAACCAAAGCAAGTCGAGGATTATATCATCACGTTGCTGTATCTCATTTTCTGTTAGCGTTTTTGACTGAACTTGGGAATACGAAAAGATAGTGAAAAAGGTAATTGGCATCAAAAATGCGACTAAAGGAATTACTTTTTTCATTTGGTGTTCTCTCCTTTCGAGTTAGTTTGTGCAGTATAACCGATTTAATGAGCCCGGATAATTCCTGAATATGTTTTTTGATTTTGACTTTTCCTTCGGCAAGAACTCTTCCTCTTTTCTCAGGTAGAGGTGATTTATATTCTGTTACTTTTATAACCACGTTCCACTGTTCTTCTAAACATGACATGTCTTTTAGACCGCGAATTATTCTTAGAGTATCCTCCTTTTACGCTGATTCCTCAGCTGATTTCCGTCACGGAACGCACAAAATATTGAAAAGCCCGCGACCACTCGCGGGCTTTCTGCTTTATTCGTATTCACCCAGTATTTCCGTCGCTTTATCCGCAAGGGAGGTATCGATTGCAATGTTGAAGTCGATGTCACCTAGTATGGCGCCGTTTGCTTTATACGAATCGAACTGCTTTTTAATATCCTCCACATGCATATCTCCATTCGGATTTAGTCCTGTAACATAGACTTTTTCCCATAGAGCCGGATCTTTCAGCGCTGTATGTTTCACCATAATGTCGACGACCTCATCTTTTCCAATATCCTTAAAGAATGCATCGTTATAATCATGCAATCCTTTCAGATAGGCAAGCATGAATCGAAGGGACAGCTCTTCGTCCTCCATGAATTTCGGTGAAGCGAGCACCATGGCAATTTGTGATTCTGGTGCGTAATCGGTCGCGTCGCCAAATCGTACGTGGAACCCTTTTTCGACGCCTTGGGTGATGAGCGGCTCAATGTTAAGCGCCGCGTCAACCGTTCCTGAGTCAATGGCGCCCAGCATAGCGCCGAAATCAGCGATATGGACATATTCGACATCGTCTTCGGTTAGGCCGGCATGCTTCAGCATTTCTTCATAAATATAGCCATCGATTGAATTGCGGGAGGAAACTGCAATTTTCTTTCCTTTGAAATCACTATATTCCTTAATCTCATCGACCATATGATTGCCGATGACGAATGTGAAATATGATTTGCCTGGTACGTTATGGCCTTTATCCGCGATGATCCGCACGTCGATGCCTTGCGCGATGGCATTAAAGAAGGAGGCCGTTGAAACACCGCCGGCAATGTCCACTTCTCCTGCGGCGAGAGCTGGCAACATATCATCACTATTCGCGAAATCAGCAAATTCGACTTCGATGTTATAGTCCTCAAAATACCCTTTTTCTTTTGCTATATAAAAACCGGCACCCGATGCGGCACCATCCTCGGCAATAAATACCTTCGTCCGTTTTTCAAGTGGTGCCAAGTCGCCAGAAGGCGCTTCAACTGCCGAATCTCCCGGCGGTTTGGTTTCGGATGCAGGCGGGGCGGCCGGCTCTGTTTTGCCGCACGCCCCAAGCAACCAAATACAACTTAGCATTAGCATCCATCCTGCTGTAAGCCGCTTCTTCACATTGTCTCCCCTTTTCATGCGTTTTGTTCTCTTGATTGCTGGACTTCCTTTTGAAGATGCTGCCACACTTTAATGAATTGTTCCGCCATGTCAGGATCTTTTCGGATGTCTTCAATAGTCCTTGGTCGCGGGGTGGTCACCTTGATTTCTTTGATGATTTTTCCTGGCTGCGAGCTCATTAAAAGGATTCGGTCGCTTAGCAGCAATGCTTCGTCGATGCTATGAGTGATGAATAAAACGGTTTTTTTCGTCTCAGACCAAATGGACAGCAGTTCCTCCTGTAAGATGAACTTATTCTGCTCATCCAGCGCGGCAAACGGTTCATCCATCAGCAAGATTTCAGGATCGTTTGCAAATGCCCGGGCAATGCTCACCCGCTGTTTCATCCCCCCCGATAATTCCCTGGGATAGAGCCTTGAGAATCTTGCTAGCCCTGTTTTCTGCAAATAATATGTCGTCCGTTCTTCAATTACATTCTTTGGAAGTCTCCTCATTTTCAAGCCAAACGCCACATTTTCTTCAACTGTCAGCCAAGGGATGACCCCCCGCTCTTGGAAAACCATCGATTGGAGTGGACGGTCATCACGGTCGGTTGCGATATTGAAATCTCCGACACTTGGCTGTTCAAGGCCCGCCAGAATACGGAGCAGCGTCGTCTTTCCGCAACCACTTGGCCCGACGATGCATACAAACTCCCCTTCGTCGATTGTCAGCGATATATCATCAAGCGCCGTAACACTGCCTTGTTTTTTATAGAACGCCTTTGTCAAATGTTGTATTTCAATTTTCCCTTTCATCCGTTCACCTCCATGGCAGCAATTTTTTCTGGAACCCACGCAGCAAAACAGAGAACAAATAACCGAAGAAGGAAATGAGAATGAGCCCCACATACATCTCTTGCAGTAAGAATGCCTTATACGATGTCCAAATCAAGTAGCCAATCCCTGAAGTTGCCCCCATCATTTCCGCAGCAACAATGGTTAAAAGCGCAATCGCCTGCCCCATTTGAATCCCTTCCAACATGACAGGCAGGGCGCCGGGCAATGCAATCTTATAAAAGAATTGCAGTTTCCCCGCTCCGTAGTTATCCGCCACATCCAAATAGATTCGATCGATATTCATTACCCCGGCTGCTGTATTGATGACCACCGGAAAAAACACACTGCCCGCAATTGTAACGACTTTGGATACGTCTCCGATTCCAAACAAAATGATAATAATCGGCAATAGTGCGAGCGTCGGTATTGGCATGAGCGCCATGACAATCGGCTGCATGAAATGCCGAATCGGAGAGTAGAGTCCCATCAGGAGGCCGATGACAATCCCAGGAATGACCCCTGCCAGGAAACCTGCAAAGATCCGGTACAGTGATACGCCGACATGCTTAACGAGCGATCCATTTATCACCATTTCAAAGAGTGTTCCTATAATTGCGGAAGGCGGCGGAAAGAAACGGGTATCGATCATCCCAGTCCTTGAGAGCACTTCCCAAAGCAACAGTAGGAAGATGGGCGATACAATGGTCAACAGTTGTTTATACCGTTCCTTCGACTGTCTCCGCTTCCACTCCTGCTGCTCGATTTCAAACGGATCATGTTTTTCAATGGTTCCTCTTCTATCCAATGTTCACCACCTCTTCATCTAAATGATATGTTTCTGCCTATGGGTCGACATAGGCATACGTCGAGATATCGGGAATTATGCGGATGTGCCATGGCCTTGTGCGAATGATCTGTACACAAAAAGCATCGTTCAGCCGATTTCGACTGTAACGATGCTTTGTTTTCCTTCCGATCGTCTTACACACCGGGCAGAACTGCTACTCAGCGCCAGGCGCTCATTCCGCCTCGGACATTCAATACGTTGGCAAAACCGGCTTTCTTCAGCAAGGCTGCGGCTTTTGAACTGCGCATGCCGCTTTGGCAAATGACGACGACTTCTTTCGTTTTATCCAATTGATCCAATTTCGCATGTAACCCTTGCAGAGGAATGTTCTTGAACTCCTTAATATGCTGGCCCTTGTATTCTGCAGGCGTCCGGACATCAATAAATTGCTTATTCTTGTCATGCAGGATACCCTTCAGTTCTTCTGTTGAAATGGAACGCACTCCTTTGGCAGGCATCATTCGCCATACGAGGAAAGCGACAATTATGATAAATAATATCCAGCCCATCTGTATCATCCTTTGTTTTCATTTTCATTACCCCAATGGGCATTAATATACCACAAGGGGTATTAAGAAGACAATATAAAAGAGAGAAGCGCCGTTGCTTCTCTCAGTGCAGGATGCCGAATCGTTTTGCTTCAAATGTGAGTTCTTCCCGGAAGGACGGATGTGCGATCTCAATCAGCGCTTTTGCACGTTCGGACAATGATTTGCCATGGAGGCGTGCAATCCCGTATTCTGTCACGATGTTATCGACATCATTTTTAGAGGTCGTCACAACAGAACCCGGAGTCAAATGAAGCTTAATCCGCGAAATTGTATCGTTTTTAGCCGTAGAATGCATGCAGACATACCCTTTTCCGTACTTCGCCAATCGAACCCCTTTTGCAAAATCGGCTTGGCCGCCTGTCGAAGAAAAATAGCTTCCCCCTACCGTTTCAGAAGCGCATTGTCCATATACATCTACTTCTGTTGTTGCATTGATGGAGACAATATGAGATTCTTTTGCTATCTCATATGGATTATTCACAATGCGAACGGGCAAAAACTCTACGGATGCATTGTCATGCAGAAAATCATAGAGACGCTGTGAACCGAATGCGAAAGTCGTAACAATTTTACCTTGATGGGTTGATTTCCGCATGCCATCCACTGCACCCGCCTCGACAAGATCCACGATGCCATCCGTCAGCATTTCGGTATGGATTCCTAGGTGTCGACGGTCTTTCAGCATCTTCATCACAGCATTTGGGATGGCCCCAATGCCGATCTGCAAGGTGTCGCCGTCCTCTATATCGTTCGTAATGTACTCGGCGATTTTCACATCCTTCTCAGTAACGACAGGAATTCGCTCTTCTGTTAATGGCCGATTATTTTCTATATAGCCCTCCACTTGGCTAATGTGTATTTGGTTTTTTCCAAATGTGCGGGGCATGTGTTCATTCACTTCCAGCACAAAAGGCACTTTGCCGATAAAATCAGCAACATAATCCGCCTGTGTACCGAGGGAGAAATAGCCATGCCTGTCCATCGGCGACGCCGCGGCCAGTACCATGGGCTTCTTAGCGGTCTTCGCCAGTAAGCGCGACACTTCTTGAAAAACGTTTGGAATCAGTTCCACGTGTCCCTCCCGAAACGCTTTCCGAGTTGCACCACTAAGAAAATAGGAAATATGCGATAAATGCCCTTTCATCTTGCCATGTATATATGCCCGCTCCTGCAAGGCGAGCATCTGGTGCACGTTGACATCGTGCAGCGATAGATAGTTCTCTTCCAATACGTTTAAAAGCTGATGCGGCTCGCCATTCGCTAAAGGTACTATCAGGTCGGTATGCGGTCCAATCAAATCAATGAGATCTTCATCCTGTAACATGCGGGTCATCAAGTACACTCCCTGGCCTGTTTTCCTCAGTATAACGCAGCATGACTACCTACTCAACTTGTTGAAACGTTTCTAGGATCATATAATAGCATTATGAGAAACCTATCGACGGAACAAATAACCCAATTAAATCGGTATAGTGTGTATGTTGAAAAGCCTGGCCATTTTGTATTTACGTTAAAAGATATGATGGACGCGGCCAAAACGGCGGACTGTTTAAAAACTGTGCAAGTAATCAGTGGAAGTCCCAATACTGTCGTAGCCGCCTCTTTCTTTATGCGCAGGTATGGAATGTTTGCAGCTATGCAGCTGACCAACCTGACAATGTACGATGACATGTGGCAGGGAACAATTGACCGTTTGGTATTTGGCGCAAGAGAGGAATATGGAAACCGGACCGTCAGCACATTTACGGAAGAGGCCGATTGGAAGCCGGCCGATAATCGAACGGAAGCAATCCGTTCACTTCTAGTTCAGGCCAATTCCCTGATTTCGCAAATTCGCAAAGCGGCAGCTGTCTCGCCTCTCACCTTATGGGAAAACATCTTCGGCTTCCTGCTGTGGGAATATCATGTCATGCTGAATCATCCGGCGATTGCAACGGAAGCCCGTGAAGACTTGGAGACCTTAAAAAACGATCACATTTGGGCAGGCATTGCACCTTACTCGCGTTTTGCAAACTATTTAAACGGCAGCGAACCGTCCGCCCTGTTGAATACAACTGTCCGAACTACCTGCTGCTTTTCCAAAGATGTCCCCGGCCTCATGCAATGCGGGTTTTGCCCATTAAAATGAAAAACGGAGACTCCCTTGTGAAGAAGAGTCTCCGTCCGTTTCATGTTTGCCGAAATGCCAAGTAACTGTGTTTCAACGAGTAGAGAAGACCGAGTGCGGCGGCGCTATAGAAGAATCCCATGAAGAGACCCGCTGCCAAATTGCCGGGATGGCTGATGAAAACGGATAAAATGAGAGCAAATACAGTCGCAATCGTTGACAACCACGTGGACGGCACCTTAAAAAACCACTTGGCCGCTAGCACAACGACTAAAATGACCGGTACCGCCCATACTGCATCCCATATATTTGTATGGATGATCGGATATTCATTCATCAATCGACACCAGTCCTTTTTTAACCATAGGATAGCCGGGACGGTCGACTTTATGCATGGAGGAGGAAATTAAATGATTTGCCATGGACATGTAGTTCAAGGAAACGGTATCGATACCGAAACACGTTGCGCACATTACCATTCCCCACTCGATATCATTGCCATCAAATTTTATTGCTGCAATACGTATTATCCTTGCTTTGATTGCCACAAAGAATTAGGCTGTGGAAATCCGGCTGTATGGCCTGCTGACCAGTTTGACAAGAAAGCGATTCTGTGTGGAGCATGCGGGTATGAATTGACGGTGAATGAATATCAAACCTGTCCGTCTACGAGTCCAAACCACTTGGAAATAACAACAGCCCCGAGTTTCACAGGAGACTTTACTATCGTCCTGTAATCTGCAACGCTAACTTCAAATGAGCTATCTCACACTCTAAACGTAGTATTTCAAAACGTAATTTCACTAATTCAGTTTTTACAGGTTATATCAATTTAGTATCTTTGTTTTCCTGGTAATCAATGCTTTGATACTTTTTTGCCCATTTACCGATCATAGATGAGGATATATTGTATTCTTTAAATATCTCGCTGTTAGGTTTACCAGTTTTGTGGAGTTGAACAATTTGTCTTTTAAATTCAGACGGAAATGTCCTTCTTGAATTATCTATGGTCATTATTTTAACCTCGTTCTATATATTGTTAAATATATAATTTTAGTTATCTTACACAAAGTATACCCAAACAAAATACAACCGTCAAACCTTTCCAAATAAAAAGAAATTATCAAACGAGTTAGTTTTGCGACTCATTTGATAATTCCTTCCTATATTAAACAAAATATATTTTCAATCCACGTACCTTTAGTACGACAACACAATTATAACAACCATACGTAAAAATCACCAATTAGATTGAAAAATTCTGCTCCATTAATAAAACAAACCAGCCTCTAAACAGTTTACCCTAGGCCTTGCAAGCTCTTCCCCTACTTTCAAGTGGACGTTATAAACAAATGTTCTCACCAGTTCATTAAAAATACTTTTGAAATATAATACATCCTGAATTATTCATAGCTGAATAGAAAACTGAAAAATGATCATAATTTATGGAGTTTAGGCGATTTCGCAAATCCACTTGCCACTTCACCGACTCATTTGGCAAGTCATTGGCATTTTCCTTTGGTTTTTGGGCGCACTTCTCCCTTGGCCCCCATCATTTTTTTAAAAGGTTCCTGTTGGTTCATTTTATTTGTAATTGCTGCACCTTGGCCAAGACATCCCAGAAAAAACGGTCGTAGACAAAGTGGGATGAGATTTTCATATGCAGATAGCGGCCGGATTTCACCAATTTACTTGCCATTTTCACTAAGCGGGTACGGATGGTTCCAATCTGGATTCCTTTGAAGGCTGTCGTAAAGCTAAGCGTACGCAGCCAATTTGTCAGATTGTAGGCAAGCAGGCTGATCATCATACGGGCGGCATTGACAATGAAATCATGGCTTTTCATCTGATCGAAACCAAATCCTTCCTTCGCCTCCTTGATGAAGTTTTCCACAGACCCCCGCTGCTGATAGGAATAGACGATGGCTTGTGGAGAAAAACACTCACCGAGGTTCGTGACAAAAAAGGCATGCCGGAAGAATAGCTTGCCTGCCGGTCATGTCGATTGGATGACGACGCGGCGCGGTTTCGACCAGGAAGCTGCTTGATAGAGGGCATCTTCCGCGTATGTCTCCGTCTTTGAGAAGTCCTGGATTTCACCGGACGGGTGTAGCTCCTCCGCAAGCGCCTGCAGTTTGGCATTCGACTTTAACCGGATAATATACGAGAACGATTCCTTCTCACATAATTCATACAGGCCGGGAACCGCAAACCCGCTGTCCCCTCGAATCAAATAAGAAGTTTCCGGAAACTGCTCGTTATAATGTTCGATGACCGGACGGATGAAATCGATGACGCCATTCGACGTGTAGACATTTCCCGGACGTAACTTCGCTTTCAGGAAATCACCTGTCAAGCCGTCGAATGCGACGAGCGGATGAAACCCGACTGTCTGGTAATGCGCATTGTATGCAGCTTCTTCCTGTTGACCGTAGGTATCGGCATGCGAGGAATCGAGGTCTACAATCAGCGCTTTCGCCTGACGTGCACGATGAACCCGATCGAGCAGCGTTTGATTCGCCGTCTGAAGGTGATCGAGCGCCTCTTGGTCAAACCAATGAAAAAATCGGGACAGGGACGGCTGGGAAGCCAGTGCAGGCTTATCGAGAATCTGGGTGAAAACGGGATCGGTCGTCAAATGATCAGCCGCATCGTCTTGGTGATAACCAGCGATGAGTTGATAGATCTTCTGCTGAAGGAGCTCGTCATTTTCATAGAGGCAAAACGTGCGTTCATCGGATAGTTGAAGCTGATCTGCGATAGTTTGGAAGAACCCCAATTTTTCATCGAGCTCACGGAAGATGAGATTGCCGGTGTCGGAGGAAAGTTCGCCTCCATCATTGGATAACTTAATGGAACGGTTGAATGTAGAGTGGTTTAAGTAGGTATCATAAGAATCCTTTCTGTGATGTTTTGTTTGGTCGCAATCATCCTATCAGAAACGGATTCTTTTTTCATCTTTTAAGTGAAAAAGAGAATCCCGTTCAAAAGCCGTGGCGATCGCTTTTGAACGGGATTCTCTATTAGTTGGTGAATAATTAGGGTTTTGAAATATAATACATGTCTCATCTATTCCAAACGGATCAATTAGGGTTCACTTACTCATGAAGAGTCCGATTATAACAGGCTGGCATGAGGATCACCGGATACAAAAATTTCAATCCATGCACTCACGAAGAGTGCGACAAGGGAGTTTGAAAGTAGTAGCTACGCATGAAAAAATTTCAATCCACGCACTCACGAAGAGTGCGACGCAAGCCGGAAAAGATCGAGCCAATCCGTATGCTATTTCAATCCACGCACTCACGAAGAGTGCGACTTACGTCGACAATCAAAATACTTGGGAGTATTGGATTTCAATCCACGCACTCACGAAGAGTGCGACTTAGGAGAGTACGGTTTGGAGTTGACGGATGCAGAAATTTCAATCCACGCACTCACGAAGAGTGCGACTCTTTCAAATTCGGCTCCGTGATAATGTTATAAAGATTTCAATCCACGCACTCACGAAGAGTGCGACTTCGAACCTAGATAAGAAAGCATCGTATCTGGTTTATTTCAATCCACGCACTCACGAAGAGTGCGACTAGTACGGTCAGGGCAAGTAATATCGGGTACTATCTATTTCAATCCACGCACTCACGAAGAGTGCGACTCAATTAAATGAGCCTGGAAAGCCTTTCCTGTATATTTCAATCCACGCACTCACGAAGAGTGCGACACCTGGTCGCAATTCAATTTGAAATCATCATAAGATTTCAATCCACGCACTCACGAAGAGTGCGACCGAAAGATTGGCGCAATCGTCCACTAGAAACGTGATTTCAATCCACGCACTCACGAAGAGTGCGACTAAATTAGTGCCAAATTGTGCCTTCATTCCATTGGGATTTCAATCCACGCACTCACGAAGAGTGCGACTAAAATAGCCATCTAGTACACCTCACACATATTTATTTCAATCCACGCACTCACGAAGAGTGCGACTGAAACTTCATTCCTCCCCACCCCCAAACTCGATATTTCAATCCACGCACTCACGAAGAGTGCGACTTCAATCCAGAAGTAAATCCTGTAACAACTGAAACATTTCAATCCACGCACTCACGAAGAGTGCGACGAAGATCCAGGGAGAGAAATTCACCTTCACGATTCAATTTCAATCCACGCACTCACGAAGAGTGCGACGGAAGTGAGTGGTAATCTTACTAATGCTTACATGATTTCAATCCACGCACTCACGAAGAGTGCGACCAAAGAAATCCGATGTACCTACATCAGATTTTTGATTTCAATCCACGCACTCACGAAGAGTGCGACACAATAAAGGCTCATGATTACAACGTATATCTGACATTTCAATCCACGCACTCACGAAGAGTGCGACACGCATTGCTTGCGGAGCTTTCAAAGCCAAAGCAGATTTCAATCCACGCACTCACGAAGAGTGCGACGACTTTGCGTAGGTTGAGGGGCTGACCGTCAATGGTATTTCAATCCACGCACTCACGAAGAGTGCGACGGCATAAAAGGTGACTGGACTAATGAAGCCGGAACATTTCAATCCACGCACTCACGAAGAGTGCGACTAAACTGCAATTGCAGGACTTTAATGGGCCATCGATTTCAATCCACGCACTCACGAAGAGTGCGACCAAAAGGCGTGAACGGTTGTTATCAATCCCACAAAATTTCAATCCACGCACTCACGAAGAGTGCGACACTTACAGTCTATATGTGCATGGTGATGATGTTCAATTTCAATCCACGCACTCACGAAGAGTGCGACTAAACCAGCAATACAAGTGGGTTCTTGGCAAAAACATTTCAATCCACGCACTCACGAAGAGTGCGACGTGAATGGCTAGATAACAATCACGGCTTGTCTAAGATTTCAATCCACGCACTCACGAAGAGTGCGACATGTAATCACTAAAAACCTAAGTGCCAATACTTTATTTCAATCCACGCACTCACGAAGAGTGCGACACAAAACGGAAATGGTCAAGTATCCTCCGTTGTATATTTCAATCCACGCACTCACGAAGAGTGCGACCCACAGGAGTTTTTGCAGGCTGTTCAGCCGACAGAATTTCAATCCACGCACTCACGAAGAGTGCGACGGGAGAGCTTGCGGCATTAAATAGGCTTACTGATATTTCAATCCACGCACTCACGAAGAGTGCGACTATAGCCGCAATACTGGCCAATTAAAAAGTCGCCAATTTCAATCCACGCACTCACGAAGAGTGCGACCTTTTGTTCGTGGTGATAAGGTCATTTTGGGTGGAATTTCAATCCACGCACTCACGAAGAGTGCGACACTCGCCTTCGGCTTGTTCCTTCTTTTCCACTTGATTTCAATCCACGCACTCACGAAGAGTGCGACTGATACGCAATGCGCCGCAGAACATTGATACTGCAATTTCAATCCACGCACTCACGAAGAGTGCGACCGAGAGGGGAGAAATTAAAGGCTTCTATCCTGCTATTTCAATCCACGCACTCACGAAGAGTGCGACTAAATTACAACATAAGATAAGTATACTATAAGCAATATTTCAATCCACGCACTCACGAAGAGTGCGACTCATAGAGGTTGCGCAAATGATTGTCTTGAATAAACATTTCAATCCACGCACTCACGAAGAGTGCGACAGCGAAAACGAGGTTAAAAAGGTAATTTCCGCTATATTTACAATAAAAATTAGCCAAGGAGCTATTTATTCATAGTAGAACCTAACGTCCTGTCAAAATTTCACGCTTTTTCGTCTCTTTTTTTGGTGCGGATCTCCCAAAGATTTCATGGGCACTTCAGGTTCGCACTAAAAAATCAATGGCTCCTCAACGTTTAAACTTTGCTTAGTACCTATATGTTTTACTTTCGATTTGTAATTATTTCCTAACCTATAAAATCGTAGACTATCCACTTCTGGATCAATTAATTTTTCTAATTCGAGCTCCAATATCTTGAGTTGCGTCGCATCCACGACACATTCGAATACTGAATTTTGGACTCGAACCCCAAAATCTTCACATTTTTTCGCTACTCGCCTAAGCCTTCTTTTTCCACCTTCTGACGTTATACTTACATCATACGTAATCAATACTAGGATGGAAAACACCTACTTCCATAAAAATGGTGGGTATGCGTCAAGATCCCCTCTCAAAAATCGAGCTAGCAATATCGCTTGAGCATGAGGAACTAATCCCCATGATATTTTTTCTTTCAGAAATGGATGAGTAATTTGTTCGTCCTTCCTTTTTTGCCATAACTGCAAGATTTCCTTCCGAGCATTGTCAGTCATTATCACTGCACCACTTTCTTTTTTTAGAAAATCGGTAGCTTTGACTTGTTTTTTGTTTATCACTGATAATACAAAACGGTCTGCATAAACACTTCGCAATTCTTCCATTACATCCAACGCAAGTGACATTCTTCCTGGACGATCACGGTGCAAAAATCCAACATATGGATCCAAGCCCACTGTCTCAAGTGCTGCCCCCACGTCAGATGCGAGAAGAGTATAAACAAATGATAACAACGCATTTACATTATCAAGGGGTGGTCTTCGACTTCTTCCCTTATAAAAAAATGCATCTTTCTGTTGCAAAATCATATCATCCATTACAGAAAAGTAGGCATTTGCGGCATTCCCTTCAATCCCCCGCAACACTTCAAGGTTATCGGCTGCTGCTAATTGTTTGATCGATTCTGAAAGGAAGGCAGATTTGCTTTTAAATTTCTCCAAGTCTATACGTAAGGCGTGATCTCTTGTTACTCTCTCTAATGACCATTTTGAATTATAAATCTTTCCAATTAAAAAATGCTTTGAAACTTGTGCGCTTTTCGCTTCATCATCCGCAAGTCGATATTGGCTTCTTCTTAAAGTGACATTTCCTTTTGTCGGACCGATGACTCTTGCCCGAAAACGCCCGCTAGTAGATAAAAAAGTAATACTAATATCCCTCTCCACACAAGCAGACATGAGAGCTGGACTTGCGCCTTGCCTTCCCAATGTGCAGATGGCCTCCAAATTATGAAGTGGCACTCGCCCAATGATGACTTCATCTTTGATGATTGCGACGTTTTCTCCTTTCAGTCCGAGGTATGCGTCTGGCAGTGTAATGTATAGTGTATTTAATAACTTTTTCATTCTGCCAACATCCTTTTCATATAACTGGAAACAGACTCTTTCGACAACAATTCCGGCAAGCAGATGTGGCGTAGTGAACAGCTTTTACAGTGCTTTCCTGTTTTTACGCTTGGAGTATGCCGCCTATCATAATATTGATGCATACGACGTGCCGTTTCGTGCACTTGTTCTTTTAATTCCTTAGTTATTTCAATATCGACTCGGCGGCGAATTTCGTGATAATAAAGGCTTCCTTGTGAAACTCTGCAGATTAGCATTTCCTCAAGACAGATTGCTTGCGCCACTAACTGTAATATATCTGACTGATCCTTTTTAGGTTTCCCTCTTTTATATTCTACGGGGATTGGAAGGTACTTCCCCTCTTCAGTATTTAACGAAACCCCATTCTCATCATTATGGAATTCTACTACATCACAAATTCCTGTCAGCCCTAGCTTCGATGAATGGACCGGCAAACCACGTACATATAGGACACCTTTCCGTTTCTCTCTGATAAAGGGATCGTCCGTCCTCTCGTGCAATTGATTCCCCTCTATTGTCAACACATTCTCTTCCCACTCTTGCTCAATATGGATCAATGCCCATTGTCTTTCGCAAAACCGGAAATGTTGGATGCCGGACAGTGACAAAGAATCAGAAGCATCATAATCCGGCATATTCTTTTACAGGCAGACCCTCAAGTTCTTTAACACTTATTGTATAATCCTCAACCGACTTTGGTAACGCAGCTTCATCCTTCAGTTCTATTTTAATCGTTCGATGCACTTTAGCCGATGAGTATTGACCTAGTTTCGAATTATGCTCCCACCAAAACACTTTATTCACTTCCATACTTCCATCAGGTCTGGCCGAGGAGGCATCATTTGCGAAAAGAGTGACTAATGCTCGTTTAAGCTTTTCTGCATCCTCATGCGAGAATCCGGTCTTTTCCGCCAATTGAGGGTTGATGCTGCCACAGAAAACATATACTCCAAAATCCACCCGATGCTTCATCCCCATAGTATCTGATGTTTTTTGGCTTGGATCTTTTGTATTTGTAGTGGAATTCACACTTTTTGTAATCTGCATGCTTGTTACATCCACAGGATGAACACTTGTTGCCGTGTGAATTGAGACAGGCCCTCGAACACCTACAGAAACATCTGTCCCTTTAAACGCAAATACTTGTCCAAATGCCCGGACATCATACCATGATTGACTCGCAAACGTTTCAACCAGTTCCTCCTTATTTGGTTCTTTATTGTTTTTTGCAAAATACGGGGCGACTGCTTCATTCCCTTCTACCCTTGCTAAAATGCTTCGGTATCCATCTCTTCTACGTTCGTCCGATTGAACTAAAATCGACTCACCCTCATCTTGCAAACGATTTCTAATTTTCCGCTTAATAGCAACATCGGAAACTTCCCCATATCCGTCATAATCTTGACGAGGACGATTACCGTTCAACGGATCGCCGTTCGGATTAGCCTTATCAACTGTAAATACAACTGCAAAATCAATTTTGTTCTTGATGGGCGTCATTGTTCTTCTCCTCTTTCCGATCTTTTTTTGTGTACAAGTCTCTAACTTGACTGCTATACCCAAGAAGGAATAATGGACCTAACGCAGTATTATTCATATCTTCAGTTTTAAGTTGATCTTCAATTTCCTGCAACAATGTAATGTAACGTCCACTAAATTCAGATGGCCTTACTTTATAAGGATTAAGTTGCTTCTGAATAGTCATCCATACTCGCGCAGGGTGTTGGCTAAACGCATTGAAATAGCGAGCAGCATTAGTTGTTCTCGAATCTTTTTTCTGTTTTAACTCCCAAGCTTCAAATACTTCCGCCACTCCTAACAATCGCCCAAACAGGTAGTCGCGATTCCGGTTTTCCAGTTCCAACGCCATGTCAATCTCCTCCTTCTCATATTGCTTACGTATTAATGCACAGGCAATTTGCAACGTCCGCTGCCACTCACCTGTCGGATTGGATAGATCGTTGTTAAAACTCATCGGATTTTTGACTCGATTGAATATAGATCGTACAATGTCTTTTGGAATCGGAGCCTCATCTACAATACAAGGTAGCAATCGTGTGTATAATTCTTTTTTTACTTTTTCGTCTGCTCTTTCACCATATACACCTTCAACAATTTGGTAGGTCGATGGGGTTCCCTCATAGTAGATGTTCTTTCTTAGTCCTAAATCAAAATACGCTTGGTGCCATTTACAAGTGGTATGCCAACGAGCTAACCGTTCTAAAAACAGCTCGCTATTTAACTGTTGATAATAAATAATTGCTAATCTTCCAGTCGTTGCAGCATCTACTGCCATCACAACAATATTTTTAATACCTTCCACTTGAAAATTATATTTCTTTCCTTTTAGAGCTTGCTGTACTTGTTCTGCAACGATAAGGTTTGTCCCATCCTTGTCGGTTTTAATAAAATCTGCTCCATAGAAAGATGTCAGCAAATCGGTTGATCCATCAAATACTTGAACATTGACAGGCTTTTCAACGCCAAATGTGATGAAATTCCGTGTGTCGGCACGATAACCTTGTCGTTGGATAAGCCAACGCAATGCGTTATGGGCCTTTTGGGAAACGTCATATCCTATCTGGACCGCTTGACTAGACTCGTTAAAGCGCCCTCGAAATGTAAACCCCCTTTTGTCATTAGAAGAGATTAATTTAGACATGTCCCCCGCATTACGCAGTCGCGATCCATGACGCTCAGTCAACGGTAAAAACTTCCCACTTACATAGCAATATCCCGATTCTGTCGTCTCTCTCATTTTCCCCTCAAGGTATTTCTGAAAAGCTTGGAATAAACGCTTATCTTCCCATACAGGTGGATCATCTGGCGTTTCACTTAAGACGTTAAAACGGACCAGCGCCTCACTACTTTGTCCTGTGACGACTCTATAGATATCAGGTTTTTCAATGCCATAATTCTTATCTTCTTGTGCTGTCCATTTCTCAATCATTTTTTTATTTTCATCAAGAAATAAAATCTTTTCTGCGACGAGATCTTCGATTAGTGTTCCTTTTTTTATATAGTCATAAATAAGTGTTACCTTTGAGTGAGTATACTCGCTTGCAGCCCAATCTTGTAGCTGTCCAATAAAATGCAAGTAATTTTGGGAACGTTTTTCTTCTCCCCCATACTTCATATAGTCGCCAGCTACATAAAATAATTTATCGTGCAGAAAATGGGCAGCTACTGTTGAACCCGCTCGATTTGCCGAATCAAGTGTAGCAGGTACAATTGTCCGTGCGTTTTCCTTCGGTACGACAGTCGCTCTAAAAAAATTCCCCTCTCGATCTAGCACTATCTCTATTTGCGCACTTTGTGTAACATGGGAAACAGGCAATAATGTAAATCGTTGTCCTTCTCCCCGTTGTTCAAACTCCCCGACTGTCCCGCTATTATTTTCATAAACTTCATACAAATGTTTCATCCAACTCATTTGCTCACCTCCTCTGGAAATACTTCGTCGTATTCCTCTTCAACCGATTTAAAGTTATCGCCTAATGTGAATATCTTCGAAGTTTGTTTTTTAATCGGGCGAGTAATCAGACATTCTTCTGGACGGTCAAAAGTAATAACCCCATTTTTCATTACAGGATTCCATATTCTTGCCTCTAGCTCTTTTCTCCCGCTTTCATCGGGATAATTAAATCCATGGAACATAGGACCAAAACTAATTTCACCATACTCGTCATAAAAGCTAGTTTCGCTTCCAAATTCACATTCTTCCACATAACCTTGGCAATCCCGGCTGCCCAGAAAAATATCTCTGCGTCCTCCCCGTCGAACTGAGCGCTTTGAAATATTATGATGTTTATTCTCGTCGCGATCATAAGCAAGATCCTCACGGAATTCGTTAAACTCAAAGTGGGCGCGGACTTGATAAGCAGGATTTCTCAAGTATGTGTAGTAGGCAAGTTCATTGCTAGAGTCATGATACTTGATGGGACGCACTCCTTTCACTTCTGTTTGGATTGCGTTCATAACCCTAACTTCATCGATGAACCAAATAATCGTCGGTTTCCAATAGATTGATTCTACTACTCCCTTAAGAGCCTGGTAAGTTGGAATCTGATACGTAAATTTTTCTCCTCCAATTTTTGTAATCGGATCCGTAAACAGCCCGTATTTTCCATATACAATAAATTCAATTTGATTTCTCATGACCTCTCACCCCCCTTCAAAAAATCAGTTTGCCTAACGTCCCTTCTCCTTCCATCTCTAACCCATATTCATCATGATAGCCCCCATCCTTCAATGCATAAATTGAGTCGTTGTATAGGGAGACAATCAAGCCATCCGATGCCAAGCTTTGCAGTGTATGACGATAGACATTTACGCAATATTGTTGAGTTTGTTTAAGATAATCATTCAGCTTTTCATAGCAATCTATTTCCTCATTTAGTAGATTAATTAAATTTTTCCCTTCGCCATATGGCACCAATACTGCCGTTGTCGGGGCTTCAATCACTTCGAATCGCGACTCCAAAGTTTTGAACATTGAACCCATGAATGTTTTAGGGCTTTCTGATGGCACTGCTGCAAGGTATTTAGAAGGCCGTTCCAGTAATTCAATGAGCTCGATATTGAGTTCTGAATTTGTCATTTGAATCTCCCGCTCTGCTTTTTTTAAATAAAAATCAAAATAAGTTTGGATAGCTGCCGGACTTAACAAATTCTTAGTCAGCTCCTTCCGGCTAAGAATATCTTCCTCCATCACCTTTTGACCGAGTGCAATTTCAGGTAACCTGGTTAATGCTTCATCTTTAGCGCGAATAATATACACAATACCTTTATCACTTTCAGCATGCCGATTACATCGTCCAGCTGCCTGCGCAATAGAATCTAATCCTGCTAGCGACCGGATGACACATTCAAAGCTGATGTCCACCCCGGCCTCAACCAATTGAGTACTAATACAGATCACTTTTTCTTGAGGTGAATTGAGTTTTTTATTTACAATTTTCAAAATGTCCTTCCTGTGCTGAGGACACATAGATGTGCTTAAATGGTAAATTGGAATATCGGTTTTGCTTTTTAGTTGCTGATATACATTCAAAACAGCCTTCTTTGTATTTAAAATGATAAGTAAAGATTGCTTTACTTCAATTTCATTTATCGCAAAATCACTAATCTTCTCTGCTGTCCACCCTTCGGTCTCCACCTTATTTTCTATAGATACCCTCTCAAATGCACTCACTACATCAGGCAAGTTTCTCACCATTTCCACGTCTTCCCCCATAATGATCGGATACTTTGTCTTTGCAAGAGTCGGTTGTGTCGCAGTACAGAGTACAATGCTGCTATTTCCGAAATGATGAAGGAAATTCACAGCACTGTTAAACAAAGGAATATGTTTAACAGGAACGGTCTGCACTTCATCAAAGATAATAATGGCATTTGCAAGGTTATGTAATCTTCTTGCTTTGCGTGTTCCTTTAGCATAAAAAGCATCTAAAAATTGGACCATCGTTGTAAAAATAATCGGGTGATCCCAGTTATCCCGGGCAAGCTGTAACTTTTTCTGTATTGCTTGTCGATAATAGTCAGGTTCACCCTCACTTGCTGTGTCATCAAGAACGTTGGCATGATGTTCTAAGACCATTTCCTTGTTCTGAATAATTCGGCGAACCGCGTCCGCATTCTGTTCCAAGATAGTGGTATAGGGTACCACGTAAATGATTCGGTCTTTGGACTTTGCTTGGGCATGTTGTAAAGCATATCGCAAACTTGCAAACGTTTTTCCCCCACCCGTTGGAATGGATAATTGATAAATAGATGATGATTCTTTTCCGAGATCGCCGCATCGTTTTGACATTTCCGCTCTGAGTCGGTTAATAGGTTTTGTTGCCTTTGGATCGTTTTCCCACTCTTCTAATTGAGCCATTACATTCTTATAACTTTTGTTAAAGAATGCTTGATTTAATGTATGTAGACTTGAGGTATCTCCTTCATCAAATCGACGAGAATCCGTTCGATCCGCATCGATTAGACAGCTAAAAATGTATTTCATGGCCAAACTATTAAAAATTAACGGTGAAACTCGCTGTGCATTTCCACCTCCTGTTGTCCACGAATTCTTTTGAAGCCTCTTTAGACTATTCGAAAATTCCTTCATTT
Source organism: Sporosarcina luteola (assembly GCA_014204635.1). Taxonomy (GTDB): domain Bacteria; phylum Bacillota; class Bacilli; order Bacillales_A; family Planococcaceae; genus Sporosarcina; species Sporosarcina luteola_A. The sequence continues at coordinate 15,251 of JACHLS010000001.1, read as the reverse complement.
CCTCAAATGATTCATTATATAAAGTATCGACCTTCTCTTTATTTCCTGGAATTCCAGTGAACCCAGCGCACGCTTCTTCAAAGTAAGGTAAGTCTTCCCTACAGACTCTTCTAAAAAAATCTGATTGGCTTCCATCAATTTGTAAAAAATTTTGCAATCCTGAGTGGTGAGATAAAATAGACATTCCGACAATTTCCACCACCAAGTTTGTGATCAATTCAGAATGAATTTTTGGCTCTGTTACATAATACGTTTCATATAAAAACTTCGCTCCCGCTGTCGAATGGTCAATTCTTTCCAATGGTTGACCAGTTTCTTTAACTGCATTTTCGATATAATCGCTGAAGGCTTTCGTGTTTTTACCCATATCATGTAAAAATCCAGCTAGAGAAGCCATCGATGCAAACCCTGCCTTCTTCCCATATGTTTTTGCGAGCGTTGAAACTGACGTTAAATGCTCCTGTACCGTTTGAATCTTATAGTCAGCCTTTCTCATATGGGCAATCATCATTATCTCCTCCATCTTGTTATCAATTATGCAGCGTATTAAAATATCATTACGCCTATTCATTTTTATCTGACGTAATTCACATGTATTATACTTTATTCTCCATAAAACACCCAAAACCCTTCCAGTATATTTCAATTAATTATGACAAATTATCTAAAACGACTTTGGTTTTTAGTTAATAACACCCATCGGCCTTGATTTCCATCTTCCAGCTACTCGAGACCAAAAATCCTTAAACTACTGAACAAATCCTTGGAACAAGGATAACTGTTACCTCGCAATTAAGGCAGATACTTTCCCCAAAGCGTGTGGCGAGAGGCATGGTTAGTGACACTAGGCTTCTGCCTGAATGGTTGCGTCTCACCTGACAAGCTACCCATAGGAGTCGGCACATAAAGCTGCATCAGCGGAAATGTTCACAGTACTTGTTTTATATGAATTACCAGAAGCCCATCATCAACGGATTTGATGACAATTGCGTTTACGGTGTAGCACTATTTTTTATTCAGGGTAGTGTTCCGATGATTTCACAATGCATTCAACCTCCCTTTTTTCGTCACATATGACTAGGTTTAAAGGATAATTGATGCCCGACCGAAACCCTGTTACAATAAAAACAGGAACGTATATTCCTATAAATGCAGGAGGGGAGAATGTTATGAATAAAAACCGAAAGTTAATATTATTTATCGCTTCCACTTTAGACGGCTATATTGCTGCAAAAGATGAATCTCTTGAGTGGCTATTTACTGTCGAAGGGGAAGGCGATAATGGCTTTTCGGAGTTTTATGACACGGTGGATACTGTATTGATGGGGAAACGGACATATGATTGGATAATGAAGCATGAAGTAAAGGAATTTCCATATAAAAACAAAGAATGTTATGTGTTTACCAGGTCAATGAATGAAGACACCGACGACGTAAAATTTATAAGCGGTGATATCACTCATTTTGTAAACCAACTAAAAAGCAAAGATGGGAAAAACATTTGGATTGTTGGCGGAGGAGAATTATTACAGCCTTTCCTACAAGAAAATGTAGTTGATGAACTCATTATCACCCTTGCCCCAACTTTACTTGGTAAAGGAATTCCGTTATTTAGAGAGGGCAATTATCAAACTAACCTCTTTTTGAAAAAAATACGGAACTTCAATCAATTTGTTGAACTACATTATGAAGTTAAAAAGTAACGACACACTCTAGATAATAGAGATTCCATCATTTATTTCAATTCAAAAGAATCCTAGTAAGGAATGAAAGAAAGCCGTCATAATATCAGCTATACTGACCTCATGACGGCTCAAAACGTTGTTACAAATAACTATCTAAATAATACCTCTAAAAGGACGAGACACTCAACTACACATTCTTCGTAGCTGCCCGCCTAATTTCTTTCCGTCTCTCATAGACATTCATTACAATCACTTTTAGTATTGCATAGACTGGAATCGCGACGATGATGCCGAGGAAACCGGCAAGATTTCCTGCTGCAAGAATGACAGTGATGACGGTTAGCGGATGTATGTCGAGCGTTTTCCCCATAACATTCGGCGTAATGAGGTGACTGTCGGTCTGCTGGGCGATCAGCGTAACGACTCCTACCCAAATCACCATTTTAGGGTCCTCCAAGTAGCCGATAATCAATGCTGGAGCTACCGCAATCCACGGTCCGATAAAAGGAATCAGGTTCATAAACAAGGCAAAGATGGCCAGAAGTAAAGCATACTCGAGGCCAATAATCCAATAGCCGATCAAAATGATTGTTGCTAGGATGGCACTGATCAGAAACTGGCCTTGAATGTATGAACTTAATACGTTGTTAATGTCGCTAAGCGTTTTTTTGACCCACTGTTGGCGCTCACCAGAGAAGAGTCCATAAATGCGCGGTGCAAATTTCTCATGATCTTTCAGCATGAAAATGAAGAAGAATGGCACGAGCACTAATAAGAAGACCGCTTGGAAGAATGATTGCAGGAACTGAACAATCCATTTACCGAACTTCACAGCAATCGTCTGTGCAGACTCTGCCGCACTGTCCAGTGATTTCTGGAATTGCTTAGGCAGTTCCTCTTTCTGGTTCCACAACTTATTCTTCACTTCATTGAAATCTTTTGTGAGAGTCGGTGCGTTGTCGACTAAGTTGTTCACTTGATTCGTTATAATCGGACCGACGATCGAGATAAATGTCCACAAAAGCAGTGCCAGTCCAACCATGATGATGGAGATGCTGCCCCACCGCGGGATATTCCGTTCCTCGAGCTTGCGCTGGATCGGTTCCGTCATATAATACAGGACGCCTCCGAGCAGCAGGGGCAGGATGATCGCCTTAATAATAATAACGATCGGAGCGAAAATAAAGCTGATTTCCATGAAATATTTGATGATTAGTATGGCGAGCAACGTGCCGACGCCTACTTGGAACCATAATTTTTTTGTCAATGTCTCACGTCCTTTACCGTCTACGTCTTTTGTTTAAGTATACGGTGTAATACGTCTACTGTCGAAAGGAAGTTTCATTTCCAATTAAAAACGGGAACAAAGCATCTCCTTGAGATAGCCCTGCTCCCGTTTATTACTGCATTATTTATTTAGTTCTACGACAATCTCCTCGAGCGTGAACTCTTCTCGCCCTTTTCCTTCTTTTGTTGGAATGCTGATTGCCTTTTCTTCTCCGTCTTCCGTAAATTCAACGCCCCCATAATTTTCTGGCGTGTATTCCCATAGATTGACGGTTGGTGTGATGTATAACTTGGTAGCCTTCGGATCCAATTTCTTAAATGTTTTACTCCAGCTCATGTTACCTTCGATATCTCCGGAACCGCCATTTCCGTCGCCCGGATACACATTCCCCAGATCATCCTTAATTTCAATTTCAGCATCAATGCCGTGCCATTTTTCACTTACTTCTTTCGATACCAACTGATCATAATAGACGATGAAGGACATTGGCGTCACGGTGATCTTCTCAATTTTCACCTCTACACCATCCTGTTGTGCACTTTGATTGACGACCTGTACATTGTTGTCTGATGCCTGAAGGGTGAGTGCAAAATTCCAATGCCCTTTTATTTTCTCATCCGACTGTTCCGTCGTAATTCCGTCCACTTTCCATTTCACTTTGACTGTATCGAGTTCATCCGTCCCGAGGTTGCTGCCTGTTATTAATCCGACATACTGGTGATCTCCCACTTTCGCCAGATGGTTGGAACCGGCCATCCCTTCGGACCCCTTTATATCCAGATAGTCATTAATCCAAGGCTCGTTACCTAAATCCTTCTCCGATTCAATCGTGTATGTTAACGAGACCGTTTTCCCATCGTAAATCGCATCATTCAATGTAATTTTCACGCCATTGCTTTCCCTCGTCACGTTGATCGCACTGGAATAAGCCTGATAGTCATCATATAAACCGGTTTTCCCATTGTCCAAAAACCTAAAAATATCACCGATGACCGGTATATTCCCCGCATAGGCCGGAAACGCCAAGCCAAGCGTCGCAATAGAGATCCCGCATACCGCAACTGCTGCCGCGGTTTTCATCTTCCAGCTACTCCTTTTCCTTTTTCCAATCAATCGATTCAACTCTTTTTTCACTTTCGCCCTGTCGATTTCTGTAACATCCATCTCTTCAAATTCGGTCTCATCCAGATCTAGTTCATTTAACAACTCATAAATCGATTTATCCTTCACAGTGCATTACCTCCTGGATTCAATTTCATCGCTTTTTCCGAAAGCTTCTTTTTGCCGCGGTATACCCGGTTGTCGATGGCCGTTCTGCTTAACCCAAGCTTTTCGGAAATCGCATCCGTTTTGTATCCTAAAAAGAACTTCATCATGAATATCTGCCGGTCGATCGGTTCCAGTTGGTTAATTAGCCGGATCAGATCCTTCTCATCTTCCTTATCCATCAACTGTTCCTCGACGGACCGATCTGCATTGATTTCCATCTGATCCGATGAAAATTCCTTTTGATTCACGGCTTTCCGATAATAGTCGATGGCCCTGAATTTTGCGACCGCACAGATCCATTTCCGGAAAGCAACCCCATCCCCTTCGAACTTCTTGGCGTTATGCCAGATAGAAAGGAAAATATCATTGACGCACTCATCGATCATGCCCTGATTCCCCACAGGGCCGAGCACCTTATACGCAACCCCTTTTACCAAGGGCAAATACTGATCGATGACATATTCCAACGCATCCTCTTTCCCTTTTTTCAGCCGCCTAATAAAATTGTCATTCGTCGATTTCATATGCAATCTCCTTCAACGTCGTAAAAGCTTTTACACTCTATACAACGTACCAGAAAACTTTTTCTCGCGTACATTTTGATTTTTATTAAAATAAAAACTCCCGACGTGATAATATGTCGGGAGTTAGGAAATCAAAGATACGATAATGACACTTTCAAATTAGCATTCCGTTCGCGAATGGCATCAAGCAGCACTTGATCTCGCGTATCCACCTTGCTTCGGATAGAAAATGTATAAAGGATCATTGTGCCAAGATTCGTTGTTTCCACTTGGCGCAGCTGATGGAACTCTGTCATGTCGTTCAAAATATCCTCAAACAGATCCTCGTGATTTAAGTTCTCCGGAACTGTCACTTTCAGGATTTGCGTGTCCTTGCCTTTTCCATAATCAAACTTGAACAGCAAGTAAAAGACGAGGCTCGCGAAGAAAGTCAGGACAATAGCCAATTCGAATTGATACAAGCCGGCAGTCATACCGACACATAATCCAAAAAATATGTACGCAATATCTTTAGCATTTGTGACAGCACTCCGGAAACGGATGAGTGAAAAAATGGCGAATAACCCGAAGGCCACCCCTGCATTGTCACTAACGACGTTCATGACGACCGACACAACGACGCTCATCATGACAATCGTATGAACAAACGATTGGGAATAGCGCTCTCCGTTGAATGTTGCCTTATAAACTTGAGTGATGACCAAGCTAAGAATTGTGGCTAATACCATGGCGACAAGGCTCATCCAGATAGAATGATCGCCCGCCACTCCGTTAAATGAAAATAAGTTGTTGATCTGATGCATCTTCCATTCCTCCAATTGTTGTCTGTTCTTTTGTTGTTTGCGGAACTGCTACCTCATGCAGCAGCTCGGTGCTCGTACAAAATTTCGAAGCGCTTCGCTGCTCACATTCGAGTCCCTGCAAAATGCGCGCCAGCCAAAGCGGCACACTGTGCTCCACCTTTACTTCTAGCACAACAAGATCCGGGTCAATGAAATGATCGCCGTACGGTCCATGCTCCAAAGCTAAATCTTCTTTCCGGCAACGCAAATTAAAATCGAATGTCATCCTCAGATCTGCATTGTCCGCGCCATGCAGCGCATGCCGATCGTAACTGACGACCATTTCCGGTTCTAGATGATAGAAACGCCGGAAATAATCAATTTCCTTCATTACTTGACGATTTGTCGATTCAAATTCAACCGGATCCGGATCCGTCTCTCCCAAATAGCGATAAGCTTCTTGCAGCGGCATGAGCAAGCGTCTTTTATTCACGACCTTGTTATGCTTCTGCTTTACTTCAAAGAAGGCTGTACTCGACAGTGTCGCCTCGTCATACACTCGCAGCCGCAGTTTCTGACGATATTTCAGCTTGTTCTTCGTTTCGTAATAGATGGAATGCTCCGGATTATCGAAGTACAGGCTTGTTACTGTATACCGTCCATCCGTTCCATTCTTATCGTTCCGCATGCGAGGGCCCATCTCCTCAATGAGTTGCGCATATTGCTTGCGGGTAATCAAATACTTCTGTTCCTTGCGGCAAAAAATCTCGATTGCCATAGAAACCGCCTCCTTCTGTTAACAACCTCTCTTTACTAAGTTCTTTTATACTATTCCTCTCAAATTGGATCTTGCTGTGAACCAGATTAGAGATTGGTGAGAAGCGAAATACGAAAAGAATGGCAAAAAGACGATTGCATAGGAGCAATCGCAACCCTGATATTGAAGCGGTCCACTTAATGACAATTCATTCTTCAAAAAAATTGGAGTTTGATGTTGTTATGGGATCGGCTGATGTGAAGGGATTTTACTGCAATCTTCACTGAACGGAAAAAATTCTTCCATTAGCGGACCTGAGCAATAGAAGAAGAGAGAAGGTTGTAATATGTCTGTACTACTAGGGCAAAAAATTATCTAAACCTTTTATCTCCGCTAAACCTCCAAGATTTATATTGGAGATGATGAATGTAACTTCAGAGAGCCTTATTAAATCATTTCGAAAGGATGTACGGATATGATTTAAAAAATTATGATTGATAATAAACAAGAAGTAATATGCAGAGAGGAGCTTATTTCTAAGGTATAACTCAGATCCTTTCTAAGTATCGATGAAATGTAAACATATACGAGCATAGTTAGTATATAATTTTGTTCAAATATTATTGGCTACTTACAAACCAGAGTCATATTGACCAGAAGAATTTTAATGCATAATGTTTGATTAAATCGCTTATTTAAAATATTTGTGTTTTAATTACAGTACAATAGGAAATATGTTATATATACCTGACAAATTTAGCTTAAGTAATTTTATATACTTTAGAGGTATTTAAGGGGGTATATTTTTGAGTAAATTACTAAAGTTATATTTAATATTAGGGGCGGCTTTAGTATTAGGCGCTTGCAGCAATTCGTATAGTAAAAGATATATATTTACTGGAGAAAGTGATCATTGGGAAGCAAAATATATATATAACACTACCGAGAGTAAAAATAGTCAAAATTCCCAAGAGAGCTATGAACTTATTTTAACATACAAGAAGTCTATAGAGGATTTATCATCTATGAAGGAACTGGAATTTTCTTTAAATTCGAATGGAATCGATGATAAAGTAAAAAAGCATTTTAAAGAACCATCTAAAGAAAAGACTTTTTCTTTTAGGGGCGAATCAAAAGGCTCTTACTGGATTGGTGAAGACGAGTCAATAAAAGTAAATGTAAAATGGGACGGAATGGAAGAATCGTTCGATTTGGAGAGTGCTTCGAAATGAGCAGTATCCAAAATAACAGTACCAAAGGAAAATAATTAAAGGATCTGCTCCTAACTCTATAGGTGCAGATCCTTTTAATTTACTGAGTATTATACTGTATCCTCACTGCCACATAACAGCAACATCCAATAACCATGATTCAGCACCAAATGATAAAGTGACACTGGAATTCGCCCCGCAATACACAGTACCTCCTGTCGGAGCAGGAATAGCTACCCAACTACGAAATTAAAAGACTCCTTAAGTATTACCACATCTTCTATGAATGATCTTGTGAAATACCTGGATGTAAGATAGAGGATTTATAAACTGCCGAAAAACAATCAATACGTGTTTTTAACGAAGTATGGCACCAACGCTAACCCTATATCTTTTCTGCCCAATCAAAAGTTGATTCAGAAGTAAACTAAAGTCTATTTTTGGGGCAGACATTTGATCTCCCACCTATTACATCATTTGTTCACTAAACTATGGTTGGATGAAAGCGGCAGTTTAGTAGGCCTGCTGACCAACTTGGCCATAATACCATCGAGACAACAGTTTTCTTCTCTCTATAGTCCTTGGTGAAATCGCCACCTTCTCTCTATTCATCATTTAACTTGAAGAATTATGCCTGTTCCAGATGGATCAGCTGTCACGTAATAATTGTCTACTTGCTCCACTTCTCTATTCAACCTGCGAATTTGATTCACCGCGTCATTTAAAGTTTGGTCTTCAGGATAGATGATCGTGAAGGAGTGCAACCCCGCACTGTTTTTTGAAGGCTGCGGCGCCCCCTTGCCATTCCATGTGTTCAGAGCGATATGGTGGTGATAGTTGCCCGTCGACATGAACACGGCATTCGGATAGTGGCTGACAGTCACAAAGCCGAGCGCCCGGTAGAACGCTTCACTCTCTTCCACGTTTGAAACATGCAGATGAATATGTCCCATCACCGTACCAGCAGGCAGCCCCTCCCAAGGACCATCCACTTCCGCCACAATACTTTGAGCGTCAATCGGATCTGTCGTCATAGAGACGTGGCCATGACTCCATTCCCAATTAGCAGGGTCCCGGTCACAATAAATTTCTATGCCGTTGCCGTCCGGATCGGATAAATAAAGGGCTTCACTCACTCTATGGTCCGATGCGCCAATCGGAATGCCACATTTGGATAAATGGATCAGTACTTTCCCAAGATCCACACGCGTTGGAAGGAGAAGCGCGAAATGATACAAGCCCGATTTGCGGGATTCCTTCAGTTTAACGCCTTTAGGCTGTTCAATGATCAACAACGGTGTCGTTCCATCTGCCGTCAGGACAATATGCGATGCCCCCTGTTCCATGATGCTGAACCCAATGACCTCCGTATAAAACTTGAGAGAGCGTTCCAAATCCGTCACGTATAAATGCACTTCGCCCGTATAGGTGAAAGGGGATGTATGAAAGTTCATTGTTAATTCCTCCAGGTAAGTTACTTACTTTATGTAACTAACTTTATATGATATAATTATTATTGTCAACAAGATATGAACTTATAAGAAAGGAACCTACCTATGTATGAATTTGAATTATGCCCTCGATTCGAAAAAGCAGTCGGGCTGTTGAGCCAACGTTGGACAGCCTTAATCTTATACCAGCTGATGTCCGGTCCCCAACGCTTTTGTACAATGACCGAGAAACTTGGCGTAAATGGAAAAACATTGACTGAACGATTAAAAGAATTGGAACAGCAAGAGTTTGTCATTCGTGCGGTATATCCTGAAACTCCGGTGCGGATCGAATATTCATTAACAGAAAAAGGGATGGCCTTAACGCCGATCATGAGGGAGATTGAAGCGTGGTCGAAACAGTGGATGTAAATCAGCTCTGCATCAAACAGCTCTCCTAGAATAAAACGTTCCAAGTCCCTGCTAAGTAGAGCGTACCGTCGATACGTTAAGTACCCGAAATGACATACCAGTTTGTTTCGGGTACTTGACCAATAAATAATAGTAAAGGCATAAAAAAAAGACTCCACTGGTGAAGTCTCTTAAACTTGGAAACAATTTATTTTCGTGACTGTTTTACTCTCCAAGTCATTGAAATAATGAAGGCAGCCCATCCAAATAGAACTAGAGTGTAAAACAATAAAAAGAAAATAAACTCTCCATAATCTTCGAGGGAGCGAAACGGATTTTGGGATATATAGGGTTCAGAAATCACCCCAATTATAAGAATAGGGATAAACAATGGAAAGAATCTTTTCCAAAAGAATGACTTATAACCTGGATCCGAATTCAATTGCATTATACCCCCCTTACAACAATATCCTTTTAATGATTTCGTTTATTGTAGCACAAATTATTCTATAATCTCTTTTTACATAAAAACAAAGTTTGCAGAAACAGCCTCTTCTGCAATATACGTAACAGTTACTAGAAGAAATATATGACAGAATTTCAATTAGAGAAATTGCAGTTCTTTTTGGATATACACGGATCGGGCTTCGATAAATTTGAGGATATAGTCCGGTTCTCGGTCAAAGTGATCCATACCTCCTTTTTTATAGGGGTCTAATTGAACATACGGCCGTATCTGCTCATGCATCGTTTGTATTTTAGGTTTTAAATAATCTACTGTGAATTGATTCCGTAAAATATTTTCCATCAAGTTCTTATACTGGGCACGAAAAGTTTTACAATCGAGGATTCGGGCTGTCAATGTATTAAAACCTTCGATACGTAAATAATCACTTTCCATCTCTTCACCATTTACGTCTCTGCCCCACGTTGCATCGTAATCCCAAGGAATAATTTCATATTGACCGGTCTGTCTGCGTTGATACAGCGCATAATTATGAACAAAACCATCGAAGTTTTGTGTACATACGACACCCGCAAGCCATCGTAAATAAGCATCTATATTCACATAATGAACGATAGTCTTTTCAAACTCTTCACGCGGAATTGTATTTATATTCATAACCGTTTCTCGTAAATAATCTTCATCTTCCTTTGTCCCGTATGTTTGTACATATCCTGTTAACAGCGATTTTTTCACTTGTTTATCCAAGTCACTCATTAATGAAAAATTAGCATCCCCATCCACTGCATAAAAAATTGGTCCTTCCGGTAATCTTCTATTAGCCAGAAAGTTTTCGTCCACTGCTTCCAATTCCAAATAGACGCCTTCGTTCTTTCCATTTAAATTCAAGGAAACAAAACGGGCTTGGGGCGCCAAACAGCCGATGTCACGAAAGAAGTCGAAAGATAGTTTGTTTCTCATTACAGAGGGATCCTTAAATTCCGCGTTCAGATGAATGACTTGTGCGTTTCTAAACTTTGAAGGGCTATAGAAGGAGATTTGATACGATTTCTTTGGAAAATCACGAATATGCGAACCACGATACACAACATCCACTTCATACCTTTTCCCATTTACCGCGAGTTTTGCTGGAAGAGGATCATCAATCCAAATATCTCTCTGTAATTCCCTCATATCTTGAGGGTGAATAAATAGCCGGTACTCCGGTAACTTCTCGATCGACACCACTCCTTTGCTCGTTATCCTATTTCTATGAAGCCTCCTCGTAAATATTTCTATGCAAGCATGAGGTCAAGTTGTGCGCTTCACTCTGTTCCTTCAGAACAGCGAACGTATGGTAGATAGGAGGGAGGAATTCGTTGAAAAGCCATAATTTCACCGTGTTTCTTCTTCAGTCAAACAGGAGGGGGGTGTGGATATATGTCACTCTTTTTTGAGGAAGAAATTCAAAGAGCTATAGGTAGAGCGAATCAACTCGGATTAAATGACTTTCTGTTTCAAGATCCTACGAGTAACCGGCACCGAACAAGCAGGCGACGTCGCACGTCCCGCAAAAATCGCGGAACAAGCCGAGCTCGACGCACATCACGATTTGGCTGCTGCGGGCAAAGAGTAAGAGCTACGACAAGAAACCAACGTCGTACAAGCAGAATGCGGGTGACTTCCCGGAACCGCCGTCGCACAAGCAGGATGCGGGTGACTTCCCGGAACCGCCGTCGCACAAGCAGAATGCCGGTGACTTCCCGGAACCGTCGTCGCACGAGCAGAATGCGGGTGACTTCCCGGAACCGCCGTCGCACGAGCAGAATGCCGGTGACTTCCCGGAACCGCCGTCGCACGAGCAGAATGCGGGTGACTTCCCGGAACCGCCGTCGCACGAGCAGAATGCGGGTGACTTCTCGAGCAAAATGTTGTGGACAAAGAAGAATTAGAGTTACATCAAGAAATCGTATGACCTCGAGTAGTCATCGACTTACAAGTAGAAGCAACGAGATGTTCAACATACGACCTAATTGCAGAAATAGAGCCACTTGCCGCAATCGATGGTTTTAACAAGTAAATCGTTTTAAGGCTTACCTTTATAACTGAAGTTGCTTAGCCCTTCATTCCCGGATATTGGACAAATAAGGCGAAACATTGTCCTGTCCGGTTTTTTTGTTGAATCATTTTGATAACAACATGGAAATTTTAGTATATAGTGATAAGTAGGTTGCATAGGAAACGAATGAATACCAAAAAACTTGCAACGCTATGGAGTAGGACATGTGAATATAAAATCATTTTTAATCGGTTTTATTCTTGCTTATGTATGGCTCAGCCTTCCTTACATACTAGGCATGGTTCCTATCATCTGCTAGGTTCCAGACGCGACGCTTTGGCAGAAATTTAAAGGGTATGTGATCATGGGACTTGCCGACAATTTTTCGTTTAAACTTGTTCTTTCCATCATCTCGGGTATGGCTTACAGTATATTATTTAAACGCTATGGGCGGGATCAGTTGCGGTAATAGGAAAAGACCGATGACGAGCATCGATCTTTTCCTCCCCCTACGACTTCACTTGATAATAACCTCTGCAAAAAACGGATTTCATCGGTTTTATTGCAATTAAAACTGAATTGTAAATATCGGCGGCGGAAATGATGGTGTTTATCCAGCTGATACATAGTAGGATTGACTTGAGATCCCCCGATACATAAAACGACATTACCGCGGGGACTACCGACAAACCAATAAAGGGCAAGCTCATGAACACCCAAAATCTCGTCTTTGATAAAACGGCATTGGTATGCAGCCAAAAGAATATTCCGCTAAATGTTAGGCTAATATCTCCTAGTTTGTATATAACCAAAATGTGCAGGCATTCGTGAATAATAAAGACAATGATGCTTATTAGGATGAGGTATAAGATATCAAAATTGAAACTTGCTCCAACAAATTTAGGAATCAGAAAAAGGAGCGCCTGAAGCAGATAGACAAACTTCATATAATGTTTTCGATACCATTCATTTTGGATGAACGGGGTCCATTCTGACAAATTCATATGTATCTGTGGTAAGTGGCGAAACCAAATGATGAAAGCGATCTCCTCCTTTATTATCGCGTGATTACACGTTTTCCAAGTATTCCTCAATCTGCTTGGAGGAATGTAAGTAATGGACCGTTTTCCCCTCTGTCGCATAAAGGTCCAAGCGCTCTTTCATTTTCTTCTTTCGTTTGCGGTAGGTCGTCAGAATAAAACGCAGGAACGGCCAGTCGATCTTCTCCGGACAACCTTCCGTCAAATCATTGCGTGTCTTGCCATGAAATTGAATACGGCGCTTGAGTACTCTATACAGACATACATATAGCGGAAGTTCCAAATAGATGATCGTGTCCGCATGCGGTTCACGGATAGGAAACGTGGATGTGTAGTTTCCTTCGATGATCCACTGTTCTGCTTGGACAATCTGTTCTTGAGCTTGCACAAATTGCGCGGTCGGAGTTTCCTTCCATCCCGGCTGCCAATAAAGGCGATCCAGATGCGTCACTTCAATCCTCAACTTTTTGCCGAGCCTTCTGGCGAATGTAGATTTACCGACACCCGCTGAAACTCCAATTACCATTATGCGTTTCATTCCAGATCACCTTCCATTTGGGAGATCCACTCATGGCCCGGTGTATGAATATGCAATGCGTTGAGCAACCAATTTTGATCCTGTTTTTCTAGCAAAGGATAAGCTGTTTGGAAGTCCATTGTATCTTTTGGCCGTGTCCCTTTCGCTTTGTAGAGGAGCACAACAGCTGGATGCAGATAAGGCATTCCTTCTTTCGTTTTCAAAAACAGAGAAGACGAGGGATAGGTGATGGTGGGATCTCTCCGGAATACCCAACGATCAGCAATCACTTCATTTAAGAGGACTTCCAACTCATCTCCCGTTTCTTTATGTATCGCATGCAATTCGTGGATAGGAAGCACCAGCTGTTCATCATTCCATTCTCGGAACTCTCCCTTTACCACTTTCCGGAACGACCAATCGGCAAACAGAGTCTTCAGCCGTTGTTGATCGGTACGTAGAATAGCCACTTCAACGTCCGAATGATCTCTCGTAGTCCTGCCGACAAATAGGTCAATCGCCCAGCCGCCCGCAATTCCCCATGGGCGGTCGTACCCCTCTAACCATTTTTTTGTTTCTTCAATAATTTTCACGTAATTCCCCCTCTACCCAGCCAAATAAGGAGTGACAGCTTGCCACCCCTTTCTATCGGAATATTCATTGTACTGAATTTTTCGTCTCTCAACAACCAAATTTCATACGGGAACTGGTTTTATTTTAATAGATGCCAAATCTATATTTACTCTTTAAACTGGATTCCACATTTCGATAAAAGTTGAAGTAACCTAGCACTATAATAATAAAAAGATGATTCATTAATAATATGTTGGGAGACAAATGAATGAAAACAATCAAATTTACAGTACTAACCATTTTCACAACTTTTTTAATGGGTTCCTCTTTCGCCGTCGTTAAAATGGGGTTACCCTATTCATCCCCATTGCTGCTCGCAGCTCTTCGCTTTATACTCGCTGGTATTGTGATGGCTGTAATCGTTATAAGTATGAAGAGACCTCATCCAACATCTCGAATCAGTTGGATTAAACTGTTTGGGATTGGTTCACTACAAACAGCAGGCGTAATGGGATGCATCTTCCTGAGCTTACGCACCATCTCAGCCAGTGAATCTTCCATTCTCACTTTCACTAATCCATTACTTGTTGTAGTATTCGGTACCCTATTCTTTAAAACGCGCTACAAATTTTATCAGTGGATTGGCGTTCTTCTAGGAATGATTGGTGTCATCATCACCATGGGAGCTCAAATTAAATTTGAGATTGGAAATCTTCGGTGTGCTTTCAGCGGTATTTTGGGCATTCGCGACATTATTAGTGAAACAGTGGGGCGACAGTTTCGATACGTGGGTATTGTCAACTTATCAAATGCTGTTTGGCGGAGTACTGCTTTTAGTTGGCAGTTTTCTATTTGAGCAACCATTTTTCATTATAAACGGCCATTCGATTTCCCTCTTGTTATGGTTAAGTATAATGTCCTCTATCTTGCAATTTGCTGTTTGGTATTATCTGTTGTCAACAAGTGATCCAGGAAAAACAAGCGCCTACTTGTTTCTAGCTCCTTTCTTCGGCGTCATATCTGGTTGGTTCCTACTAGGAGAACCCTTATATCCTTCACTCCTAGCGGGCGGCCTGTTCATCATATTCGGTATTTATCTTGTCAATCGAACCTTCCAGAGGACACATGGACTTAAAGGGATTGTAAACAAGAATTAATGGACTAAATAGAGTAGGCGCATGAATAAATTCATGCGCCTCTCACAGATCCGTACGTGCGGGTCATCGCATACGGCTCCTCCATGCTTATCCCCTCTGGGGA